>DASRJE010000124.1:0-19632 GCA_035649635.1 Vicinamibacterales bacterium | reverse complement strand
AGCGCGGCAGGAGAGACTGGCAACCAGCCAAGGGGAGCCGCGGGAATATCAAGAGGCGGAGTCCCTTGGTTGGTTCGATCCGTCGTCGCGATCGCGCTGCTTCTCCTTGGTGTCGCTCCCGCTCACGCACAGTCGGCAGCCACGGCGTCGATAGGCGGCACCGTCCGCGACACCGGTGGCGGTGTGCTTCCAGGAGTGACGGTCACCGCATCGCATACCGAGACCGGACAGGCGCGGGCCGCAGTCACCGGTCCCGACGGCGCGTATCTGATCCCGGCGCTCACTGTCGGCGCATATCGACTCGAATTCTCGCTATCAGGCTTTCGAACCTACGTACAGACGGGAATCGTGCTGCAGGTCAACACGAACCCGACCGTGAACGCCACGCTGCAAGTCGGCGAGCTGTCGGAGACGATCCAGGTCGTCGCCGGCACCCCGCTGATCGAAACGCGCGCTCCAGGAATCGGCATGGTGATCGAGAACGAGCGGGTGGAGGAGCTGCCGCTCAACGGCCGGCAGACGCTCGATCTGGTGTACTTGACCGGTCTCGCCGCGCCCAGCGGAACGCTCAGCGGTGCGCGTGGAGGCGCCGCAGGTCCCGGATCTCCGGGGACGATTGCGGTGGCCGGCGGGTTGCCGAACGGCACGGAGTACCTGCTCGACGGCAGCAATCACAACGACCCCTACAACAACGGCGCGATGCCGTTTCCCTTTCCCGAAGCGCTGCGCGAGTTCAAGGTGGAGACGAGCGCGTTGACAGCGCAGTACGGCTACCACTCGGCGGCGGTTGTCAACGCGGTCACGAAGTCCGGAACGAACGCGGTACACGGCAGCGGCTTCGAATTCCTCCGCGACGACTCCATGAACGCGCGCGATCCATTCGCCGCCATCGGCCCCGACGGGAAGCGGCGGAGCGACGGCTTGAATCGCAATCAGTTCGGCGGCTCACTGGGCGGTCCGATCGTGCGCGACCAGTTGTTTTACTTCGCGGCATATCAACGCACCCGCGTCCGGCGGATCCCGACGTCCGGGTTTCAGTTCATGCCAACAGTCGCGATGCTGGCGGGCGATTTCACGGCGTTTGCCTCGCCCCAGTGTCAAGGCGGACGGCAGATCGACCTGCGAGCGCCGTTTGTGAACAACCGGGTGAGCCCGACGCTCTTCTCGCCGGCATCGCTGAAGGTGGTCGGCCTCCTCGGGGTGACACCGGACAATCCGTGTGGTCAGGTCTTCTTCGATCGGGTGGACAACAACGACGAGGATCTGTTTACCGCGAAGGTCGACTACAACCGAGGCGGCTCGCACACCATCTTCGGTCGCCTGCAGTACCAGAAGTACGACTCGCCGACGGACTATGACGGCAAGACCGCCTTCTCGTTCAGCCAGTCCGCGTTCAAGAATCGCGTGTACTCGCTGGCGATCGGAGACACCAAGCTGTTCGGTAACAACGTCGTCAATTCATTCCGTTTCACGCTGAATCGAGGGAACTTCGGCAAGGAATACGCACCGTTGTTCGACTATGAGGACATCGGCGTCGCGGCGACCCCGGTGATGAAGGACTACATGCGCCTGAGCGTGACCGGTGGCTTCAGCATCGATCCGCCCGGCGCGCTGCCGACGCTTACCCCGACGTGGACCTACCAGTTCGCCGATGACTTCAGCATCGTTCGCGGCGCGCACCAGTTCGGTTTCGGTGCCAACTACATTCACAACAAATACGATTCCTCGTCCTTGCTGGCCGCTGGTGGCAACACGACGTTCACGGGTGCGATTACCAGTGTTGGGCTCGCAGACTTCCTGCTTGGCCGTGCCGCATCGTTTTCCGCGGGGACACCGACAGGCGTGCACGTGCAGAATCATTACGTCGGTCTGTACGCGCAGGACAGCTGGCGCATGTCACCCAACCTCACGCTCAGCGTCGGGCTGCGATGGGATCCGTACTTCCCCGTGTACAGCGCCCAGGGAAGGTTCACCCGGTTCGATCTCGATCGGTTCAACAGCGGACTACAGAGCACGGTATTCCCGAACGCCCCGCCAGGGCTGGTGTTCCCCGGCGATGATGGGATGCCCGGAAAGTCACTCGCTGACAACGATCTGTGGAACGTCTCGCCGCGTGTGGGCGTTGTTCTCGACCCGAAAGGCGACGGTCGCCAGACAGTGCGCGCGTCGTACGGCCGTCTCTACGACCTGCCGCACCTGCAGCAGTTCACCGGTCAGGCGCAGATGGCGCCGTGGGGCAATTCGTCGACGGTCACGAACATGCCAAGAGGATGGGACAGCCCGTGGGTAGCCGTTCCCGGTGGCGACCCGATCCCGGCGGCCCTCGATGGACCGATTGCCAGTTCAACATTTCCGCTGTCGTCCAACTACACGACGTTCCCGCTCGACCTTCCAGCCACCACCACCGACCAATGGAACGTCAGCTATCAGCGCCAGGTGTCGGACAACTGGATGGTGTCGGCGAACTATCTGGGGAACTTCATCGATCACGTCTGGTGGTCCGATCAGATCAATCCAGCGGTCTATGGACCTGGTGCGACGCTGGCGAACTTGAATCAGCGCCGCGTGCTGTTCCTTCAGGATCCGACCGCCGGCCGCTATTACGCCAGCGTACAGGAGGTCCGCACCGACGGAACGTCGAACTACCATGGTCTGCTCCTGCAGATGCAGCGGAGGAGCGCCAACGGATTCTCGCTGCAGACGAACTACACGATCTCGCGGTGCACGACGGATCGGTGGAACAGCGGACCTGGCGTCGACGGCTTCTCCGTCATGATCCCGGGGGACCGCGAGGCCGATGAGTCGAAATGCCCCAACTCACCGGAGCACAACCTGAATGCATCCGTGGTGTACCAAATTCCCGAAGCCGGCACGGGTGCGCTTCGTGCCTTCACACAGGGATGGCAGCTCTCCGGGATTCTGACCGCGCGGTCGGGCGGCTACTACACCATCAACATCGGGTCGGACGTTGCGTTGTCGGGTCAGTGCTGCGCCGCCGCGGGAGCCCCGCACCAACGAGCCGACCAGGTGCTCCCGGATCCGTTCACGGCGAATCAGACGTTCGAACAGTGGCTGAACCCTGCGGCGTTTCAGCGTCCGGCGGAAGGGACGTACGGCACGATGCCGCTCGACGCGATCCAAGCCGTGAACCGGTGGAACATCGACATGGGTCTGTCACGTTCGATCGGGTTTGCGGGTGGTAGCCGTCAAGTTCAACTGCGCGTCGAGATCTTCAACCTGCTGAACACGGTCACGCCCGGCAATCCGCAGACGACGATGAACAGTACTGATTTCGGCCGTGTGACATCGCTCGCAGCGGGCACGGCGCCGCGAATAGTCCAACTTGCCGTGAAGTACGAGTTCTAAAACCGTCGACGATGTGATGCGCCGCGGTGCGACGTTTTCGGCTTACTTCTCCTTGTACTGCTCAGCCACCTTCTGCACCTCAGATGCGGCGTTCATCATCTCCATGAGATCGGTGTTCGGTGGGATTTGAACGAACTGCAGTTTGTCGATCGCCACCCAGGGACGAGTGTAGGCCTTCGGATCGTCGAGCGTGACCGTCAATTCCAGTCGTTTCTGGCTGACGCGATGCCAGCGCTCCTCGACGCGCAGGTCGTTGCTGTGTGGATTGCCGGCATTGTCCAGCCATGTCCGTTCGTCGGTGCCGTTCGAGTTGACGACAAAGGTGTAGTCGTCGTCCCAGCGACCAACCGAATAGCCATACCAGCGCGGATCCGGATCCGTAGGCAGCTGCCGGCCGTCGGCCCAGATCACTCTCCACCGCCGTTCCCACATGAAGAGAGCAACCACCGATTGCGGTGTGTGCAGGAACTGCACGTGCCGTAGTTCGAACAACAGTTGGCGCGGATAACCCCCGGGATCGCCCAGTGTCGAAAGCGGATCGTTGATCTGATCGGCCGGGACCTGCCTGATGCCATCGCCTGATTTGTGCGTACCACCCTTTTCCTGGCCCCACTCGGTCAGCGGCGCGGGGTTGCGGGCACCGCGCGCACCAATACCTCCGCGGGCAGGATCCCATATGCCGGTGAGATCGCGGCGCGGAGCCGGACCATCGGGCTCGACGTTCTGGGGAATCGCGCGCAATCCGGTGTTGTTCCAGGGTTCCCACTTCACCTGCGAAAGCGGAACCGGAGGAGGTCCGCCGCGTCCAGGAGGAGCGCCTTGTTGCGGTGGCGCTTGAGCCAACGTCACCATTGAGAAGATCGCCAGTCCCACGCTGGCACTGATCAGGAAAGTGCATGCTCGTTGCATGGTGAGAACCCTCATTGCCGAGGAAGTGTCTGTCCGTCCGGCAGAACGACCGACCTCAGACGTCCGACTGGTGCACCGCTCTTGACCGGCGTGATCGTGACCGTCACCTGATCACCGACTTTGAACGTTGTTCTTCGATAGCCGGCGGGGGTGACATCGGTCGGGTTTCCCAGCTCGAGGTTCCAGACGCGGGCGGCTCCACTGTCGCCCTTGACGTCAACCTTCAAGAAGCAGTGTGGATTGGCCCAGAGCCATTCCGTGACTGTTCCTTTCAGGGTGAGTGTTTTCTCATTGTCGAAACTGGCCGCACCGTGATGCGCGACAAGCGGGGTCGAGAGAACGAGAAGCACGGCGGCAGCCAGCCTTCCACAGGCTGTCTTGTTCATGCGACACCTCCGACCTTTATTACTTCCAGCTTTCCGACGTTTTGCGCAGCTTGCCATTGGGCGGCTGCTCGGCCAGCTCGATACATCCGTGGATCGGATCGTTGATATTGGCGAGGATACCACCCATGAACCTCTGGGAATCACACCGGTGTCATTATTCGACGCGCGGATGGTAATCGTGTACAAACACAACGCGAAACTGATACAGGAAGTCCGGGGCAGGCACCTGTACTCGGCGTGGAAGAAGGCGGAACGCGCGGGAGAATGCAATGATCGTGAGCGCGAGGTCGGTCGCGAGCGCGACGGCGGTTACAGCCGCTCTGTGGCTGGCGAGCGCAGCAATCGTCGCCCAGGGCACGACCGATCGCCCACAGATGGCCGAAGAGGTGTTCAAGAACGTTCAGCTCCTCAAGGGAATTCCCGTCGACCAGTTCATGGGGACGATGGGACTCTTTTCTGCGTCAACCGGCCTCAACTGCACGGACTGTCATCTCGACGAAAGCGGCGGAAACTGGGCGAAGTACGCCGACGACAACGCCCGCAAGCAGATGACTCGCCGCATGATGCAAATGGTTGACACCATCAATCAGACCAACTTTGGTGGCCGCCAGGTCGTCACGTGCTTCACGTGCCATCGCGGCACGTCGCGCCCCAGCGTCATGCCAAGCATCGATCTGCTGTACAGCAGCCCGCCCCCGTTCGAGCCTGGCGATCCCATCGCACCGGCGCGCGGCCAGCCCTCGGCCGACGCGCTCCTCGACAAGTACATCACCGCGCTCGGTGGTGCCGCACGCCTCGAGCAGCTGAAAGGCTTTACCGCCAAGGGCCGATACCTCGGGTACGACGACGCCGAAAAGAGCCCGATGGAGCTGTATGCCGCTGCGCCGGCGCGTCGAGCCGTTGTCGCCCACAGTGCGTCGGGTGATCTTGCGTGGGTCTTCGACGGTCAGTCGGGATGGGTGGCTGCCCCGCTCACCGATCGACCGCTGCCGGTGATCCCCGTGACTGGGCAGGAGCTCGACGGACTCGCCATCGAGGTGCAGGTGCACTTTCCGCTCGCACTGAAACAGGCACTGACCGACTGGCGCGTGGGTGTTCCGACTGAAATCGACAACCGTGAGGTCAACGTCGTGCAGGCAACCACGCCCAGGGGTGGCACGGTCACGTTCTGTTTCGATGCGGAGACAGGGTTGCTCACACGGCTGATGCGGTTTTCGGCCTCGCCGGTCGGGCGGCTCGTGACGCGGGTCGATTACGCGGAGTACCGCGAGGTCGCCGGGGTGAAGATGCCGTTCACATGGACGGTGAGTTGGTTGAACGGTAAGTCGATTTTCGAGATCGAGTCCGTGCAGCCGAATGTCCCCATCGAAGCCGCGCGCTTCTCGAGACCGGCAGTACCGAAGTAGCGGGCGGCACGCGGCGGTGCAGGCCCGCCCACCTGCGGCCGGTCCGAACGGTACTCAAGGCGTCACAGTGACCCTGACGTAGCCATTGGTCCAGCAGCACTGGTTGCCAGGAGAGGTGTCCACGCGACCGAAATTGTCCACCCGGACGCGGATCACGTACTCGCCCGGTTGCTTGAAGACCGCGGAGGTGGTGGCGGTTCCCTGCAGCTCCGCGATCGGCGTTCGTGGCGGAGTGAAGACGACGTCGCCCGGACCGGAGTGCTTGGACCAGCTCACGTTGATCGCCGCCTTCTCACCGGCTCGCTGCTTGATTGGCACCGGTTCTGGTTCGCGTTCGCTGTCGTCGTTCGTCCAGACGGCCAGCGACAGCGGCGCGCCAACCGGGATGCGCTGGGGGTCGGCTTGAATGCCCATGGGGCCTCGGCCGCTCTGACCAGTGGGTGAGAAGCGGAGAAGCGGCGGCACCGATCCCATCGCCATCGGCCACTGCAGCCGATATGCGCCTACCCGTGCCCGTCCGGGAACACTGTAGGTCTGTCCCTGGTAACGCAACGTCCAGACGACATCGCCTCGGAAGCCAGCCGGAACGGTGACGGTGAACACACCTCGCTCACGCTGACGGCGGTCGCCGCCGGTGGGTGCGCCGCTGCCATCACCGCCCGCAGTGGGGACAACCGGTGGGAATGAGGTCGGCTGCCGGCCGTCATACTCCTTCGGCTGGATGAAGTTGTCCGAACCCAACGGGATCTCCACAACGTCGGTTCGATTGAGATTGGAGTAGCCGAACGAGAGGGTGATCGTGCCGTCTGGATTCTCGTACCAGCCGTCGAAGAAGGGAGCGACCCTGAGTCCGTCCGCAGGCAAGGGAGTGAGCGGTCGCTGACGTTGAGCCGTTGACGGCGAGGAGCCGACGAGCATCACTATCGCAACGCTTACGACGAGCGATTGCCTGAGCACTGCCGTGTCCTCCTTGCGCGAATCACCACGATCCTGAAAGCGAAAGAGCCTCTCGATGGTCGAGAGGCTCTTGAACTGCTCAACGACTGGCGCGTTCCACCCTACGGGGCGCTGCGCTGCTCGGTCGCGTTCTTCTTACGTTGTTCCCGCTCGGCGACCAGGCGCTGGTACGTCTCATCGTCGAGATGTGTCACGGCGATCCAGGCGTGCGACATCTCGTCAGCCGTGCGGCTCCCAAGCCCCACCCATTGATCCGGATCGGGATTCTGCTTATTGCCCGCCGTGTTGTCGTAGTAGCCCGTAATTACGAGCACGGCGCCCTTGGGCACGAGCGGTGCAGCGTCGTCGTCGTAGATGTGGCTGGTGTGCCAGCTGTTGGTCCAGTTGGAGACCGAGCTGATCATCTCGAGCTTGCCCGTCTCGGGATAGAAGATCTCCAGCGTCTTGCCCACGAGACGGAAGTGCCCGTGCGGCTGGAAGCTGTCGATTCGCACCGGGGTCTTGAACGTGTGGAATCCCTGCGTCATCGCCGTGCCGTTGGGAGGAATCTCGAGCTCGCCCCCCTTCATCAGCAGCGAGTACAGCTTGAGATCCTGCTTGTGCTTCGCCTGATGGCCCTCGGGGTACAACCAGAGGCCCATCTCGATCACGTCGTCTTCGAGCTCCTTGCCGATCGGGTAGTAATGAACGTCCCACCTGACCATGGAATTGGCAGGAATCGTCCGGCAGGAATCGAGCGGAACGATCTCGCCGACTTTCCCCAACGCGTACTCCGTCAGCCGCTCGCCGTCGACGTATTGATTCTGCTTCTCGTCGTACACGAGCAGGTCGCTGTTGGCGTGATGTGCGGCGGCGCGTCCGCGCACTGACGGTTTAACAGAGACGGCCTTGAGACAACGATCCTTGGTTAGTCCGGTGGGGACGATCGGGCGCCACCATACATCCTGGCCCCTGGCCTGCAGCGTGAACGGCTTCGTACGGATGACGATATCTGGCGGGCCGAACTGATCCGCAAACCCCCACTTGTTCGCATCGGGGAACGTCACCGGCGGCGGTAAGTCTGCAGGATTGCCAAGCGGCGCGCCGTTGTCCACCCACCGCGCGATGGTCTGAATCTCCTGCGGGCTGAGCCGGAGATCGTTCTTCAGCTTCTGGATGCCGACCTCACGATCGTAGCGATAGGGCGGCATCTCGCCCGCCACCACTTTCTGTTTGATAGCCCGGGCCCACGGCCGCACCTCCTCGAAAGTCGTCAGCGGCATCGGTCCGATGGCGCCGGACTGGTGGCACTGCTGACAGTTCTTCTGGAAGATGGGGGCGACGTCCTTGGCGAACGTTGCAACGGCCGCGTCAGCCTTGACGAGCCCCGCCGGGTCGCGCTGCTGGGCCGCAACAGGGGAGCCCGACGAGTGAACGAGGAGGGCGGCGACGGCTAGTGCCTGGGCGCCGATCAGAAGGCTCCGCGTAGACGGCATGGCGCACCTCAGGCATGATTCTACCAGCGAAAAGGCCAGAAAGCACTTTTGAAACCCCTGCGGGCGCGGTCACGCCCGGCAATCCGCAGACGACGGATGATGCCGTGGTCGTGCGCAGCTTCAAGCGCGTCAGCGATCTGTTTCGCGATCGGCAGCGCCTCGTTCATCGGAATCGACCCCCGCACGATCTGATCCGCGAGCGTTGGACCTTCAACGAGTTCCATCACAAAGGCGCGCACGCCCTTGCCGTCTGCAAGACCATGGATGTGCGCGATGTTCGGATGGTTGAGCGACGCAAGCAACTGTGCTTCGCGACCAAAGCGCGCGAGGCGATCGGGATCGTTGGCGAGGGCGGGAAGCAGGACCTTGATCGCGACATCGCGGTGCAGTGTCGTATCGCGGGCTCGATACACTTCCCCCATTCCACCGGCGCCAATGCGGGATAGCACTTCGTAAGGGCCGAAACGCGTCCCAGTAGGAAGAGCCATTCGTTGACAGATTCTAAAATAGTGTCGCGTCCGCCGCTGCAGCTTTCGTCTACACTTCCGGCGTGCAGCAGCAGACCGCTTGCAGGCTCCTGGCGTGGCTGTTGTACGTACTGGGCGGCATGATGAGCGTGGCCTTTCTCGCCGTCGTCATGCCTACGTCTGCAATGGCGTTGATCGCCGACTGGCTCGGCGTGGGGCCACTGCCCCGCTCACCGCTGACTGAGTATCTGACACGTTCGCTCTCCGCTATGTACGGCGTGCTCGGCGTTCTCCATCTCTATCTCGCCCGCGACGTCGTCCGTTATCTCGATCTCATCGTCGTCATTGGCTGGCTCACCGTGCTGGCCGGCGCGATCCAAACCGTCGTTGACTTCTCCGCCGGCATGCCGCCGTTGTGGAGCTGGAGCGAGGGACCGCCGACCATGCTCGCCGGTCTGGCCTACGTCTGGCTTGCGCGGCGGGCCCGCTCTAGAGCATTTTTCAATACGACGTAGAGCCGGGGTATCCCGCCGCCGCTATAGCTACGACGAGGCTCGCCGATGCACGAAGTGCGAAGGCGGCAGCCCCGCGTCGACGTTACCGCGCAGGCTCAAGCCTGCGCTCCACGCGGAATCGAAATCGCGCTAGGGAAGCGCGAACACGTGCAGCGACTCGTTGTTGCCCTGTCCCTGCGTCGCGGCCACGACAGCGACGTACTGCTTGCCGTTCTTGCCCATGTAAGTGATCGGAATCGCGGTGACGTTGTAGTCGAAGCGAGTGGACCACAGTTCCTTGCCGGTCCTTGAATCGAAGGCGCGGAAGCCATGGTCGCGCGTCGCGCCGATGAACACGAGCCCGCCAGCTGTCACGATCGGTCCGCCATAACCCGGCGAGCCGACGTTCTTCTTGCCTTCGGGCATGTTGTCGTTCACGCCGAGCGGCACGCGCCACGCGAACTCACCGGTCGCGGCGTTTACGGCCATCAGGCTCGCCCATGGCGGACGGAAACAGGGGAGGTTACCGAGCGATCGACCGTCTGCATCACGTGCTTCGGCGCTGAGCGTGCCGCCGCTCTGATGCACATACGGAAACTCCGTGTCCTTCGTCTTGTCGTTGTACCGCGGATTCGGAGCGATCCAGCCAGACGAGGGCTCGTCCTTCGAGTTCACGAAGATGTATCCGAGCTCCGGATCGGTGGCGGTGCCGCCCCAGTTCACGCCGCCGGTCATACCGGGAAAGGCCAGCGACGGCGGACCGCCATTGGGCCGATAGTTCCACGGGGTGTACGGGCCGTCGTTGCGGAACTGCATCTTGTCCCACAATGCGCGGCATGCCTCGGCGTGTGCAAGCGTCGTGTCTTCAGCCGTCACGAGATCGTTCCGCGTCATGCTCACTCTCGCGAGTGGTCCCGGCTTCTTCGGGATCGGCTGCGTTGCCGGATACCACTCGCCCGGCACGTCTGCCTTTGCCTGCGGACGTTCATCGACACCGTGAATCGGCGCACCGTTCTCGCGGTTGAGGATGAACATGAAGCCGGACTTGCCGACTTGCGCGAGCGCAGGAATGGTCTTGCCATCCTTGCGGATGTCGATCAGGCCCGGCGCCGGCGGAAGGTTGTAATCCCAGATCTCGTGGCGGATGTTCTGAAAGTGCCACTTCAGTTTGCCCGTCAGCACGTCGAGAGCGATCGTCGAGTTGCTGAACAGGTTGTCGCCGGGCCGATCGCCGCCGTAGTAGTTCATGCCGGGACCGCTGACCGGCATGTAGACGATCCCGCGCTGCTCGTCGACGGTGAGCGTGAACGACCAGACGTTATTGCCGGTCCGATTCTTCCAACTGTCGTTGAGCCACGTGTTGTTGCCGGCTTCGCCAGGGAGGGGAATGGTGTGGAAGTCCCACACCTTCTTTCCGGTGCGCGCGTCGTACGCGTGCACATCACCCTTCTCGCCCCTGCTCGTCGTCAGATGCGGCCCGATGTGTCGTTCACCGGGCCCGAAGAAATTCGATCCCATGAGGATCACGTTCCGGTAGAGCACGGGGACTCCGCTGTAGGGAATCTCGAGGTCGAGCTCACCGCCATCACCGAACGTTCTGTCGAGCGTGCCCGTGTCAGCACGGAGTGCGATCAGTTTTCTCAGGCTCGTGAAGAAAATTCGCGGGCGCAGGTTTCCATCTCCAGGCCAGTAGGCGACGCCTCGGAACGAGGCGAGTCCTTCGGGCAACTCGTAACGCCAGATCTCTTTGCCAGTCTCCGGCTCGAGCGCCACGACGCGATGGCCCGAGGGCAGGTACATCACGCCGTTCACGACGATCGGCGTCACTTCTTGAAACACTTCGAATGAACTGGCGGGCTTGTCGATGGCGGGGACAGACTTGCCCGGCTCAGGACGCAGTCGATACGACCACGCCTGCACCAGCGTCGAGACGTTCTTCGTGTTGATCTGCGTCAGAGACGAGTAGCGCGTTCCAGCGAGGTCGCGGTTGTAGGTCGGCCAGTCTGTAGCCGCGTTGCGAGTGCCGTCCTGTTTCTGCGCGCTGACGATGTGCACCACGAGCGCACCAAGTACTATTCCTAAGATCGCGCCTCGTTTCATGCGCAACATCATAAGGCTTCCCTCGCATAAGGATCAGCGGGCGACCGGTGCCGCGGCTCCCGGTTCGCAGCGTGGTAAATCGAGCCCTCCGGCGCTGGAGCTTACGGTCACGCCGTCGCCTCATGTGATCCGTGCGACCGTGAGGAATCGTGTCGATAACCAGCTACTTCGGTCGGCGATGGCGAATCAGCGGCGACGGCGAGCCGAGCGCCTCCGGGCCCGATTTAGTGAGTGGGATCACGCTGCTCACAGGTCGCTCGCGTCCCGGTTCGCCCGCTGATCCGAGGTGCGCACGCCGCTCTCGAGCGCTCGGGTGAGGCGATGGCACTCCTTGACATCCTAGGAGAGCAAGGCATACTCTCTATGACGTTCTAGGAGAGCCAGCCTATGGCTACCACAACGGAACTGTTGCAGGGGACACTGGACCTGCTGATTCTCAAGTCCGTCTCCCTGCGGCCTGAGCATGGCTACGGCATCCTCCTGCGCATCCAGCAGATCTCGCGCGAGACGCTGCAGATTCAGCAGGGCTCTCTATATCCCGCACTCTATCGCCTCGAGCATCAAGGCCTGATCGCGTCGGATTGGGGCGAGTCCGAAAACAAGCGGAAGGCAAAGTTCTACCGCTTGACCGCAGCCGGCCGTCGCCGGCTTCGCGACGAAGCGGCCTATTGGAAGCGCTTTTCGGAAGCGATCGGCCTGGTGCTGGCCGCAGCGCCGGAGGACGTATGAGCCCGCTCCCGCGTCTGCGCTCCTTTCTGTCCGCGCTTTTTCGCCGGAAACGACTCGAAGCCGACATGGAGGCGGAATGGCGGGCGCATCTCGACGCGCACGCCGATGCGCTCGTGGCCGCCGGCATGTCGCCGGCACAGGCCACGCGTCGCGCACGCATGGACTTCGGCGATCCGCAGCGCTGGAAGGAGCAGGCGCATGAGGTTCGCGGCGCGGGATGGGTCAACGACCTCGGTGCCGATGTGCGGTACGGTCTTCGGCAGATGCGGCGTGCGCCGGTGTTCACGGCGACCGTACTGATGACACTGGCCGCAGGCATTGGACTCAACACCACGGTCTTCAGCGTGATCGATGCGGTCCTGGTCCGCTCCTTGTCCTATCCCGATCCTGAACGCGTCCTATGGGTCACCACGATCGATCGCGACCAGGAGATGGTCAACGCCGTCGACTTTCTCGCCTGGAAGGAACAGGCGACGTCGTTCGACGGCCTCGTCGCGTTCGACTTCGAGAACTACGCTGCCATCTACACCGCTGACAACGTTGTGCAGTCGCGAGTCGCCGGGGTATCCGAGGACTTCTGGGCCGTCTCGGGTGCCAGGCCCATGCTGGGCCGTCTGCCGCTCGGCGGTGAAGATGCCGTGCTTCTCTCGTACCCGCTCTTCGTCACGGCATTTCACGCCGATCCCGGGGTCGTGGGACGTGCGGTCCGGATCAACGCCCGTCAGGTCACGGTCGCCGGCGTGCTGCCGCCTGACTTTCGGCCGCAGCTGACGAAACCGATTGCCTCGAACGGTCTTCCGGAAAAGGCCATCGACGCGTATCGCACCTTCATAGTGCCGCCGCCCACCACGACGCCGGACGGTATCACCATCACGCGGTCGATCAATGTCATCGGCAAGCTGAAACCAGACGTATCCGTCCAACACGCTCAAGCGGACCTCGAGGCGATTCGAAGCCGCACGAAGGCTGCCAACCCGATGCCTCTGCCGCCGACCCTGAGGATGATGCCGCTGAAGGAGAGGATCGTTGGTAATGCGACGCGTCCGCTCATCGTTCTTCTTGCCGCAGCCGGCTTTGTCTTTCTGATTGCTTGTGCGAACGTCGCCCATCTGTTTCTCGGGCGCGCGTCGGCCCGGCGCGGCGAGGTGGCGATCCGGGCATCGATCGGGGCGGGCCGTTGGAGGCTGGCGCGCCAGTTCTTCGTCGAAAGCGCGCTCATCGCCGTCGCTGGAGCCGTCGCCGGCCTCGTGGTCGCGCGGTGGAGTCTGGCCACCATCATAAGCATCCTGCCGTACGGGGTCCCGCGGCTGCTGGAGACCACGCTCGACGGCCGCGCGCTCGCATTCGCCGCGGCGACGGCGATCGTTGCGGCACTCGTGTTCGGAATGGTTCCGGTGTGGTCGCTCTGGAAAGACGATGCGCGCGGCGTGTTGAAACAAGCACTGTACGGCGCGCTGCCGATTGGGGGCAGGCTGCGTACGAGGGCGACGCTCGTTGCGCTCGAGTTCGCCCTGACGATCGTGCTGCTGGTCGGCGCGGGTCTCCTGATCAAGAGCCTCTGGCGCCTCACCGCGCTCCCCGACGGCTTTCACCCGGATCGGGTCGTCACGATGGAGGTTCGGTTCTTCGGGCCGGCCTGGCGGGATGAGGTCGTGCGGCGCGCACACGTCGCCGAGGCGCTTCGGCGCGTGTCAGCCGTGCCGGGTGTTCGAGCCGCAGCGGTGACCACGAACGCAGGCTACACGATGCGGTTGACTCGCGACGGCGATTCGTCTCCTCCGAGGCCGGACGATCCGACGGCAGCATTCGCACGTGGGACCATCGCCTCCACGGGTCTGGCGCAGGTGATGGGGATGCATCTCGTCAGAGGACGATGGCTGACCGACTCCGAGCCTTCGCAGGCATGGGTCATCAACGAGACATTCGCTCGCCGCAACTTCGGCGACTCGGATCCCCTCGGCGCGCGCTTTCGGGTTCGTGGTGGGCTGGCCACTGTGGTGGGAGTGGTGGCCGACCGGAAGCTTCAGAGACTCGATAGCCCCGCGGAGCCGGAGTTCTACGTCGACTACGCACATGAACTGACGTTCGGCTACTCGATCGTCGCCAGCGTGACCATCGATCCCGCAGCGGCGGCGGTCGAGGTTCGTCGCGCTGCTGCTGGAGTCGACGCGGCGGTGCCGGTCCTGGAGGTCAGAACGCTGGAGGCGGCGCTCGCTGATTCGATCGCGCCGTACCAGTTCAACTTGTTCACGATCGGTTTGTTCGCTGCGGTTGCGCTCCTGCTCGCGTCGGTCGGTATTTACGGGACGCTCGCGTATTCCACGTCGCGTCGCACGCAGGAGATCGGGATCAGGCTGACACTCGGCGCGGCACGCGGTGAGGTCCTGGCGATGGTCATCCGCCAGGGAATGACCGTCGCGCTGATCGGCACACTCATCGGTCTCGTCATCGGCGTCGCCGTGGCGCGCGTGATGAGGGATCTGTTGTACGAAGTATCACCGAACGATCCGTACATCTTCGCCGCGGCTTCCGCCGTGTTGCTGCTGACGGGATTCGCCGCCTCCCTCGGACCAGCGCTGAGAGCCGCATCGGTTCAACCGTTGATCGCGCTTCGCCGTGAGTAAGGCGCCGATGGGAGGAGTTATGAATGGAGCGGTGCGGAACCTTGCGCTGGGTGCGATCGGAGCGGTGGTGGTCGCGAGTCCGTTGCTTGCGCACCACGAGTGGCCGGTCGATCGAACCAGGCAGGTCACGGTAACGGGAACCGTGACCGCGTATACCTGGGCCGATCCGCACGTGATGATCGCGCTCGACGTCCAGGCCAACGGGACCATCGAAAAGTGGAAGGTCGGCGGCTCGAACACGAAGAATTCGGCGGCCAACGGCTGGGACAAGAACACGTTGAAGCCGGGGGACGTCATCACCGGAACAGGCTTTCGGTTCAAGGACGGATCCAACGTCGCCCAGTTGCAGAAGATCGTGATGGCGAACGGTAAGGAAATGTACCTCTACGGTCGGCTGCCCGTACTTCCGGCCGCGGACCCAACGTCCACCGGCAGATAACGGAGCCACGAAGGGGAGCCGTCCCCGCCGAGGGCCTCCAGCGTTCTACCTCGCAAAGGGTATGCGCAGGCGGCCGAATTCGGGCACACTGTGGCCATGGCTAGACGAAAGACCACGTGCATCCTGCTGGGCATCGCTCTTTCCGCCACCCTCGTGGTCGGCCAGACCAAGTGGTCCGTGCCGCGGATGCCCGACGGTCATCCCGATTTCCAGGGTGTGTGGGCCAACAACGGCATGACGCCGCTCGAGCGGCCGAAGCAGTTTGGCCTGCGCACCACGATGACCGACGCCGAGCTCGCGGACCTGAAGAAGAAAGCGGCGGCGATGCAGGACGGTGGCGACGCGTTCTTCGCCGACGAGCTCTTCAGCGCTGCCATCGAGGGCAAGACGAAATTCAGTTCCAGCGATACCCAGGTCGGCAACTACGACCAGACGTGGTTGTCAGACCGCGTGTGGGACAACCGCACCTCGCTCATCATCGATCCACCCGATGGACGGATTCCGGCGCCCGCGGCTGGCGCGGCCGAGCGCGCACGCGCACAGGCCGCGGCCCGGCAGGGGAGAGGGCCCGCGGACAGCGCCGCGGACTTGTCGCTGGGCACTCGCTGTGTCAGCTATGGCACGCCGAACATCCGCGCAGGGTATCAGAGCTACTTCGAGATCACGCAAGGCCCGGGCGTCGTCGCGCTGCGCAGCGAGATGATTCACGACGCGCGTATCTTCTCGACAGACAAGACCTCAAACGTCTCTCCAGTGATCAAGCAATACCACGGTGACTCGCGCGCTCGATGGGACGGGGACACACTGGTCGTGGACACAACCAACTACGTCGACAACGCGACTCGAGTAGGTGCCACCGGCAAGCTGCACACGATCGAGAAGTTCCGCCGCGTATCGGACGACACGCTCGAGTACTACGTCACCTTCGACGATTCCAACGTGTGGTCGCGTCCGTGGACGCTGATGATTCCGCTCAAGATGACCGGCGAGCGGATGTTCGAGTACGCCTGCCACGAAGGGAACTACGGTCTGGAGGCCATCCTCCGCGGCGCGCGCGAGCAAGAGAAGAGGGAAACACGATAGCTCCCGAATAACCCTCGCCGATCGTGAGCAGGCTATGCGGGCAGCCGCTTCGAATCGACGTAGATCGTATTCACGGTCGATCCGCCGCGCACGACGTAGCCTTGCGCGAGCAGATATGTCGTGATGTCCGAGTTGACACCCGCCACGCTCATCGCCACGGTCTCCGCACAGATGGCGCCAGGGCGGAAACGCGACAAATCGAGCGAGCGAATGATGTCGTAATCGAGCCCCTCGATATCGGTCGAGAGCACGTCTGGAGCCTTGCCCAGTTGCTCGGTGATGAGCCGGTTGATGTTGATGAGCGGCATCTTCCGCACGCGCTCGACGACGCTTTCGCTCTTCCCCTGTTGCAGCATCTTCACCTGCTCGGGCGAGAACGTGTTGAGCATCGCATTGCCCTTGATCTCGTAGTAGTCGGCGTCCGTCGCCTCGGTTACGCCGATACCCGCCTCCACCACCTTGTCGCCTGGCCGGTAATCGCGCAGTTTCTTGGCAAAGGCCGGATTGGGCTCCACGAGCACGCCGCGGTGGCCGACGCCCCATAACAGGTAGGTGTTATTGCTCAGTACCGGCTCGGCGGCGCCGACGTCGATGTAGGTAGCGCGATCCACGCGCAGGAGATCCTTGACGACGTGAAAGAGAACGATGTCCTCGCCCTGCTGCGAGAACGTCATGCGCGCGTTCTCGGGGAGCGCTCGACCCTCGAGTTCGTGAGCCCTGGCCTGCTCCTGCTCCAACATCGGAGCCCACTGTCGGTCCGAGATCCACTTGCCGGTCCCGAGGCCGGCGGCTCCGGCTACTGCCGTCGTCACGAACTCGCGTCTCTGCATGATGAAACGAGAGTACCACGGCGTCGCGCCGTTCTCCGTGGCGGGGCGCAGTGAGGAACAGTCCTTAGGCCTTCGTACTTGGTTCTCGGTCCGTCCTGGTCCTAGGTCCGTGGTCCGTCCTTTGGTCCGTGGTCCCGTCACCGAGTCCCCGTGTGGACCAAGGACTAACGGACTAAGAACGGACGAAGAAACCAAGGACCAAGTACGATGGACCAAAGGGTTACCAGAGCATCACGGCTGATTCGCCGCTCGCAGTGGCGACGTTCATGCGCACACGGAGCGTGTACTGCTTTCCCTTGGTGAGCGCGAACGTAATCCGCGCGTTGCGGTCGATGCCGGAATCGTTGTCGGCGGCGAGCTGCACCGCGCCGGACGGCTTCTGCTCGAACAGTGCCATCACGGTGTCGGCGTCGCCGAAGGTCTGCATCACGCAGGGCCGTGACATTGTCGGCGAGATCGAGAAGTCGACCTGCTGACCGCTTTTCAGCCTGAGCGGTACGCTCTGGAACGGTACGAGCGGGATCGCGTCGGAGGCTTTGAGCGGAGGATACAGAGGTGGATGTCTTCTTCGCCATGTCGGACCCTCCTGGGAGACGCCGCTGCCTGGTTTATTGATGCATCGAGACGCGAGTGCATTCCGAACACCTCCGTCGGTCCGTGTCCGGGGCCGTGCCCTCGCCGCGATAGCTGTCAGCGTGTTGCCGGTCCGGGCATCACGCCCGTTACCTTGAGTCGGATGCGGTAGACGTGATCGCAGGCGGTGACGTAAAGACTCTTGCCGTCGAGGTCTCCGAATGCGACGTTGGTCGCGCAAATCTGCCGCTTCGGCTCGCCACCGACGATCGGCAGATTGAGGTAACCGAGAAGTGTCCCGGTCGGTGCCGTGATGCGGACGATTCCGGGGCCGGCGCCGCTCGTGGAGTAGACGTTGCCGAGCGTGTCGACCTTCATGCCGTCGCCGATGCCCGGGCCCTGTGTGAAGAGGCTGCCGGGCCCGAGTGAGCCGTCGGCTTTCACCTCGAAGCGCATCATGCGCTGTCCGGCATTGGCATAGAGATATTTCTCATCGGGTGAAAGCACGATGCCGTTCGGGATGCCGCCAAGCACGCTCGCTTCGAGCACCATCGTCGACTTCCCGTCCTTGATCCGCCAGATGCCGTTCGCCAGTTGCTTGTCGGGATTCTTGCCGCCGTCGCGCAGGCCGAAGTCGTTGTCGGTGAGATACACCGCATCGTCTTTCGCGACCACGATGTCATTCGGGCCGCTGAAGCGCTTGCCGTCGTCCGATCCGCCCGATAGCTTCGTGCGCGTCGTGCCGTCCTTCTCGAGGCGCATCACCGCGCGATCGTTGTCGGCGCACCAGATCAAACGACCCTGCGAGTCGAGGCTGGCGCAACTCGGACCAATGAGGAGCACGTGCGAGCGCCCGCTGCGCGTCTGTGTACCCGTGTGATTGACGTCGTTGCCGGTGTAGCCGGCATTCTCCATGAACACCGACACGGTCTTGTCGGCCGCGACCTTGTAGATGACGTTGTCGAGCAAGCCTCCCACCAGTAGATAACCCGACTGTCCCTCGCGCACCCACACCGGGCCTTCGTTGAGGCCGAAGCCAGTGGCGAGCAGTTCGGCCTTGGTGTTGGCGTCCACCACGGCGTCGAGACCCGGATCTGAACGCGTGATGTTAAACGGCTTGGCCGCCGGGGCTGGACCGTCACCTCGCATCGACGGTGCCGGCGTGGCGGACTGTTGTGCCGAGAGCACGGTAGTCGCGAGCGCGGCGATGGCAACGAGGGTGACAAGCGAGCGGAGACAATCGGATTTCATGCGTCGAATTCTAACAGCCGGAATCTATTTCAAGCCCTTACCTGAATGGTGGCGAGCTACCTCTCCTTGGACGCCCACAACGACGGAAGGGCAGGCGCTTCGCTCCGGTTCGCACCGTGGAAAAACAGCCTCTCCGGCGCCGGGCTGACGATAGCGGCGGCTCGGGTGATCTGCACGCTTGTGAACAATCGAGTCGATGACGAGCCAGTCCGCCGCCGCCGATCGGTTCGCCTACGAGGCGTTTTACCCCTGTCGCTGATCACGGTGCTCACAGTCGCTGCGCACCCGCCATACCGTCGTTCGCGAAGCCGGAGCCGTGGACGCGCCTGGACGGGCTGAAAAGACCCAATCGGCAAGTACTTCAGAGTGCAGAATGCAGACAGTACATCCAAAGGAGGCCCCGTGCCTATCGATCTCGCTCACGTGACAACCGCGTTCGAACTCCCACAGGCTCGCATCGTTCGAAACATCGGTCTCGTCCGAGGCATCGTCGTGCGGTCGCGCAGCATCGTTGGCAACATCGGCGCCTCGCTTCAGACGTTG
>DASRJE010000123.1:0-10216 GCA_035649635.1 Vicinamibacterales bacterium | reverse complement strand
GCGGAGAGATCCGCGGCGACGCGGACCTTGCCACGGTTCTTGTCGATCTTCTCCTGGATGACCGCCTCGATCTGCCCGAAGTCGGTCGTCAGATTGAGATCGAAGCTCTCGGCGAGCTTGGCGATTTCCGCTTCGGCCGCGCTCATCTTGAGCTCGGCGTCGTACTTCTGGATCTTCTGACGCAGCTCGATCAGCTTGCTGTTGGCGTGCTGAATCTTGCGCAGGTTGTTCGTGTACGCCGTCTCGTGCATCTGCAGCTGCTGTTCGTTGGCCGCGAGCTCGGTTTTTGCCTTCTGCAGTTCCAGCGCGAACTTGGCCGCGGTCGTACGGTCGCCGGCTTTCAGATACGCCTTCGTCTCCGCCTCGAGCTTCTGCACGTGCGACCGGTTGGCGGCGACCTGACGATTCACTCGCTCGACGAGGCCACGGTACTGCTCGAGGCCGGTGCGGCCCTCTTTGAGCTCGTTCACCGCGCGGTCGTACTCGTACTGCATCTGCGCGATCGGATCGGCTTGCCAGAAGACATTGGCGACCTTGTTGATCTGCGCCATGAACGCCGCCCAGAATTTCTGAACAATCACGCGAATCTCCCGTTGTAGTGTCCGCCTCGAGGCGGACGAGGATGCGTTTATCGTGATTCAGGCTCGCGTTCGCCGAGCGCCCCGGCCTCCGCGAGGATACGACCCTGATAGATGTTGTCGAGCGCCTTTCTCAGCTCGGGGCCGCTGCCAGCGCCGATCGCCTCTCCTTGCACGTCTTTGAGAAAGGCGAACCGATCGGCGGCGACATCGAACGCTACGAAATATATTTGCACTCCGTGCTCGCTCTTCCGAAAAATTTCGCGGGCGACCTCGTCCGGACTTCGTCCCGATGTGTTCTCGCCGTCGGTGACCACCAGCAGATACTTGCGAAACACACCGGCGCGGTACAGGTCGGGCCTCGCCGCGCGCATCGCCTCGCCGATGGCGGTGCCGCCTCCCGGCCTGGGCAGTCGCGTCAGCGCGTCGCGCACCGTCGCGCGATTGAACGTCTGCATCGGCAACACCGTTGCGGCATCGCTCGAAAAATTGTAGATACCGACTTTCACGGAGAACTCGGGACGCTTCGCGACCACGGCCTCCGTTGCGTCGAGCATCGCTTCGAGCGCCTCGCGGGCGACGGCCGCTTTGGGCCGACTGTCGCCCGGGGCCGGATCGTTCATCGATCCCGACGTGTCGACGAGGATCGCCACGGCCGCGCCAAGGCCTTCTTCGACCTCGGCCTGATACGGTGCTGAGGAAGCGTCGTCGTCCTGGGATGCTCGACTGCGGCGGCTCGCGTCGCAGGCGGACAGAGCCGCCGCCAGCGCCACGATGGCGAAGGCGGCGGACAGATGCCGAATGGTGTGGGTCAGGGCTGGGAGTGTATCGTCGCTGACTCGTGGAACGCTATTGCGATCTCGGGAGCGTGCCGCCCGTTGGTTGGCCCGCAGAACTGCGGTCGAAAGGCTGTCGTCCGCACTAAAGGGTTGGTTGATACGGTCCAGTAAAGGTATCAATGTCGTGACGCGGCCGTGTGACCAGCTCACGTCAGTACCGTTGATCGACGCGGGTTCCCCGCTGGAAGTTCCTTCGCCGCCCCGGCTGTTGGCTCGGCCATCGCACTGGTAGGAGAAGAGTGATCGCACACGCCCCATGGAACCCATTCCCAGTCACGAACTTGTCGGTGCCCGCATCGTCGGCGAGCTGCCCAGCCGGGACCTCGTCGAGCTGTGGGGGCACATCTCGTCGGGGATCGTCAAATACGGATTCGTCATCCAGTACGAGGATCTCGACCCGCCACGCACCGGCATTTTCGATGGCTTGCGCATCACGATCGATCCAGACGTCGGCTTCGAGATGCAGTGCTTTCTGCTGCTCCATCTGTTCGGACACTCGGTGCAGTGGGTTGCGCCGTCGCTGGCGCACAAGCTCGAGGAGCTTCAACACACCGACGATCGCTCGCGGTTTCTTCACGTGTTGCACGACTACGAGTTCGAGGCCGCCCGGTTCGGGATGCAACTGATGCACGAGCGCGGCGTCACCCGTCTCGATCAGTGGTACAGCGACTTCGTCGAGACCGACTGGCGATACGTCGAGCGTTTCTACCAGACCGATCGCATTCCGCCGTGGGCGGACTGCATCGTCAGCGGATGTGCGCTGATTCAGCCGGCGCCGATTCCGCCGCTGGTGCACCGGCAGGTTCAGGTGCGGTTCGCTTTCTGAAAAGCTAGGATGTGGAGCCATGAACCGACATGTTCTGCGGACTGCTTGTCTGGGGCTGTGTCTGCTTGCCGGCCTGCTGACGGAGCCACGCCTGCTCGCTCAGAGCACCGGCTCGACGACGACACCACCACCCACCCCGACGCTCACGTTTGCGTTCGAGTTGCGTGCGAAGGTCGGTGATCCAGTCGAAGTTGGCCAGACACCTCACGGGCGTCGGCGCATCGTGCCCATCCTCGGCGGGAGCGTGCGCGGTCCCATGTTGACCGCGACGGTTGCGCCGGGCAGCGGGTCCGATTGGCAGCTCATTCAGCCCGATGGCTTCTCGGAGCTCGATACCCGCTACACGCTCCAAACCGAGAAGGGGCAGTTAGTGTATGTGCAGAACGCCGGCATCCGCCACGCAGCGCCCGACGTCATGAAGAAACTCCTGGCCGGGGAGATAGTCGATCCGAAGCTCGTGTACTTCCGCACCGTGCCGAAGTTCGAGACCTCCGTGCCGGAACTGCAGTGGCTGACGCGCAGCATCTTCGTCGGCATCGGCGAACGATTCCCGAACGAGGTCGTGGTTCGGTTCTATCGTCTCGACTAGTTTCGAGAAGCGTCAACTTGTCTGGAGCCGCTATGTCAGATCGCCGCTCGAGCGACATGACGCGTCGTCAGGCGCTCGAGATCATGACGACCGCTGCTGTCGGCGCGGTCGTGCCCTCGTCTTCGTTCGCCCAGACGCGCGCGTTCACAAAAGGCGCCGTCATTAGAACACTGTTGAACGACTACGCGCCCGAGGATCTCGCCGGCGGTGCCACGCTGTTCCACGAACACATGTCGTTGGCGACCGACTTCAACGACAGGTTTCGTGCGGCCGCAGCGGCCGTCCGCGCGGCGCAGGGATTACCACCGGTTGCCGGGCGCGGAGGAGGGCCTCCGGCGGCGCCGCCCGGACCGGATCCGATGCGCGACGTCGAGCTGATGGCTGAAGAACTCCGCACCGCCAAACGCGATGGCGTCGCCTGCATTGTGGACGGTGGTCATCCCGATATGGGACGCGACCTGGCGTTCGTGCGTCAGGCGTCGATGAAGTCGGGCGTGCCGGTGGTGGCAGGATGCGGCTTCTATTCGCAGCCGTTCTATCCGAAGGACATCTCGACGATGAGCGAAGATCGGATCGTACAGGCGCTCATCAAACAGGCCGACGATGAGACCGCGGGCGCATTCGGCGAGATCGGCTCGTGGGACGAGATGACTATCGACGAGCGTAAGGTCTTCCGCGCCATCGGCAAGGCGCACGGCGCGACCAACCTGCCGATCTTCACGCACACGGGCATACCAGGGAAAGCCGCGATCGAGCAGCTCAACATCCTCGAAGATGCCGGCGTCAATCCCAACCGCGTCGCGATCGGACATCTCGGGAACCTGGTCGACGCGAACGTCTACGTGCACAAGACGATCTGCCGCCGCGGCGCCTTCGTCGCATTCGATCGGCAAGGCGGCAACGGCGATGCGCAGCAGGTGCCGATGGTGATGGCCCTGATTGAAGCCGGCTTCGCGGATCGGCTGCTGTTCTCGTCCGATGCGTCGCGCGGTTATTCGAGGACGCTGACGGTGTTCGTGCCCAAACTGAAAGCGGCGGGCATCAACGACGACGTGCTGCACACGATCATGGTGGACAACCCGCGTCGGTTCCTGGCGTTCGTCCCGAAGCGGCCGCGGAAGCGTTAGATCACGCCGCCTCGACGCGGACAGGGAGCCTTGCGGGTCCGTGGCCGATCGTGGTCATCCACGGCTCCGGATCGCCGGTCGCCTCGAAGCGCTGAATGCTCGTCAGCATTGCTCTGAGCATCGCGTCGGCTTCGAGTTGCGCGAGTGTTCGGCCGACGCACATGTGGACGCCGGCGCCCCACCCGACCTGACCTCGCAGCTCCCGGCCGATATCGAATCGATCGGGGTCGTCCCACTTGCGCGGGTCACGGTTGGCCGCCGCGAACAGCAGGCCGCAACGCGTCCCCGACGGGATGACGTAGCCTTCGATGTCCACGTCGCGCGTCGTGATGCGTCCCGCCATGCGCGAGGGTGAATCCCAGCGCAGACTCTCGTCGAACGCCGTTCGCGTCATCGACGGATTCCGCCTCAGCGTCTGATACTGGTCGGGGAACTCGCAGAACGCGCGAATGGCGGTCCCGAGCGTCATCACCGTCGTGTCGGCGGCTGCCGAGAGCAGGATCTGGACCAGCAGTTTGGCTTCGGCGTGCGTGATCTCACCACGATCCGCGGCGTGGAACATCGCCATTCCGAGTCCATCGGGATCCAGGTTCTCCCGATTGCAGCATTCTTCGACCCACGACAGCACCGGCTCGCTCCCCACCATGGCTTCGCTGAACAGCTCGTTCATCGGACCCATCGTCGCCCAGACCATGTGACCGAACGCTTCCATGTGTTCGCGACCGCGCTCTGGTAATCCGAGCAAGTCGGGGAGCACCTTGTAGACGAACGGGCGACAGATTGCCGAGACCGCGTCGAACTCGCCGTCGGAGGCGAGCACACGCTCGACGACGAGCGAGGCGTCCTTCGCGAATGCTTCAGCCATTCGGTTGAGCGCTTTGGGCGACAGGGCATTGGCGATCACGACGCGGACCTCGGTATGGCGAGGCGGGTCGTCGGTCAAGAGGATCTCGGGCCTGACCGATGCGGGGTCGTGCCAGGGCCGCGATCGGCTCGAAAAGGAACGCCAGTCCGACAACGCCGCCGACACGTGACTGAAACGGCCGATGACGACGATGTCTTCGCGGCCGAGGCGGACGACCGGCGCCAGCTCACGCACGCGATCGTCGACAGTGCGCGCATCGCGGACCGATTCGCGGCTGAAGATGTCGATGTCGAGGACCGGAATCGGATGTGCCATCTCGCCTCTCGCGGTCGGCTAGTGTAATCGAGCGCGGTCGAGTCAGATGAAAGGCCACCTCGAGGGGGTCCGCTGAATCGGGCGCATAATCGTGTCCAGTGATCCCCGCGAGACAGTCTCGCATCGTCGGCCGCTTGCTGATGTTGATGCTGATCCTGTCAGCGGGCTATTCCTACGCGCAGTTCAGGCGCGACGGCTTCGATGGCTTCGGGATACTCCGGGGCGAGCAGGGTGATCCGGCGGAGTTGCCACCGGAACAGTGGCCCGATTCCAATGTCGCCGGATGTCACATCCTCTACACGAGCGTTCGCCGCGAAGCCAATGGCTCCGGCTGGCGCACCGACTATCCATGGGGGCAGCGCAATCTCCTCATCCGGCTCTCGGAGTTGACGAAGACGCGCGTCAGCTTCCAGAAGAAGGGTGTCCCTCACGTGTGGCTCGTCCGCTTGACGGATCCTGCGCTCTTCGGGTGCCCCTATCTGATGGCGTCAGACGTCGGCACCATCGGGTTGTCGCCGGAAGAAGTACAGGCCCTGCGGAATTACTTACAGAAGGGCGGCTTCCTCTGGGTCGACGACTTCTGGGGCGAGGACGCGTGGGACCAGTGGACGCGCGAGCTCGCACGGGCGATGCCGTCCAACGAGTACACGATCGAAGACGTGCCGCTGAGCGATCCGATCTTTCACTCCATGATCGAAGTGAAGAAGATTCCGCAAGTGCCGGGCATCGGCTTCTGGCGTGCGGCCGGCGGACGGATTACATCGGAGCGCGGCGAGGAAACCGCACAGCCGCACTTCCGCGCGATGCGCGACCAGCGCGGCCGCATCATCGTGGTGATGACGCACAACACCGACGTGTCGAACTCCTGGGAGCGCGAGACGGAAGACCCGCAGTACTTCTATCAGTTTTCGATTGACGGCTACGCGCTGGGGATCAATGTCTTTCTCTACGCGCTGACGCACTGAGTCCTCACCGAGCCGGTCTCATCCAACCGGTCCGTCAGAGAACCTACCGTCCGAATCTCGAGCTCGAAGGTCAGGTTGGTTCGAGATTTCCCAACAATGCAAAGCCGGTCGACGCGCTGTGTTGGCGATCGGCTTGCAGCCGAATTGATGGATTTTGGCCGCCGCCGCGGCTTGGTTACGTTGCCGTAAGTCGGCGTTCAAAACGGAACATCGGTGCGGCCAACCCGCGTGACCCGCGAAAGTGCCGAGGTCGGAATGAAGAAGAATCAGTCATCACTGACCTCATCGAGCGAACCGGCGATCGGCGAGGTCACGACCTCTTTTGACTCCAAGCAGGACGCCCCTGTCAAACGGCTTGCGGCGACGTTTCGGCGTCTGCCGGAGATCGTGCGATTTCGATCGAAATGGCGCGTCCTCCTGCTTGTCATTCGCGAGCTCTTCCGCCCCCTGCTGTACTGGAACCTGTTCGAAATCGTTGAGAACGATCTGCGTCTTCCGGCCCGCCTGCCATACGGAAACCGCCGTTTCACGGTGAGGTTCCATGCTGGACGCTATGATTTCGACAGGACCCTGTCGATCTTGCTGCCCATGGGCGACGTGCTGGCGGATGAGATTCATGCACGGTTGAGACGCGGCGACGTCGTGGCAGTGGCTTACGCGGACAATGAACCTGTGGGCTACAGCTGGATGACATTTTCAGACGGCTTTGAGCTCGTATGGGGGACGAAGTGGCGAGTGCACTCTGACGAGGCCGTGTTCTACGGTTCATACGTCGTCCCACGTTGGCGGGGAAACGGGGTTCACAGCTGGCTCGATCTGGAGATGAACAGTTACGCCCGTCAGCGCGGAATCATTCGAACGATGGGCTCGATCAGCCTCCTGAATAGCGGGTCGCTGAACCTTGCGCGCAGGCAAGCCAAGCGCTCAATCATGCGCGTCTTGTTGTTGCGTGCGCGAGGATTCGGTTGGACATACCGTCGCGCCTTCGGGGCCCCGCTCAGTGCGCGCTTTGAATAGTGCACTCGCAGCGGTGACACAATCGTCTCCGATGAGCAGCATCTGCTCAGGAGCCACCCGCCGGATAGTTCGGTAACCTGAGAAAACGCTGCTGACAGGCTCGCGGATGCCGTGTATCGTCTGATGCACGGTCCCGATGCGTGCCAAGGTATCGCCACGCTCGGCGGGAATTGCCTTGACGGCGTTCGCCGCCCTCACGATCGTCGTCAACGCGCCCAAGCTCGCGGCGCTGGCAAGCGCCGTCGGCCTGTCTTTCGTCGATCCCCCGCGAGGCTCGCATTGCGATTGCGCGAACGGCATCTGTCCGCTCGGCCCCAACGGGCGGCGTTGCTCGTGTGGCTGCGCACTCAAAGCCGACGCTCAGGTGGCCGCTCGTTTCGCGGCGCAGACCGGGACGACCTGCACCGATGGACTCGCCGGTCCGTATCCATGCCGCGACATCGATCTCCTGGCGTTTCTGCCTGGCGAGGAGATCGGCGGCGGAACCGGCAATGACATCTGGGGATGGACCGACCCGCTGACCGGGCGGGAGTACGCGCTGGTCGGACGCTCGACTGGCACGGCGTTCGTCGACATCTCCACTCCGACGAGGCCGGTGTATCTCGGCCTGCTCCCGACGCACACCGTGAACTCGACATGGCGCGGCATCAAGGTGTTCGCCAATCACGCCTTCGTTGTCAGCGAAGCGCTCAATCACGGTATGCAGGTGTTCGATCTCACGCAGCTGCGTGATGTGGTCGAACCGCCGGTGGCGTTTGCTGAAACCGCGTATTACGCCGGATTTGGCTCGACGCACACGCTGGCGCTCAACACGAAGACGGGCTTTGCGTACGCGGTCGGGACGCGGACCTGCGAGGGTGGTCTTCACGTCGTCGATGTTCGCGAGCCGACGTTGCCGCAAACGGCCGGCTGCTTCGCGCTCGACGGCTACACGCACGAAACGCAGTGCGTCGTCTATGAAGGTCCCGACACGCTGTATCGCGATCGCGAGATCTGCCTCAACTCGAACGAAGACACGCTGACCGTCGTCGATGCGACCGACAAACTCGAACCGATTCAGCTGTCACGGACCGGATACGACGGCAGCGCCTACACGCACCAGGGATGGCTCACCGAGGACCAGCGTTTCTTTCTCGTCAACGATGAAGGGGACGAAACGGCGTTCAAGCACCGCACACGCACCTGGATCTGGGATGTCTCGGATCTCGATGCACCGGTGCTGGCCACTTACTACGACGGCCCGACCGCATCGATCGATCACAACCTGTACATTCGGGGCAACCTGGTGTACGAGTCGAACTATCGGAGTGGCCTGCGGGTCCTCGACGCCAGCGGCGTCGCGTTCGGCACACTGCGGGAACTCGGCTTCTTCGACATCTATCCCGCCGACGATGGGCCCGCCTATAACGGGGCGTGGACGTCGTATCCGTTCTTCGCGAGCGGCGCCGTGGTGGTCAACGGCATCGAGCAGGGCCTGTTCGTGGTACGGCCGCGGATGTCACCTCCCGCGGCGGCGTCCGATTTCTCCGTAACGCTGACCGGTCCGGCCGCGGCGTCACCGGCCGACACTGTGTGGACGTTCCTCGTACGCGTGGCGAACGACGGTCCCGGAACGATGTCGGAGACACGCGTCGTTGAAATGCCGCCGGCCGCGACACGAGTCGTGTCGGTCCGTCCGTCGCAGGGCGAGTGCGCGATGAGCACGGTCGTCGCGTGTGAGTTCGGCAGTCTCGCACCAGCGTCGGAAGCGTTCGCGGTGATTACGGTTGCCGGTTCGGTCGAAGGCCAGCTCCCGAGCACGGTGATCGCCAGCGCGCGCGCCGCCGATGGTTCGCGTCGCGAGCAGTCGGCGCTGACGATCACACGCAGCGCCAGACCCGAACCCGACCTGACGCTGCGCCGGCCCGATGCCAGCACGATCTTCCGCATCGGCCGCAACAACACGATTCAATGGACGCTTCGCGGTGTCAGCGGTGGCGTCAGCGTCGATCTGTCGCGCGATGCCGGCATCACGTGGACCCGGCTGAGCGAGAGCGCGGAGAACGTGGGGTTCTACGATTGGACCGGCGTCGGCACGATCACCACGCGCGCCCGCATACGCGTGAGCAGCCTCACGAACCCCCAGCTGACCCAGACGTCGCCAGTCTTCTCGATCGTCGCGCGGTGATCACCTGTAGTGTCCGGCTTTAGCCGGACTGCCTCTGTCGTGTCCGGCTTTAGCCGGACGTCGCCGTCTCGCTGTAGCGTCCGGCTTTAGCCGGACCGAGATCTCCACGTAGTGTCCGGAGAGGTGCGGTTTGCGACTGTGGAGTACAGGAAGCTCGATGACGGTTACGAGCTCAATCTCACGCGGAGATGCGACGCCGGGGCTGATGTCGCATTCGCCCTTCCGCATCGTTACAGAGGCTCACCGAGCTGCGATCGAGGTTCGCTGACAGAGGCCAAAAGCGTGACTTGCACGCGTTGGACGAGGAAGGCATGGTGGTGTGCAATCCTCGGGACAAGGAAGCCGCCCACCGCGCTGAGGTTGAAGGGATCGCGGCGGCCACTCACGCAGCAGCTGTGACCTGTCGAAAGTGCATCGACCGTTTGCAAAGAGAGAAGCGGCCCGGGGAGCATCGGCCGTTGCAGCCGAAACGCGGGCGATAGCGCCCTCGGTAGACACCAAAACCGGCCATCGATCGACACCTGAAAACCGGCCACCACGCACAGGCGACCGAGACGTTGACGCCGGGGCTTCAAACTGATTCAAGGAGTCCACATGCCGATAAACGTCCGACTCAGATATCTCGACGGCACCACCGAAGCCCACATCGGTCTGGACCTCGGCGAGCCCACCAACGGAGTGCCCCGACAACTCCTGCAGAGACTGGATGACGAAGGATGGTGGCGCCCCTTCCGCGATTTGGGCACCGTCGATGCTGAGGGCTTCGCCGTGTTTGAGGAGGATCCCGTCGTCCCGAGAATCAAGAACACCGCTCCTCGCACTCTGGAGGGCACAGTCTTTGACGACCGCGGCACGCCTCTCGCGTCGGCGAACGTAGCGGTCATCGACCGCCGGGACGGAGAGATTCTCGGCCAAGGATCAACCGACG
>DASRJE010000122.1:0-7494 GCA_035649635.1 Vicinamibacterales bacterium | reverse complement strand
CGCCTCAGGCTGCGGCCGTTCAGGGGATCAGCCTCCCCGCGCCGGCGAGATCGCGAGCGAAGCCGCCACCTCACAGAGCAATCCGCCTGCATCGTCGACACCGCAGAACGACTTGGCCGCCGCGTTGGGCATTGGTAGAAGTCTGCCGATTCCTAATGGTCTGGTCCCGGGCGGGGACTGCCCACCACCTCCTCCGGACGCCGAACAGGAAATTGCCGCGCAGGCCAAAGCGGCTGTTCCCCTGAAGGAAGGCCTCACGTTCGCGTACGCCTGGACGCGAACGCCGCAGGAAGAGTACGAGTGCCTGATCCAGGTGAAGAAGATCGACGCGCTGGGGATCGTGACCACGGCGAGCTGCGACGCTCCGGAGGGCCGCGGTCCGTTTCTCCGCCGGGTCTGCCGGGCGGACCTGCGCAGCGCGCGCATGCTGCACACGGTCTATGGTGCGGTGAAAGTCATCGGCGCCTCAGGCGAAGAGGAGCCGGAGACGATCACCGGTGCAACGGCGTTCAGTCTGTCATCGGACGCGTTTGCGCAGTTGAAGCGTACCGGCGCCTTCACGCATCGCTACGTCGAAGTCGAATCATCGGACAAGCTCGCTAAAGACGGCGTCGGTGAGCTGCGCATCGAAGGCCGCGAGACGATGAAGCTGATCCTGAACGATCGGGTTGTTGACGTCCCCGTCATCACCACGCGTGGCGCGATGAAATGGTGGATCCGCGGCGAGCGCCTGGAGACGGAAGATACGGCCGTCATCCTGGACGACGACCGGTTTCCCTTGCTGATCGACCAGAAAGACAGCAACGAAAAGACCGGTTCGCGCATTCGGTTCGCGAAGATTACCTACCCGAGTACGGGCCGCCGGGAGAGCGGCGGCGGTTCCTTGGCGATGCGTGGTGGCTCCCTCGAAGACGGACTGGTGGACAACAAACGCGTCGACGTCTACGGCATCTACTTCGACTTCAACAGCGACCGCATCCGGGCTGAGTCGGAGCCCGTGCTCGAGGAAATAGGCGGGATCATGAAACGCTACCCTGATTGGCGTCTCAGCGTTCAGGGTCACACCGACAACATCGGCGGCAACGGCCAATACAACCTGGAGCTGTCGCAGCGGCGCAGCGCCGCAGTGGTGTCGGCTCTCGTCAATCGTTTCGGAATTTCGGCCTCGCGCCTGACTTCCGGGGGATCCGGTGCAGCGTCACCCAAAGACACGAACGACACGTCAGAAGGGCGTGCGCGAAACCGTCGCGTCGAGCTGGTTCGCCAGTAAATGAGGGCATTCACATTCCGACGGGGCGTTCTCTGGTGGAGGACCCCATGCGGAACGTGATTGCTTCCTCGTTGGTCATCGCCCTGTGCGCCGCGTCGGCGGCGGCAGAACAGGCTCGCAGCGGCAGCGCTACCGGCAAACCTGCGATCAAGGCCTGTTCGTTCCTGCCCAAGGATCTGGTGATGAAGGTCTCTGGCGCAGCGAACAAGCTCGTATTCGATCTGCCACCCGAGGAGGAGCCGGTCGGTCAATCGGGCGCGGCATGTGAATACGCCGATATCCGCCTGCAGATCGACGCGTTCACGCCGGCGTTCGTCGACGACACGGCGAAGAAGGATAAGGCGTGGATGCCCGTGTCAGGCGTCGGCGATCGTGCCTGGTTCCGGGACAACAAAGGGCACTACGCTGAGCTCATCGGTCATGCTGGCGGCCGTACCTTCACCATCCAAATGGGAATCCCGTTCGAGAGCACGGCAGAGAAAGTCAAGCCGAACGTGATCACGCTCGCGAACGCGATCGTTCCCAAGCTGAAATAGAAGGATACGAACGACACGCCAGAGGGTCGTGAGCGCGCGCGTCGTGGAACAAGAACCGCGGATCTCCGTCTAGGGCGCCAGCCGTTGCATCGCCGTCGCCGCGAGCTTCACGGCGTGGCCACGAGTCGCGCGTGATGTGCGGTAATACACCTCCAGCAGCCGATCGCCTTTCAGGAACAGCAGCGCGCCTGATGTGCCGCTGACGTGCGCCCGCTCCCACGGCCCTTTGATCACGACGGACTCCTGCGGCGCAACGATGCCGATGAGCCCGCCAAGTCCCGTTTCGATCTTGAACGACTGCGCGCCGCCCTCCCACGTCGGCGACAGCACGAACACGTGATGACCCGGCGTGAAGTACGCGCAGGCGAATCCTTCCCCGTGCGCAAGCGGTGGCCAGTTGGATGACGAGCGATACGGCTCAATCGAGAGGGGGCCCAGTACCGTTTCGGCCTCGGCGCGCGTCAGCAGGCTGCAGGCGTCTTTGGTCCCACGCTGCAGGACCTGATACGGGTTGGTGACGGGAAACGGCAAGTCGGGAATACGATCGCGCACGCGCGCGGCGAGCGTCTGCATTGGCTCGATCGGCACGTCCGGTGACTGCCCGGCGACTGTGACGCGCACGTGTCCGACGCGACCGCTGAAGCCATAGGGCACGCGTCGGGCGTCATCCCACTCTGTCGGCGTCCTGGCGTCTTGCGTCTGGAGCTTGTCCATTTCGACGCCGGCGGGAAGCCCGAACTCCCTCGCCACAGCACTGGACGCCAGTTCGCCTTCGACGCCGCCATTCACGTCCACGTTCACCGTCACCGCGTAGGAGCGTGGATCCTGCAGCGCGTCGAATAAGGGGCTGCGTGCGTCGGCTTCCTCGGCGGCCGCGGTTCCGAACGCCTTGCGCAGGTTCTCTTTGATCTTTTCTTGCGTCGCCTTCAGCTGCTGTCGCTTGGCAGCAACCGACTCCGGCACGACGAGCGTGTACCGGCACCCGTCCTCCTTCCGCGGCGGCTCGGCAAGCTTGCCGATGACCGCCTCGACGTCGGCGACCGGAATCCAGCCGCACGGCTCTGCAGGGATCGCTGCCGCGCGGATCGCGGGTTTCCACGCGTCGCGCGAACGTCCCTCGTCTTCACTTCGTGCTGCGTCGAGGTTTGAACGCTGCTCTGACGACTTGTCAGCGACGGATTGGTTGCCGCCGCATGCGGTGAGCATCACGGTCATCGACGCGATCGCCAGCAGTCCGAGCGGACGAGCGCGCATGATTTCCGGTATCACCGTGCACCCGCAGTCGCGGCTGTCACGATCAAGTTCGACGCCTTCTCGACCAGTGGAGTGAGAAGATCTTCTCCGTCCGATTTGGCTTTGGCTTTGGACGTGACCGGCTTGGCGCGCTCGACGGTATTCGGAGCGCCCAGCAGATACGAGAGCTCGAGCTCGTCCTTCGCGCGGATCTCGGACGCGAATCTGTAGATGGCTTCTCCACCGGCCCACGTGGCGCCGGTGGCGACCGCACCGGTCACGCCGCCGCCGAGCGGGGTCCGCGTCACCGCCACACCGGTGGCCTGGCCGAGGATCCGACCCACGCTGCTCCCGCCGGCTCGTTTGCGTTCGACCGTCACGAGCAGCAGTTGACCGCAATCCTGGTCACGCGCCTCCAGCGCCGCCTGCGATGGGAGTCGCGCTTCAAGGGACAGCGTCCTGATCGACGGTCCTTTCAAATAGCTGGCGAACAGGTCGCGAACAGCCGTGGCGAAGCTCGTGGCGTTGCCGTCGACACCTTGAACGCTGGGCACAGTCAAGGCCACGCACGTTGACGCGGAGCCAGACGGTTTCTGTGGGGCACCAGCGGCGACGGTGGCTGACAGCGCCACAGCCAGGAGGGTCAGGCCGAGTCTGCTGGGTTTCATGAGGTCCTCTCGTTATGCGTCCATTGCTGTACGCACCGAGCGGAACGGATCTCCCTCATTCAAAGTCGTTTCATGACCCTCGTCACTTGCAGGCAAGCACGTTCGGCTTCACCCAGTTCTCCTGTAACACGTTCTTGCTGACCAGCGGGCGTTCAGCCGGAATGTCGACGCCAAGCACCTTCTTCATCGCCTGCTTGATCGGATCGAACATCTGGATGGACACGCCGCCAGTCACGACCGACGTGATCGACACCTGCTTGCACTGAACGATGCCGAGGCTCGAGCCGTTGGTGAGGCCGAGCGAGGTAATGAACGACGCCGCCGGCCCGGCGCCGGCGACCGGCAAACCAAAGACCAGGCTGAACTCGAAGGAGACGCCGACCACGATTCCGTTGACGCCGACCGACACACCCATGATGCTGTCGATCAGCTTGGTGCCGCGGGTAGTGACGGTCGGGAGCGTGACCGTCTGACCGTCAATGCCGATCGACCCTGCCACGTCCCATTCTCCAGAAGCACTGAGGTTGCCGTTCTTCGCCGTGAAGGCCGTCTGAACGAGGAACTTGAATTTCTGAGTCAGTGTTGCGGGGAAGCCGCCGATGATCACGTTCTGACGAAGCTGAATCGGAAACTCGATGCGCGCCTTGCGATTGTCGCTGAGCCCGTTCACGGAACCGGCCTGAACGCTCATGACCAGCCCGTCGATACCGTAGACACGAAAGTGCGACGTGCCCACTTCGCCTCGCGTCACCGGAATGTCGGCGACGACTCGCAATCCCGACACTTCGAGATGAGCATCAAGCGCCACCATCAAGTCCGCGCCGGTGATCGTCTTTCCGGCGCCAACGGTCTTGGCTCCCGCCAGTCCGCGATCAGCTCGTAACCCCATCACGCCAGTCTTTTTGTAGGCGGTCAGGCTCCAATCCCCGACCTTGGTGGACTTCTCGTCGACGTCTCCGGGGGCGGCGCTCGACGACATGTCATCGACGTCGCGGATGTTCGCTGGCGCGTTCAAGAGAGCTATCGCCCGCGAATAACCGATGATCGGACGATCGATAGCCAAGGCGGCTTGCACGAGTTGGTTCGATGGGATGTCCTCGTAGCCATCAACGATCTGCGGAGCCTCGAAGAAGGAGAGGGATTCCACCGGCACGACCTGATCCACGACCAGACGGCCATCGCGAATCACATCGCCGAGCTCGACGGGTGAAAGCGTGACGTCGAGGACATCCGGTTTCGCGGCCAGCCGGACGACTCGCCCCACGGCCTGGCTCGTGGCGAACATGATCGTCCCCGGTTTCAGCCGATCAACGCCAGTTGCCTTTGCATCGATGCTCCACGTCAAGCCGTCGGCGCTCACCCCTCGAATCACTTTGGGTCCGCCCTCGATCAGGATGACATCCGGTTGATACGTAATCGACGGATCAGGTCTGGGCCCGAAGCCATATCGATCAGCCAGGACCGCATCATCAGAGCCGCCGCGCTCGGTCTGCGTCATGGAGACGTCTTGGGAGCCGCCGCAGCCCGCGAGCATGACCACAGAAAGCAGCATCGTGATGCGTCGATTCGCCGAAGGGCGTGGCATCTTCATTTCCCCTCCGCGCAGACGAGCTCGACGCGGCGGTTGCGCGCCCGCCCGGCCAGCGTGTCGTTGGTCTCGATGGGGCGGCGCTCTCCGAAGCCGGCAGTCGCGAGCCACGTCTGATCGACGCCGTCACGGACGAGCGCGGTCTTGACGGCGTCGGCCCGTCGCGCCGAGAGATCGTCGTTGTAGCGATCGCTGCCGATATTGTCGGTATGCCCTTCGATGGTGAATCGCCGCCGGATGTTCATGAGCGCGGTCGCGATCTCTTTCAGCGCCAGTTCGGACTGTGGGTGAATCGTCGCCTGGTTGAAGTCGAAGTAGATGCCTTTCAACTCGACGCGACAGTCCTTGTCGAGTGCATCGGTGATCCGCGGTTTCGGAACGGGGAAATCGATGCGCACGACCTCACGAGCGAACTCGGGCTTGAACGGGAATCCCTCGTCTCGCGCCCCATACGCGAGGCGCAGCGAAATCGGGTACCGCGGATGATCCAGGATCACGGTCTCGAACGGCCGTTTCGCAGTCCCGAGCGCCATCTGTCCGGTCGCCAGAATCGCGTCGAGCTTGACGCGTTCGCCATTGAGCAGCACGGGAAACTTGACGGGCGCATTGGCGCGCTGCAGCGTTCCGGAAATCACCTCACGACCGACCCATTGCCTGAATGTGTAGGCGGTCGTGCCCTTCTGCACCAGTTCGCGGGTGACGCCAAGCGACGGACCGAGCGCAGTCGTACCGTCCGCCCGCGACGGATCGTTCAAGTGGAATCCGAAAATCTGCACCCGTGCCGCGGCCAGGTCCGTGGCCGACACGACTCGGGTCACGAACCCTCTGCGTTCAACACCGGCAGCATCGACCCCCTCGAACTTCGTCTTGTGAGTGATCCCGTCGGCAGCCACGTTCGTGATGGTGACAACCATCTCGTAGTCGCCCTGCAGAACCCCGGCCGGACCGCCGGCCGATGACGTGGAGTTCGAGACGGCAAGCACGATGTTCAGGTCCGGGATGATGGGGATCTCCGGCGATTGCGCGGAGGCGGACGTGGCACACAACACCACGGCGAGCGTCAGTGGAGCACGAAGACTCGGTGTCAAGTTGAGAGTCATATTTCCTCGCTGCATGGACCCGCCTGCTTCCTCACGCACGGACCTCGCATGATTCCCCTCACGTGAGCACCCGACGTGGGCCAAGCACCGCGTGATGGGCTTCGTCCGCTGTTCGGGCGTTGTGGGCATGAGTGAGGCAGTAGGCGGGCGCGAACTTCCGCGGTATCGGCCAGGCCCCCGCGATTGGCTGCAGTTCGTCTATCTCGCGGTTGCCTTCCTGCTTGTCGTGCTCATCGGCCTCTACGCGTTCGCGCTGGTCTTCAACGAGGTCACGATTGTTGGATGGTTGTTCGTCGCCGGCTTTTTCAGCTTTCGCCACGGATTCATCCAGTACCGGAACCGGCTTGCCGTCAGCGGCACGGCGACGGCAAAGGCGTCTTCGGCGGCCATCGGACTGGCAGAACTCTCAGGTCGCGGCCACTCGGAACAGACAGGCTTGGCGCCCGTCAGCAAGGCGTCGTGCCTGTTCTGGTCGGTGGAGGTTGACCAGTGGCAGCGCCGCTCCAAGCGCCGCGGGTGGAACAACAAGCTGCGCAAGTCGTTTGGAGCCGAAACGCTGGAGCTCGAAGATGACAGCGGCCGCGTGCTCGTGTGGACGCGCGGCGCCGAACTCATTTCGGTGAAACAGGTCTGGCGGAGCGAGGACGGCGATCCTCCCGAAGCGGGCTTGCGGCTCGTCGCCACAACGGGACTGCAGTGGCCGGCACCGTCGAGCCGTTCTCCCATGAGGATCATCGAGGAGCGGATCCTGTCCGACGCTCCCCTCTACGTGATGGGAACGCTGGCCGAACGCCGACAGATTCCGGAACGCCCCATCTCGTTCCTGCCGCGCCTCCTCCACAGGTGGGCCGGCACGGCACCCCGTCTGGACGATCAATCGTTCTCCGCCGCGTTTCGATTTGCCTCGCAAACCGGGCGGCGGTGGCTGGCGCGCGATCTCCAGAACGCGGTGCCCCGCTGGTCGCCGCCCGACGTTGACCCGCATCGGGTGGTCGTCTGGAAAGGCGATCAGCGCCGCCCCTTCATCATCTCTGGACTGACGGAGCGAGAGGCTTTGAGCGCGCTCTCGCGTCGGGCGTGGCTCTACATCCTTGGCGGC
>DASRJE010000121.1:0-15080 GCA_035649635.1 Vicinamibacterales bacterium | reverse complement strand
CGCGCGCGCTGGGCGGCAAGCCAGCGGTGAGCGATGTGCTGACTGGCGCCAAGACGGCGAAGCACCCGTACAGCCCGAAGTAACAAGGACACCGGGTGTGATTTCCTGACGAGTGCGTGCGGAAATCACACCCGGTGTCTTTTCTATGAAGAAACTACTCCTGCAACTCGATTCCTCGCCTCACCCCAGCGTGTTCGACCGTGTCGTTGCTTTCGATGCCGGCGCCGACGAGGTCATGAGTTACGGCGGCGTCACCGTCGACGCGGTCCGCGACCTGGTGCACGGGGCGATCTTTACGCGCGGGCCCAAGCACCTGCACTCGACCGCCATCTTCATCGGCGGCAGCGACATGGCGAAGGGCGAACAGCTCCTCGGCGCCGTCAAGAAAGCGTTCTTCGGTCCGCTGCGTGTATCGGTCATGCTCGATTCGAATGGTTCGAACACGACTGCCGTCGCCGCTGTTGCGAAGATGCGGCAAGCCGCTGGCGCACTCGAAGGACGCTCGGCGCTGGTCACTGCCGGATCCGGTCCAGTGGGCTTGCGTGCCGCGGGACTCCTGGCGAAAGCCGGGGCACGGGTCACTGTCACCTCGAGGCGGGCCGGTGACGGTTCGCTCTCCGAAAAGATCCGCCAACGCTTTGGTGGTTCGCTTCGCGAAGTCGCGATGGCCGACAGCTCGGGTGCCACGCAGGCGCTCGAAGGCGTCGAGATGTTTCTCAACGCGGGGCCAGCCGGTGTGTGTCTGATCCCACGCGCTGCCTGGGTCGGTCTGACTGGCCTGCGCGTCGCTGCCGATGTGAACGCGGTTCCACCGCTGGGCGTGGAAGGGATCGAGGTCACTGACGATGGCGCGGTGAGGGAGGGCGTGACGACGTTCGGCGCGTTGGGGGTCGGCAACTTGAAGATGAAGATCCACAAGGCCTGCATCGCGAAGCTGTTCGAGAAGAACGATCTGATTCTCGATGCGGAATCGATAGCGGAATTGTCAGACACCTTGTAATCAAGATGCTCGACAGCGTAGGGCGGGTCTTGATTTGCAGACCGCCGGGTTGAGTTACGAGCAACGTCCCAATGCCCCGCGTCATTGGTATCGATCCTGGAACGGTCAGTCTCGACCTCTGCGGTCTTGACGCTGGTCGAATGTTTCTCGACCAGTCGATCGCGACCGAGGACGCGCTCGCTGATCCCTCGTTGGTGCTTGGCCTGCTCGATCGAGCGGCCCCACTGGATCTGGTTGCCGGCCCTTCCGGTTACGGTCTTCCGCTCAAGCTCGTCAGCGAGCTCACTGAAACGGATCTCCGGCTGGCCTGCCTGGCACCCCGGGGTGAAAGCGGCGGTATCGGCGGACTCTCGTCGCTGCTGCGCGCGCTGACAAAGGCACCGGTCCCCGTGCTGGTCACGCCCGGGGTCGTGCACCTGACTTCTGTTCCCGCGCACCGCAAGATCAACCGCGTGGACATGGGCACGGCGGACAAGGTCTGCGCCGTGGCGCTGGCGATTCACGATCAGGCGCGCCGCCATGGCCGCGACGCGCGAGACGTGTCACTCGTTCTCCTCGAACTGGGAGGGGCATTCAGCGCCGCGCTCGCCGTCGAACATGGGCGTATCGTTGACGGGCTCGGTGGATCGTCGGGGCCACTCGGGGCGACCGCGAGCGGAGCGCTCGACGGCGAGGTTGCATTTCTCGCCGGGCAAGTCACGAAGCAGATGATTTTTTCGGGCGGGGCCTTGAGTGTCGCGGGCGCCACCGGCGCGCCGGCCGAAACGGTGGCGGAAGTGACCACACCCGAGCGGCAAAAGGCGCTCGAAGCGTATCTCGAAAGCATCGTCAAGGCGGTCGCGAGCCTGACTGTGTCGGCGCCATCTGCGCGCGCGGTCGTGTTGTCAGGACGTCTCGCGCGAGTGCCGGCGATCCATGGAGGGTTGATGACGCGATTGTCGCGGATCGTGCCAGGCGGATCCGTCGAGCTGCTCTCGGGGTTTGCCACTGTTGCCAAGCATGCCGCGCAAGGTGCCGCGCTGCTTGCTGATGGGCTCGCCGGTGGAAGCGCTTCGGGGATCGTCGACGCGCTCGGCATTCGTGAGGCGTCCGGCACGGTGCTCGATCACCTGTTCGTGATTTCCCCGGATGCCGCACGACGGCGCCTGGGCATTGAGTAGCCCGTGCGGGTCTTGATCGTTGGCGTCTCGACTCGCTCCGCAGCCGAGTCGGCAGCGCGTGCCGGGTTCGACGTGATCGCGCTCGACGCGTACGCCGACGTTGACCAGCACCCTTCGGTACGCGCGTTGTCGTTGCCACGAGATTTCGGAAAGGCCTTCTCTGCGGAAGCGATTGCCGCCGTGGCTCCCGCGTTGTCGAGCGACGCCGTCGTCTATCTATCGAACCTCGAGAATCATCCCAAGGCCGTGGATGTCCTGGCCAGAGGCCGGGCGCTTTGGGGAAATGACTCCGTCGTGCTGCGACGAGTCCGAGACCCGTTGTTGCTGGCGCACGAGTTCGAGGAGCGCGGTTTCCACGTGCCGCGAGTCCTCACATCGGGGCAGAGCACCGAACAGCACCGTGATGTGGGCCGTTGGCTGATCAAGCCTCGTATCTCGGGCGGTGGCCACGGCGTGAGGGTGTGGTCTGCGAACGAGCCGGTGACGCGCGGTCACTACCTGCAGGAATTCATCGATGGCGTGCCCGCGTCCGTGGTGTTCGTCGCCGCAGGAGGCCGCGGTGTTGCGCTTGGTGCGACGCGACAGTTGGTGGGGGAGACGGCCTTTGGCGCTGCGGGATTTCGCTACTGCGGAAACATCCTCGATGCCGCGATCTCACCGGACACGTCCGCCGCCGCGATTGCGCTGGTGGATGCAGTTACCAATGCCTTCCCTCTGGTGGGAGTTGGCAGCATCGATTTCGTGGCGGCCGGCAACGAGCTTCGGCCCGTCGAAGTGAATCCACGGTGGTCCGCATCGATGGAGCTCATCGAGCGAGCGCGAGGCATCTCTCTCTTCAGCCTTCATGCCGAGGCGTGTCATCGAGGCGCATTGCCGGAATTCGACCTCAGAGAACCGCCGCCGACGAGCGCGACGTACGGCAAGGCCATCGTCTTCGCTCCTCGAGATGTGGTCATCGGAGACGTGAGCGGATGGCTGGATGACGAGAACATCCGCGATGTTCCGCGTAGGGGAGAGCACGTCGCCGCCGGGCAGCCGATTTGTACTGTGCTGGCGGTGGGCTCGGACGATGCGACGTGTTACGCGATGCTGGTCGAGCGTGCCGAAAGGATTTACTGCGAGTCGAGCGAGGCGTAGGGACAAGCCGGGTCGACAAGGCAAGACCCGGCCTACCCGCCAATTTTCTCTCCCGCCAGGAAGCGATTCACGATCGTCACGACCTCATCGGTCTTCTCGTCGCTCGGATAGTGGCCGACGTCGGGAATCGTGACGAGTTGCGCATTCGGCAACACCTTCCTCAATTCGTCCTGCGTCTCCGGAGGGACGATGTTGCTTCGACCTCCGATGATGTACAGGATCGGCGCCTTGATGTTGCGCACGTAGCGCCAGAGCTCGGTCGCGACGAAGCCCTTCACGAGTTGCGGATCGCGCTTCCACTCGATGCGTCCATCGGCGCGTTTCTTCGTGCCGTAGCGCACGTAAGGTTCGAGGACCGCGGGCGACATGCGCGGGTTGGACTTTCGGAGCTGTGCGAGCAGTTCATCCTGCGACGCCCAGCCAGCCTGCTCCTGTTGGACGCGCTTTGCGTAGTTGTCCGCGATTTGGCGCGGTCGCTCCGGTCCCACGTCCTCGGAGATCACGCGCGACACGAGCTCCGGATGTTTGCCCGCGAATACCTGTACGACACGGCCGCCGGTTGAATTCCCCCAGAGCACCAGGTCGCGAAGCTCGAGCTGCCCGACGACGCCTTCGAGATCGCCGACGTGATCCTCGACGAGGTAACGCCCTTGTGGATCCCAACCCGAGTCGCCGTGCCCGCGCATGTCGATGGCGAGCACGCGATATTTCGACGTAAAGCGCGTCGCGAGGTGATCGAATGTGCGCGCGACACGATCGAGGCCGTGCACCATCACGAACGGCGGTTTGCCCTCTCCACCCCAGTCCACGTAGTGAATGCGGAGACCGTTGACTTCGAGGAAACGATCCGTCGGCTGAGCTGACAGCTGGCTCATCGCACTCACGAGTGTCCCGGTGATGCTCAGCACGACCAGCAGTGGCAACACGTTTTTCATGGCAATCAGATTATCCTTACCGGCATGGCAGACACCGTAGAGTTTCGCAGCAACGGAAGTATGGCGTCGGGCTACCTCGCGACGCCCGCGAGCGGCTCAGGGCCGGGCGTCCTCGTCATCCAGGAATGGTGGGGCCTTGATTCCGGCATCAAGGAGATGGCGAACCGCCTTGCGCAAGCCGGCTTCGTCGCGCTCGCGCCCGACTTGTACCACGGCGAGCTTGCCGCGCACGACGAAATGGACAAGGCGTCGCACCTGATGCAGAGCCTGCCGCCCGATCGTGCCGGACGCGACATGAGCGGCGCGGTCGACTACTTAGCCAGCCACCCCGCCGTCACGAGCAAGGGGATCGGCGTGGTTGGGTTCTGCATGGGCGGGATGCTCGCGTTCATCATTGCCGCCAACCGTCCAGACAAGGTGAAGGCGGTCGTGCCGTTTTATGGATTCCCGCAGGGCGCCAGCGAGCCGGACTGGTCGAAGCTGAATGCGACGGTCAGCGGCCACATGGCTGAAAACGACAGCTTCTTCTCTCCTGCCGCGGCGCACGCGCTCGAGGCCAAGCTGCGTGGCATGGGCAAGGACGTGACGCTCACGGTCCATCCCGGAACGGGTCACGCCTTCATGGGTCCGCACAACGCCCTCGGGACATTCAATGCGGACGTGGCTGCCAAGGTGTGGCCGCAGGCGGTGGGGTTTCTGAAAGAGCACGTGAAATAAGACGGCATCAGCGCATTGAAGATTAATGATGTTTGATTATTGATTCGTTTGTGATTGTTGATTGGAGATCGTTGATTGGGTCTGGTTCGCAATCCTCAATCAAGAATCAACAATCGCCAACGAATCAACGATCAAGAATCCACGATCACCAATTCGGTGATTGCAGCAGCGCGTGCAGGTGGAAATGATGCTTCCCGAGCTTGCCGCCGTAGTTGCCCGCGGTAATCTCGACGACGCCAGGGCGGCACGCGGCGTCGAGGCCCGCGCGCATCGCGTCCTCAATCGCGGCGCGGTCGAGTCCGTCGACGACGATCTCCAGGACTGAATTCGCGCCCGCAGGTATCTGACTCGTGACCCCGGGCCGCCCTCGCAACGTCGGGCAGTACGCGTCGTTGGTCGACGCGATCATGTTTTTGTACTTCTTCGCGCCCACCTTGCTGCCCGAACGCACGATCCCACCGGGGAAGGGCAGTATGACGCCGCGGACTTTGCGCATCGCATCGACCGCCGCTTCCGCTGCCGACAGCGCTGAAGCCTCATCTTTCGCCAGGATGAGGAAGTTGCCTCCGCCGATGGCCTTCTGAACGCCAAAGGCTTCCTGCACGAGGAACTCGCCTTCCATCACGGGAATGCGCCAGAAGCGTTGACCGTCGAGCATCTTGCTCGACTGGAACTTATCGCCGAAATGACGCAGCGCGCCGCCGACGGTCACACGTTCGGTCGACTGCGGCAGTCCGTCGAAGCAGGCCGTCGTCGGGCACGTCAGAATCGTTTGCCCGACCCGATCGATCAGTTGTCGTCCTAATCCTTCGGCATCGAACGCAAACAGCAGCACGGAGATGCCTGGCCGTCCGTCGAGGGTGTCTTCTGATGCGATCTCGGCCTCGATGCCCGCTTCGACCTTGCACCCAATCACCGAGGTGGCGAACCCCGTCATCGACTGTGCCGCGGTCCTTGCCCACGCCGGTGATTGCGCCGTGATGATGACGCGCGCCGCGCGCATGCCGAAGGCTTCGGCAAATGTATCGACGATCCTGACGCCGTTGCGCTCGATTACGGCTGCTGGTGGCGCCGACTCGGCCCCGCGCGCGACGATCTCGGACGTGTCACCGCTCATATCGATCTTAAGGTGCCGTGCAGGCCCAGTTCTTCGCGTCCTTGAGATCGCCGGAGCCCTTGTACTTCGCGTACTGCGGGTACGGGCAGAGTGGCCGCGTCAAGCCCGATTGCGGATTCGATCCCATCATCTGAACGGGTGTAACCCCTTGTTCCCGCCACTGCTCCATCGTCGTCAGCGTGTCGAAGGTGTTCGGCCCATCTCCGCCACGGCAGTGGGCCATGCCCGGCACCATGAAGAGTCGTGCGAAATCTTTCTGTTCGCCCATCTCTTTGACGAGGTTCTCGTAATACAGCACCGTGTTCTCGGGTGTGATGGTCGTGTCTCGCCACCCGGCGTAGAGCAGGAACTTACCGCCGTGCGCCTTGAACTTACGCAGGTCAGAGCTCACCGCGTCCACGAAGCCGACCTTCTTGTTGATGATCGGCATGTCGCGATCGAGGTCGAAGGTGTGCCAGTCGTAGTTGGCGTCCTGGAAGCCCCAGATGCGTACCGTATCGTAGCCGCCACCTGGTGTGCCGGTCGCGCCACGCAGCGCCGGGATCGGATTGCCGAGTGCCTGGCCCGAGAAAATCAGTTCGCCCTTGCTGTTCTTGAGCCCGCCGTAGAAGGTCTCGACCGTTCGCATCTGCGCTGCGGTAAGGCAGGTCGCTGAATCAGCGCCGCTGCACGCCAGCTTGGACAAATCGACTTTGCACTCACGCGGGTTGTTGAGGAAACCTTCCTCGAGCGTGTCGCACGCCTTCATCACCGTATCGTTGACAAGCTTCGCTTTCTCCTCCGGGATGGTGCGCTCCGGGTGCCGCGCGAGCTCGATGTTTCGCGAGACGCCGGCGGTATGCATCTGGATGTGTCGATTGGCAAGAGCGCCGCCGATGATGCCGTCGAAATCCTCGGGGAAACGCTGCGCCGCCATCGCCGCCTGCCTGCCACCGGTCGAACAACCCTTGAAGTAGGAGAATCGGGGCGCGCGATCGTAGAACTCGTTGATGACCTGTTTCGACTTCACCGTCATCTCGTGGACGGCGCGATAGGCGAAGTCCACGATCTTTTCGGGATGGCCGAGACCGAACATCCCGCCCGGGCCGTCAGCCTCCGAGTGACCGGTATCCGTCGCCGCCGTCGCGTAGCCGCGTCGCAACGCGATCTGCATGTCGGCATAACCCTGGATCGAACCTGCAAACCCCCCATTGCCGACGGCGAGGAATCGTCCATTCCAATTCGTCATCGGCATCCAGAGCTCGACGTTGATGTTGGAGTCCGGTGTTGGTTTGAGCACCATCTTCACGCGGCAGTGCTCGGGGATCGGTTCGCTGGCTTCAGGTGCAGCGCCCTGTCGACCGCGGCCTCCACCCGGCTGCACGAATGGGCCAGCCGGTATCACCGTGGCGCTGGTGATCGTGGCCTGCGGGAGCCGAAGAGCCATCAAGCTGTCACACGTAAGAGGTGGCGCCGCGGCTCCGAGAAGCGCGAGGCTGAGGATTCCGAGCATCGCTGACCTCCTTCATTCGATACCGAACGCCAGCAGGACGTTTCCCGCAGTGGCACCAGTGCCGACTGCGTAGCCCGATCCGACGTAGACCATCCCATCGACGACGGCTGCGCCGGACGTGCTGATGGCGCCCCCGTGGGCGACCATGCGGTTCACGGTTTCAAACTCCTGCGCAGTGTCGAACTCCCAAAGTTGTTTGCCGTCGGCGGCAGCCACCGCATAGAGCCTGCCGTTCGATCCACCCTGGAAGACGACGCCGGGGATCACCGTGGGTGCCGCACCCAGCGCGACTCCGCGCCCTTCAGGTTGGAACACCCACGCACGTTCGCCAGTGGCAGGTCGAATCGCGGCAAGTCCAGCGGCACCCGCGCCATAGTAGACGTGCTGCGTGTCGGCCGCTCCGCCCCAGACGATCGTGCCGCGTCCACCACGTCCACCACCAGTGGGACCACCCGCTGCGTTCATCCGGAACAGCAGCGCACCGTTGTTGTCTGGATCCAGGGCGAACACGTCGGCGCTCTTCGTTCCCGCCAGCAGTGCCCGCTTGCCGTTGGCCAGAGTGGTGAGAATCGGCGAGTTGCCGATATCCATGTCCGGTCCCATCGGGCTCGGGCACGCCTCGCTCTTCGTTGGTCCGTTGCAGCCGCCCATGAACACGTCGTTCTCGGTCGCCTGATACGACCAGAGCAGCTTCCCGGTGTTGATGTCGACGGCCATGATCGCATCGGTGGTTTTAGCGGGCGGCGCCGTCGTCGCGTCACCGGTGCCGACATAGATGGCATTGCGAACCGGATCGACCGTCGGCGCGTTCCAGACGGCGCCTCCTGCTGGCTTGTAAAGCACGACACCGTTCGGCATCGTCCGGTACGGCTTCGGTTCTTCGGGTACGACCCAGGCCTTCCAGATTTCCTTGCCCGTGCTGGCATCGAGTGCGACGACGCTGCCGCGCGAGGTGCAGCAAGAGTAGTCGGGATGTCCACTGCTGAACTCTTCGGACGATGACACCGGCACGAACACCCTGCCGTTGTAATACGTCACGCCTGCCGTGATACGTGCGACGAAGTGAGGGTCGACTTTCGTCTTCCAGAGCTGACGGCCGTTCTGCGCATCGAGGGCGTACACATTCGCGTGGCCGTCGCCGAAGAACACCGCGAAGCGCGTCGAGCCCTGACCCGAGACGGCGCCGACTGTCGGCGAGTTTCGAACGATCGATTTCTGCTCAAAGGACCAGTAGACGCATCCCGTCTTCGCATCGAGTGAGTAGAAGAACCCATTGTCACTGCCAACGAACACCCGGCCGGCAACCACTGTTGGCTGCGCGTTGGCGGAGACGCCGGTCGGGAATCCGAACGCCCACTTGAGTTTCAGTCGAGGAACCTGCGCCGCTGTCAGTCCGGCGGCAGCTGCCGTTTGGAATCGTGTGTTCGAAAGCCCATTGCCCCAACCGTTCCATCCGCGACCTTGTGCCGGGTTGGCCATTGCCGGATTACTGGCGCACTGATTCGGCATGCTCTTGCCGTCGCCCTGCCGCGCACTGCCGATCGGCCGGCTGGCCATGAACTCGGCAAGCGCTTTCTTCTGGGCGTCGGTAAGTCCCGAGCTCTGCGCCTGCATGGATCCGGTCGTCAGCGACTCGTAGATCCGCTCGGGCGTCATCTCGCGAATCGCCGTAGGCGATGGCGCACGCTCGACCGCGGGATTGCCATGACAGCCGGTGCAGCGCGTTTGAAATGTCGCGAAGCCGCTTTCTGTTCCAGGAGTGAATCCGCGGCCTCCACCTGGAGGTGGCGGCTGCGTCGCAGGTGCTTGTCCGCCTTGGCTGGTCCCAGGCGTCTGCGCTTGAATGACGGCGACGAATAAGAGGACGCCGAATCCACACCAGATGAGCGAAAGGAGATGACGAAGGGACGTTTTCACGTGCGTAAAAATACCATGACGTCCGGCTGAAGCCGGACACGACTTCCTACCTTGCGACTCGCTCGAAGCCGGATGGCTTTATCCAGAAGCGCTCGCGCCATGTTCCGCCCGGCGCAATGGTCTGTAGCTCGCCGTAGGTTCCACGATGAGCCATGTTGATCGCGTTGGTGATACCAGCCATCGGCTCGAAGCAGATGAAGTTTCGCTCGGCCGGGAGTGAATCGCCCTGGCCGCCGCGCCCCTTGCCAGATGGACTCGGCGCCCAGACGACCACCGATCGATACCCTGCGCCGACGATGACGTCGAGCCGCTGCTTCTTGCCGATGACGGTCATCGTCGCGCGTCCGTCCGAATCACGCACGAGATCGCTGAACACGTCGTCGAGGTTGTAGTCGCGCAAAGGCGCCGATGTGGGATTGGGAAAGAGCTGCTCGATTGCTACCGTTTCACCAGTCGGCACCTTGTTCGCGTCGAGGGCCCATCGCGTGCGCGCACCGAGGGCGATCGTCCACTCATCGCGCGGTGAATCCGTCAGTTGGAAGTACGGATGAAAGCCGATCGCGACCGGCATTGCTTCGGAACTGAGATTGACTATCTCAGTCGCTACTTCCAACTGACCGTTGGTGAGCCGATACGTCATCTCAATGGTGTGCGCGAAGGGCCACTGTTTCATCCAGAGAGGTTGACGCGCGAACTCGAGTCGACTTGTGAGCCACGCTCCCTCCGTGGAGGAGCGCAGCTCCTTTACCTGCCACTGGTCTGTCGTGGTCACGAAGCCGTGAATCGGAATGGTCCCGCGGACGTTGCCGAGGCTCATGTCGAAGGCGTATCGCCGTCCATTTGCGTAGAACGCCTGTTCGTCCAGACGGTTCGCCCACGGACCCATGAAGGGGACGCCGGTTGCATTTGGCCGAGCCTTGAAATCGGCAAGCGACGCGTGCGGGAAGCGCAGCACGTTGTGCCCCTTGACCAGCATCTCGAACGCGATGTTTCCAACTGACGGCGTAATCGAGACGGACGTGTCAGTTGCGCGATCGGTCAGCCTGACGACTTCTCCCTCGCGAGCGGCGCTGTAACGCTGGGCGGCAACTGGGCGCGCCACCGTCAAAGCGGTCAGGAGCAGGAATGCCAGTCGCGTGATCTTCATAGCAAGGGAAAAGTGTATGCTGCCCGCATGAGAACTGCACTGTTCGTTGGCGTAATCGCGTTTGCCTTCGTCTTGCCGGAGACGAGTCATGCGCAGTTGTCCTCGTCGGCCAATTGGGCGGCCCATGCCGCGAACCAGTATCGCGTCGTGCCCGACGTGACTTACCTCACTGCGAGCAACTACGAATCCAAGCTGGACATCTACGCGCGGCGCGACGTCACAACACCGCAGCCGACGCTCGTGTACTTCCACGGCGGGTTCTGGGCAGCCGGAACGAAGGAAGGCTCGCTGATGTCGCTCGTTCCGTGGATGGAGATGGGCTGGAACGTGGTGAACGTGGAGTATCGACTTGCGCGTGTTGCTCCAGCGCCGGCGGCCGTCGAGGACTGTCTGTGTGCCTTACGGTTCCTCGCTGCGCAGGCAAAGACCTACGCCATCGACGTCAACCGTATCGTGACGATGGGTGAGTCGGCCGGGGGACATCTGGCGCTGACGAGTGCGATGATTCCGGAGAGTGCCGGCTTGGATCGGCAGTGTGCGGGTGCAATGCCTGTTCCGACGGTCGCCGCAGCGATCAACTGGTTCGGCGTGACGGACGTGAACGACGTCATCGACGGTCCCAACCGCGCCAACGCGGCGATGACATGGCTCGGAAGCCTGCCGAATCGTAGCGAAATCGCAACGAGGGTTTCTCCGCTGACGTATGTGCGCAAGGGACTGCCGCCGATCCTCTCCATCCACGGTGACGCCGATCGAGTCGTGCCGTATCAGCATGGTGTTCGGCTGCACGAAGCGCTCAACAAGGTCGGCGTCGTCAATCAGTTGATCACGATTCCGGGCGGCGGCCACGGCAATTTCACGCCGGAGCAACGCACGATGATCTACACGACCATTCAGCAGTTCCTCAGGAAGAACGGGTTGATGGCCGCTGAGTGATGCGCACCGCCCGCCGGGCCCCGCCTCCGCTCGTGAGGATACACGCGGCCTCAGCACCTTGCCGCGAAGGCGGACGTTGTGCGGTAGTGGCAACGAATAGAAGATTCGCGTTTGGGCCCGGACAACGGGTTAACGAATGTGCTTCGGCTGACGTCGAAACGTCTTTCAGAAGGCGCTCTCGTCTACGTCGTTGCCGTCGGTGGAACGGCGGCCGCAGCCCTGATCCGCCATTTCGTCGGTGATCTTGGCGGGCGCGGCCCACTAGGACCATTTTTCCTGGCAGTCCTCTTATCCGGGTGGTTGGGTGGATGGCGACCCGGTCTTGTAGCCACGATCCTTTGCACTCTCGTGACCGCGGGTTTCTTCGTCGAGCGGACCGGGTTCTGGGTCCGCGATGTCGGCGATGGCATCGCACTCGGCCTGTTCTTCGTCTTTGGCGTGCTCACCAGTTGGATCTGTGAAGTCAGCCGTCGTCGCCGTCTTCGGCTGCAGGCCCAGGAGCAGGACCTTCTCGCGGGCCGCGAGCAGTTGCAGGAGAGCGAGGAGCGTTACCGGCTGCTCACAGAGGCCCAGTCCGGGATGGTATTCACGCTGCGAGCCGACCACACCGTCGACTACGTCAATTCAGCGTGGGTCACCTTTACGGGTCGGACGCTTCAACAGGTCGATGCCGAAGGCTGGCGCGGTCTGATTCATCCTGACGATCGAGCCGAGATGATCGCCACCATCAGCGCGCCGCTCGAGCGAGGGGAGCCGCACGAGGTGCAGGTCCGGTTTCGCCGGCACGACGGCATCTACCGCAGGGTTCTAACGCGTGTGGTTCCAGTAAAGGACGCGCCGGGCAAGGCCGTGAAATGGATTGGTACAACGACGGATATTCATGATCTCTGGCTGGCACGCGAAGGCCTGCGCGAGAGCGCGATGAGGCTCCAAGAGAGCGAAAAGAAGTTTTCGACGGTGGCTTCTGTGCCTGTGCTGATCTGGAGTTCCGGCACTGACAAACAGTGTGATTGGTTCAATGACGCGTGGCTCGCCTTCACGGGAAGAACGATGGAGGAGGAGCTGGGGGATGGATGGCTCGATCGGGTACACCCCGAGGACCGAGAGCGCTGTCTCAATACATATTCCCAGGCTTTTGACGCGCGCGCGCCGTTCGCCATGGAATATCGTCTGCGTCGTCGCGACGGCCAGTTCCGCCAGGTCGTCGACGAGGGTGTTCCACGAACAGTGGACGGCGCCTTCCGCGGGTACGTTGGTTCGGCCATCGACGTGACAGACCAGCGACTGCTGGAGGAGCAACTACTGCAGGCGAGGAAGATGGACGCGGTCGGACAACTGGCTGGAGGTGTGGCGCACGACTTCAACAACATGTTGATGATCATCAACGGCTACACCGATCTCATGTTGACTCGATTCGCAAACGAGGATCCGACGCGGCATGACCTCGAGGAGGTCCGGATCGCCGGAGAGCGTGCGGCGTCGTTGACCAACCAATTGCTTGCCTTTGGACGCCGACAGATGCGGCAGCCGACGATCCTCGATGTCGGTGCCGTCGTGGAGGAGTCGGCGCGGGCACTGCCCGGCCTGTTGGGCACTGGTATTGAACTCTCGGTCACGAGCGATCAGCGGCCGGCCCGGACGAAGGCGGATCCAAATCAACTTGCGCAGGTCCTGTTGAACCTGGCCGTTAACGCGCACGACGCTATGCCGAACGGCGGGCGGCTGACGTTTCACACGAGCGTCGTCGAATTCGACGGTGCAGGTATCGCCAGACATCACCCCAATCTGGCGGCTGGCCGTTACGTGCGGCTGGCTGTTAATGACACCGGCAAGGGGATGACTCCCGAGGTCAAGGGGCGCATTTTCGAGCCCTTCTTCACGACGAAGGCATTCGGCAAGGGCAGCGGACTCGGCCTTGCCGTCGTTCACGGAATCATTCAGCAAAGCGGCGGACATATCGAGGTCACGAGTGAACCCGGCCGTGGCACGACTTTCGTGATCTTCTTCCCGTATGTAGGCGACCTCCCTTGACCGACGGCGGGGGCAGGCATACGCTTGCCCGCAGCTGTTCACGGGTCCGGAGGTTTTCGATGCGCCATCGATTCGTAGTCGTACTCATAGCGGCCGCCTCCTTGGTGATGGCAGCGTCTGTGTCTGCACATCATTCCGTGTCGGGTCAGTACGACTCATCCAAGCCGCTGACCTTAACGGGCGTGATCACGAAAGTCGACTGGATCAACCCGCACATCTATCTGCATCTCGACGTCAAGGAAAAAGACGGTGCAGTTTCGAGCTGGACGTTGTCGACGTTGCCGACGGCGATGATGCGCCGCGCGGGTCTGACCAAGGAGTCGCTACAAGGCAAGCCAGGAGAAGTGGTCACGATTACGGCGATCGCGGCACGCGATGAAACCAAGAAACTGGGTTGGATTTCCAAGATCACGTACGCCGACGGCCATCACGTACAGCTCGGAAGAGACTGAGAGGATCGCCATGACTCGCTTCTACTTGAAGAGATGTCTCCTTGCCGGCCTGGCGTGCGCTGCCGTGGTCCCTCTCGCCGCGCAGGGACCGCGCATGACGCCCGATCGGCTCGCAGAGATGGCCAAGAAAGCGACGCCCAAACTGGCCGACGGAAAATCAGACCTCAACGGCACCTGGGATCATCTCGGTGGGATCGAGTTCGTCCGGCCGCAATCGCTCGATGGTGGCTCTGTCTGCGTAGTTGGCTGTCCGCCTGCCGCTGCCGCACCTCGCGGCGGTGGAGCGGGCGCGAGCGCTGGGGGTCCACCAGCCGCAGCCCCTGCGCCCAACTTTCCGAAGTACAAATCTGAGTTTCTCGCCAAGGTGAAAGATCTCAGCGAGCGGCAGGTCGACGTCGATACCGCGCTGCAGTGCCAGCCGCCTGGTGTGCCGCGCATCGGCCCGCCCGCGAAAATCGTGCAGACCGCCCGCGAGGTCATCTTCCTGTACGACGACATCAGCGGATCGTTCTTCCGAATCATCCCGACGAATGGGAAGGGTCATCGCAAAGATCTCCCCTCGAGCTACCTCGGCGACTCGATCGGCCGGTACGAGGGAGATACGCTTGTCGTCGAGACCATCAACTTCAACGAAGAAACGTGGTTGACGGACAACGGCGCGTTTCACACGAAGGATCTGAAGGTCATCGAGCGTCTGCGCCGCGTAGGCGACACGATTCAGTACGAGGCCGTCGCGCAGGATCCGGCAGTGCTCGTCGAGCCCTGGAAGGAGCGCACGCAGACGCTGTGGCTCACCGACCGCGAGATCGAGGAATCGCCTCGCTGCGAGGATCGCGACCTCGACCTGATCCAGGACGGCTCGCACCACGCCAATCCGCGTTAAAAGAGGCCGGGTCTGAAGAGCAAGACCCGGCCTACGGCGTCTCCGGTATTGACATCCCCGCAGGGCAGCGTCAAGATCCGCCAACTTATAAGTGGAATGTCAGTAGCAAGTTAGTCGATTCTCGCCTCATTCGTCGGCAACGCACTCGTACGGGAC
>DASRJE010000120.1:0-5419 GCA_035649635.1 Vicinamibacterales bacterium | reverse complement strand
GAGGATGAGTGCTGTGAAAACATACCCGCTCGCGATCACCAGCAGCGCGTGGGAGCGCAGGATGGCGAACTGGGCGAACAGCAGGACCGCGGTGATCGAGTCGCTCACGAACATGGCCGTGACAAGCATCGGGATGAAGGCATCGATGCGCGCCAGTCGGACGGTCGACAGTGGCCCCGCTGTCACGACGAATGCCGCTATCAGAGCCAGCGCCACGCCGAGGGCGAGTCGCCGTTGCGCCGGGCTTGGCGGCAGGCTGGAGATGGTGTAGTCCTGCCCCTCCGGAGCGGCGGACCGTGTCTTCACCATGGTTCCCTCCAAGCGGCTCGGTCGTATGAGGGCATCGAGCACCCGGCGAAACCGACAGCAGCACGCAGGAGTCGGCCGCGTTGGTCGAGCACGGGCTACTCGATGACTTGGTCCGCCCGCCCCAGCACCGACGGCGGAATCGTGAGGCCGAGAGATCCTACGTAACGCTGTCGCAGCCTCACGCCTCTTCCGCCCGTGTCCGCACCACACCTATGCCCCGTACTTTTGCTCCGATGACCAACGCTGCGATCACCGCGGCGCCCAGGCACAGTAACCCAACGAGCGAGAAACCTCCGAAAACCAGGACGAGGCCTCCAACTGAGGCTCCGATCGTTGCCCCGAGTTGATTACTCACGGCCAACATCCCATTGGCCGTCGCCCGCGATTCCCCTGCCAACTCCGCCATAAGCGCCCAGGTAACCGGCTCGAACACTGTGAGGAGAAACGCCCCGGCGGCAGCCAGGAGCACTGTCAGCCACAGGGACGCCGCTGCGACAAACACCACCCCGGCGAAGATACCCCCCATAAGGAGCGTGAGCGCGACTCCGCCGATGCGCCATGTGCGTCCCGCCACCGTTCCCCCGAGCAAGCTCCCCAGCATCGCGCCGAACAATGCGACCGCGAGAGGCAGGGCGGTTTCCTTTTCGCGTATCCCATAGGTGCGTATGAGGAACGCCGCCAGATAGGTGAAGAGCGCAAATGCCGCCGTTTGATAGAGGGCATTAGTCACCAGGAGATGCCAGATACCGGCGCGACGGCTCAGCGCGGCGAATCTTGCCAGGAACGCGACGGCTTGGCCCGCTGAATCCCGCTGCTGAGGGAGCCAGAGCCATTGGAAGCCCCATAGGATCAGGCAGAGGCCTCCGACGACCGCAAACGGTGTGCGCCACCCGCCAAGATCGGCCAACAGCGCAACAACAGGAATAGCGAGGACGGGTCCCAAGAAGCTCGCACTAATGAGGATGCTGATTGGTCGCCCACGCTCGGCGGGCGGAAAGTGATCGGCAATGATCGCCATGCTATTGGGCGGAATCATCGCCGCGCCGATACCAGTTAGAAGACGGCACACCAATAACGCCCAGTAGTTCCAGGCCACGATAGATCCCAGGATGCCCCCACCCATGACCAAGAGCCCAGTTAGTCCCACTCGTCGTCGACCGTACGTGTCAGACACTGGTCCAACGAAGAGCGCAGTGATTGCCCAGGACAGATTGATCGCGGCTGCGAGTTGTCCGGCGGCGGCAACAGAAGTGTTGAACGCGGCTGCGAGTACGACGAGAAGTGGGCCAAGCATTAGGGCAGCGGAACGAACGAGAAAGACGCCGGCTGAGAGCAGGCCAATAAGCAATCCGGGCGAGATCTGGGACGGAGTTATACAAGCCTCCGCAATCAGCGGATCATCCGGCAAACTGACCGAGTTGCTGAAGGATGCTGAGCTCGTCCGCCACGGCCCAGTCCTCAACGATTCTCCCTTCGACAATCCGCACAATGCTGATCTGGCTCCACGTGACCCGTTTACCGGTAGCGGCCACACCTCGGTACGGTCCTTGATGCGTTCCCCGCCATGTCCGTCGCGTTGAGACCCTATCCCCCTCGGCGACCTGATCCTCCACCGTAACGTGGATGTCCGGGAAGGCGGTGCGTCGGGCAGCCACGACCTGCCTGAAGATGTCGCGGGCCACCGACTGCCCGTTGAACACCACCGTCGGCGTGAAGATGTCGTCGATCGCTTCGAGCTTCTGTTGGTTCCAAACCTCCTCGAAAAAGCGCCGAGCAATGGCCTTGTGCTCTTCAGCCGTCATAATGGTCTCCCTTCGATCGGCACCCGATCAGCCGCCTGGGCACCTCGGTAGGAATGGCTGGCGGGAGTCTAGCAGACCTCACGGGGTATCTGGCCGCTGGGGACGTTCGGTCGCCACTTATCCCTGATGGGCGGAGCCGCCATTTTTCATGGATATGTGCACCCTCCTGAGAAGCTCACAAAAGCCCTCCATCGTTTCAGGGCCTTTGGTATTCATGAAGATGCATGGAACTGACGATCGATCGGTACTGGGACGGCAAGCCATGCCCCGACGCACGCCTGCACGGCAAGGTGCGTCTTGAGACGTCGGACGCAGGTCTCGTGATCACGGCGTCGCTTCCGCATCAGTCGCCACCGAACATCCCCGACGCGGCCGTCGGATCCCGCGTCGCGAATCTGTGGGAGTACGACGTGGTCGAATGTTTCCTCGTCGGCGACTCAACGTATCTTGAGATCGAGCTTGGGGCCGGCGGACACTTTCTTGCGCTCGACTTTTCGGCACCACGCGTTCGCCGGAACGAGTACGCCGATTTCGTACCGCGTCTGACGTTCAAGGCGTCCGGCGAGCGCTGGACGTCGACGATCATCGTTCCGTGGCCTATGGTTCCACAGGGTCTGAAGGCGCTGAACGCATTCGTCATCGTGCGTGATCGCTTCCTCGCGTATCACCCGACGCCCGGCGCGGCAGCCGACTTTCACCAGCCCTCGACGTTTCCCTCCGTGTCGCTTTGACGACCATCGACATCGCTTCACGGTTTCAGATCCCGCAGCCGGTATCCGTTGAGCCGTTCGGAGGGGGACTGCTCCACGGCACGCACATCGTTCGGACAAACGATGGCGCCTTTGTGTTGCAGCGACTTCACCCGGTGACGAGCGACGCGGCAATTCAAGACGCGCGCGTCGTCGGCGAATTTCTCGCGTCTCGAGGATTCCAGGTACCGGTTCCCAGACTGTCAAAAGACGGCGCCGTGCTCGTGCGCGACGGCGGCGATCGCTGGCGGCTCTATCCCATGATCGTCGGCGAAGGGTTCGACGTCGTTGGAAGTGCGGAGATGGCGCGCGATGCCGGCCGCATCGTCGGCGAGATGCATCGGCATCTGCACGAGCTCGACTACGAACCGCAGGGAGGTATCCCGCACTTCCACGACACGGCGTTTGTTGTCGGCGAGCTTCGGTCGGTCGTCGATCAACTCCCGAGATCGGTGGGGCAGATCGGCCGTCGGATTGTCGACGAGCTGCCGGCGCTCATCGTTGATGAACGCTCGGCGCTCGAGCCAAAAGGGATCATCCACGCTGATCTCAAGATCTCCAATCTCTTGTTTGCCGACGGACGCGCCGTAGCCGTGATCGACATGGACACGCTCATGCGGCACTTCCGAGTGATCGATCTTGGTGACGCATTCCGTTCGTGGTGCGCCACGAGCACAGAAGACGACCCCAGCCTCGATTTCAACACCGAATTGTTTACGGCCGCGGTTGACGGGTACGCGCAGGGCTTCAGCGGTGCCGTGAATAGGCAGCTCTTCTTGCGCGCGACGCAGCAGATCGGCTGGGAGCTCGCGGCGCGGTTTTTGATCGACGTCGTACGCGATGACTACTTTGGTTTTGACGGGACAAGATACGCGTCGCGGCGTGACCATAATATGGCCCGCGCGATCGCGCAGTTTCGTCTTGGCGAGGCAGTGGCACGCTTTCGAGGAATGGTGTAGGGCCGGCGACGGGTGGCCGGCCTATGAGGTTGTCGTCCGAGCGTCTCCGCTGTTCTCAGTCACTCAGAAGGGTAGAAGCTGAGACGGGCGTTGCGCTGGGCCAAGCCGGATTGCTGCGCCGTCTCGGCGGCAGCGTCTCACGAGGCAAGTGACAGCGCCTTCGCTAAGGCTCCCATCTTTCTCCCTAACTACCTTCACACACATCCTAATTCGCGCATATCCTTACGGCGACGAGTCTGCCTGTTCTCAGCGGCCCGCTGCTCACACCGTTTCAGGTCGCCGTCTCTGATGGAGTAGAATCGCCTCTCATGGTCGAATGATGGCCAGGAGCGCCGTTCCGATCGCGATCTTCATTAGCGACCCGTTGCGATGACATGTCCAGGCTGCGGAGCAGATAACCGCGAGGGAAGACGCTTCTGCTCGAAGTGCGGCGTTGCGCTGTCGCTGGCGTGCGGCAAATGCGGGTTCATCAACGATCCCGGCGACGAATTCTGCGGCGGATGTGGCCAGCGAGTGACCGCGGCTGCGGGGAAGACTGCAGACCTCAAACAGGCTCCGCGCGACGCGGAGCGTCGCCAGCTCACCGTCATGTTCTGTGACCTCGTCGGCTCCACCGCGCTCGCCGCGCGGCTCGACCCCGAAGAGCTACGCGAGCACGTGCGCGCCTACCAGGGCGCGAGCGCCGACATGATCGCGCGGTTCGAGGGCCACATCGCGCAGTACCTGGGTGACGGACTGCTGGTCTACTTCGGTTATCCCTCGGCGCACGAGGACGACGCCCAGCGAGCGGTGAGCGCGGGCCTCGCCGTCGTCGATGCCGTTGCCACGCTAAACGCGCGACAGCCGCCCGGTGGCGTCGCGCTCGCCGTGCGGGTCGGCATCCACACCGGCCTCGTGGTGGTCGGCGAGGTCGGCGGCGGTAGCCGCCGGGAGCAGCTCGCGCTCGGCGAGGCGCCGAATGTGGCCGCCCGTCTGGAAGCGCTCGCAGAGCCCGGAACAGTCGTCATGAGCGCGGCCACGCACCGTCTGGTCGAGCGTCGCTTCAGCTGTCGCGACCTCGGCGCTCACGCGCTGCGCGGCATCGCCACCCTACAACCCGTGTACCAGGTTCTCGGAGAACGCCCGGCCGGCAGCCGTGCCGATGCATTGCCCACCGCGTGGACGACGCCGCTGGTTGGTCGCGAGCGCGAGGTCGCCCTCGTCCTGGAGCGCTGGGAGACAGCCGGCGAGGGGCTCGGCCAGGTCGTGCTCCTAAGCGGTGAGGCGGGCATCGGCAAGACACGCATCGCCCATACAGTCGTCGCGCGGCTGCACGCAGTGCCGCACACGCGCCTGGACGGCCGCTGCTCTCCGTATCGTCAGCACAGCCCGATGCACGTCGTCGCCGAGCTCGTGGAAGCTGCCCTGGGCCACGAGCGCGACGATACGCCCGAGATGCAAAGCGCTCGACGGCTCATCGTAGGGGAGACCAATTTCGCTGTTCTGAGCCGCCAAATGGCCATCTCGGGTGTCATCGAATCAGGGTTCTCTCGCTCCTCGGACGAGCACCCCACTCGGCAGCGACCCCGAATCCGAGCGATCCGGCTCGGTCCCCCGACAG
>DASRJE010000119.1:0-12256 GCA_035649635.1 Vicinamibacterales bacterium | reverse complement strand
AGCTGCGGCCGAAGCGAATCCCAAGCTGGGAGAGGCTCACAACAACCTGGCAGTGGTGTACCTGCAAAAGGGCCAGAGAGCCGAAGCCGAGAACTCAGTGAAGCTCGCCGAGAAGGCAGGCTTCAAAGTCAACCCGCAGCTGAAGGCGGATATCAAGAAGCTGAACTGACCCGTGGGAGTTCTGGAGTCCCTGAGTTCCAGAGTTCCTTAAGTTCGCACGCAACCGAACTCAGGAACTCTGGAACTTCAGGAACTTCAGGAACTCCGGAACTGCGGAACTCCGGAACTCGCCCCCCTACGTGTCGATCTGTGCCCGCTGTAACCTGCCGCTGAAATCAACATAGATCGACTTCCACTCCGAGAACACATCGAGGGCGGCGGTTCCCGCTTCGCGGTGACCGTTGCCCGTCGCCTTGGTGCCGCCGAACGGCAGATGCACTTCCGCACCGATCGTCGGGGCGTTCACGTAGAAGATCCCCGTGTATATGTCGCGCATCGCGGCAAAGGCCGTGTTGACGTCGCGCGTGTAGATCGACGCGGACAGCCCGTAGGCGACGCCATTGCCGATGGCGATCGCCTCGTCCAGCGATCGACATCGCATCACCGACACGACTGGACCGAAGATCTCTTCCTGCGCGATCCGCATCTTCGGATCGACGTCGCCAAAGATCGTCGGCTCGTGGAACCAGCCGCGCGCGTGCACACCCGTGTCGAGGCGATGACCGCCGGTGACGAGCGTCGCGCCCTCCTGCTGACCGATGGCGACGTACTTCATGACCGTCTCGAGCTGTGATTCGCTGACGGAGGGACCCATCTGCGTCCGCTCATCGAGACCGTCGCCGACGCGCAGCGCCTTGGTGCGGTTGGCGAACTCGCGCACGAACTCGTCGTAGACGTGCTCGTGCACGACGACGCGACTCGCCGCGGTGCACCGCTGACCGGTCGTGCCGAAACCGCCCCACAGGCACCCCTCGATCGCGAGCTCGAGCTGCGCGTCGTCCATGATCATGACGACGTTCTTGCCCCCCATCTCGAGGTGCACCTTCTTGAAGTTCGGCGCCGCGTTCTGATTGACGATGCGACCGACGGTCGTCGAGCCGGTGAAGGAGACGACCTTGACCTCGTCGTGTGTGGACAACCGGGTGCCGACCTCGGGACCGCCCGTCACGAGGTTGACGACCCCTGGCGGGATTCCGGCCTCCTCGAGCACCTTGACGAAATTCACCGCTGAGAGCGGCGTCAACGTCGCCGGCTTGAACACGACCGTGTTGCCGCACACCAGCGCGGGCGCGATCTTCCACGAGGGAATCGCCATCGGAAAGTTCCACGGCGTGATCACCGAGCAGACGCCGAGCGGCTGGCGAACCGACATCGCGAACTTGTCTCGAAGCTCGGACGGCACGGTCTGACCGTACAGACGACGCCCTTCGCCCGCCATGTAGAGCGTCATGTCGATCGCTTCCTGGACGTCGCCGCGCGTTTCCTCGAGCACCTTGCCCATCTCGCGCGTCATGTCGCGGGCGAACGCGTCTTTCCGCTGCTCGATCAGCCGGGCGGCCGCATACAGCATTTCGGCGCGTTTCGGCGCGGGCACGAGCCGCCATCGGTCGTAGGCGCGAACGGCGGCGGCGATCGCCGATTCGACGTCCTCGACCGTCGACTCCTGGAAGACGCCGATGAGGTCGTCGCGATTGGCCGGGCTGCGATTCTCGAAGGTCTTCCCCGAGCGCGACCCGATCCAGCATCCATCGATGAAATTCAGGTAGGTTGGCACGTCCCTCTCCGTCACGATTGACAGGACCCAGGCCCCAGGCCCCAGGCCTCAGGCCTCAGGCCTCAGGACCCAGGCCTCAGGCCTCACGCCCGGGCCTCCTGCCACGGCGTTAACTGTGTCATTGCCTGAGGCCTAGGCCCTGAGTCCTCAGTCGAGCGCTCCCGTGTGGAATTTTGTACCCGGTTGTAGCTCACAGAACGGGCTAATAGCCGCCTCGTCCGGGTACATCTACGGGAATCATCCAGGGCCTCGACCAGGATTCAACGGACTGGATGGGGTGTCTGTTCACGGACAAGGCGGGCCGAAAAGACGGAAAACCCACAGAACTCCGAATTCAGACAACTCAGGTTGTCCAAAACCTCCATACACACAGCAACGGACGGCCGTATAAGGCTTTAGGGCTGTCCACGCACTGATTGTGCAGCAACCCCTGATGTCCGGAATCCTGCGACCGACAATATCTGCGGCTGTAATTGCGCACGGCTTCCGAAACCTCCCATGGCATGGATCCTGTATAGCAAAGGGCACAGAAAGGGCGGTAACCGAGATGCCTCACACCAACCGAATCAGCGACACCCCGGTGCAGAAGGTGGTCGTGGTGAACGGCAACACCGAGGTGCTCGGCATGCTCGAATCCGTACTCGATGCCGGCCGATACGACATGGTCTTCGTGGAGCCCGGTGATCGCGCTTATTCGCAGATCCGCAAAGTGCTGCCGAACCTGGTGATTCTGTGCACGCGCATCGAGGAGCTCGACGGCTTCCAACTGCTCACGATGCTGAAGCTGGATCCGAACACCAGCGATATCCCGGTTCTGACCTACACCACTGAACATGAGGGTCAGGACTTCGACATGGTGCTGTCCTCGTTCACCGACGAGGACCCGGACAGCGTCTTCCCGAGCCGCCCTGCGCTGCGGATGAATTGATCAGCAGCCGGGGTCGGGAGTCATTTCCTGACTTCGCCTCCAAGATGACTCCCGACTCCTCATCGGACAAACGAGACGCCGAGCGCATTCCGATGTTCGGCTACCTCCAGGGCGAGGTGATGGTGTTTCAACCGATGCAGATCAAGGAAGTCAGCATCGGCGGCGCGCTGGTCGAAACACGCTTTCCGCTTCATCTCAACTCGCTGCACGATCTCCGGCTGACGTTGGGCGACCGCTCGATCATCGTCAAAGGACGGGTGGTGCACTCGCAGATTCGCGACGTCGATCAGGACGTGGTGATCTACTGGACGGGAATCGAGTTCGTTGAGCCTTCTGGCCACGCGTCGACAGCGATCGCCGAATTCCTCGACGCAGTGCGGATGCTGCGCAGTTCCGTTTAGCTGCGCGAGCGGGTCAAACCGAAAATCATTAGCGCGCGGCGCGGAGATGTTCGAGATAGTCGCCTGAGGCGATCCGCTCGGCGCGACCGAGCGGCGCGTTGTAGAAGTAGGCTGCGGCTTGCACCACCAACCCGTTCTCCAGTGTGACGTGGGTCAATCGGCGAGTGTACAGGCTGGCCTCGGGCTCGCCCGGTCGGTAGCCTTCGATTTCGTCGAGCGCTCGAAGGACGACCATCGGCCGCGTCATCTCATAGACCTCGCCCCACACTCGACCGTCCGTCGCGGGAACGGCAGCCGGGTAGATGCCCAGGTCGTAGAGCGCGGCAGCAATCGAACCGCGGCCTTTGAAGACGAGGTGCTGCTCGATGTTCAGACGCCCAGTGCGATTGAAGGGCGTCATCAACGTGCCATAAAAGAAAACGAGATCAGCCATCGTCACAAGGTGCACTGCACGGCCCGCGGGCAGGCGCAAGAAAGCGGGCCGATATGGCTGATTTACGTCGGGTGGCGCCGGGCTATTTACCTGGAGCGCCGTCGGCGCAGGCGCCTGCTTCGCTAGAGCGCCGGCGGGGCCGGCGCTCGCGGCGCATCAGGAGCGACCTGCGGAAGCGGCGTTTCAGGCGGCAGCTGCGGCAGACGCGGTCGCTGCGCACGAATCGCGCCGAGCGCGTCGAGGATCTCTGGTGGCAGCGAGAACGAGAGCGACACGGTCTTGCCCTCACCACCGAGCTGGAGCGAGTTGATCAGTTCGGTCAAACCCGCTTGATTTCCGACCTGCAAGCGAGCCAACGCCAGGAATCCCTGAATGACCTGTCGGAGATCCTGGGCGGACGTATCGTCGACGGCTTCCACTTGAAGCTGCCCGTCCACACCAGCACCGATCACGCCTTTGGCTGAGAACCAGCTGATCTTTGGCAGCTTGCTCCGGACATCCTGAGGAAGCCGGTCACTCGTGAGCGCGTCGAAGCGCGCCACCGCCCAGACAGTGCCATCGTCGACGTTTCGCACGAGGCGCATCAATTCGGTGTTGTCGCCCACGTTCCGACCACCGGCGCTCTTGGTCTCAATGGCCTTGCGCACGACGGCCGGCGCGCCCACTGCGACCAGTCCGGGCTCGACAAACGCCAGCGCAAAATCACCTCTGGTAACTACCCGAGCACCCTGATAGTCCTCGGACGTGGCACTTTCCTGCTTGGCCAGTTCCTCGAGGCGCGCCTGGTCGAACCGGCCTCGCGCGAGGACCAGCGGGGGTCCCTCCGTCTCGGGGGCCTTGACCACGGCGGCAACGACGTAGTCGATGTCTTTTTCGACGTCGATGCCCGTGTGTTCCTGAAAGCTGCGGGCCCCGTCTCCCCCTTGCGGGTGGATGGCTTCGAGCCTCCGGCGCAACTCGGACGCCATGACATCGTGGACGTTGGCGTAGGCGACGAGACCGGCATCCTCGGGCACATATGCGAACTCGGCAAGCCCGTTTCCCCCAATCACCGGCAGGTTCTGCAGGCCGACATACGAGGCCACCAGCCCGGTTCCGAGCCCGGCCACGAGGATTCCGGCCGCGACGAACAAAAAGATACGGGTGCGCCTGTTCATGGAGTCCGTCCCTAGCCAGTATACGGCGTCACGAGTGCTTGAGTTCCCGCAACTATTGATCCAACACGTATTCCCGGGTCTCGATGATGCGGCCCGCCAGGGCCAGGAACAGCACAACCGCAAAGGTCAGCGCGGCAATGCTCAGCATCACTGACGGCGGATCGGGGATCATCGCCTCGAGCAGCGACACCACGCCACCCGAAAACCTCGTGTGCGGCACGAGCCCCTGCAGGTAATACATGATCGTGAACCGGCGCAGATACCCGGGGATGAGGAGCGCCGCCTGCTCCCAGCCGAACGCGAAGACGAGGCTCGCGACCAGCGGCCGCTTCACGAAGACACCCACGAACGCGAACAACGCACCATACGCCGCCAACCCGATCGCGAGCAGACCGAGGTCGATGAGCAGCGATCGGAAGCTCGACGCCACCTGCGTCAACGGCACGATCAGGAAGTACACGAGCATGATCGACGGCAGCACGACCAGCGTGGTGCACGCCAGATAGGCCACGTACTTCCCGACGAGAATCGCGCTCCGCCGCAGCGGCCGCGTGAACAGGTAGGTGATGGTCTTGTCTTCGACCTCGTCGGCGATGAGCGATGTGCCGTAGAACACCCCGAGTACGGGCACGATGAACCGCAGGAAGGGGACCCAGATCAGCACCCCGAACATGCCGACCGGATCGACGGCCACGCCGTTGACGCGCAGCGCGGGAATGCCGAACGCCTGCACGATGCGCATGACGAGCGCGATGATCACCGGCGCGCCGACGACGAGCGCCATGAAGATCGTCCGCCGCGACCAGAGCATCTCGCCGAGCGACAGATCGAACACACGCCAGACGCCATTGACGAACGAGGCGGGAGCCGCTGCCACGCGGCTGTTCATTTGGTCGTGAACCCGGTTCTGCGCCGCCTCGTTCATTGCTTCACCAGGTACTTGAAGACGGCCTGCAGGTTGTCGTCCGGCGACGTGACCTCGTCGATCGCACCGGCTTCTCCCGTTGCGGCCATCTCCGTCAGGCGCGCGTAAAACGCGTCAGGCCGCGACGTCTCGATGATGACGGCGCCGGGCTCGAAGCGCAGGCTGATGACGCCATCTTCCGTGAGCAGCGTACGGGCGAGCTCGCGCGGCGCGTCGGCGCGGATGAACACTGTGTGCGGATGCTCGTCGATCAGCTCGCGAATCTGATGGACGTTGCCTTCGGCGACGATCCGTCCGTTGTTGATGAGGAGGATGTTCGAGGTCATCGCCTCCACTTCATGGAGGATGTGACTCGAGACCAGCACGCTCTTGCCGGCGCGTCCCCACTCGCGAATCTGGCGAATCGTGCGCCGGCGCATGATCGGATCCATGCCGCTCAGCGGCTCGTCGAGGATCAAGAGCTCCGGATCGTGCGCAATCGCCTGCGCCAGCTTGACGCGCTGCCGCATGCCCTTGCTGTACGCGCCGATCTTCTTGTCGGCGGCGTCCAGCAAATCGACCGCTTCGAGCGCGCGGCGTGCCGCGCCGGTTGCGGCGGACAGATCCGCGCCGCCGAGGCGGACCAGAGCCGTGACCCAGTCGAGCCCCGTCATGCGATCGTAGAACGCGTCCTGCTCCGGGCAGAACCCGATGCGGTGATAGATCGGCGGGTTACCCCAGATCGGCTCGTTGAGCACACGAACCGTACCTTTGCTCGGCTTGAGTTGCCCCGTAATCAGCTTCATGAACGTCGACTTGCCGGCGCCGTTGGGACCGAGCAACCCCGTGATGCCCGGCGGCACCGACACCGTGACGTCGTTCAGGCCCGATACCTGACCGTACCACTTCGAGAGATGTTCGGTCGCAATCATGGTTCTCAGCTCGCCGGCGGGTCAGGCGACGACTTCGACGGCGCGAACGCGACGCTCGAGGACGATCACGGACAGCACAATGAGTCCGACGACCACGGCAAGCGCAACCACCACCGGCACCGGTGGCGTCGTCCGCGCACGAAACACCCACGCCGTGATCACATCCACCATGTCACCGGGCGAGATCGCGGCCCAGGCGCGACTGCCCGTGATCGCGCGCAGCGACTGATACATCCCGGCCGTGAAAAACGTGAGGCCGGCAAACATCACCGAAACGAAGCGACGGCTCTTGGTCGAGGCCGACAGCGCCAGGATCAGGAACGCCGAGACGAGCGTGCGGACGAAGGACGCCAGCGTGATGGCCGGCAGCAGGAACAGGTTCTCGCGCAGGAAGGCGAAGCTGCCGCTCAAGACGATCTGCGTGACGACCAGCAGCATCGCGGGCAGCCAGGTCACCCCGAGGAGAAAGATCATCGGCGGCACGAGCTTGCCGGTGATGTACTCCACCCGCGTCAGCGGTTTCGACAGGTACACCTGCAACGCGTTGGCACGCCGGTCGTCGGCGATCAGCCCGGCCTGCGCGATCGTGACGAGGAACACGAAGATGCTCTGCCCGCTCAGAAAGTCCTGAAAGAGCTGCGGCGACACGGCGAAGAACGACGGCGCCTGCGGCACGCTCGTCGCGAAGTAGATCCGCGCCGCGTAGGCGGCGAACCGGCCCCAGGCGACCAGCAGGAGGATTTGAAAGGGGCGGTACTTGATCGCGGCCATCAGATGCGTGCGCGCAATCACCAACCACGCCTGCCCGTGGGGCGTGCGCTGGCCGGCGTAATGACGATAGCCTTGATCGTGGATTGGCATTCAGGCGCTCACTCACCAACGGCTTTCGCGAAGACGTCTTCCAGCGTCGGCACGCTCGCCTTCAGGTGTCGCACTTGCACATGCTGCTGAGAGGCGAGCTGAAACAGAAACGGTGCGCCGCGATCGTCGGGCACGAAGGCGCGCATGACGTCTTCGTCGGTCGCATGGCACTCGAGACCGGCCGCCTGCAGCGCGGCGATGAAGGCGGCGGTGTCGCCCTTCACGCGAATCTCGAACACCCGGCCACCCGGCCCCTTCAACGCTTCGATCGGACCCTGCGTCGCGACCGCGCCCTTGTCGAGCACGATCACGTGATCACAGGTGTACTCGACGTCGGGCAGCAGATGCGACGAGAGGATCAGATTGATCTGCTTGTTATGGGCGATGTCGCGCACCAGCTCCAGCATCTCGTCCCGGCCCTTCGGATCCATGCCGTTGGTGGGCTCGTCGAGGAACAGCAGCTCGGGGTCGTGCACCAACGCCTGCGCCAGCTTGATGCGCTGCTTCATGCCGGTCGAGTACTGCTCGACGTTGCGATACCTCGCTTCCCCCAACCCGACGTAGTAGAGCACTTCGTGGGCACGCTGCATCGCGTCGGCGCGCGGCAATCCAGCCAGCTCGCCGCAGTACGCGACGAAGGCCACCGCATTCATGCCGGGGATGTGCGCATCCGTCTCCGGCATGTAGCCGATGCGCCGCCGGATCTGCAATGGTGAATGGCGCACATCGAGTCCGAGCACACGCATGCGCCCGCGTTCTGGAACAAGCAAGCCGAGGACTGCCTTGAGGAGCGTGCTCTTGCCCGCACCGTTGGGCCCGAGCAGACCCACCGCCCCGCTGGGAAGCGCGATGCTGACGTCGCGCAGCGCCGGGTTCTTGCCGTAGCGGACGCTGACGCCCTCGAGATCGACAACGGGGGGCATTACAGAGGCCATACGTTCGGTTTTGTCGGATCGTTCAAAACCTGGGAGTGTGTCATAGGCTTCCGCGCAGGCCCAGCACATCCGCCTGTTCGCGCAGCGATTCGATCACGTTGGTGGCGTGCACATCGAGCGGGAGGCCGAGCTCCTCCGCGCCCCTCCGCAGATCCTCGCGCGATACCGCGCGCGCGAACGCCTTGTCCTTCATCCGTTTGATCACGGACGACGCCTCCAGGTCGAGCACGCTCTTACTGGGGCGGACGAGGGCGGCGGCGCTGACGAATCCGGCCATTTCGTCGCACGCGAACAACGACTTCTCCAACAGGCTCTCACGCGGCACGCCGGAGTACTGCGCGTGCGAGAGAATCGCGCGCGTGACCCATTCCGGATAGCCGCGACGCTTCAATTCCTCGCATCCGCGAAACGGATGATCGGCCGGCGTCGGAAAGCGCTCGTAATCGAAGTCGTGCAGCAGGGCGACAATGCCCCAGGCGTCGGGGTCTTCGCCAAAACGGCGGGCATAACCACGAACGGCCGCCTCGACCGCGAGCGCGTGCTTGCGCAAGCTCTCGCTGATCGTCCATTCCGTCAGCAGCGTCCACGCGGCGTCCCGGTTAGGTGTTTCGGACATCAGCAAGCCGTTACACGGCGGCAACGGAGATTCCGTGTGATCCTACTCTCGACCGACCGGTGGGGGCATATCGCGCGCGAGCTCCAGCGCGCGTTCGATCACCGCACGCGCCTTGTCGGTCAGCGCGTAACGGTCGAGATCGTTTGCCTCGGCGAGCACGGCTTCGGCGACGTCGGTGCCGGCGCGCAGCTCGCCGCCGATCGGCCAGCACAGGTAGTCCACCAGCACGAAGTGATAAAGCACGCGGCTCGCGTCGTCGTGCGTGATTCGATCGAGCACTTCGATCACGGGTCCGACCTCGACGACGAACCCGGTCTCCTCGAGCATCTCGCGCGCGACGCAGGCTTCGAGCGTTTCGCCGACTTCGACGGCGCCTCCGGGAATGCTCCAGGTACCGGCAAGCGGCTCGAAGCGGCGCTTGACGAGCACGACACGGCCCTCATGGACGATGACCGCACCGACGCCGACGTACGGCCGGTCGGGATACATCCGTCCATTACTGGTCATGCGCTCCTACTCCCCCATCACCTTGACGACGACGCGCTTGCGGCGCTGGCCGTCGAATTCCGCATAGAAGACCTGCTCCCATGGCCCGAGATCGAGCTTGCCTGCCGTGATCGGCAGGATGACCTGATGACCCATGAGCGTCCGCTTCAAATGCGCGTCTGCATTATCTTCGCCTGTGCGGTGATGACGATAGTCGAGGCCAGACGGCGCCAGTTGCTCGAGCCAGACCTGAAAATCGTGAATCAGTCCGTCTTCCCAATCGTTCACGTACACGGCCGCGGTGATGTGCATCGCCGACACGAGCACCATTCCCTCTTTTACTCCGCTCTTCTTCACGATCGCCGCCACCTCGTCGGTGATGCGGATGAATTCCTGGCGCTGCTTCGTGTTGAACCACAGATAGTCCGTCGCTGTAATCATGAGCTTCCCGCCGTTCAGAGTTCACAGTTCAGCGTTTACTGTTCCAGGGTTCGCGAGTTCTCAGTTCACAGTTGGGTGAACTCTGCACCGCGAACCCGAGAACCATGAACCCGGAACGCTGAACTGTGAACCGTGAACCATGAACATCACAGTTTCAGTGCTGCGTCCGCGTTCAGATCCCATGCGGCGCGATGTCCCGCTCGATAGCGCCGCAGTCCAGCTGCGGCAATCATCGCGGCGTTGTCGGTCGACAACGCGAGGCTCGGCACGTAGAGCGGATACTCGCGCGATCGGGCCCGTGCCAGGGCGTCTTCGCGCAAACGACTGTTGGCCGACACGCCGCCCGCAATGCCGACGCTGCGCGCCCCGTACCATCTCGCCGCGTCGAACAACTGCTCGACCAGCGTCTCGACAACGACGCGCTGGAAGCTGGCGCAGATGTTCTTGATCTCCTGATCCGGAAGCGGTTCGCCCTGTTTCAAATCGAGAGAGTCGCGCCGCATCGTCACATGGCGGAGCACGGACGTCTTCAGACCCGAGAAGCTGAAATCACGGTGACCGGGGAGCTCAGGGGCGTTGCGATCGGCGTGCGTCAGCCGTGTCTTGGGGAACGTCACGGCGCGGTCGTCGCCGAGCGCGGCAAGTCGATCGATGATCGGTCCGCCCGGATACCCGAGGCCGAGCAGCTTCGCGACCTTGTCGTAGGCCTCGCCCGCCGCGTCATCACGTGTTCGGCCGAGCAACTCGTAAGCCCCCGGCTCGGCAACGCGGTACAGGCTGGTGTGACCGCCTGAGACCACCAGCACGATCGCTGGCAATTCGAGCTCACCGTGCTCCAACACGAGCGACTCGATATGGCCCGCCAGGTGATGCACCGAGACCAGCGGAACCGAGCGCGCCCACGCCAGTGACTTCGCAAACGAGACGCCGACCAGAAGCGACCCCACCAGACCCGGACCTGCGGTCACCGCGACGGCATCGTAGGCGGGATGACCGGCGTCCTCGAGTGCACGTTCGACGACCCCGCAGATGTCGCGAATGTGCTGTCGCGCCGAGAGCTCGGGAACGACACCGCCCCACTCGCGGTGAATCGCCACCTGCGAGGCGACGACGCTCGAGCGCAGCCGCCACGGGCGCGCAGCGTCGCCGGTCTCTTCCACGAGAGCGGCCGCGGTTTCGTCGCACGAAGTTTCGATCCCGAGAATGATCACGATCCCTGAATGCAGAATTCAAAATGCAGAATGCAGACAAGATGTTACGAAACCAACCAGCTGAATGTCGTTGCGCATTTCAGCCCCAACGGTTCGCGAAGGTCAGTGTCTGCATTCTGAATTCAGCATTCTGAATTGCTAGACGGTCACGTGTCCGCGAACGAGTTGCGCCAGGGACTCTTCGTAGGGAGCCCGTGCAATGCCGCGTTCGGTGATGATGGCGCTGACGTACTTTGCCGGCGTCACGTCGAACGCAGGGTTGCGGATCCGCGCGCCTTCCGGCGTCAACCGCGATGCGCCGACGTGCGTCACCTCGCGATCGTTGCGCTCTTCGATCGGAATGCGGCTGCCGTCCGGCGTCTCGAGGTCGATAGTCGAGAGCGGCGCCGCGACGTAGAACGGGATGCCGTGCTCCTTCGCGAGCACGGCGACGCTGTAGGTGCCGATCTTGTTGGCAACATCACCGTTGGCGGCGATGCGGTCGGCTCCAACCACGACGAGATCGACCTGTTGCAGCCGCATCATCGCACCCGCCATGCTGTCGGTGATGACCGTCGTGTCGATGCCGTCTTTGACGAGCTCCCACGCGGTGAGCCGCGCTCCCTGCAGAAACGGCCTGGTCTCGTCGGCCAGCACCGCGATGCGCTTGCCCTGCTCCGCCGCCGCGCGAATCACGCCAAGGGCGGTGCCGTAGCCGGCAGTGGCGAGAGCACCAGCATTGCAGTGCGTCAGGATGCGTGCCGAGTCGGGCACCAGCGAGGCGCCGTGCGCACCCATCGTGCGGCAGCTCTCGACGTCCTCGTCGTGAATGGCGCGCGCTTCGTCCTCGAGCCGCGCCTTGAGCTCGGCGACCGAGAGACCGCGTTGCGCCGCATCCGAGAACGTTCGCTTCATCCGTTCGATCGCCCAGAACAGGTTCACCGCCGTCGGCCGCGTCGCCGCCATGAGGTCGCAGATCCTCTGGAACTCGGTGACGAACTGCTTCGTGCCGGTCGCCGTGCTGCGCTTCATGCCGAGCGCAATGCCCATCGCCGCCGCCACGCCAATCGCCGGCGCTCCACGAATCACCATCGTCTTGATTGCCTTCGCGACGTCCTTGGCGGTCTTGCAGGTCACGTAGACCTCGGTCCCAGGCAGCTTGCGCTGGTCCACCATGACGACGGCGTCGTCTTTCCAC
>DASRJE010000118.1:0-25019 GCA_035649635.1 Vicinamibacterales bacterium | reverse complement strand
TGCTCCAGGGTCGCCCGCTCGCTCGGGCTGATGATCACGCGGACCGGGGGACGCCCTCGTTTCGCCATTCGTGCCTCCTTGTACTCGATGTACGAGAGGCACGCGAATTCTGTTTCAGAACTTCAGATCCGGGACACTAGTACTGAAGAACTGAAAACACCTTCTCGCCTTGCAGCTTCGACTGCCCGTTGAGGAAGAGCAGCTCGATGAGGAACGCCAGCCCGCGTAACTCGCCTCCCAGATGTCGCACGAGTCGCGCGGCCGCGGCAGCGGTGCCCCCCGTCGCCAGCACATCATCGACGATCAGGACGCGCTGACCGCGCTGGACGGCATCGGCGTGGATCTCGAGCGCGTCCGTACCGTATTCAAGCTCGTAGGTTTCTTTGACGCATTGGCTCGGAAGCTTGCCAGGCTTGCGAATCGGAACGAATCCGGCGCCAAGACGTTTGGCGACCGCGCTTCCCAGAATAAAGCCACGGCTCTCGATTCCTACGACGAGCTCGATCGAGTCCTTCGCGTACGGCTCTGCCAGGCGATCGATGGTGACACCGAGGCCTTCGGGACTTCTGAGCAGCGTCGTGATGTCGTAGAAGAGAATGCCCGCTTTCGGGAAGTCGGGAATGTGTCTGATGTGCTGTTTGAGATCCATTCAGTCTCTGAGCGACTCAATCGCGTTTTAGGAAGTCACGGAGAACGTGTCGTAGTCGCCGCTCACGTCCTCGATATCTACCGTCACCGTCTCGACCCGGGCGCCACGCGGCCCAGTGCGCAACGCGCGCTCGATGCGCGTCACCGACTCCGCCTCGCCCTCGACGTGAGCTTCGACGCGGCCATCGGGCAGGTTCCGTACCCATCCGGTCGCGCCCTCGCGTAAAGCCCAGTCCTGAGTGAAGTACCGGAAGCCTACGCCCTGTACGCGACCGCTGACGACAAACCGCCGGGCCACCAACATGGAGAACACGGGATTATAGCTGGCTCCGGTGTTCGGTCGTCCGGCCTGGATCTGCCGTCTCCGGTTACAGCGATCTAAACAGCTCGCGCCCGCCCGGCATTCCCGGCCAGGGAATCGACAGCAGCAACGCTACCATCGACAAGCCGATGAAGATGAGAACAGCCCGATGCCGAGCGGCCGCATCAACGGCTTTCCGCGCCCGTGCCCGTCCCACGTGCGCAAGCGCGATGGCCACCAGCATGCCCGTAAGGTGCTCCACGACGAAGAACCGCAGAATCGGATCGCGCATCGTCAGCTGCATGTTCTCGAAGCCCGATCGCGTCACCGGGCTGAGAAATATGTACAGCACCAGTCCGATCAACAGCTGAAGATCCAGACCGTGCGTGAAGAGCCCCAGACGCACGTTATCCCCGGGCAGCCACGCCCGCCGCGTCGAGACACCGGCAACCGCGCGGCCAAGAGCCGCTACACCGGCGAGGATCACGAGCCACCGAAGCCACGAATGGAGGAACAAGAGCGCGGTGTACATACGCCGATTCTAGCCGTTAGATCCGAGCGCGGCTGCGCCGCAACCAAAGAGTGCATCCACGCTGGGTCGAACCAGTATCTCTTGGTGACACTACCGTGCCGCAATTGTTTACCAAAAGAACAAACTTTCGCGCGGTCGTGTCACGAAGTGATGACGTCAGGGGATGGAGCGCGCCACAGGCGAGGCGCGGGCACCGGAAGCCTAGAGGATTCCGGACAGCAGGGTCACCCAGGGGACCACTGCAAACACCACGTAAACGACCGTGAGAATGGCCACCCAACTATGGCGAGCGGTCATGTAGAGCACGGCGCCGCAAGTGATGGCGAACAACTTCGCGACCGTGAACCCGACGGCCGGACCAAAAGCAGTGAGATACCAGGCGACGAGTGGATTGCCTTCGATATCGGGCCCATGCAGTGACACGCCGACGTAGGACATCGCGCCGTCGAGTGCCTGCACAACGACGAAGGCCAACCAGACGAATTGAGCGATCCCCGGCCGCCATTCCTTGAGGATCGCGGGGCGCTCAAGGCCAGTGAATACGACGGGTGAGGATGCCATGGCTGAGTTTCAAGGCAAAGAAAACGCCAGCAAAATGGCGCGGGATCAGGGCGGGTCTGGCGCCAAAAGGTCGTCATCGCGGTGATATATGTCTTCGTGGCTCGGGCCCAACGAGCAAGGCTACGATACTCGATTGTGCACAGAAGATCACGGCTGAATCCGACGTGACGAGCTTGAAGGACGTGGCGAAGATCGGACCTGCTCTGCCGCACACCGAGAACTCCGCGCGGGCTGAAGCCGCGCTCTACAGTCGCCCGAACAGATCAGAACTTCGCGCAGCTGAGGCCCGCGCTCTACAGGCGCCCGAACAGATCAGAACTTCGCGCGGCTGATCAGATCTGGATCTTCGAAAAGGCCCAGGCGCCCAAAACCAGGAACCCGGACGCGACGACGGCCAGCACGGAAAGATTCGTAACCACGCCAAACTGCGTCTGGCCGATCAATGCGCCACGCAGGCCGTCGATACCGTAGGACAACGGGTCGGCGCGCGTGGCGAGCGTCAACGCGGTCGGGAGATTGTTCAGCGGGAAGAGTGCGCCCGACAGAAAGAAGATCGGCATCACGAGAAAGTTCATGATCAACTGAAAGCCCTGCATGTCTTTCAGCGACGACCCGATCGCGGTACCCAGTCCCGCAAAGACGAGGCCGACGAGCAGCATGAACACGAACGCAAGCGGCACCGCTGCGATGTTGTACGGGCGGAATCCGGCAATCATGCAGACGACGAGGATCAGCGTTCCCTGAATCGACGCAATCGTGGCACCGCCGAGAGTGCGTCCCAGCATGATCTGCAGCCGGGGAACGGGTGCCACCAGTGTTTCCTTGAGGAATCCGAACTGCCGATCCCACAGAAGGCCGATGCCCGAAAAGATCGACGTGAAGAGAATGGCCATCCCCACCACGCCCGGGGCGATGAACTGCAGATAACTCCCCTGCCCCGACTGCTCGAACACCGGGCCAAGGCCGAACCCGAGCACGAGGAGATACAGCAACGGCTGCGCGATCGAACCGATGATCTGCGGACGCGACCGCAGGTACCGCTTCACTTCACGCAGCCAGAGATAGTAGACGACTGTCACGGTTCATCTCCTCCACATACGAGCCATCTGGCGCATCTGGTCGGCGGCGTCGGCGCGTTCGTCGCGGATAGTCGATCCCGTCAGCGCCAGGAACGCAGCTTCGAGCGACTCGGCGCCAGTCTGCTGCTTGAGCGCCTGCGCCGTTCCCTGCGCGACGATGTGACCGTGATCGATGATGGCGATCCGATGCGCGGTCCGCTCGGCCTCGTCCATGTAGTGGGTGGTCAGGAAGACCGTTACCCCTTCGGTTTCATTGAGGTGCTTGACGTGCGTCCAGAGCTGGTTTCGGCTCTGCGGATCGAGACCGAGCGTCGGCTCGTCGAGAAACAGAATCCTGGGCGTGTGAAGCAAGCCTCGCGCGATCTCGAGCCGGCGCTTCATACCACCCGAGAACGTCTTGACGAACGAATCGCGACGATCCCAGAGCTCGAACAGCGACAACAATGTCTGGATGCGCTCGACCCGGACCTTGCGTGGCACGTGATACAGCGCCCCGTGCAGATCCATGTTTTCGTACGCCGTGAGCTCTACGTCGAGACTCGGATCCTGAAAGACGATGCCGAACCGGCTGCGTGCCTGCAGCGGCTGCGTCACTGGATCGAGGCCGTCCAGCTTCATCGAGCCGCTCGTTGGACGCTGCAGCGTCGTGAGCATCTGGATGGTCGTTGTCTTGCCAGCGCCGTTGGGGCCGAGGAAGGCGAAGATCTCGCCGTGAGAGACATCGAACGAAATGCCGTCCACGGCCTTGACCTCGCCAAAGGTCTTGACCAGGTTCTCTACGTGGATCATGGGAGGCCGGCTCTCCTTGGAGCCGAAGGAGGGTCGAACACCGGATCTTACACTCAGCCTTGCACACCGTTGCTGACCTCACCTGACGACCGCTCGTCTTGTCCCGAGGACGCTCGGGCGGATGACACTGAGCCGTGCGTGGGACGTAACGCATTGACAGTCAACGACTTCTCCAGTGTTTCCAAGCTGTGGCAGAGGCTTTGCCTACTCCTCAGCCAGAAGGCTCCCCGGTCTTCGACACGGAGGTGGGACGTGAGATCGCTGCTTTCAGTCATGGTGGCCGGTGCGCTTCTCAGCGGAACGGTGTTTGTTAGTCATGCAGAAGCCGGAGACAAGAAGCGAGGACACGGCTACGAACGATATGACCGCGGATACCACCGGGACGACCACGACTATCGTGACGACCGCTACTACCGACATGATCGGTACTACCGCGATCGCGACGTGGTGGTGATTCGCGACTATTACCGGCCGTACTACAGGCCGCTGCCTCCGGGGCTGCAGAAACGCTACTACCGCGGTGGCTATCTGCCGCCGGGATGGGCGAAGAGGGTTTACGCGGTGCCGGTGTATGTCGAGCGCGAAATGGTCGTCGTCCCGCACGGATACTACCGCGGCATCATCGACGGGCACGCGGTCGTCTATAACGATCGTGGGTTCATCCTCGACGTGGCGGTGTTGTTCTGACGATCACGTGGCGGCAGGTCTTCAGACCCGCCGGATGGGAACTTTCGAGTGTAGCGGCGGGTCTTAGACCCGCCCAGTGGAGCATGAAATGACTGGATGGCTTGTGAAGCGCGTGGCTCTTCTTATCCTGGTCGTCGGGGCGATATCGTCAGCGGCATGCGCGAGTCGAACTATCAACCAGGTGCTGGCCGACCCCGGGCGGTACCGCGATAAGCAGGTGAAGCTCTCTGGCTCGGTTGTGGACAGCTACTCGCTGATAGGAAACGGCGCCTATCAAATCGACGACACGACCGGCAAACTCTGGATCGTGTCGAACGGCGGCGTACCGCGCAAGGGCGCGCGCGTGAGCGTCACGGGCACCGTACGCGAAGGCTTCAGCCTGGGATCGATCGGTGACAAGATGAAGCTACCGCCGGCCGTGAGCGCTGGTATCGTTCTACTGGAGTCTTCGCACAAGGCCAAGTAGAGCGCGGGCTTCAGCCCGCGCGCGTGAAGGCGGTGAAAGGCGGGTCTTCAGTGAAGACCCGCCTCTACCAGTGCTATCGCAACCCGATCCGGATCGATCCGCTGCGACTGTTCGCCCGCACCAGCGGCCCGCCGCCGCCCACGGTCCCGGACGCGGCGCCCTTGGATGTCGACCCCTGAAGCGCCGATCCCTCCACCGAGACCGACCCCGAGCCGCTCCGCGCGTCGAGCGTCAGCTTCGCGTTCGAATCAAAGTCCAAATCGAAACTGCCCGATCCGCCGGTCACCTGCCAGGGTGCTGTCGGGAGGCCACTCACCCGGATGCGGCCACTGTTTGAAGTGGCGACCAGACCGCCATTCACGCCCACGAGATCGATCGCGCTCGACCCCGTCCCGACGTCGACGTTGCCGCTGCCACGAAAAGTCCCCCCGATCGCGCCACTCTGCGTGCGAACGTGAAGTCCTGCCCCGATGTTCCGCAGGTCGACCCGGCTGCTTTGTGTGATCACCTTCAGGTCGCCCGCGATTCCGTCGACCTGGACCGCTCCCGAGCCTGCTGTTACCTCGGCAGCGCCGGAGAGGTCGCTGATGGCAATCGCCGCCGACTGCGTCCGAACCGAAACGTGACCCGCGACGCCGCGGATCGTCGTTGCACCCGAATCACTGTTCGCCTTCACGAGGGTGCCGCGCGGCACGCTCACGTCGTACGCAACAGTCATCGCGCGTTGTTCGTCGGCCCCTGCCGGGGGACGCAGGCGAAGCGTGGCCCCTTCCTGCTGGATGGGAGGATCCGCGGCAACTCGCTTGGCCAATTCGTAGGCGGACGCCGGCACGCTCAAGCCGTAACGGACGGTAGCCGTGCCTCTCACCACGATGCGGTCTGCGTCTCCCACGGAGACATCTATCTTTCCGCGAATTGTCGAGACGTCGAGCGTAGGCGCTGCACCGACGGTGTAAGTGCGTTCGAACGCCACGCGTTGAGCAGATGCGGGAACCGAGGCGGCGAGCAGCACGCCTGCCGCACAGACGCACACCGAGAATGAAATGCGCATACCGCAGTCTACGCCTGGCGAGGCTGCGCCAACAAAGCAGCCGGCAGGGAGAAGTGGCTCCGCTCGTCAGTCGCAGCGTCGCCTGGCCCGCGCTGCGCGCGGGCGTGGACGCCTTGCCCGCGGAAACTTGACTCGAGTTCAAGCATTCGAGGCGGCCAAGGCGCTAAGCTGGCGTGCGGTCCACGTTTTACATCAACTTCGATGGCGGTGGCGTGAGGAGGTACTGCTGATCGCGCAGTTCCCGGCTGAGCCGTGCATGCCGCTGCCGCCACGGCTCGAAATGCCTGGCGATCATGGCCAACAGCCGCGCCTTCTTTGCCGATCCCTCACAGCCGGCAGCACGGTTGAAGAAGCCGGCACCCAGTTCGGCAAACCACCGGATGTCATGCCGCGCGCGCATCCGATCCTCGAAGAACCCTGTCAGGAAGAGGCACTGTGCGCCGGCAACTTCGAGCAGTTGCCCGTCGAGAGGCAACGACGAGTTCACCACGAAGTTGTCGAAGACGGCGGCGAGATTGGTGGGAGCCGGCATCTCGAGCCCGGCGCTCGTGGACACCTGCGCGTAGTGCGCCAGCACGCTTGCGTTGTAGAGCAGCTCCTGTCGATCGACACCCGGATCGGAGACGTCCTGAAGACCGGTGACGAAGAACTCGAGCGCGCGACGATGATCGACAGCGAGCAGTTCCTGCAGCGGCTCCATGCCACCTCCTGGTGGACGCGGACGTTCGGTCCGCGGCGGGTATGTACAAGCCCATCGGCTACTTCCCGTAGGGACTTTACCCGCCGTCTGTTGTGGCAAGAATCCGGCCAGAACTACAGCGTTTGATTGTGCAGGTTTGGCAGAAACACCTGCTTTTGAGCAGAGAAATGTCCTGCTTCGGCTCACTCTGTGTCCCGTTTCAACCCGACTTCTCCAACTCCTCGACCAACGCGACGAATTCTGCAAGCACCATCGCCGTTGCACCCCACACTCGCGCGTCGAGAACGTCGAAGTACGGGACGTTCATCACGCCTTGCGGCGGAACGATTCGTGTACGCTCTTCCCACAACACTCGCTCCGGCTCGCGCAAGAACGCGATCGGTACTTCGATCAGCCGCTCGACCTCATGGGATGCGAGCGTGAACTTCGGCCGCTCTCGCGAGCAGCCCACGACTGGATGCAGCAAATGACCGCTGACATAAACCGGAATCGGTGTGAGGCGTCCGAGCACTTCGACCTCGGCGGGGATCACTCCAACTTCCTCGTGTGCCTCGCGCAGCGCGGCCTCTTCCACCGTCTCACCGACGTCGAGGCGTCCTCCCGGCAGCGAGACCTGTCCCGTGTGATGACGCAAGGACGATCCCCGCACGGTCAGCGGTAGGTGCCAGGCATCGTGATGCAGATAGATCAGCAGGAGCGCCGCCGCCGGGCGCAACGAGTTGATGTCTACCCCGGAATCGGCTCCCAGGCGGGGACGGGGAGACATCCGGAGCTGCGCGTCGACTCCAGGCAGCGGAGCGGCAAGACGACGACGGAGGGCGGCGGGAAGCCCACTATCCTTCACCCTCTTATTGTGTCTTCACCAGCGACAAAGGCCGCGGAACCGCGATCCCTGTTGCCGACGTCTTACCTGTCATGACCACATTGACCGCATGCGCCCGTCACCGGCAGACTGTACGCACCTTGCTATGGCGTTGAAGCGTCACCTGCTGAACCGGCGCACATTCATGGCCACGAGCGCAGTCGCCGGCGTTGGCGGAGCCGCATGGCTTGGTGTCTCGTCCTCGTGGGGCGCCCGATTCCTGCGGCAGCGCTTCGACGAGATCGGTCGCGATATTCCATCCGCGTCGCACAAACCCGCGCCAGCGACGTGGTCCGACAACGCAGTGACCCTCGCATGGCTCGGCCATGCCACTGTCCTGATCAACTTCAACGGCGTTCGCATCCTGACCGACCCGGCGCTGTATCCGCGCATCGGCGTGGACCTCGGACTCGGCACGTTCGGGCCGATGCGCCTCGTGCACTGCGCGCTGACTCCCGACGAATTGCCCGAGATCGACCTCGTTCTCGTGTCTCATGCGCACTTCGACCATCTCGACACGCCGTCGCTCGGCTCCGTCCGCGGCCGTCCCGTTGCCGTCATGGCGGCGAATATTTCCGATCTGCTGCCGAAGCGGCAATATTCGTCGGTCCGCGAGCTTGGTTGGAATGAGGCCGCAACCATTGCGACACGCCATGGTGAAGTGCTGATTCGCGCCATCGAGGTCAAACACTGGGGCGCGCGCATCCGCCGCGATACATGGCGTGGCTACAACGGATGGATCGTCGAGCGCGAAGGTCGGCGCCTGCTTATCGGCGGCGATACGGCTGTGACGCCCGCTTTCAAGAGCCATCGCCAGCACGGCCCATTCGACGCCGCCGTGATGCCCATCGGCGCCTACGACCCGTGGATCTACAACCACTGCACACCGGAACAGGCGGTCGCGATGGCCGATGCCGCCGGGGCGCGGCTCATCGTCCCCGTGCATCATCAGTCGTTTCGACTGAGCAACGAACCGTTCATGGAACCCATCGAGCGCATCCAGGAAGCGCTCGTCAAAGAGCAGGATCGACTCGCCGTGCGCGAGATTGGTGAGACGATCGTCGTCCGGAGCTGACCTCCGTCATTCGCGCCCACTCCTTGCTTCTCTGAACGGCAACGCCACGGTGCCGAGGCGCCGGCTGCCGAATTCGAGCATGGCTCGGCGATGCGCAATCTGCCGGGCATTCAGGATCACATTGGCAAGTCGATCCCGAAACGGGCTCGGCGCGACGGCCGACCCATCCGCCAAATCCCGGGCCTGTCGGCGATCCCGTTCGGAACGAAAGCTTTCGAAGCAGATGATGGCGGCTGGCATCCCATTTCCTCCCTCCACCATCGTCGCAGGCGGGTGTGACAGGGTAGGTCACAGGGCAGAATCGAGCGAAAAACGCCTGTCAACTTCCAACTTCCAACCTCCAATTCCCAAGAAAAGAATTGGGAGTTGGAGATTGGGTGTTGATCCGTTTCAGGGCTTACAGCTTCGGGATCCGAATCGTGCTGATCATGGCGCTGCCGCTCGCCACATATAGCAGCGACAACGGATGAAGCGTGGCGGAGGCGATTCGCGCCGACCCGAACCAGAGTGCTTCGTCGATGCGCTCGAGCATGAAAGCGAGGGCGAGCAGCCCGACGATGACGATGGTCGTCGGTATTGGAGTGCCTTCGAAGTACTTCACTTTGCCAGTGCGCTCGTCGGCTAGCGCGGCCGCCGTCGCATTGAAGCGGGCAAGACGACTCACGCCACAAACGACGAAGTACGTCAGGCAGAGCATGTCCCATCCCCCACGCAGCCCCAGCGTGAAACCCAGCACGGCCGGCGCAACGCCGAACGAGATGATATCGGCAAGTGAATCCAGGTCCCCGCCAAGCACCGACTGACGGCTCTTCTGCGTCCGCGCAACGTAACCGTCGAGAACGTCGCAAACGAGTGCCGCGGGAATGAGCACGAAGGCGACCCACAGATAACGCGGGCTGCCGGTTGCCACGTAATCCAGGCACAGGAAGATCGCAATCGTGCCGCAACTGGCGTTGCCAATCGTGAGGACGTCTGCCGCGGTGTAAGACCGCAACATCGACAGCGGTTTGTGAGGCTGGGCCATAATGCAGTCTAATCGCAGGTGCACATGCTGAAACAGGTCGCGAATTGGGTGCGGATTCTGATCGGCGCGATGCTGATGGCGACCGTACTCATCGCATTGGTCGAAGCGATTGGGCTGAATCTGGTCAGCCTCGCGGAATGAGCCTGGAGGAGCAATGAAACGGTCTGCCGTGCTCGGTGTCATTGGGGTGATGTTCGTCGCGGCCATCGCGGCGCAGTCGAGGCAACCTGCCGGCACGGCGCACAGTGGCAAGGCCTTCAAGTTCAACAAGGTCAAAGAAGGCATCTACCATGCGGTCGGTACCGGCTCGCTCGCCGTCGTCGGCAACTCTTCCTTCATCGTCAACGACAACGACGTGATCGTCGTCGACGATCACGTGTCGCCAGCCGCTGCGTGGGTCCTGCTCGAAGAGATCAAAGAGGTCACGAACAAGCCTGTGACCACGGTGATTAACACGCACTTTCACTTCGATCACGCCCACGGCAATCAGATCTTCTTGCCGAACGTGCAGATCATCGGCCACGAGTTCACGCGCCGCATGCTCTTGAGCAACTCGATCGGGATGCCGCTTTACCAGAACTACCTCACCGGGATGCCAGGACAGATCGACGGGTTGAAGAAACGAATTGCCTCCGAATCCGATCCCGCGGCGAAGGCGAAGCTGCAGGCGCAGCTGCAGGTGACCGAGAACAACCTTGCCTCGCAGAAGGAGCTCACGCCGACGCCCCCGAACGTGACCCTTTCAACCCAGATGGCGCTCTTCCGAGGGAACCGCGAGATCCAGATTCGTTTCCTCGGCCGCGGTCATACAGCAGGCGACGTCGTCGTGTTCCTGCCGAACGAGAAAGTCGTGATGACCGGAGATTTCCTCACGTCGGGACTGTCGAACATGAGCGACTCGTTCCCCGAAGAGTGGGTCGCCTCGCTCGACGCGCTCAAGAAACTCGATTTCGACACCGTCCTTCCGGGTCACGGCGATGCATTCACCGACAAGACGAAGATCGATTACTTCCAGGCGTATCTGCGTGACGTGTGGAGCGAGGTCAGCCGCTTGAAGAAAGAGGGCGCGTCGGCGGAAGAGGCCGCCAAGCGCGCCGACCTGACCAAACACAAGGACCACTTCCCTATCCAGGGACCCGGCGTCCCGCCAATCGCCGCAACGCGGATTTACGCGCTGCTCGACGGCACAGTGAAGTAAGAGGACCGCCAGGTCCGGCTGAAGCCGGACACTACGTGCTCCTACTTCGCGTGCTCCAAGCCTTCCGCGCAGGCGAACTCGCGGAGTTGATCGTTCGGGTAGGCCGCCTTCCGGTAGGTCTTCACTGTCTCCCACGGCTTGGCGAGCGCAATTGGATCGGTCACCGTGATCCGATCTTCGAGCAGACCCGACGGGAGCAGCCGGATTCGCTCCCGAACGGTCATCTTCTCGCTGTGAGGCGTGAATCCCTCGATGTAGGTGTTGTCGCGCAGCGCAACGGTCTCGACCACGAGTGTGTCGCCTTCCCAGTGTCCAGTGGAGTAACCCGCGTAGGTCGGGTCGTCGAGGATCGCTGGTGTCGGTTTCCGACCGTCGAGGTAGACGCGTCGCAGCGCGTCGTTCAGCTCGCTGAAGAACGTGACCTTGTCCTTCGTCTGCATGATCTCCATGCCGTAGGCCATGTTCATCATCGCCGGCATGCCGGGCGGCAGACACTTCGCGGTGTTATCGGATTCCGACGAGCCCGTGATGCGCGAATCGCGCATGGCCTCCCACTTCTTCATGTACTCGGGAGTCAAAACTGGCGCATCCGGTGCGCGTCCACGCGATCCGTCCGACAACGGCGCGGTGCGCGTCGGCGCGGGCAGTGGCTTCGCCGGAACTTGCGGAGCAGGTGGACCACCGGCCCGGGCACCGCCACCCGCCGCATTGACGGGATAGTAAACACCTGAGATGTCCGGGAGCGTTTGAGCTCCCGCTGGGGTCTGAGCGTGTATCAACGGAGCCGCGACTGCGCACGCAATTGCGGCCACTGCCAACAACGCGATTCGTCTCGTCATAGCCGACTCCAAATCAGTTCGCGGGTGGTGCATTGGGCAGCACACGACCATCGGCCATGGTCACACGGGCGATCATGCCGACCTTGGTGCCATCCTTCGACGGGCTGTAGTGCACGGTGACCTTGTCGCCGGGTTTCAGGACGCTGCGAGTCCAGCCCGCTCTCAGAAGGACACCCGGTGCGCGTCCTTCCATCGCCCACTCAACGCGGCCTCCCTTGCCATCATCGACGTCCATGATCAGCCACGTGTGTGGGTTCATCCACTTCCACTCTTTCACGACGCCGGTGGCAGTGTTGACCGTCTCCACGGCAAAGCCGACGTTGCTGTGATGAGCGAGCAGTGACGCGTGAAAGCTGCCGGCGGCCGCGAGCGTGGTGAATACGACGATCGTGCAGGCCTTCATGGGCGACTCCTCAATGGTCAGAGAATATGAATTTTCCACAGCCGCGCAGCGTTTTCGAGTCGAGCGTGACCGACACGCTGCGCGGAAACGCTTCCCCGCTCATGGCATCGGTGCACGGGACATCCTCGATCACGATGGTCAGGCGATGGGATTCCACCATCGCATCGTAGATCGTGGACGTTCCCTTCACAGACGGTGGAGGCACGGGAGTGGTGACCTGGTGCTCGGCGTAATCGTAAATGAGACGGATCTGCTTTTCCTTGTCGATCTCCAGGAACCACCCCGGCTCCTGGCCGACGGCGCGGAAGTCGACGCCACGATCGGCGGCTTCCTGCCAGGGCTCGCGGCGCTCTCGACACATCTCGGTGCGGCCGTTCAGCTCTAATGTCGCCTCGCGGCCCTTGTTCCAGAACGTGTCGGAACCGTTGCTGTATCGAGCACCCGAGGCCGACACCACCCTCGGCAGCGTACGCGCGCGCTGTTCCGGTATCTCGATCAACGCCTGATCGTCATGGAACGTCGCCGTGAGCGCGAGCGTGTCGCAGTCGAACCGAGCGACGATGGGCGACTTCGCCGCCGGTGTCTCTTTTGCAGCAACAGTGTCGGCAGGTTGCGGCGACGACCCGCATGCGGCGAACACCATGGCTATCAAAACGCAACCAACCGATCTATGGCCTGGCACCTTCACCTTGTACCCTAGTTTTGGCATTCAAAACTGTCAGCCTTCTGGGGATCTCCGTTTCCCTTATAGTGAGCGTGCTGTGGATAGGCGCACAGTGGACGGCTACGCCCGGGGAACGCGCGACCGGTCGCCGTGACTGAAGGCGCGGTCCCTTTCTCCACCCACTCCACCAGTGAGGTGAGGAGATCGAAATTGTCCAACGCAGCTTCGCCGCCGTTGCAGTGCCCCATGCCCGGCGACAGATAGAGCCGGCTCCAGTTGCTCACCGCAGCTGGCCCGCCATTCGCCTTCGTCATCCGCTCGTAGTAGTCGATCGTGTCGAGAGCGGAGAACCACGGATCACTCACGCCGTGAAAGAAGATCAGCTTTCCGCCATGGTTCGAGAACGTGTTGAGGTTCGTCCAGGTCGACGTGGCCGCCAGTACGCCTCCTGAATCTGCAGCGGCTGCTGCTGCTCTCGCGTCGACGTCCATCGTCGTCGCCGAGAACGTCGGCCCAACTGGATTCAAGCCGCCGTGCAGCAGCCCAGGGATACCCTGGGTAGCCGCGATCCCGGTATCGAAGAGGAAGCCGGGATAAACCTGGCGACCCTTGGAATCCTTTGGTCCGGCAAATCCCTTCTCGAGCGCGGCCGCCTGCTCTGCCGACAGGCAGCCATCGGTCTTGGTCCCCTTACATACCAGCGCCTTCGGATCGAAGCGGCACGCGTTCGTGTTGAAGACCATCCCGTCTTTGAGGCCGTCGCCAGCATCGCAGGCGTTCAGGAATCCGTCGATGACGGCCTTCTTGTCGGCGTCAGAGAGCGCCTGTCGCGTCGCGGGTAAGCCTTTTTCATTCTTCGGCGCCACGGTGTTGAGCTGAGTGGCCACCCACTCGTCGCCGATGCCGGAAAAGTTCGTGCGCATTGCGGGCGCGCCAGAGATGATGCCGTCGAAGTACATCGGGTGTCGTTGCGCCATCAGCATAGCTTCGCGGCCACCAGTGGAACATCCGGCAAAGTAGGAACGGTCCGGGGCCTTCGAGTAATGCTGCGCGATGATCTGCTTCGCGACCACCGCGACGCGCCCCACTGCCTGGTATGCGAAGTCCAGTGCCGCCTGCTGCTCAGCCATGAAACTGGCGTCGAAACCGCCCTGGCCCGTGTGGCCGGTATCGGTAGCGACAACGGCGAATCCTCGCGCGAGTGCCGGCGTCCCGCCTGTTGCGGTTCCACCAAGCGGGGGCTGAACGCTTCCATTGAGGCCACCGCCACCTTGAAAGAGGAAGCGGCCATTCCACTCTCCGGGAAGCGCCAGCGCGAACCCGATACCGTAAGGCTTGCCATCCGCACCGGTGCGTCGATCGATCACCCCATCAAGACGACAGAACGCGGGCAGTTTGATCGGGTTTGCCGCCGCCCCTGGTCCGCCGCGTGCCGGGGGCGACGAGCCTGCCGCAAACCACTCGGCCTTGCTGATGGCGAGATCGAGCCCCGGAATCTTCAGCGACGTTAGCGCGGAGCAAGCTGCGGCATCCCGTATCGTCTGTGCCGACGATGGAGAGACGGCAAATGCTGAGCAGATCGTCAGCAGCGCGATTGTCGTTCGGTATCGGATCCGCATCTGTCGCTCCTGATCGCTAGCGGCGCCGTCTTGACCGTAGAGACTTGGCTGATGTGTCACGAACCAGGCGGTCAAGCCGGCTAGGGCAGCCGGCCAGATTTTAACCGCGGTCAGAAGAACAGGCGAATGCCACCGTTGATGACGCGCCCATCGAGGGGTGCCCACGCGTCGACGGTCCAGCGACCGTCGGGCTGCCGTTGCGGGCGAATGAGGGGATCGTAACGGGTTTGTCGAACGTTGCCGAGATTCTCGGCATTGACAAAAACTCGAAGGCGCTCGAAGCGCTTTTCCACGAGTGCCCCGACGATGAACTGGCCGAAACCACGGGTGCGATACGGGTTCTCCTCCAGTTCCTGTCGTCCGACGTAATAGAGTTCCAGCCCCGCGCGCCCCCAGTCTTCGCTTTCGAACATCAGATCGACCGCCGCGTAGTGCCGAGGCGTCAACGGCACGTCGCGGCGCAAGGCGGACTCTTCGTCGAACTCACGCGACTGCACGAAAGCATAGGTGGCCACTGCGAGGAAGGGTCCAGAGCGATAACGACCGAGCGCTTCACTTCCTATCGTCTGTGTCGAGCCGCTGGCATTGACGAACACAAACGGCCGATCCGGCTGGACACCGGGACGGCCCGAGCCATCGATAAGTTGAACGGGGTTTCGAACGCTGGAGGCAAAGAGCGTCGCGGTCACTTCGAGTCCACCGGCCCGCCGCGTGACATCGACGGAGCCGCCCCACGCCCGCTCGGCCTCCAGTCCTTCGAGTGGCGCGACCCGCGACAACCCCGTTTCGTCGGTGTCCTCGACGAATGGCGTTGGTGCGAACGCCCCGCCGCCCGCGGAGAATCGCACGGTCCATTCCTCGCTTGGGCGCCACAGCAGCGACCCTCGCGGCGATGCCAGCGTGCCGTACTCATCATGCGCGTCGACACGGCCGCTGAGCGAGACCCGAATGGATCTCGCGCCGAACTCGTCTTGCGCGAATACGGCCGGCGCATCGAACGAGTAATCGAACATCGGGAAGTCACGGGCGTTGTAGCCGTCGTGCTGATAGGCCCCTCCCACAACCCAGGTGTGGCGCGTTGATGCCCCCTGCAGCGAGATCTCTCCGAACCCGGTGGCGCGCACGCCGCGCTCGCGCACATCCCCAAAGGTCCGATCCTGCGATTCACGTCCGTACGATCCGCGGACCGCAATCAGGCGCGACGACGCCAGTGCCTTGCGCACGACGCCGCCGAAGTCGCTACGCGACGTCCCCAGTGATTCTTCGAAGGGCGCACCATCTGGCGCAACCCGCCCGTCGAGTGTTCCTCCTCGCCGGTCTTCGAAGATCGCTCCCCCGGTCGCCATGACCGTTGTGCCTTCCCCATCGGAATAGAACACACGCGGCCGCAGCATGCCGCGCTCGTAGCCCGCGGCATCGGTCCACCCGTCATCGTCAAGGTCCCGTCGGCTTTGTCGGTGAAAGCCGCTGATCAACGTCCAGTTCCACCGATCGGCGGGCGTTTCCGCCAGCCACACGGTTGCGTCACTTCCGCCGAGAGATGTCAGGTTGAGCAACACTTCCCGGCTCGGGGCGGTCGGCCGTCGCGAGACGAGATTGATCACGCCGCCCAGCGCGGACGCTCCGTAGAGTGCAGAAGCGGCACCCTTGATGATTTCGACTTGTCCCAAATCGAGCGGTGGGACCTGGAGCAGGCTGAAGGAGTCACCCTGCCCGCCGTATAAAGGCAATCCGTCGGCAAGGACTTGGCTGTAGCGTCCGCGCAACCCCTGGATGCGAACATTGGCTGCGCCAAGGGACGGCGCAGTTGGCTGAACGCGAAGGCCTGTCGTTTCGCCGATCAGCATCGCGACGCTGCCCGGCGTCATGAGGGCTTTCTCTTCGATCTCCTCGCGATCGATGACTTCGACCCGCAGTGGCTGATCCTGGATTCGTGTCGGCGAACGAGACGCGTTGACGACGACCTGATCTTCGAACTCGGGCAGCGGCTCGAGGGAGACCTCGATCGTCTGGCGTAATGCCGTCACGTGAACGGTAGCGGTGAGAAAACCCTCCGCATCGACCATCACATCGGTCGGCACCGCCGTGAGCGGCAGCGTCACCTGACCACGAGCGTCAGTCCGCCCCGTTAGTCCGGCGGCACTGACGCGAGCGTTCGACACGGGGCGGCCCTCGGTCGTTACATGAATGGTCAGGGCCGGTTGCTCTGTCTGTGCAGGCAGAAACAGAGTCAGGAGCAGTGCGAGGCACGACGGCATGTCGTATTCGATCTACCGATCCCAGGGGAGCACGGGATGCAACGCGCGAGCACCTTCGATCTCCAGGAGACGACGTTTGGTTTCGACACCGCCGACTGCGGAAAAACCTCCCGACTTGCCCGCGGCGGCGACCACTCGATGACACGGCACGATGATGGCGAACGGATTGCGCCCAAGCGCCTGCCCAACGGCACGCGACAGCCCCACGTCGCCCAGCCGAGTGGCGATGTCGCCGTATGTCAGGGTTTCACCAGGTGGAATCGAGCGCGTTTCTATGTACACCTGGCGATCGAATTCGGGGACACGACTCATGTCGAGCGAGACCGTTGACAAGTCTCGAGTCTGGCCAGTCAACAGGCGCTGAATGTCAACGACGACAGCCTGCACCTCGTGAGGCGCCGTCATCTCTTGCATGCCCGAGTGAAGTGTCCTCAATCGTGCGCGCATCGCGCCGTCGTTGCGTTCTGGAAGTTTCAGACCGATGATGCCGCTTGGCCCCCACGCGATCGCACATCGTCCGATCGCGGTATCGAAGAGTTCGAATCCTTCCGGTGTCATAGCTCCTCTGGCGGCGTCGCCGCTTCCTCTGACGCCAACACGACTGCCCGCTGCTCTTGCGCGAACATGTCCCAGACTGAAAGGAACAAGGCCGCTAACACCGGGCCGGCGACGAAACCGGCGGCACCGAAAACTGATAACCCGCCGAGCGTCGACAAGAGAACCATGTAATCGGGCATCCTCGTTTCGCGACCCACGACGAGGGGCCGCAGGACGTTGTCCGCGGTCCCGACGACCAGTGCGCCGCCGACGATGAGGATGATTCCCTTCGTGATCGAACCTGTGACCATGAGAAAGATCGCCGCGGGAGCCCACACAAGTGCCGGGCCGACCAGCGGTAACAAGGAGAGCATCGCCATGATCACACCCCAGAACACCGCTGCGCGGAGATCGAGGACGAAAAAGAGCAGTCCGCCCAGTGCGCCCTGGACCAATCCGATCAGGAGCGAGCCTTTCAACGTTGCGCGCGTGACGCTGGCGAATTGACTGAAGAGCGTTCGTTGCCGGCTGATGCCCATCGGGATTGCATCTCCGAGCACGGCCACCAGGTCATCGCCATCGCGCAGAAAGAAAAAGAGCAGGTAGAGCATCAGCGCAGTCTTGGCGACGACGCTCAATAGGTTCTGCCCCACCACCACTGCCTGCGTGGCAATCGTCTGGGCCGCCATCCCGGCTGCCTGGTAGACGCGCTGTTGGATGGAACCAGGCTCGATGCCGAGACGAAGACTCAGGTCACGCAACATCGGGCTGTAGCGGGTCACGTATTCCTGCACATCGACGCTGCCGTCTTGAATACGGTTGTAAAGGGTGAGCGCCTCCTGCGAGACGGCGACGCCGAGCAGTATGAGCGGGACAAAGACAACGAGCACGATCATCAACAGGCTCACGAGTGCCGCGCTCGTTTTCTTGCCTCCAAACACGCCCTCGAGTTGTCGCTGCAGGGGGTTGAAGATGACTGCGAGCACCGCGGCCCAGAACACGGGCGCGATGAAGTCGAGTGTCAGCCAGAGGAATGCAGAGGTAACTACAGCGAGGACGATGAGGAACGACGCTCGCTGGATCGCTTGCTGCTCCATGGTGATCTGAAAGGATACGTCGCTACAGGTAGTACTGCTTGTACATGCCGCGCCGGAACAGCCAGCCGCCGAGCGGACCCAGCCATTGCAGCACGTAGTACATGTAACCCAGGTCCATCAATTCGATCAGGTTGCCGTCCATGTCTTTCGCAAAGAAAAAAGAGTGCCCGCGCGGCGAGCGCTCGGGTTCACTCACGCAGACGACTCCCTTGTCCGTCAGATGCCGGTGCCAGCGATCGAGATTACGGACATTGAACGAGATGTGCGTGAGGCCTACCTGATTCCACGGGACCGGAACCGGCGCTCGCTGCGGCTTGAACTCGAAGATCTCGAGTACGCCGCCTCCGGGGACGCGAATCCAGCCAATCTTGCAGCTCGGCGCAGCGCTTTCGACGCCAAAGAACGTCCGCACCCGCTCGGGTGGAGTATCGGCGACACCCACGAGCGGACACCGGAACACGTCCCAGTAGAAGCGGACGGCTTTGTTGAAGTCGGACACCGTAATGCCGACGTGGCTGAAAGATCGCGCTCTCATATTGGGCTCTGGGCTATCGGCTCCCGGCTTTAGCGCTGAGTGCTCGGTTCTCGTCTCTCGGCTCCTGGCGCTCGTCCATGATGTGGTCTGCCACGCGGAGCGCCTGCGCCGCAATTGTCAACCCTGGATTGACCGCGGCCGAGGATGGGAAGAACGAGGCATCGACGACGAACAGGTTCTCAACATCGTGCGCGCGGCAGTACGGATCGAGCACGGATGTACGCGGGTCACTCCCGAAGCACAGGGTGCCGCACTGGTGCGTCGTGTTCGTCGTGCCGAGCGAGTGCGTTACCGGGAAACGCAGGCCAAGACGAGCCAGGATGCGCTTCATCTCGGCGACCAGCTCGCGGTGCGCCTTCATGTTGTTCTGGCGGTAGCGAAGGATAATGCGTCCCTCGCTGTCGAGCGTGACGCAATTGTCTTCGCTCGGCAGATCTTCCGACATCGCCAACCAGTCGTACCCGCGATCGACCCACCAGTTGTAGATCGGTAGCGGAATCCATCGGCCCCACCAGGGCGCATGCAGCTTCGCCATCAAGCCGTGAGTGCGGCCTTGCGCCTGAATCTGACCCAGTGGATAGCCGCCGCTCGGCCCCCTGAGGTAGTAGTCGTTGATGGCAATCGTCTTGGAAAATGTGGTGTCGTTTGGGCGCCCGAGATCGACGGCTTCGATCATGGTGGCCAGGTGCGCCATATACCGCTTCCCCACCAGGCCTGAAGAATTGGCCAGCCCGTTGGGATGCGCGTCGTTGGCCGATCGCAGCAGCAGCGCCGCCGAGTTCACGGCACCGCACGAAACAATGACGATCGCGGCGCTGGCGCGCACGATCTGGCCGCCTCGTTCGATTTCGACGGCTTCGACCCGCTTGCCTGATGGATCGGTCAGAAGACGGCGGGCGAATGCGCCCGTCCAGAGCTTGACCGTCGGCTTCCCCACTGCCGCTCGAACACACAACACGTCGGCATCGCTCTTGGCCTGCACGCGACATGGAAAGGAGTTGCACGTGTTGCAGAGCACGCATCCTCCCGGCTCGCCGGGCTTGATCAGGCCAAGCGGGAGTGGCGATGGATGGAGCCCCTGAGCCCGCAGCTGCGTGACGACGGCTTCCATCGCTCGCGCGTGTGGGATCGGCTCATACGGATAGGGCACGCGATGCGGCGGCTCGGTTGGATCGAGCCCGTCCTCGCCGTGCACGTGATACAAGCGTTCAGCCTGTTCGTAGTACGGCTCCAGCATGTCGTAATCGATCGGCCACGCCGGCGAGGTGCCATCGAGATGTTCGACCGCCTGAAAGTCTTCGCGACGAAGGCGATAGAGCACGCTGCCCCAGAACTTGGTGTTGCCGCCGACGCAGTAGTGCGTGTAAGGAAGGAACGGTTCGCCGCGGGCGTTGAGCCACTGCTCGGTCGTGCGATACCGCAGGTCCTTCCATACGGCAACCGGGCTCCAGTTCTCCTCTTCTTGCGGCACGAAAGTACCGCGCTCGACGATCAATATTCGCGCACCGCTGCCGGCCAGCGCCTGGGCGATAGTGCCGCCACCGGCGCCGCTGCCGATGATGATGATGTCGTAGGATTCGTTCTGCATCGGGCGCGGACTAACGGGTCGTTGCGAGCGCCCCGCCGCCTGTGAGACTTGCGTAGATTCGATCCATCAGACGCTGGTCCTCCATTGCCCTCTCCAGGCTCATCGCGGGCGACCGTCCTTCGTCAATGCAACGATGGAAATCACGATACATGGCCTGATAGCCCCTGATATCGCGGAAGCCAGGAAACAGGATTCGCGGGAACCCTGAGCCGCGAACCACGACGAATAGACCATTGGACTCGAACGTGATGATGCCCTCGCGTCCAAGCAGCTTCGACAGTCGCAGGCCCTGGAAGAGCGACGGCACCTCGCGGGAGTAGTACAACGATCCGACGGCTCCGTTGTCATATTCGAAGGCGACCATCATGCTCTTTGCCCGTCGGTCGGTACCGCCGGCCGCGGGCGCCGGACGAAATCCCTCGATGCGCGTAATGCGTGGGCCGAGACTGGCCGCCAGGTGCAGCCAATGGATTCCTTCTTCGAAGAAGGCGTCGCCCCCGGCTATTGTTTCATCGTTGCGCCAATCGTCGGCCGATTTGAACTTTTTCACGAGCGTCGTGAAGTGGCCGAACACCATCTCGCCGATGAGGCCGCGACTGAGCAGCTCGCGAAGACACACCGCCAGCGGCTTGTAATGATCGTTCTCGCCCACGAGCACGACCTTGCGAGCGCGCGTCCTCGCCGCCACGACCGTCTCATAGTCTGACAGTCGCGGGAGGGCGGGTTTTTCGACGAGCACGTGTTTGCCCGCTTCGAGGCCTTGAAGCGTCAATTCCAAGTGGAAGCGTGGTGGCACGGCAACAACGACAGCGTCGACGCTCGGGTCGACGATGGCGTCGCTGTAACTGGCGTAGCTCCGGCGGCCGCCGTACTCGCGTCGGAACTGCTCGGCTTTCTCACGATCGCGGCTCGCATAGCTGCAGACGATCTGGGACCCAAGTCGGCGGAGGTGGCGACTATGCACCCGGGTGATGAAGCCACAGCCCAGAAAAGCAATGTGGAGTACCGGCATCAGGGGGTGGCTTGAAGAAGGATCTCGCCCCGTGTCAGTATCCGCGCCAGATCGCAATGGTCGACCAAGCCCATAAGCAACTCTCTAGACTCGCTGGTCATTGTACTGAACGGAGGGCTCATGCGCGGTGGAGCGTGCGTTGCTTCCTTCCTCGTCCTGATGGTCGCGGCTGTCCTGGCGCACGGTCAGACCGCTATCGATTCATCGCGGACGTCCCCAAAGGGGTGGACGCCGCCGCGTACTGTCGACGGCCAGCCAGATCTCCAGGGCGTCTGGCTGATTCACACGGCCACGCCGCTCGAGCGTCCGAAGGCGCTCGAAGGCAGGGCTCGACTCACCGATGAGGAAGTCGCTGAGTTCAGGCGCCGTGCCGCGCGTCTCTTCGGATCGACGAACAGCGATTTCGCCGTAGGCGACGGCGTGTTCCAGGCGGTGCTGACCAACCCGGAGAAATATACCAACCCGAATTCGACGCACGGCGCCACCGACATGATCGATCTGGAATTCGACAACCGGACCTCGCTCATCGTCGATCCACAGGATGGTCGGATTCCTGCCGTGACACCCGAAGGTCGAAGCCGACAGGCGGCAGTCAACACTGCGTTTCGGCGTCCGGCTGTTCCCGCTGACGTTGGCAACGCGCTGCGCTGCCTCTCATGGGGCGTGCCGCGCCTCGGCGGGCGATATGGATCGGGCGACATGGCCTACTACCAGATCATTCAGAGTCCGAGCCACGTCGTGTTGTTCATGGAAGTCGGGCACGAGGCGCGAATCATTCCGATCGATGGCAGCCCTCATCTACCCTCGACGCTCCGGCAATGGAATGGCGACTCACGCGGTCATTGGGAAGGCAACACGCTCGTCGTCGTCACGACCAACTTCTCACCGAAAAGCTATTTCATGGGATCGACCGAGCGGTTGCACGTCATCGAGCGCTTCACACGCACCGCGCCCGACACGATCACCTACGAGATGACGCTCAACGATCCGGCGACCTGGACGAAACCGTGGACGGCGATGATGCCGATGCGGTCGCGGCAGGAAACGCTCTATGAGTTCGCCTGCCATGAGGGCAACTACCACATCATGTCGGGGATGCTCGTAGGGGCGCAGGTACAGCAGGAGACCGAGCGGTGAGTTCCGGCGGGTCTCACAGGGCGCTAGTCAACCGACCACGGCGGGTCTGCCTTCGACTTCGCTCAGGTCAGGAAAGACCCGCCGCTACGTTTCGTTATACGCGACGCGAATGGCGCCAGTCATTCGATTTCGATCGTACTTTCCACCCAGTTCGTCCTGCACCAGCTTGATCGTGTCGTCCACGGTCTTGCCTGCTTTCTTGTGGGCGATCGTCCGTTCACGAACGGCAGTCAGATACGCACGATAGTTGATGACGAACGAGATGTCACCCATCGGACCGTGGCTTGGAACGATGCGCTTCGGTTGAAGCTTCTCGAACCGATCCATGCTGCTCAGCCAGGTTGAAATCCTGGACTCTGCCCCGATCGCCGGCAGCGCGTTCATGGCGACATCCCCCGAGACGAGAATACTGTCAGGCTCCACGAAGAACGCGGTGTCGCCGGGCGTGTGATTGAAGCCCATCGCCATCAGGCGAACGCGGACGCCGCCCAAGTCGAGGTTGTGTTCCTTGTCGAATACGATGTCGGCTTTGCGGAAATCGGCGCCCTGCAGCAACTCCCCCACCGCGGGCGAGAACCCGGCAAATCGCTTAGCGGTCTGCAGATTGTCGGCGGCAATCTCTTTGACCTGATCATTCGACCGAATCATCTTCGTATTCGCCGGGAACCCGTGTGCTCCCAAATCGTGTTCCGGATGGATGTGGGTGGTCGCCAGGTACAGCTCAGCGTTCTTACTGATCTTGGCCACCTCGCGAAGAATGATTTCCCCGTTGCGTGCCCCGAGGCCGGTGTCGACCACGAGCGTCGCGCGGTTACCGACGACAATCGCGACGTTCGGAATCAACGGGGCGCTGTTGTCCGGGATCACGTAGACGTGATCGGAAATCTTTTCGGTGACACCTTCTCTGATGAGAGGAGTTGGAATGGGACCGCGTTGTGCGGATGCAACGCTCGCCGCCGCTACGATCACCGTCCAGACCAACAGGGTTTGCACGATTCGCATGGATGAAAGCCTCATTGAAGAAACGCACTGGCCAGGCCAAGGAACAGGAAGAATCCCATGGCATCGGTGATGAACGTCAGCAGCACACTCGAGCCATAGGCAGGATCGCGTCCCGTCGAGTGTAGTCCAAACGGGATCGCCATTCCCGCGACGGCCGCAACGACGAGGTTCAATACCACGGCACTGGTCATCACGGCTCCGAGCGCGTAGTTGGCGTACAGCGCCACCGCCACGACACCGACTACGACTCCCCAGATCGATCCGTTTAGAAGGCTGACCAGCAGTTCCTTATTGAGGATCCGCCTGGCACCGGCGCCGCGCACCTGGTCGCCGGCAAGCGCGCGAATCATGATCGCCATCGTTTGATTGCCGGTATTCCCGCCAATGCTGGCGACGATCGGCATCAGCGCAGCGAGAGCCGACAGATCGCGGATCGTGTGCTCGAACTGTCCGATCACGCGCGAGGCGAGGAACGCGGTGACGAGATTGATCCCCAGCCACGGCCAGCGGTTCAGCGCGCTGTCCACCGGGCGGGCAAACAGGTCCTCATCGCGGGTCAGACCTGCTTGTTTGAGCGCACGCAGGTCGGCCTCGGCGCGAACGAAGTCCATCACCGCATCGACCGTCAGACGCCCCACCAGCTTGCCGCGGTCATCGAGCACCGCGGCGGATACGAGATCGTAGCGCTCGAACGCGCTCGCCGCCTGCTGCACTGAGTCGAGCGCCGCGAACGTCATTGAGTCGGCTTCCACCGAGGCAAGCACAGGCAAGGAGGGATCGGTCAGGAGCAGCGACTGCAGCGGAATCGATCCGCGCAGCACATTTCTCGCATCGACCACGAAGAGACGGTCGGTCTGCGGCGGCAACCCGCCCCGCGATCGCAGGTCACCGAGCGCCTGCTGAATCGTGTGGGTTTCCGGCACCGCGACCCACTCGTGGGTCATATGGTGCCCGATCTGCGCCTCGTCGTACCGAATGGTTGCCTCGAAGGCCTGTCGGTCTCTCGATTCCAGCGTTCGCGACGCCTGTTCGAGTACCTCCGGTGGCACGTCCTCGGAGATGTAGCCCAGGTCCTCGGGGTCGAGTGTCGCCAAAAGCGCGACCAGACCGTCGTGTTCGGTCCGTTCGACCAGCCACGCGCGCACGGCACTCGAAACCTCGACGAACACGAGACCGGCCTTGTCGGGGTCGATCTGATCCCAGACGGTCTGTCGATCTTCGGGTGGGAGCGCTTCGAGCACGAATGCCACGTCAGCGGGATGCATGGCGCGCACCCGCTTGTGCAGCTCGACGAGGTTCTGACGATGTTGAAGGCTTTCGAGCAGATCGCGCTTGGGACCTTCCTGACGATGCGT
>DASRJE010000117.1:0-3980 GCA_035649635.1 Vicinamibacterales bacterium | reverse complement strand
AGGCCTGCTCCACGTCTCGCGCGGCGGTGACGGGCGTGTATTCTCGCGCCTTACTTTTTTGTAAGTACCTTACCTTTTTGTGCGTCCTTGCCATCCGGCAAGCGTACCGACATCATGAATCGCAGGCAACGCGAATGAATGGGAGCGAGCACGTAAGGGAGAGGATCGCCATGAGCGGCTATCTCGACCTGGAAGGAAAGCGAGCCCTCGTGACCGGCGGCACCAAAGGCGTGGGGCAGGCCGTGGTCGCCGCGCTACGCGATGCCGGCGCGACGGTTCTGACCACTGCCCGGTCGCGTCCCGAAAGCATTGGGAGTGCCGGGGCATTTGTTACCGCTGATGTGTCCACGGCCGAAGGATGCGACGCCGTCGCCGACGCTGTCCGTGATCGTCTCGGCGGCGTCGACATCATCGTGCATGTCGTCGGCGGCTCCTCCGCCCCGGCCGGAGGGTTTGCTGTACTCGACGACCAACAATGGCACAGGGCGCTCGATCAGAATCTCTTCGCCGCCGTACGTCTCGATCGCGCGCTCGTGCCCTTGATGGTCGAGCAGGGCTCCGGCGTCGTCATCCACGTCACCTCGATACAGGATCGGCTGCCGCTGCCCGAGGCGACGATAGCCTATGCTGCGGCGAAAGCGGCCCTGTCGAACTACAGCAAGGCGCTGTCCAAGGAAGTGAGTCCGAAGGGAGTGCGCGTCGTGCGCGTCTCGCCCGGCTGGGTCGAGACCGATGCGGCTGTGGGTCTCGTCACGGAGATCGCGCGGCAGAACGCCACCGACTACGAGGGTGGTCGAAAGATCGTCATGGATTCGCTTGGCGGCATTCCGCTCGGCCGGCCGGCCAAGCCTGGAGAGGTCGCCGATCTGGTCGCGTTTCTGGCGTCGCCGCGCGCGGCCTCCATCACGGGGACCGAATACGTCATCGACGGCGGGACGGTGCCGACCGCCTGATCTCTCGCCCGCGCGTCTTTTGTGCCGACACGCCATCCGTGCAGACGCTTCGCGCAAGAATCGGCACCATGACCGATCGGTTTTTCTCCCCACGGGGTGAGACCCGCAGCACGGCCGATGTGCACCGATTCAAGGCCGTGCACCATCGTAAGCGTAACGGACTGGGTAACGATATCAGGGGTCCATCTGACGAACGGCGACTTTGGTGAGGGTGTATCGTGAGGGGGGTATCGCGGGCGCCCCAGGCTTTTCCTGAGCTTAAGCTCCGGCTTCGAGGTCGATCGAGCGCGACGACATGAACCTGCCACGACGCAGGCGGCAAAGGATCCTGCGTAGCATTCCGGGCTGGATCACGATATCCGCGCTGGCCGTCGTCCTGGCGGGCTGCGGGGACAAGCCGAAGCCCGAGCCGCCGCCTCCCCCAAAGGTGACAGTCGCCCAGCCGATCCGGCAGACGGTGACGGATTACCTGGAGCTCACCGGGAACACGCAGGCCGTCTATACCGTCCAGCTCGTCGCCCGCGTTGCGGGGTATCTCGAGCAGGTGCTGTTCCAGGATGGGCAAGTTGTCAAGAAGGGGCAGCCGCTCTTTGTCATCCAGCGCAACACGTACGAGGACAACTTGCGGCGAGCCGAAGCCAACATCGCGCAGTTCCGGGCGCAGCTTCAGTTCGCCGAATCCCAGTTCGCTCGCTACTCGAGCTTGATCCAGGACAGCGCGATTGCACAGTCCGATCTCGACAACTGGCGCTACCAGCGCGATCTCGCCCAGGCCAATCTCCGCTCGGCGGAGACGCAGAGAGACCTGGCAAAGCTCGATCTCGAGTACACCCAGGTCACGGCTCCGTTCGACGGCCGCATGGACCGAAGGCAGGTCGACCCCGGCAATCTCGTCGGGTCGGGTGGAAGCACCGTCCTGGCCTCGATCAACCAGATCGATCCGATCTATGTCTACTTCAACATCAGCGATCAGGACCTCGCGCGCCTGCGCAAGCGCGCGCGGGGGATCCCGGGAGCTTCGGATTCGCGGAACTGGTCGGTTCGCGTCGGCTTGCCCGGCGAGGACGGCTACTCCCATGAGGGACACCTCGACTTTGCTGCCATCAGTCTGACGACCACGACTGGCAGCCTGCTCATGCGGGGCATCCTGCCCAACCGAGACGGAGGCATCCTGCCGGGGCTGTATGCGCGAGTGCGGGTGCCGCTCGAGCAGAAGGCGTCGTTGGTGGTGCCCGAGGTCGCGATCGGTCACGACCAGCAGGGCCCCTACGTCTTCGTGGTGAACGACAAGAACGTCGTGGAGCGCCGCAGCGTGAAGACCGGTCCCGCCGTGGAGGCCTTGCGCGCCATCGACGACGGGCTTACGGGGAAAGAGTGGGTGGTCGTCAACGGCCTGCTGAAAGCCGGGCCGGGGCGACACGTGACACCGGAACGCGCCACGCAATGATCTCCGCGTTCTTCATCGAACGGCCCATCTTCGCCAACGTCATCGCGCTCATCACCGTGATCATCGGCGCGGTGTGTCTGTATTTTCTGCCCGTCGCCCAGTATCCCGAGATCGTCCCGCCGACCATTCAAGTGACCTCGCGATACCCCGGAGCGAGCGCCGAGGTCGTCGCGGCGACGATCGGGGTGCCACTCGAGCAGGCGATCAACGGCGTTGAAGGCTCGATCTACATGTCGTCCGTCAGCTCGAGCGACGGCTCATACACCTTGACGGTCACCTTCGATGTTGGGACGGACCTGGACACGTCGCTGTCACTGGTGCAGAACGCCGCCAACGGTGCGGTGTCCCAGCTGCCGGGCGGCGCCCAGGCGCAGGGCGTCACGGTCCGAAAGGTCTCGCCGAACATCCTGCTCGTCGCCAGTCTCTACTCGGACGATGACCGGTTCGAGGAGATCTTCCTTTCCAACTACGCGCTCATCAATCTGCAGAACCCGCTGGCCCGGCTCCCGGGCGTCGGCCAGGTGAGAATCTTCGGGGCCGGCCCGTACAGCATGCGGGTCTGGCTCGATCCGAAACGGCTTCAGACCTTCGGGATCACGACCGCCGATGTGCTGGCCGCCATCCAGGGCCAGAACATCCAGGTCGTCGCCGGCCAGCTCGGCGCCCCGCCGGTGCCGGACGCTCAACCCTTCCAGTTCACGATCAACGCCCTCGGCCGGCTTTCCGACGCGCGGCAGTTCGAGCAGATCATCGTCAAGAACGCGACCGGCACGGCCCCGCAGGTCGTGCGACTGCGCGACGTCGCCCGGGTCGACCTGAGCCAGCAGAGCTTCAGCAACTATTCGAGATTCAGCGGGCACAAGTCGGCGCAGATCGTGATGTTCGCCCTGCCGGGTGCCAACGCCATCGCGGTCGCCAATCGCGTCTACGCGGCCATGGCCGACATGAGCAAGCAGTTCCCCGAGGGGATGAAGTACGGGATCCGCTACGACACCACGCTCTTCGTCCGGGAGGCGATCCGCGCCGTCTACGAGACCCTCTTCATCGCTGGTGTGCTGGTGCTGATCGTCATCCTGGTCTTCCTGCAGAACCTGCGGGCGATGCTCGTGCCGGCCACGACCGTCCCGGTCACCATCATCGGCGCGTTCATCGCCATGGCCATGCTCGGCTTCACCGTGAACCTCATGACTCTGTTCGCGCTGATCCTGGCGATCGGCATCGTCGTGGACGACGCGATCATCATCGTGGAGAACAGCGCCCACTACATCGAAACCGGGTTGTCTCCCAAGGACGCCACGATCAAGGCCATGCAGGAGCTGACCGGGCCTGTCGTCGGGATCACGCTGGCCCTCGTCGCCGTCTTCCTGCCGGCCGCCTTCATGCCGGGAATCACCGGTCAGATCTTTCGCCAGTTCGCGCTCGTCATCGCCGCGACCGCTGTCATCAGCGCCCTCAACGCGCTGACCTTGAAGCCCGTCCAGTGCGCGACCTGGTTGAGACCTCGCGGCGACAAGCCACCCAACGTGTTCTACCGGGGATTCAACCGGGCGTTTCAGGCGACCACCGACGTCTACGTGGGA
>DASRJE010000116.1:0-5973 GCA_035649635.1 Vicinamibacterales bacterium | reverse complement strand
CCTACGCTCACGAACGGACACGGACCGCAGGCATCGGCCTCAACTCAGCAACAGGGGATTACAAACTTTACACAAAAGCCGTTGTAAGGGCAGGTCACCAACCGTACAATTGCCTCCCTTTATAGCCTAAACAGAGAATTGCCTCTCTTTATAGCCTAAACAGAGAATTGGGCTTGAACGTATTGAACTTGAGCTGCGCCAAACGCTCTGAAAGGCTGCATGCGATCGTAGGGTCAGATGCCAGCTGTCGGCAATGGCGCAGAACGATGGGATGTCGGTGTTGCCGCTGTACGGCGATGGCAGGGACGCGGGGACCCGGGGGCTGTACAGACCGCAGATGATTGTCGGCAGCCTGCTGGCGCTGCTGCAGAGCGTGCTCATTGTGGCGCTCTTGATTCAACGAACCCGCCGCACGCGCATCGATCGAGCCTTGCGCGACAGATTCGATGTCGGCGAGACGCGCCGGCACTGCAAACGTCTGGGACTCGTCAGCATCAACGTAGGCGGGCGACGTGTCCGAACGATAACGCCGGAACCTGAGAGAACCGCACCGTTCACGTTGTTATGCGTCGATATACTGTGCTCGTCGCAGACGATCATGCGATCGTCAAGGAAGGCCTCGTCAGTCTGCTCAAGGACCACGACTTCGATGTGGTCGGCGCGGTGGGCGACGGCCACCAGCTCCTTGACGCAGCCAGGCGCCTTCGACCGGACCTGATCGTCACCGACCTGTCGATGCCTGGACTCAGTGGCCTTGACGTGCTGACCCGGCTGAAAGCCGAGCACGTCGACAGTAAAATCATCGTGCTCACGATGCACAACGATGCGGACCTGGCCACGCGAGCGATGCGCGCCGGAGCCAGCGGCTTTCTCCTGAAGCACTCGGCGGGCGAGGAGTTGCTCAAGGCGGTGCAGCAGGCGGTCGAAGATCGCGTGTATCTCACACCGGCGCTGACGAAGGAAGTCATCGAGCGGATGGCGATCCCCCAGGATCAGGCCGAGCCGCAGCTGACGACGCGACAACGTGAAGTGCTGCGCCTGATTCTAGAAGGACGGCGGATGAAGGAGATCGCGGCGACGCTCCACCTGTCGGCGCGAACCGTCGAAACGCACAAATACCAGATGATGAAGACGCTGGGTGTGTACTCGACGGCCGAGCTCGTCAAGTATGCGATCGAGCATCGTCTGATCGCGGATTGACACTCGCCGCTCGATAGCGATTTTTTCGCTCCGTAGTTTTTCGGGGTAATCCCCGTACTTTCTCTGCCCTCGTCTCCGTACGTCTCCGCTCGTGCGACGCACCGCTACCTCCATACACTCGGGGCTTCACTTCTAGACACATTGGCCATGTCTCAGCCCCGGTTGCTGGTCGCCGACGATCACAAGGAAACAGCGGATCTGCTGTGCGCTCTGCTGCAGTCCGAGTTCGAGGTGATCGCGCAGGTGCAGGACGGCCATTCGCTCGTCACCGCCGCGGAGCGGCTGTCGCCGGACGTGATCGTCAGCGACATCTCGATGCCGGGCCTCGACGGGATCGGGGCCGCCGCCGTGATCCTTCGCGAGAACCCGGCGGCCCGGATCGTCTTCGTAACGGTCCATTGCGATCCGATCATGGTGGAACGGAGCTTCGCAGTGGGTGCGTTGGGATACGTGGTAAAGCGCACTGCGGGCGACGAACTTGTACCGGCTGTCCGCTCGGCGCTGCGCGGGGAGCGTCACGCCGCTCTGGAGCTGAGTTCTCCCGGAGACGTGACCCGAACACTCTGAGAGTTTTCTATGTCAGTACTTAGCATGTCGTCCTCACGTTCACTTCCCGAGACGGAGCTCGAGCACATCACGCAGCTCGCCGTGACACTGTCGGGACAGTTGACCTCGGTTCAGGTCGAAGAGATCGGCCCGGCGGTTGGCGCGGCGCTGCAGTGCGTCGCCGCGGCGACGCACGTCCAGGGGTGTCAGTTCCTCGAGTTGAGCGAGTCGGGTATTGCGCGGACGCACCTTCCGACGCGAACCACGAACGCGGAGGTCGAGCAGCACCAGCCGTCGGCTCCGCCCGAATGGCTCCTCGCTCGTCTCCAGCGGGGCGAGGTCGTGGCCATCTCACGAGCGGAAGATCTTCCGAGTGAAGCGCGGGTGATCCGGGAGCAGACTGGCGGGACGGGCGTGTGTTGCATCCTCGGGGTGCCGGTATCAATGGCCGGACGGGTGGTCTTCGCACTCGTGCTCGACAGCGACCGCGTGACGCGGCGATGGCCGCAACCACTGATCGAACGTCTCCAGCTCGTGTCGGAGATCCTGGGCGCGGCGTGGCAGCGTCACCGCCACGAGTGCGCGCTGCGCTCCAGCGTCGCCGAGATCGAACGGCTGAACGCCCGGCTCGAGGCGGACAACGTGTATCTGAAAGAGGAAATCAAGAGCTATCACGACTTCGACGACATCGTTGGCGAGAGTACCGCGCTTCGACTCGCGTTAGGGCGCCTCGCGCAGGTCGCGCCAACGAACTCGAGTGTGTTGCTGCTGGGCCGGACGGGGACCGGCAAGGAACTGTTCGCCCGAGCGCTGCACGAACGAAGCCGACGGCATGCGCGCCCCCTGGTGCGGGTCAACTGCGCCGCGCTTCCGCCGACGCTCGTCGAGAGCGAACTGTTTGGCCATGAAAGAGGCGCCTTCACTGGCGCCGTGGCGATGCGACAGGGGCGGTTCGAGCTTGCCGACGGCGGCACGATCTTCCTGGACGAGATCGGCGACCTGCCGCAGGAGATTCAGGTGAAGTTTCTCCGCGTGCTCCAGGAGGGCGAATTCGAGCGCGTCGGATCCTCGCGTTTGAAGAAGGTGGACGTACGAGTGATTGCCGCCACCCATCACAACCTCGAGAAGGCGGTCGCCGAGGGACGCTTCCGGGCGGACCTGTATTACCGCCTGAGCGTCTATCCGATTCACCTGCCGTCCCTGCAGGAGCGCGTGGAGGACATCCCTCGGCTGGTGTGGTTCTTCATCCACCGCCACCAGCGCGACCTCGGGCGACAAATCACCAAGGTACCGCAGGCCCTGATGGACGCGTTGCAACGGTACTCGTGGCCTGGCAACGTTCGCGAGCTCGAGAACGTGGTGGAGCGCGCGATGATCGCCTCGAGTGGCGACGTCCTGCAACTCGACGCGCCCCTGTCGTTCAGTCCGTTCTGTCCGCGGAGCACAGCCCAGGCCGAAGCGTCGGAAAATCTCGACGCCGTGCAACGCGCTCACATCGAGAGCGTCCTCGAGCGATGCGGCTGGCGGATCAACGGTGTGGGCAACACCGCGGAGCGCCTGGGCATCCATCCAAACACGCTGCGATTCCGCATGAGGAAGTTGGGTGTGGTGTTTCCGGATAGCAGAGGGAGGTCCCAGAAGCCGTCGGCCACGACCATGCCGGTCCGCGATCCCGTTACGTAGTCGCCTTCCCGGCGACTACGTCGTCATTTTCCCTTCGACCGGCCGCCCTTTGGTTGCGATGTGACGGCCGGGACTCCATCAAGCGTATCGAGCTTCAACTGGAGGTATCCGGGGGCACTCACCAGCGTTGCGCCTTGGCCGCGCAGTCGCTGCAGGGCTTCGATGCCGGCCGCGTCAGCGGACATGAGCTCCGCCAGATTGACCTCGATGGGGAGGGCTTTTTCCGCGCACGCTTCGAGCAGTTCGGGGACCTGTGCGACGCTCAAGCGGCCAGCGAGCCGGACAAGCCGTCGATCGGTCTTCTGAACAACACCGATCCAGCAATCCACGTTGTGCCTAGAGGCAAGACGCAAGCCACTGCTGAATGGGACGCGCCCACCGCAGAACGCGCACTTTCTCACTCGGATCCTTCCCTGCAGTCTCACCGCCGGTCGTGAATCAGTCTCAACACATCGAAGGTCACGCGGCAACCGACGGTCGTCAACGGTACATGGATTGCGGTCGGTTCAGTCGATGAAGAGTGCCCTGTGCCTGCTCGCCGTGCTCTCATCGTTCAGCACTGTGGTGCGCGCCCAGGACCTGGTGCCCGGTGCCTATACGCCCGCGCCCGCTGGGGTGAACGTCCTGACCATCGCCACCGTGTTCAATCGGGGTGGTGCCGCATTCGACCCGTCACTGCCCGTGGAGGACGCGCACGCGACGATCGGGTTGGCGGCCGTGGGGATCAATCGTACGCTGAATATTGGTGATCGCTTCGCCAGCGTGGGCGTGGGGATGCCGTTCGTGGTTGGTCATGTCGAAGGGCGCGTGCTCGATGAGTTCCACGACGTGTCCCAGTCTGGGCTCGGCGATCTGACGGCGCGCTTCGCGATCAATCTGTTTGGCGCCCCGGCCATGACGCCCCAGCAGTTTGCCGCCTATCGTGCGACGACGATTGTTGGCGTCAGCCTCGGGGTGGCGGCACCCGTGGGTAAATACAATCCCACTCGATTCATCAATGTCGGCACGAACCGGTGGTCGTTCAAGCCGGAAGTCGGGCTTTCACGCACACGAGGCCGGTGGACGTTCGAAGGGGACATCGGCGCCGTGTTCTTCACGGACAACACGAACTACGTGGGCGGCAGGACGCGCCAACAGGCCAGGATCGTGTCGTTCCAGGGTCATCTCATTCGCACCATCCGCCCTGGCTTCTGGGTAGCGGCCGATGGTAACTACTGGAAAGGCGGGCGCGTCACGACCAATGGCGTCCCGGCCGCGCGGGAGCAGAAGAACTCCCGGCTCGGGGTTACGCTTGCGGTGCCTTATCGAAGGCAGCAGGTGAGGGTCTCGTACAGCTTCGGTGCGTACACGACTATCGGCGGCGATTTCCACTCAGTCGGGATGTCGTATTCCTACGTCTGGGCGGCGAGGCGTTGACTCATTGGGCTTTGGCCGATCGGAAGAGTCGACCCCGAGCCCGGAGGTTGATCCCTCGCAGGCCCGGACCGGCGCTGACGTAGTTCTCGTCGGTGACTTCGGAATCACCACGAGCGGTCTACTTCTTCGGAGCATCGACTGACAGCAGCACCGCCTCGGTCCATGTCATGTCGAGCTGGTCTCCGACCTTCAGTTGAGCCCACGCTTTCTTATCGGCGACCTTGCGGCTGTACATGTAGCCGTTCGGCCCCTTGACCGTCACCGACGACGTTTTGGGATCCATTGCCGTCACGGCGACCGTGATGGTCCGCTGCGCGGCAGCCGTCACGCCTGGTGTCCCCTCGCTTCGGGTGAGCGCCGCCGAATCCACGTCCACGGGGGCCTCACCGGGCTTCTTCATGCGGATGACGACGTTCTGGTAGTAGCGCGCGGTGATCTTGTCGCCCACCTTGAGTTCCGAGAAGCGCTTCATTTCGGGGGGAGCCTGAATGGTCTCGTAGATGCCCTTGTCATCCTTGACGGTCACCGTTCGGGTGCCCTGGTCAATCGCTTCGACCGTGGCCGTCATCGTCACGGACTCTCCTTGGAGCGTTTTCGTTTGGGCAGTCACGGTGGCGCCAGCCACTAGCAGCAGCGAACCGGCCAGAGCCCCCGTCAGAACCATCTTGTGGAACACCTTCATGCTTCTCTCCTTCTCATAGTGATGTGCCGTCCTGCCGGGCTGCAAGACCCGCACCCATTGGTAAAGGTCAGTGGCGTCACGATCCCCAGGGATGTTCGCGTTCGGCGCAGGGCTTCTTGCCAATCGGGATAGCGCTCACAACATGCGGTGATCGAAGCCACGCGGGCTCGCTGATGAGCGGAAACCGTGGAAAACCCGCCGTGATTCGCCGTGTTTCGGTGCGATCGGTGGCCCAGGTCTTGCGGAGCGATATCCGGAGTCGCTCGATCTTTTCTCGGGAGCATCGCGTGGCCCTAACGTTCAACGAAGTTCGTCGGCTGTTCCAGGTTCCGACTCGAGGTCGGGTACGCTTGAAGGACTACGATCCGGGCTGGGCCGGGGAGAAACGCCTCAAGAACCTGACGAAGACCGAGCTCAAGATCCGCGCCGAAGATTTCCTCCACCGG
>DASRJE010000115.1:0-2191 GCA_035649635.1 Vicinamibacterales bacterium | reverse complement strand
TGGTTCGAATCCAGTCGCCCCGACCACTTTTCGAGTTCCGGGGTTCCAGCGGGGTTCCACCTATAGCGCCCTCTTAGGCGTCACCGTGCACGCCTTCCAGCCGACCACCGAAGGTCGGCTTCAAAACGAGCAAGGCCGATCGGCACGTTCCCCACCGTAAAGGAGTCCCTGCTCGCCGCTCAGGCGACGCACTCAACCAACTTCACCGACGCCGCCACCAGAAGCCGGACGTAAACTGGATTCGAACGTAGGGACTGAAGAGGAGACGTGGGCGACTTCTCGTCGCTCAGCAGACGAAATCAACCTCATGGACCTGCTCTCGAAGCCTGTCGATCAGGCATCGTCGCCGGAGGAGAAGATCGCCCTTTTCCGATCGCTCTTCCGGGGTCGCGACGACGTGTACCCGCGGCGATTCGAAAGCCGCAAAACGGGCAGGTCCGGGTATGCCCCCGCGTGTGCCAACGAGTGGATCCGAGGCGTGTGCGAAAAGCCACGCATCAAGTGCGCTGAGTGTCCCAATCGTCGATTCCTTCCGGTCACCGACGACGTCATTCGTTGGCACTTGTCAGGTTCCGACGCCGAGGGACAACCCTTCGTCGCTGGCGTCTATCCGTTGCTGCAGGACGAGACCTGCTTCTTCTTAGCCGTCGATTTCGACAAGACCGGGTGGCGCGAAGATGCAGCGGCGTTTCTTGAAACCTGTGACCACCTCAATCTCCCAGCCGCGCTCGAACGCTCACGCTCCGGGCGAGGCGCGCATGTCTGGCTTTTCTTCGAAGAGGCCGTTCCGGCCGCGCTCGCGCGACGACTGGGATCCCATGTCCTCACCGAGACCATGGAAAGGCGTCCGGACATCGGCCTCGATTCGTACGACCGACTGTTCCCGAATCAAGACACGATGCCGCACGGAGGCTTTGGAAACCTCATTGCTCTGCCACTCCAGAGAGGATCTCGCAAGCAGGACAACACGGTCTTCTTGGATAGCGCCTTTGTTTCGTGGACTGACCAGTGGGCGTTTCTCACAAGCGTTCGCAAGATCGCCAGATCGCAGCTAGAACAAATTGTCGAAGATGCTGAACGACGAGGCCGCATCCTCGGCGTCCGGTTGCCACCGCAGGACGATGAAGAAGTCGAGCCTTGGACCGCGCCCCCGTCACGTCGAAGGGAGGCCCCGCTCGTCGGCGATTTGCCGGCGTCGTTGGAACTCGTTCTTGGCAATCAGATCTACATCCCCAAGCAAGAGCTGCATCCTGGGCTTCGAAACCGATTGCTCCGGCTCGCTGCGTTCCAGAACCCCGAGTTCTACAAGGCGCAGGCGATGCGACTGTCGACGTACAACAAGCCACGCGTCATCGGCTGCGCCGAGGATCTTCCGCATCACATCGGACTTCCGCGCGGCTGCCTCGATGACGTCCGCAAGACGCTGACCGAGCTGGGCGTTCGCATGGCCGTTCGCGACGAACGCCGCCACGGCAGTCAATTGGAAGTGAAGTTTCAAGGTGAGCTTCGGCGCGAGCAGAAGGCTGCAGCCGACGCCATGCTGCGGCACGAAGTGGGAGTCCTGGCGGCCACTACCGCATTTGGCAAGACCGTCGTTGCCGCATGGCTCATTGCTCAACGCGGGGTGGACACGCTCGTGCTCGTTCACCGGCGCCAGCTCCTCGATCAGTGGGTCGAGCGGCTGTCGACGTTCCTCGATATACCGGCGAAATCAATCGGTCGGATCGGCGGCGGACGAAATCGACCGACCGGAAGGATTGACGTTGCCATCATTCAGAGTCTCGTCCGCAAGGGCGTAGTCGATGACCGTGTCGCCGAGTACGGCCATGTGATCGTCGACGAATGCCACCACCTGTCGGCGCACAGTTTCGAACAGGTGGCACGCCAGGCTAAAGCCCGATTTGTCGTTGGCTTATCAGCAACCGTCGCACGCAAGGACGGTCACCATCCGATCATCTTTATGCAGTGCGGCCCAGTTCGGCATCAGGTGAGTGCGCGCGCACAAGCGGCGTCTCGGCCATTCGAGCACTTCGTGCTGGTTCAGCCAACGGGGTTCAAGCCTACGAGGAACCCCGATCAGGACAAGCGTGTCGAATTCCAGACGCTGTATCAGGAGCTGGTCGAGGACACAACTCGTACTCGGCGAATCTGCGAGGACGTGGTCGACGCCGTTCGCAATGGGCGTTCGCCA
>DASRJE010000114.1:0-39281 GCA_035649635.1 Vicinamibacterales bacterium | reverse complement strand
GCCGACGGTGAATACGCGTTCAACGTGAAAGGCGTGACGGGCTATTTCCAAAGAGTGCTCGGTGGGATCACGGGAGAGAAGCTCGAGATTCTCATCGACGGCGAGCGCGTGCACCTGTTCGACTGGGACAAGGAGATTTCGAACACGACCGGCCTGGGTAAGTGGACTCCGCGCATTCCCGTTACCGCGGGTCTCCACGTGGTTGGCGTGACCTTCCTCGCAACCAATGATGTACCGGGCACCGAGCTGAACAAGCCGTTCCAGCGCACGATGAACACCCCGGGCTCGATCCCGGGCTTCATCTTCTATCCGCACGTTGGGCAGGTCACCATCGAGGGACCGCACAATCCGAAGGGCGCACACGACACGGCCAGTCGCCAGCGCATCTTCACGTGCCGGCCAGCGACGCCACGCGAGGAAGACGCCTGTGCGCGCACAATCGTCTCGACGCTGGCGAAGCGTGCGTTCCGACGGCCGTCGACCGCCGCGGATCTGAAGGTCCTGATGCCGTTCTATCAAGCGGGCCGTGGCGAGGGCGGAAGCTTCGACGACGGCATCGAAGCGGCGCTGCAACGCGTGCTCGCGGATCCGGAGTTCACCTACCGTGGAGAGCGCGAACCGGCGGCGCTCGCGGCGGGCCGGAGCTATCGCCTGAACGACCTCGAGCTGGCGTCCCGCCTGTCGTTTTTCCTGTGGAGCAGCATTCCCGACGACGAGCTGATCGATGTGGCCGCCGCCGGCAAGCTGAAGGATCCAGCGGTGCTCGACCGGCAGGTGAAGCGGATGCTGACAGATCCGAAGTCCGCGGACCTCATCGCGAACTTCACGGGACAGTGGTTGAGTGTGCGATCGCTCAAGACCGTCGAGCCCGTCGTCAACCTGTTTCCCGACTTCGACGACAACCTGCGCAACGCCTTTCAGCGTGAAATCGAGATGTTCTTCGAGAGCATCGTCCGCGAGGATCGCAGTGTGCTCGATCTGCTGGACGCGGACTACACGTTCGTGAACGAGCGACTCGCCAAGCACTACGGCATCCCGAACATTTACGGCGCGCAGTTCCGGCGGGTGACGCTCCCGCCCGAACTCGACATGCGCCGGGGCCTCCTGGGTAAAGGTGCGCTGCTGACGGTCACGTCGAACCCGGCACGCACCTCGCCGGTCGCGCGCGGCAAGTGGGTGCAGGCGACGTTGCTTGGCGTCGAGCCGCCGCAACCGCCGCCCGGCGTGGAGGTCAACATCACCCGCGCCAACGACAACACCGGCAACACGAAGCAGCCGACGATGCGGCAGGTGCTCGAGCAGCATCGGATCAGCCCGACGTGTGCCGCGTGCCACAAGATCTTCGAACCGGTTGGTCTCGCGCTCGAGAACTTCGATGCCGTTGGCGCGTGGCGTACTCAAGAGGAGGGCTTGCCGGTCGATACTCGCGGCAAGCTGCCCGACGGCACATCACTCGATGCGGGCGTGTCGGCCCTTCGCGGAAACCTGATCCACTATTCGGATCAATTCGCGCGCGTCGTCGCCGAGAAGCTGCTCACCTACGCCCTCGGGCGCGGCGTCGAGTACGATGACATGCCGACAGTGCGAACGATTGTGCGCGGTGCGGAGGCGAACAAGTACCGCTTCTCGTCGCTCGTGGCGGGCATCGTCAAGAGCGAGCCGTTTCAAATGAACATGAAGCCGGCGGCAGCCCCCGCCGGTCAGCGTGCAGAACGTTAACCGAAGGACTCGCTTGTGTTGGTGCTGTTAGCAACGTCGTTCCAGAGGAATCGGCGGATTCTCGCAGTGAGGGCCCACGCCGATGGCCTCCACACAAGCGAGCTGTAACGTAAACCGGAGCAGACGGACTCATCATGTTTATTACAAAGAGGCACATTCCCCGGAGAACCCTTCTGCGCGGCGCCGGCGCCGCGCTGGCGCTGCCGTTCCTCGAGGCTATGGTGCCCGCGAGCACGGCGTTGGCTCAGACCGCGGCAAATCCGAAGCCGCGATTCGTCGGCCTGTTCGTTCCGCACGGAGCGGCACCCGGTTACTGGGTTCCGGACAAGGTCGGTCCGCTGGGAACCGAGCTTCCTTACATCTACAAGTCGCTCGAACCGCTCCGCGACCACACCGTGATCCTGAGCGGCCTGCACTCGCGGTCGGCCGAGCCACCACCTGGTGTGACCGGCGCGGATCACTGGGTCGCGGCGGCCTTCATGTGCGCGGACAAGCCAAAGAAGACCGCCGGTGCGGACGTCCAGGCGGGCACCACAATCGATCAGATCATCGCTCAGAAGATCGGGAGCGAGAGCCTGCTGCCGTCGCTGCAGATGGCGGTTGAAGACCCGGGCGCGAACTCGAGCAATTGCGGTGAGGGCTACAGCTGCGTCTACACGAATACGATTTCGTGGGCCACACCGACCTCGCCCCTGCCGATGGAGCTCAATCCGCAGGTGGTCTTCGAACGCATGTTCGGCGATGGCACGACCGCAGAGCAGCGTGCCGCGCGGCGCAAGCGCGACCAGAGCATTCTCGACTCGCTGACCGCCAGCCTGACGCGGCTACGCGGTACGCTCGGCGCCTCGGACCGCGAGCGCCTCGATGACTACCAGGAGAACGTGCGCGCGATCGAGCGGCGGCTGCAGATCGCGATGAAGGCATCGGTCGTCGCGCCCGAGAACATCGAGGTGCCGGTTGGTGTGCCGCAGACTTTCGACGAGCACATCAAGCTGCAGTTCGACTTGCTGGCGCTCGCGTTCGAGGCCGACATCACGCGGGTGGGCACATTGCTTTTCGCCCGTGACCTGACGGGCCGGGTTTACCCCGCCAGTGAAGCACCCACGGCGGGCTTCCATGGCGTATCGCATCACGGCGAGGATCCGCGGCGGATCCTGGAGTTGGCCAAGATCAACAAGTACCACGTCGCGATGGTGGCGCATCTGGCCAGCAAGCTCTCCTCGAAGATGGAAGGCGATGGAACGCTCCTGGATCACTCGATGATCCTGTTCGGCAGCAACATGGGCAACTCCAACCAGCACGTGCACCACGACGTTCCCCATATCCTCGTGGGCGGTGCGAACGGAAAGCTCAAGGGCGGACGTCACCTGGCGTATCCAAGCAAGACCGTGCCGACGGGGAATCTGCTCCTCAGCATTCTCGACAAGTTCGATATTCATCAGGACAGCATCGGCGACAGCACCGGAAGGCTGGAGGAGTTGTGACAACTTCCAATTGCCAACTCCCAACTCCCAAGGGAATGCTTCGTGGCTTGATCTTCGTGTGCTTCGTGGCGCTCCTCTCCGCAGCTTTCGTGGTTCAAAGTGCGGCGGCGACCAAGAGCGACATCGCCGATGCGGCCATGCGCGGTGACGCGGCCGCCGTGCAGGGGCTGATCGCGAAGAAGGCGGACGTGAACGCGCCGCAGGCCGATGGTGCGACCGCGCTGCATTGGGCCGTCTACAAAGGCAACCGGGAACTGGCCGCCACCTTGCTCCGTGCAGGTGCCAATCCGAAGGCGGCGAACCGTGAGGGCGTGACACCGCTGTGGCTGGCCAGCGTGAACGGCGACGCCAGGATGATCGCGGCGCTCATCGAGGGTGGGGCCGATCCCAACGAGACGCTTGCGCTCGGCAGGACGCCGCTGATGCTTGCCTCACGCACGGGCAACGTCGAGGCGATGAAGGCGCTGCTCGACAACGGTGCGAACCCGAACGCGAAGGAAACGCTCCGCGGTACGACGCCGTTGATGTGGGCCGCGGACGAGGGGCATGAAGCCGCGATCAAGCTCCTGATTGAGCGTGGAGCGGACATGAACGCGAAGAGCAATGTCGCTCCGCGCGGGGGCGGACCGGCGCTCGGCAAGGCGAACGATCCGCGGAAGGCCGTCGCCGCGCAGGCGGCAGCGGTGGCTGCGCGTCAGGCTGCGCCCAGTCTCGGGGACCTGAGAGCGCTGGAGAGCTCTGGTGCTGGGGGCCGTGCCGCGGGCGGCGGTGGTGGTCGTGGTGGGGGACGCGCCGGCGGCGCCGGACGCGGTAACGCCGGTGGCGACGACACCGGCGTGGATTTCAACGACGATGCGGCAGTGGCGGCCGGGTTCGGGCGTCGTGCCGGTCCGGCCGACGGCGGAGGGCTCACAGCTCTGACCTTCGCGGCCCGCTCGAACGACCTCGAGTCGGTGAAGACGCTCCTCGATGCGGGCGTCAACGTCAATCAGCAATCGGGATACGGCTGGAGTGCGCTGCTCGTCGCGACGCAGAATCGCTACTACAAGCTCGGGGCGTATCTGATCGAGCGCGGCGCGGACGTCAACCTCGCGCACAACGGCGGGTGGGTGCCCCTGTACCTGGCGACCGACAACCGTAACATCGAGAACGGCGACTATCCGGTCCGCAAACCGGACATGGATCACCTGGATTTCATCAAGCTGCTGCTGGACAAGGGTGCGAACGTCAACCATCGCGTCAAAGACAGCAGCGAGACGCGGACCGTGTTCACGAACCAGTGGCTCGATGAAAACGGCGCGACCGCATTCCTGCGCGCGTCGCAGTCAGGTGACGTCGAGCTGATGAAGCTGCTGATCGCACGCGGGGCAGATCCGAAAATCAACACCGTACTGAACGTGTCGGCGCTTCACGTCGCAGCAGGAATCGGCTGGGTCGAAGGGATCACGTTCGAATGGTCGACGAAAGCGACGCTCGACGCGGTCAAGCTGCTTCTCGAGCTGGGGCTTGATCCAAACCTCCAGGCCGATACGGGTCGAGTGGCACTCCATGGCGCGGCGCACAAGGGGCGCGCGGATGTGATTCAAGCCCTCGTCGATGCGGGTGCAAAGCTCGACGTGCGCGACTACGGCAACACCGACAATCGCGGTGGCGCCCTTGCCGCGCATACGTGGCTGGCGGTCGATTACGCTGACGGGCTCGTGCGCGTGGGCGTGCAGTCAGCGATCGCGCACCCGGAGGCGGGGCTGCTCCTGCGCAAGTTGATGACGGCGGCCGGCATGGAAGCACCGCCGATGGGACGAACGCTCGATTCCATCTGCATCACCGACGCCTGCGAGGCGAAGAACTGACTTCACGCCGGGTCTCAAGAAGAAGACCCGGCCTACACCTCCCGTAGGGCGGGTCCTGTTCTTTGGACCCGCCATCCCGTGACCACAATTCCCGACTACATCGTCATAGGCGCCGGATCCTCGGGTTGCGTCATCGTCAACCGACTGTCTGCCGATCCAACTGTCCGCGTGTTGCTGATCGAAGCTGGCGATTCGGGCGAAGAGGACACGTCCGTCACGATACCAGGGCGATGGAACTCTCTCATGGGCTCACCGTACGACTGGGGCTACGTGACCGAGCCGGAACCTGGCCTGGCGAATCGGCGCATCGTCACGCCCAGAGGAAAGGCGCACGGTGGATCGAGCGCGATCAATGCGATGGTCCACATTCGTGGCCATCGCAGCTGCTTCGATGCGTGGCAGGCACGTGGCAACGCGGGTTGGGGCTTCGACGACCTGCTGCCTCTTTTCAAGCGTTCCGAGCACAACGACGGTGGCGCGTCGGAGTATCGCGGCATGAAGGGCCCTCTTGCAGTCAGTCACTGTACTGATCCGCATGCCAGTCACGAGGCGTTTCTGTCAGCGGCGATCGAGCAAGGCTTCCGCGCCGATCCCCGATACGACTTCAACGTGCCGGACCCTGTTGGCATCGCCGGCTTCTATCAGAGAAACATCCTGAATGGACGACGGCATAGTGCGGCGGCGGCGTTCCTGACTTCGGCGATGTCGCGGCCGAACGTCGAGATTCGTTCGCATTCGCGAGTCCTCCGTTTACTCTGTGAGGGGCGCCGAGTGATCGGTGTCGAGCTCTTGCAGAATGGCGCCCCGATACAGGTTCGCGCGACGCGTGAAGTCGTGCTGTGCGCCGGGGCAGTGGATTCGCCGCGCCTGCTGATGCTGTCGGGCATTGGCCCGGCAGATCATCTGCGCGCACGCGGGATTGGCGTCGTCGCTGACGTGCCGGGAGTCGGACGCAACCTGCAGGACCATCTGAAACTTTCAGTGCGGTGGAAAGCGAGGATCAGGCTGCCCGGTTCGACGGTGACGGCTGGCTTGTTCACATCGTCGGATTCGACGTCGCCACCGAACCTGCAGTTCTACGTCGGCCGCGGGCTCGAGCAACCGGAAGACGTGATCACGATCACCGCCTCGCTGGTGCGGCCTGAGTCGCGTGGATCCATCGAGCTGCGGTCAGCCGATCCGTTCTCTCCACCAGTCTTGCGTGCCAACTATCTTCAGGCCGATGCCGATACCGCGACGCTCGTGTACGGAGCGCGCCTTGCTCGCCAGTTCGGCGTGTCACGGGCCTATGACAGATTGCGGTTGGACGAAATCGAGCCCGGTATGGAGTTGATGTCGGACCGCGATCTCGAGAAGTTCGTGCGGGAGAAGGCGGACACCATTTATCACCTGGCAGGGACGTGCCGCATGGGGCCCGACTCGGATCCGGCCGCCGTCGTGGATGGGGCGCTGCGGGTGCGCGGTGTCGAACGGCTTCGCGTCGCAGACGCGTCGATCATGCCGGAGGTCGTGAACGCACCGACGCATGCCGCGTGCGTGATGATTGGTGAGAAGTGCGCGACGTTGATCAACGGCCGATAATTCGGCCCTTGTCGATTCCGAACGAAGGCTGATCGACCGTTCCCGAGACGACAATTGGTAATACCGTGCCCGCACCGTCTTTACGGAACAGTGGATCGAGTACCTTCAGGAAGAGAGATTTGAAGCCGGTGGTGGTCTTCGAGATGGGCGCATCGAGCATCAGCGATCCCTCGAAGTCGAGACGCTGTGTCGGCAGACCGTAGCTTCCTCCCAGCGCCACGCGCGCGCCCTCGACGGCAAACTGGAACTTCGGCAGGTCCAGGCGACCCTTGTGAAGGGCAAAGTTTCCGCCGAAGTCAGCAAGCACGTTGTTGACGTTCTCGTTTTCGGGTTCACCGCGACCGCGGCGGCTCAGCTCGTCGATCTTGTCCTGCACCGTGTCCGAGCTGAACTGGCCGCGTCGTATCTTGAACGATCCCCTGAGCTGAATCTTCTGTACGACATCGACATCGCCAGGCGGAATGATGAGCGACGTGTTCAACCCGATGCCGCCGCGCATCATCGGCTTCGGCGCCTTCACGGCGAGCCGCAGGAAATCTTCAAATCGTCCATCGGCGCGCACGTCGAGTGAGATCGTTCGCCCCTGAGCGCCGGGTGCGCCGGCAATCGATCCTTTGGCCACGATGCGCGTGCGGCCAAGCGTCGCATTCACTTCTTCGAGGTGGGTGTCGCCGCTGGTTCCGTCGACAATCGCCACGAAGCTGGTCTCGAGGGTGATCGGCTGTTTGGCGAGATTGAGCTGAAAGTCGGGCGTCGCTGTCGTGCCTTTGACGCTGATGTGCTCGAGGACGCCCTCGAACGTGCCGGTCGAATTGAGCGTTCCGCCAATCCCCTTGATCGTGTCGAGCCGGGCATCCTTGAACTCGTACTCGCCGGACAACGGTGTCGAGCGCGGCGAATGGGAATTCCAGGGACCGAACCATCCGCTGCTCCTGACCAGCCCTTGCGGTTTCGGATTGACCACGGTTGCCATGTATCGCCCGGCATGGTTGAAGCTGAAGTCGTAGAAGGTGACGCTCTGGAGGTCAAAGTTCAGTGGCAGTTTGTCCGGATCATCAGGGAGGATACGGAGCAGGCCGCCACTCACTCTGATCACGCCGATCTCGAGGTCACGTGCTTTGCGCATGGCGGAGTCCTCGGGCTTGTTCCCACGCGCGACGTCGATCTGAAATCCCTCGATTTCCACCACCTGAATCGATCGTTTGAGCACGTCGAGCAACGATCCCGATGCATGGAACTTATCGATGCGAATGAAGGGGAGGCGATGATCGGGCCCGGTCCGGGTGAGGGTCAATCCGCGCCCATCGATCGACAGGCGCGGGAAGATCGACATCGTGACTTCCTGCACCTCCGCGTCAGCGTCGAGCCGGCTTTCGATGATTCGAACGAGCTCGCGCTGCGTGCGCCGCGTCGCCCAGTCGCTGCTCAAGACGGCCACGCCGAGCCCGAGCGCAATGCCCACGGCCACCAGAACGCCGAGCAATATGCGCTGGGGTCGTGTCACAGGTCGTGTCTCATGAGCTCAGGACCGGCGCGAGCTCGTCGTGGATCACTTGGTTGAGCAGCGATGGATCGATCGGTTTTTGCAGCCAGGCGTTCACGGGCCGATCGCCGTCAAACACCTCGTCGCTCGACGTGACGACGACGATCGGCATCAGCGGCCAACGCCGCCGCAAGGCGAGGCACAGTGAGAACCCCGACAGGCCGGGCGTGCGCCAATCCATGACCACGAGGTCCGGTGTCGTGTCCGCGAGCAGACGCGTGGCTTCTTGCCCGTCACTGGCGAGAGTCACGTCGTAGCCGTAGTACTGCAACATCATCGCGAGCGTCTCGCGCGTCAGCATATCGTGATCGATCACGAGTATCCGTGGCCGTGGCTCGCGGTCACGGCGGTTCGATCGACTGCGCGACGTGCCCGTGGCGGAGCGGATCCGGCGATGCACGAGCGCGCTTGACACCACTGCTCGACGCGCGGCACGACGGGGATCAGGGGATTGTTGCCCTCGACGATCTGACTGCCTCACGGGTACCTCCGCCAGCTGTTTCCCAGGGTTGTGTCTATCTCGTTGTTCGCGTTACGCCCGTCGACGACCGAGCGCAATCAGTGCGACTCCTGATGCTGCCGCCGCGATGCCGAGTATCGGCGGCAAGGAAACCTGCTTTTGTGTTTCCGTTTCCACTTCGATAGGTCCGATGTCGACGGCCTTCTTCCTCTCCGTGTATGGGATCGCCGGCCACGCGAGAACTGCCAGTCCCACGAGCAATAAGACGATGCCAAGAGCGAACAAGCCTCTCATCGACGTTCCTCCCCGTGGCGAAGCGCCACGACGCGCGTTGGTCACGAGCACGTTTCGTACCCTCTCCGAGGCGCCGCGGCCGACGAGGCGCGCGCGCGCGAAGCTGATCTCGATGGGAATTCGTTGATGAGGTTTGCAGGATGTACGGCGAAGGGTGCAACTCTTACAAGGAAATCGGTCGAAAATCGCCAGCGAATATCTTCTTCCGCCCCGGCCGTGGCATGGCACGGCGTGTGCTCCATCGACGCGTGCGGGCCGCATGGTCGGCGGATCCCGTCGCGCTGCTCCTCACGGCGCGTCAGAGTTCGACCGATGTGAGAATGACCATGCTTTGGACACTCTTCGTCGTGTTGTTGCTGCTGTGGCTGTTGGGAGTCGTCAGCTCGTACACACTCGGTGGATTCATCCACCTGCTTCTTGTGCTCGCGGTCGTCGCCGTATTGGTGCAACTCATTTCAGGTAGACGCGCCGTGTGACAAGGCCCTCGAACGACGCAGGCGACGTAGGGGCGGGTCCTGCTCTCCCGGGCCCGCCGCGTTCACAACGGACCCTGCGACGTAGCGTCGGGCGAGGGAGGAGAACTCGTATGAACACGTACAGTGAGCCGTTTGATTCGAACTATTCTCCGGGAACGTGGGCGGCGTTCGTGATCGGCGCGGCGGTGGGCGCCGCGGCGGCGCTGATCCTCGCTCCAGCCAACGGTCGCGACACTCGTGCCTATCTGAGACGTCGCGGCAACGAGCTGGGGCACGACGCGGTGGAACGCGGACGCGAGCTGGGACGCGATGCGATGGAACGCGGGCGTGACACGTTGAAGACGCAGTCCGAGCGCGTGAAGTCGGCGGTGGCGAGTGGCTGGGAACGTGCCGGTAGCGCCATGAGCCAGGCGCGCGAAGAGGGTGAAGCGGCCTATCGCGAAGCCAAGGAATCGTTTCAGACTGAATCCGGCATGGGGCGCGCGGGGTATCGCACTGAGCCCCAACGGTCGTCTGAATAACAGCGGGGCGCCTCTCTCGCTCGTCGCAGCGTGACCCGGTGACGCCGGGGCGTACACCATTCCTTTCACTCCCCCGAAAGGCGGGCGCCCCGCGACCATGGTCTCCGACGATCGAGGGCTCAAAATCGAATCGGTCTACCTGCCGTAGCCGGATGCGATGCGGCATCGTGCCGGCGACATCGTGTCGTGCACGGCCTCAGCGGGGGTTTGCATTTGCATTCGACCGTCCTGTCCCTTCATTCCGCCACAGCATGCAATCCTGACCGCAGAGCCAGCCGTCACCGCAGCGGCTTCAGCCTACAATACGGAACCGGAGGGAAACCGGGTATGAGGCGATTAGGCGCGTTCGCTGTGGTGTGGTTCGCATGTGCCGGTGCTGCATCCGCTCACCATGGTCCTGGCACGTTCGAGCTTGGCAAGTCGGTAACCTACACCGGCAAGCTCACGCGCATCGACTTCGTCAACCCACACTCGTGGCTGTACTTCGAGGTCGCCGATGCCAACGGTCGCGTGTCGAAACACCGATGCGAAATGCGATCGGCGCATACCCTGCGCCGCTCCGGGTGGTCGAAGGAGCTGTTCCCGATCAACTCGAAGGTCACCATCGAGGCCGCGCCCGATCGCGCCGATCCCAATTCCTGCTACCTGAATACGATCCGGTTCGAAAATGGAAGCCACATGGACCGCTATGGCCAATACGTTAAGGCCGCGGGCGGAGGTGTCAGCGAGGTTCGCGGCGCGTTGCCCTTCGCGTCAAAGACACGCGAGCCGCGTCGTCCGACGGGTGAGCCGAATATCTCTGGTGATTGGGCGCCGGAGCAGGTTGTGATGGCCGATCCGCGAGGTACGGGCGGCGGCCTGGTGCCGTTGAGTCAGTTGGAGACGATCAAGCCAGGCGAACGTCGCGGTGGCGGTGGCGCAAGAAGGGGAGGTGGTCCGCCGGCGGGGCCGCGTCTGTACGGCGGCACGGAGTTGACGTCGCTCGGCGAACAGGCGGCCGCTAAATTCACCCGCGACGACAATCCACGTTTCCGTTGTGAGACGACCAGCATCGTCTTCGATTGGACGTTCGACGGCCCGGTAAATCGCATCACCCAGAGCAAGGACACCATCGTCATTCAGTACGGGCAGATGGATCTTCGTCGCACCGTCTACATGAACATGAAGTCGCACCCGGCAAACGTAAAGCCGAGCCGCTCGGGTCACTCAATCGGACGGTGGGAAGGCGATGTGCTCGTCGTCGACACGATCGCTTTCGAGCCCGGCGTGTTGAACGCCCCGGTTCGTCATGGCGCGAAGCTGCATGTTGTGGAGCGCTTCACCCTCGATCCGAAGACGATAAAGTTGACGAGGGCCTACACAGCCGAAGATCCCGAGTATCTGAAGGGGCAATACACCGGCTCGGACGTCGTTGCCATCGCAGATCAGCCATTTACCAAGGACAACTGTAGGGACCAGACGCTCGTCGATTACTCGAAGCAGAAGTGACACGCCGTCAGATGCCAGTGACAGGCGCGTCGGAGGACGCGCCTCTACTCGCAGCGTAGGGCGACGGTTGGATCCACGCTCGCGACGTGGCGAATCGGGAAGAACGCCGCCAGCACCGCGACCAGTCGAGATCCTGCATAAGGGAGATGTCGAGGCATTTCAGCAGGCGCTCGCCGACCGAGGCGGCCAGCAAGAACGGCACGCTGGGACGCCTTGATGGCACGTGGCCTTCCCCGAAGCCTGCCCTCGCAGTGGCGCCGCGGCGCCCGGCGCAGTAGTTCGTGAAGATCGTCTCACCGTTGGCGGCAGCGTCATTGCCCCTCGCCGCGCTCGAATGACCGTTCGCGGCAACGACGTTGCCGCCCGGCTCCATGAGCCGATAAGCTGACCCTGGTACATGCAGCCGACACTGTCTCTGGCGTGGGCACTGGCGCTTGGCGCTGCCGGCACCAGCCTCGTCGCGCTGACGGTCGCCGCCCAGATCTATCTCTCGATGCTGCACCACGGACACTCCTTTGTCCGGATTGCGGTGTGGCAGCTCTGTTCGTGGAGCGTATGGGCTGCGGCAACGCCGGTTGTGCTGCGACTCGGTGGGCGACTCACCGATCGCGATGCCCGCTCTGCCAGAGCGGCGTTTCGTGTGATCGTCACCGGGCTCGTGATCCTCATCGCACACATGCTGCTCGCGTCAGTCGCGACAGTCGGGTTACAGCCCTACATTCCAGTTGAGAGATTCCGTTTCGGGGCCGCGCTGATTATCCAGGTGGTTTCCCTTCCGGTCGATCTGCTGGTCTACGGCCTGCTTCTCGTGATCGGGGCCGGATTGGCGGTGTATCAACGGGCGCAGAACCTCGAGGTGCGTGAGTCACGCCTCGAGGCCGATCTCGCACGCGCGCAGCTCGACGCCCTTCGCCTCGAAATCGAGCCGCACTTCCTGTTCAATTCCCTCAATTCCATCGCGGCGTTGATTCGCTCGCGTTCGAGCGATCGTGCGTTGTCGATGCTCCTCGAGCTGAGCGAGCTGTTGCGCGCCGCCGTCGAAGGTCGGCGTCAGCACACCACCACGTTGGCGGAAGAGACGGCCTTCGTGAAGCGGTACATCGATCTCCAACGGGTACGTTTCAGCGACAGACTCGATGTCCGATATGAAATCGCTCCGGAGTCCGAGCGATGCGCCGTGCCGGCGTTTCTCCTGCAGCCCGTCGTCGAGAACGCTTTCCGGCACGGGTTCGCGCGACAGTCGGGGGCGTGCCATCTGGAGCTCGCGGCGACGGTGGACGGCGGTCAGCTGCACGTTTCGGTTCGTGACGACGGGGCTGGCCTGCCGCCCAATTTCGATTTGACTGAACACGCCGGGACCGGGCTCGGCAACGCGCGCCTTCGTCTGCAGCGTCTCTATAACGGCGCGGCACAGATTCACGTGGAGCGGGCTGATGGCGGCGGCACCGTCGCTCATATCAGGCTCCCGGTGACCGAGACGAACGGCCAACGTGCTCACCGATGACGAGGTTCCATGTGCTCGTTGCCGACGACGAGCCGCTTGCGCGGGAAGTGGCAGTGTCACTGATCCGCCGCGATCCTGAGGTGGCAACGGTCGTCGAAACCGGCGATGGCGTGCGCGCGCGGCAGGTGATCGACGACACGCGGCCCGACATTGCGTTCCTCGACATCGAGATGCCGGGACTCGGTGGCATCGAGCTCGCTGAACATTTTCAGAGCAGTGGACCCGTCGTCGTGTTCATCACCGCGTTCAGTCAATATGCCGTCGACGCCTTCGAGTTGGCGGCGACGGACTACGTGCTGAAACCGTTCTCCGACGAGCGATTCCTCGAGGCGCTGGGACGCGCAAAGCGGCGGGTTCGTGAGCGTCGTCTCGGCGAACTGGCGCATCAAATGGCTGGCGTTGCCGCAGAGCTCCAATCGGCCGAGGGGCGCGAAGCGTCAGAATCTGCGCAATATCTCCAGCGGCTGTCGATCAAGCAGGGCGAGCGCACGATTGTGCTGCGGGCGGAGGAAATCGTCTGGATCGAAGCGCAGGACTACTGCGTGACGGTACATTCCACCAGGGGCCACTACCTCGTGCGCGCGTCACTTGCCTCGCTCGAAACCCGCCTCGCCCCAGACGTCTTCGTCCGCACGCATCGCACGGCCATCGTGAACCTCAAACACGTGCGTGAAAGCCACGATCGCGATGGACTCCGACTGGTGATGTCAGAAGGAACGCAGGTCGGTGTCAGCCGTTCGCGCAGGTCTCTGGTCGAGTCGCTGTTATCGCCACGTCTTCGGTGACCGAGAAGGATCATGGTCCTTCGTCTCTTCGTGGCGCCGCCGTGAACGGCGTGATGCCGGCTGCGAATGGTCTGCCGTGCCGGTCGCTGCAAAGATGTTTGAGGGATGGAATCAGCGGCACATGATACAAGGTACGGAGGTGGTTGTGGCACACGTCAGCCGTTCGCATTCAATCGCTCGGATCGTGTTGGTCGGTGCTGCCGTCGTCTGGCTTTCCATGCTCGGAACGCGCGCGGCTGTCGTGGCCGAGCAGGCGCCGGCGTCCGCTCAGCCGGCACGCGTCATGCCGCAGTACGACAGTGACCGGAATCTGCGGCTGCCCGCCGACTATCGGCAGTGGATCCTGGTTGGTCAGTCGCTCGGTTTGAGCTACAGCGAGGGGGGCGGTGGCCATCAGATGTTCAACACCACGCTGATGGAGCCGACGGCCTATCGCCACTTCGTCGAGACCGGCCAGTTCCGAGACGGCACGATGCTCGCGCTCATCCTTCAGGGAATCGGGACCAACGCGACACCGGCGCGGCAGGGGCAATTTGCGACGGATGTCCACGTCGTCGAGATGGCGGTCAAGGACTCGGGGCGGGTGCCGGAGGGCTGGGCCTACTACCAGTTCGGTGGACCGATGACGGGCGGATATCGATCGACGGCCGCGCCGCAGCCGAAAGCGAGTTGTTTCAGCTGTCATTCAGAGCACGCCGGGCGCGACAACGTGTTCATTCAGTTCTACGGCCTGTTGAAGGAAGCGGCGCCTCGAGGCAAGTAGAGGCGCTGCCTCGACCCCGCTCTCCTTGACAGACTAGGAAAAGCGATCCACACTGCCTAGGCAGACTAGGAGAGAGGGTCATGTCCAAGACTGCCGATCTCCTTCCCGGCACGCTCGACATGCTGATTCTGAAGGCCGTGTCGCTGAACCCGTTGCACGGTTATGGCGTGCTGCTGCGGATCAAGCAAATCTCGAACGACGCCCTCGACATCCCGCAGGGGTCGCTCTATCCGGCGCTATATCGACTCGAACACCAGGGGCTCATCAAGGCCGAATGGGGCGAGAGCGACAACAACCGGAGGGCCAAGTTCTATGCCCTGACCGCGCCGGGGCGAAAGCGATTAAAAGAAGAGACGGCCGGTTGGAACCGCCTGGCTGCTGCGATCGGCGCGGCCTTGAACGCCACGGTTGACGATACCGAGGCATGACATGGCCCTGCTGTATCGACTGACGTCCCTGCTGCGCGCGGCCTGGGGGCGCGACCGCTTCGAGGACGGGATGGCCGACGAGCTCCGGTTTCACAAAGAGGCATACATCGACGATCTCGTGCGTCGAGGTGTGACGCGTCAGGAGGCCGAGCGCCGTGCCGCGGTCGAATGGGGGACGGTCGAGGGACTCAAGGAGGAACTGCGCGCCGCTCGCGGGCTTCATCTGCTCGATGAACTGCAGCAGGATGTCCGATACTCGCTACGCCAACTTCGGCGGGGACGGGGCTTTGCGGTGGTGGCGGTGCTGTCGCTCGGTGTCGGCGCCAACCTCGCGGTCTTCAGTGTGGTCTACACCGCCCTCATGCGCCCGTTGCCGCATCCGAACCCGGATCGCCTGGTATCCATTTCCTCACGCGAACTCACAAGCGGCCGTGATCATCTGACAGCGCCGCTCGACTTCTTTGACTTCGAACAGCGCGCGGCTTCGTTCGAGCGACTCGGCGCGTACTATCCGCCCGGCTTTACGCTCACCGGCAACGGGCCGGCCGAACGGGTCGCGGGTGCGCGCGCCAGCTCCGGTTTGTTCGACGTCTTCGGCGTCCGTCCGGTGCTTGGCCGTGGCTTCAACCGGGACGAAGACAAGCCAGGTGCAGCACCCGTCGCAGTCATCAGCCATGCGCTGTGGACACGTCGCTACCAGCAGGCGTCGACCATCATCGGTCAGACCATCTCGCTGAGCGGCAACGCGTACACGATCGTGGGAGTTCTGCCCGAGGGCTTCCAGTCGCCTGCAATGTGGCCGCGGATGCCCGAGGTCTGGGTGCCGATCGGGCTCGATCCAAACGTAACGAGGCGTGACGCGCGGATGCTTCGCGTGCTCGGCCGCGTGCGTCCGGTGGTCTCGCTCGAGCGCGCACGCGCCGATCTCGATGCGATCTCGAGGGCGCTTGCCACCGAGCATCCGGAGACGAAGATCGGCACCGGGGTGGTAGCGCTGACGGACCAGTTGACCCGAGAAGTTCGGCCGTCTCTGCTGATTCTCGCGGCCGCGGTCGGCGCCCTCCTCCTGGTGGCGTGTGGCAATGCGGCAGGACTGCTGATTGGCCGAATGCTCGAGCGCCGGCACGAATTCGCCACGCGGCTCGCGCTGGGCGCGGGCCGGCTCAGGTTGATGCGGCAGATGCTCGCCGAGAACGTCGTCATTGGTCTGCTCGCGTCGCTTGGCGGGTTCGCGCTGGCGTCTCTTACATCCGGTGTCCTCGTGGCGGCCGCCGCAGCCGCGGGTGTGCCACGGGCCAGCGAAATCAGCATCGATACAACGACGCTCCTGGCGGGTGTGATATTGGCTGTTGGATGCACGACGGTGTGCGCGCTGGCCGCCGCGATCGAAACGACACGACCACGAAACGAGGCGCAGGGCGCGTTCGCCACCAGGACCGTCACGCCGGGACGCCGGCGATCGCGTGCGTTGCTGATTACGGTGGAAGTCGCCTTCTCCCTCGCGATCCTTGCCGGCGCGGCGTTGCTCGGTCGCAGCTTTTACGCGCTGCAATCGACCGATCCCGGGTTTGACGTCCGGAACGTGCTGACGACCCGGCTATCGCCACCGGCCGCCAGATATCAGGCAGGTCCGGTGTTGCAACATTTCTACGACGCCGTGCTCGAGCGGGTGAGGGCGCTGCCGGGCGTGGAGGCGGCGTCCGTTGTCGACTGGGTGCCGCTAAGTGGGTTCGGCGCAAGCATCGGGTTTACGGTGCCGGAACGAGACGGAGAAGCGGTGGCTCGCAGTCTGGCGGAACTTCGGGTCGTCGATGGCGACTACTTCACCACGCTGCGCATACCGCTCGTCGCCGGCCGCGTTTTCGAAAGAGGCGACCGCAACGGCGCACCCCCGGTTGTCATCGTCAACGAATCGCTCGCGCGCGCTCAATTCGGCACGGCAAGCGCGATCGGCCGTCGTCTCGTGCTCGAGCGAGAGGGATTGGTGACCGCCGAGATCATCGGCGTCGTGGGAGATGTTCGCGAGTTCTCGCTGCGCATTCCACCTGGTCCTGGCATCTTCGCACCGAAGACGCAGTCGCCCTGGGTCGTGCACGAAACGCGCGACATGGTCGTTCGTACATACTCCGAGCCCGGCGCGCTCACGCCAATGATTGCCGCCATCGTGCAAGAGCTGGAACCAGACCTTCCGCTTGGCCCGATTCAAACCATGGAGGAATTAGTCGACACCTCGCTCGACCGTACGCGTTTCTACGCGTGGGCCGTTGCATTGTTTGCGGCCATCGCCGTTCTCCTCGGCGGGTTCGGAATCTATGGTGTTGTCGCATCGGCCGTGATCCAACGTACGCGCGAGCTTGGCATTCGGCTGGCGCTTGGAGCGACTCGCGCCGACATTCTTGCGCGTTCGGCGGGTTTTGGCGTGATTCCCGCGCTTGTCGGCGTGGTCGCCGGCCTTCCGCTGGCGTTCGCCGCCGGACAGATCGTGAGACAGCAGTTGTTCGGTGTCGAAGCCACCGATACGCTGACACTGACCGCGGTCGTTGCCTCGATGGCGGCAGTGGGACTCGTGGCGGCGTTCCTTCCTGCCTCGAGGGCAACCCGGGTCGATCCGGCCTCAGTGCTTCGTGAACAGTAGAAGGCGGTCTGCCTTCGAGGCATGGCTCAGGCCAGGTAAGACCCGCCTCTACGACGGCCTCTGATCGCTCTCTGCGCGTTCATGTCCGAACAGAACGTCCCATCCACGGACGGCCCGGCAAGCGGGCGGGCCGTTTCCCGAGCGTTTTGACGGGCATGTAAATTGATCATCGCGCATGGGGGTCTGGATGGATCTGCTCATTCAAGACGTGCGCTACGGTTTGCGGCGGCTGGCTGCCTCGCCGCTCTTCACCGTGATGGCTGTTCTCATCATCGGCCTGGGGATCGCCGCCAATACCGTGGTGTTCAGCGCGGTGAACGCCTTTCTGCTGCGGCCGCTCCCGTTCGCCGATCCGGCGCGCGTCGTCCACGTCTACCAGCACTCGGACGAAGGGCAGCCCCAGTCGAGTTCGTTTCCCGCTTACGAGGCCATTGCGTCGCGCACTGATGTCTTCTCTGGTGCGTCGGCGATGTACTACACGACGGTCAACGTCGAGACTGACTTCGGCATGAGGCAGTCGCTCGTCGAGGTCGCCACCTCGTCATATTTTCCGGTGCTTGGGTTGAACGTGGCGCGCGGGCGATGGATTGCCGCCGATGAAGACGTGCCGACCGCGGGCCCCGTCGCAGTCGTGAGCGATCACGCGTGGCGTACCCGCTTCGGATCAGATCCCGGGATCGTGGGACGAGCGGTTCGACTTGGGGGATCGCCGGTCACGATCGTCGGTATTGGTCCCGCGGCGTACAACGGCTTTGCCAGCGGCGTGGCGGTTGACTTCTGGCTCTCGCTCTCGGCGATCGGGCCGGTTCAGGGTTCTTTCTTCGTGCAGATGCTCGATCGCCCGCAGGACCACTGGTTTCTGATTCGAGCCCGGCTTCGCGACGGTGTCACGATGGCCCAGGCGCGCGCCGCCATGGACAGCGTTTCCACCGAGCTCGGCACACGATTCGCCGGACTCGATCAAACACGTCGGATCGAAGTGCTCCCCGCGCGCGCGATTCGTATCCATCCCGCGTTCGATCGCGTGCTCGTTCCAGCAGCCACCTTGCTGATGGCAGTCGTTGGCCTTGTGCTCGCGCTCGTGTGCAGCAATCTCGCGATCATGCTGCTCCTGCGCGGCGCCAGTCAGCATCGCGAGGTGTCCATTCGAATGGCCATGGGCGCGGGCCGCGGACGGATCCTGCGGCAGTTCCTCTCGGAGAGCCTGGTGTTGTCCATGGCCGGTGGTGCGGTGGGGTGCCTCGCCGCCGTATGGCTGCTGAGGGTCGTCTCGGCGACCGATCTGCCCGCTGCCGCAGGGCTCGTGACCTTATCGGTCGACGTCACAGTACTCGCCTTCGCGATTGCCCTTTCGATTCTGACGGGTGTCGCGTTTGGGCTCGCACCAGCGGTTCGTGCATTGAAGACAGACGCGGCCAACGTGCTCGCGGGTGCGAGCGCGCTTCGTCACCACGTGGCCTTGAGATACGCGATGGTGTCTTTCCAGGTCGCGCTATCGATCGTGCTCCTGACGGGAACGGGGCTCGTGATCCGCAGCACGATGCAGATGGCGCAGGTTGATCTCGGTTTCAACAGCGCCGCGCTGGCCTTGGTAACGACGAACGCTGCGCAAGCTGGTTATCAAGCAAGCGACAGCCGTCTTGTGTATTCCGAGCTCGAATCGCGGCTTACCGCGCTCCCCGGGGTCCAGTCCGTTGTGCGAACCAGCCGCCCACCCCTCGGACGCGGTCCTACCAATACGCTGGTGATCGAGGGGTACATCTCGCCAACTGGAACCAACACGGCAGAAGTGCCGAGCGCGGTCGTAACCCCTGGCTTTTTCGAAGGCCTTGGCGTTCGGATGCTGCATGGCCGGACGTTCAGGCCGCAGGACGACAACAGCGCGCCGCGAGTGGCGGTCGTCAATGAGGCGATGGCGCAACGCTACTGGGGGACGGCCGACGTGGTCGGTCGTCGATTCGGTTACGACGGTGCGCCGGACTCCTGGGTAGAGATCGTCGGCGTCGTCGCAAACATCAAAGTCGAAAGTCTCACGGAGAATCCACGGCCGCAACTGTATCGGCCCTGGGACCAGACGGGTTTCCCAATCGCGTCGTTCATCGTGCGGACGTCGGGGAACCCGTCAGACCTGACTGCGACAATCGGGCGGGTCGTGCGCGGCTACGATTCGAAGCTGCCGATCATGCAGCTTGTGACCGTGAACGATTCCGTCGATCAGCAATTGCTGGTGCCGCGTCTCGCGGCCAGTGTCCTGGCGGGTTTCAGCCTGACGGCGTTGGTATTGGCCGCGCTGGGGCTCTATGCCGTGGTGGCGTTTGCGGTCCGTGAACGGACAAAGGAAGTAGGGATTCGCCTCGCTCTTGGTGCCCGTGGAACGCTCGTCGTCTGGGCAATGGTCCGCGGCATCATGCTCACGGTAGGCATTGGACTCGCGGCCGGTCTGCTGGTCACGCTTGGCTCGGCGCGCGCGCTTTCGAATGTGTTGTTCAACGTCTCAGCGACCGATCCCGCGACCGTGCTTGTCATGACGGCAGTGCTCACACTCGTTGCCGCGGTCGCGGCCTGGATCCCCGCTCTGCGCGCCACGCGCGTTGATCCGGCTGTAGTGCTTCGGTACCAATAGGTCTTTGGGTCGCTGGGTTGCTGGGTAGCTGGGTCGTGCGTGGCTCGGTGGTTCTATCGCTGGATCGTCCGATCGCGGTAGCGCGGCACCGCCCTTGCTGAGCACCGGCCATGACCCTACCGCATCATTCGCTGATTGCGTGGCAGCGTGCTGACGACCTGTTTATCGACCTTCACCTGCTGTCCCAAACCTTCCCTCGTTTCGAACGCTTCGAATTGGCATCGCAACTTCGACGTTCGGCATTCTCAGTTCATGCCATATCGCTGAAGGGTTTGGAAGGCACAAACCCGGCGAGAAATTGCAGTTTCTGCAGGTGGCACACGGGTCACTCGCGGAGGTTGGTTACTGCCTTCACGCAGCGAAGCGGCTGGGATACATCAATGAGCCGGTCTATCTAAAGTTCGAGTTGCGCATACGCAGGACCTCGGCGCCGTTACGTGGTTTGATGAAGTCAATGGGTAGGGAGCACCCATAGCGACGGGTCCGCTTTACCGGTCTCCCCAGGAACCGAGCTACCCAGCCACCCAGCCACTCAGCCACAGCATAGAGGCGTGATAGCGTATTTCGCGGGCGCGGCAGAGGCTCGCGCGCACACGAGGAGCTCTCATACATGGGTATGGCACGCAGCAGTGTTCTCGCGCTGGCACTCTTCGCGTCAATGGCCACCTGGGCGTGGCTCGGCCACGAGGCGAGTGCGCAGGGTCGTGGCGGCCGCGGCGGGGGAGGACGTGGGGGCGGCGCTCCAACGTCGAGGACGCCCCCTGCTGGCATCACGCCGCTGCCAGTGGATTTGTTCACCACGAAAAACTTCTACCTGGATCGGGCGAACTGGACGGATAAGCGTTATGCGCGCTGCAACACTCCACGCCAGTTGACCGATATGTGGACGCGTTCGAATCGAGTCGCGCACTGGGGCGATTGCAACCTGGACTACCCGATCGAAAAGATTGTGAGTCCCTACCCCTACAAGACCGCGGCAGAGCATTATCAGGCGCTCATGGCCGAAGCCACGAAGGCTGGTGGTCCGACCAATCACACCCGTCAAACGCTTCCGGACTGGGACGGGTTCTACCAGCGCCGAGGCAACGAAGATCAGTGGATCTGGGGCGTGAATCTGCAGACAGCCACGATGCTCTCGCTGCTCACGCCGGAGTACCAGAAGCGGATGGTGCAGATGAATTACCACGAGGGTGTATCCAACTCACCGCAGTGGATGGCCGCATTCTGCTATCCGGAAGGATTCATGCGCTGGTGGGCGCAGGCCTCGCTGGGAGGACCCATCGAGGTTCTCATGACGCCGCACCAGGTCCAGTTCCTCAGCGGCATCGCAGACAACTTGCTGCGGAAAGTCCTGATCGGCCGGAAACATGTCCAGCAGGTTCCGCAGTGGTACGGCGAAACCGTGGGCTTCTGGAACGGCAATACGCTGGTCGCGTGGACGGCGAACGTGCAAGGGTGGACGCTATCGCACTCGATGTTCGAGTACAGCAACAAGATGGAAACGATCGAAGTGTTTCGTCCCAGCGCGGATGGCAAGACGATCGCGGTCGAAGCGACGTTCTACGATCCGGAGGCGTTCACGCGTCCACTGCACACGGTCACTCCGTGGGAACGTGCGAGGCCTATCGACGATCCGGAACAGCGGTTTACCTACGTCGAATGTCGCGTGCAGAGCACCATCATCAACGGCCCCGACGGGCGGCCTACGCAGTTGACGCCGGTGGATGCCGGCTACATCGATTACTTCGGCAGGCCATGGGCGGAGAACTGGGAGCGGCACTTCGAGCAGGGCTGGAAAAAACCGGAGAACTAGATCAACGTCAACGTCCAACTCCCAACCTCCAGCTTCCAAGTCGAGTTCACCGAGTGCTGGGGAGTTGGGAATTTGAGTTTGCGAGTTCACGAGGTTCAACAAGCCTGAGGAGCACTGAGTAATGATTGGATACGGACGGAACCCCTGGATCGTGGCCGGACTCTTATTTGTCTTTCTGTCCGCCCTGCACCTTTCTGCCTACGCGCATCATTCGTTCGCGATGTACGACATGTCCGCCACCAAGACGATGACGGGCAAGCTCACTCGTTTCATCCCCGGCAGCAATCACGCGCAATTAATCTTCGAAGTGCTCGGCGACGATGGCAAGGTCGTGATGCAAGACGGAAAGCCCGTGGTGTGGGGCGTGGAAACGGGATCAGCGGCCGCCATGGCACGACAGGGAGTCACGGTCGACAGCTTCCCGCAAGGCACTATCCTGACCGTAAGCCTTCATCCTTTGAGGGATGGGCGTCCGTTTGGCGCAATCGGCGGCCCAATCATCAACTGTGGAACGACTCTTCCCGCAGCCGGATGCAATGAGAAAACTGGGAAGAGTTTTGGTGCGCCGGCGAATTAAGACGCCGGCGGTGTCTTCGCGTGAAGAGAAAAGGTGAACGCCCGACCTGGTACGTCCCAGTGCCGGGCGTTTCTGTGCGTGACTGCAGTCACGCCTCCTGACGAGAGCCAGGATTGCAGATTGTTGGCACGTTGTGTTGTTGATTGGCGCATCAAGCACGTCTGTCGTTCGGATGAAGGTGCCTTGATGCGCATCACTAGCCCGGTGGTCTCTCCATGAGGAAACCTCCGCGTCTGAATTGACGGGCCGTACATACCAATACGCCCCGCGCACGCTGGTGTCAAGAGCGCAACGTCGCCTCTGCACACGAAGTAGGCGGGGGGCATAATCGTTTCGAGTGGGCACCGTGAGACCAGTTGCGTATTTCTACCGCTCCATAGCAGTCGGTCCCATCCTCTGCGTGATGTTGGCCTGCAGCCCTAAAGCTGCCACGCCACCCGTGTCTGGCTCTTCGCAGTTGCCGCGCGATATGTCTACTTACGCCAACATCGACATCTTCATCACCAAACATCTGGTACTCGACTTGACCGCGGACTTCGATTCCAGGACGTTGCACGGTACTGCCGAGTTGAGGTTGGAGCGACGCGATCCGAGCGCCACCGAGGTCGTCCTCGATTCGAGAGATCTCGATGTCCGCAAAATAGAAGCATCATCGGACGGTGCCGCATGGGCAGATGCGACATATCGGTTCGATCCAGCGACGCCGGCATTTGGCAGCGCACTGCGAGTCACCGTTCCGCCTGACGCCGATCGCGTTCGCATCACTTACGCCACGCCGCCGTCGGCCAAAGGACTCCAGTGGCTCACACCGGCTCAGACCTCGGGGAAGAAGCAGCCCTTCCTGTTCAGTCAGGCGCAGGCGATCCAGGCCAGATCGTTCATTCCAATTCAGGACACGCCCGCGGTGCGGATGACCTACGACGCCACGATCCGCGTGCCTAAGGAGCTCGTCGCGGTGATGGCGGCAGAGATGACGCCGGGTGAAAAGGGCAGTGGCGTGTTTCATTTCCATATGCCTCAGCCGATACCTTCGTACTTGATAGCGATCGCCATAGGAGATCTGGCCTTTCAGCCGATGAGCGAACGCACAGGGGTATGGGCGGAACCGGCGGCGATCGCGGCCGCAGCGAAAGAATTCGAAGACACGGAACAGATGATCAAGACGACGGAGGCGCTGTACGGTCCATATCGATGGGGCCGGTACGATCTGCTTGTGCTTCCGCCCTCGTTCCCGTTTGGCGGGATGGAGAACCCTCGCGTGACGTTCGCGACGCCGACGGTGATCGTTGGCGACAAGTCGCTCGTAGCGCTCGTGGCGCACGAACTAGCCCACTCCTGGTCCGGCAACCTCGTGACCAACGCGACCTGGGCGGATTTCTGGTTGAACGAAGGGTTTACCACGTATCTCGAGCGCCGCATTGTCGAGGCCGTCTACGGCAAGAAGCTTTCGGATATGGAGCGCATCATCGGCCTCCGCGATCTCGGCCAGGCGCGCGCGGACCTCACGGTCGCCGGCGATCGAACGCTCCAGCCCACCTTGGCCGATCGCGATCCAGACGATGCCTATTCGGTGGTGCCGTACGAGCTGGGCGCGCTGTTCCTGTCGTTTCTCGAAGAGCGGTTCGGGCGCGACACTTTCGATCGATTCCTCCGCCGCTGGTTCGACGAGCACGCCTTTCAGAGCGTGACCACGGCGCAGTTCCTCGAGTTCCTGTCGAAGCACCTGCTGTCGACCAAGCCAGGAGCCGTCACCGACCAGGAGATCCAGGAGTGGCTCCACACGGAGTCGATCCCATCGTTTGCCGTCATGCCGAAGTCGGATGCGCTCGAAAAAGTAGAGCGGGCCCGTGATGCCTGGCTCAGGGGTGAATCGGTCGAGGAACTCGTCAAGACATCGTCTGCATGGTCGACCCAGGAATGGGTGCACTTCATCGACGCGCTACCCCGAAAGCTGGACGGCGATCGCCTGAGCACACTGGACCGGCGCCTGAAGCTGACGGACTCGCCCAACGCCGAAATCGCGCACGTGTGGTTCCGATTGGCAATCGCGAACCGCTACACCGCGGCGTTCCCGGCGATGGAGCGCTACATGATTCGCATCGGTCGACGAAAACTGATCGTGGCGCTCTATCGCGACCTGGCGACGACGACGGAAGGAAAAGCGCTCGCGACACGGATCTACGGTAAGGCGCGCGAAGGTTATCATCCGGTGGCGCAGAGCACCGTGGATGGCTTGCTGAAATAGGGCGTGTGGATGTGACGGATTGTTGATTCGCTGATCTTTGATGGTTGAATCGTTGGTGATTGACGAGTCTTGATTGTTGATTTGTGTGCCGAATCAGCAGCCAATCAACAATCGCGAATCAACAACCAACAACGATTCAGCAATCAAGAATCACCTCAATCAAGAATGTTTTGGTGTGTGGATTAACGAGACCCGATTTTCGGGCTCATGCCGACCTGCTCGTACCAGAAGCCATCCGAGGGTCGATCGAGACGCCACACATACAGGGTTCGTGGCTGGTTGCGGCCTACGCTGCCGCTGACAACGAGGCGATCACCCGGTTTGAGTGTTTCGTCGTTCATTCCAATCGCGACGAGTTCCCAGCGGTTGTCCAGCTCGCCTCGCCAGCGCGCGGTATCACCTCCATCTTTGATCTCGATGACGACGTAGGGGTGGGGCTGAACCATCGCGAACTGCACGAGCACGCCATCGAGCTTGACGGGCCGATCGCGATCGTAAGCCGCGGCGATGGAATGGTGACCCTGGGCGGCAACGCCGCCCAGGATCACTACGATGGAGAGCGTCAGTAGTCCGCGCATCTCGCGGGTTGCTTCTCAGGCGGAGCCTCGCTATTTGGTTTCGTCCCACACGACCTGGACGTTGGCTCGCAGCCGCGCTGCCTGCGGCTCGCCATAGCCCGTGTACTTGGCCGGTATCTTCCACGAGGCTGCGACCTCGTCAGGCGTCTTCCCCGCCTTCTTCGCCGCCTGAACGGCCGCGGCGAATTCGTTGTTGAACTCTGCGTACTGCCTGAGATCGGCCACCGTCATCACCGTGCTGTGTCCGGTAATGATTTGATCGACGCTCTTGCTGACGCCGTCAGCCGCCTTTGCCAGCGTCTTGCCGATCTCGATGCCGCTGCCTCCGTTGTTGGCATCGAGCAACGGGACGTTCTTGCCGGAGAAGATGTCACCGGCGTGCATCACGCGAAGGGCAGGAAACACGACGAAAGCATCGCCGTTGGTATGTCCACGACCGAAGTAGTACAAGTCGATCTGCTCATTGCCTTTGCCAAGCGTCATCTTGTCTTTGAAGGTTCGCTTTGGCATGCCACGGCCGCCGTTCTCCTTGAAGATGTTCTTCGGGGCATCGGGAGCCGGCGTGATGCCTGTCGCCGGACGCATCGCCTCCATGTTCTTGGCGGTGTTCTCGTGCGTGACGACTTCCACGGTCGTCGGGAACTCGACGTTGCCGCTGACATGGTCGCCATGCGTATGCGTGTTGATGATCATCCTCACCGGCTTGTCGGTGACGCTCTTGATCTTCTCGAGCAGCGGCTGACCCCAGCCTGGATTCTTCGTGTCGACGACGACCACGCCGTCCGCGGTGATGAAGACCGCGCTGTTCCCTCCACCGCCGGCGCCACCCATCATGTAGAGGTTGTCGCGGAGCTTCTCGACCGTGACCACGCGCGCCGCTGGCTGTCCGCCGGCTGCTGGCGCCTGCTGCAACGCCGCTGCGGACATCGACAGCGCGCCTGCAGTGAACAGGATACCCAGCACGACTAGTCTCTTCATGAGGCCTCCTCTAGAACGCGAAAATCATAGCGCAATTTCAGACTCCCAACATCCAACTCCCAACTCCCAATTTGCGACCGGCCAACCCCAGCCTTCGACTCTCAGTCTCACACCGTCCAACCGGACTTGGCACTGCGGCTGCAATGAATATGGGAGCATTAGATTGGACGCCTCGGAAACCCTTCGATCTTCGGGAGCGTTTGTTCGAATTCGCCTGTCTCATTGTCCGCGTGGTGGTGTTTCTCCACACACGCGGCCCTGTAGCATCGGCGCTTTCCTATCAACTGCTTCGCTGTGGAACGTCGGCCGGTGCGAATTATGAGGAAGCCGACGACGGCACGAGTCTGACAAATTGATCAAGATCGTCGCGACGCGACTTCGCAACTCCACATCGTAGTTGGGACCATCGTTGCCTTGGCCAATTCAGAAGTCGGGATTGGGAATTGGGCGTTGGGCGTTGGGAGTTGACAGATGGCGCTATGATCCCGCGACGGAGGAGAAGTTGAGCCCCACTCGACGCGACTTCATCAAGACGACGGCGGCCACAGCGGCCGCGCTGGCGGCCGGTCCTGGTGTCGAATTCGGAACGGCGCAGACCGCGCCGGCGCCCGCTGCAGATCCCCTTGCGCTTGAACTCGCGAAGGAAGCGCTGGATGCTGCCCGATCGGCCGGTGCGTCGTATGCGGATGTCCGCGTCGGGCGCTATCGTCGCCAGGCGATCGCGACGCGTGAGCGCCAGGTGAGTGGCGTCAGCGATAACGAGTCCTATGGCATCGGCGTGCGGACGCTGGTCAATGGCTGCTGGGGCTTCGCCGCCACGAGCGCGATGAGCCGCGCGGGGACGCGACAGGCGGCCCTTGAAGCGGTGGCGCTGTCCAAGGCCGCACGAGCGGTGCAGAAGAGGCAAGTCGAGTTGGCTCCCGTGACGCCGGTCGTGGGCACGTGGATCACGCCGGTACGGCAGGACCCGCTCGAGGTCGCCATCGAAGACAAGATTGCGCTCCTGCTCGCGACGAACGAAGCCGCGCTCAAGGTCAAGAACGTGCGATTCGTCAATTCGGGCCTGGCGTTGCTCAGGGAAGTGAAGACGCTTCTCACCTCGGAGGGGACCAGCGTCACGCAGACGATGATTCGCGTCGGGCCGTCCTTCGCTTGTACGGCGACGTCGGGCAGTGATTTCCAGGCCTTTGAAGAGGAGCTCGCGCCGCGTGGTCTCGGGTGGGAGTACGTCGAATCGCTCAACATGCCCGGGAACGCCGAGCGCTGGGCCTCGCTTGCGGCGGAGAAGCTGACGGCAAAGTCGGTAGCGGCAGGTACGTACGATCTCATTCTCGAGCCGACCAATCTGTGGCTGACGATCCACGAATCGATCGGCCACGCCACGGAACTCGATCGCGCCATTGGTGAGGAGGCCAACTACGCGGGCACGAGCTTCGTCGCGCCGCCGGAGAAAATGCTCGGGCAGCTTCGCTACGGTCCCGATTTCATGAACGTGCAGGCCGATCGGACGCAAGAGGGCTCCCTCTCGCAGGTGGCGTGGGACGACGAAGGCGTGCCGGCTGACCGGTGGCTGCTGATCGAACGCGGCATGTTCAAGGACTACCAGACCACGCGCGAGCAGGTCTCCCGCATTCAGAAGCTGACCGGCGTGACGAGGTCGCATGGGTGCTCGTTTGCCGAGTCATGGAACGCCGTGCAGTTTCAACGCATGCCCAATGTCTCGCTGTTGCCGGGTGAGCGGGACATCCGCGTTGAGGATATCGTCGCTGACACCAGGCGTGGAGTGCTCATCCGGAATCGCGGCTCGTGGTCGATCGATCATCAGCGCTACAACTTCCAGTTTTCAGGCCAGGCGTTTTACGAGGTGAGCAACGGCAAGATCGTCGGGATGCTCAGGGACGTGGCGTATCAGGCGAACACGCTCACGTTCTGGAAGTCGATGGACATGATCGGCGGAAAAGGCTCGTACTGGTTAGGCGGCGCGTTCAATGACGGTAAAGGCGAGCCCTCGCAGATCAATTCGGTGAGCCACGGCTGCGTGCCGGCGCGTTTCCGGAACGTCAACATCCTCAACACGGCACGAACGGCCTGATGCAGACGATCCAGACTCCAGACGCAAGCCGAGTACTGTTGCGAGACGAAGCGCGCGCGTTGACCGCACGTGTGTTGTCCTTCAGCACCGCCGACCAGACACGAGTAACGGTGACCAGCGAGCGAAGTGGCAATACACGCTTCGCCGACGGCAGCATCACCACCTCTGGCGGTTCCAACGACACCTCCGTGACCGTCACGGTGACCTTTGGCAGGCGTCGCGCGTCCTCATCGACTAACGTGCTCGACGATGCGTCTCTGAAGCGGACCGTCGATCTGGCGTCCCGTCTGGCGCGACTGGCGCCTGAAGATCCGGAGCTGATGCCCGAGCTCGGGCCGCAGACGTATCAGGAGGTTGATGCCTTCGTCCAGGGCACGGCCGATCTCGATGCCGAGGCGCGGGCCGAGGCGATCGGGCGCGCGTTTGGCGCCGCGACAGCTGCCGGCAAGGCAGCGGGGACGATCTTCGCGGCGGGGTACCTCGAGGCCAGCGCGCGAGCGATCGCTGTTGCGACAAGCAACGGGTTATTCGCCTACCACCGGACGACCGAGGCCGACTTCTCGGTGACCGCGCGGACACCCGACGGTACTGGCAGCGGCTGGGCGCATGGCGGCGCCCGCGATTGGAATGCCGTCGATCCGGTCGCGATTGGCCGCGTTGCGGCCGAGAAAGCAGTGGCCAGCCGCAACCCTCGTGAGATCCCGCCCGGGCTCTACACAGCGGTCCTCGAACCGCAAGCCGTGACCGATCTGATCCCTCTGCTGGCCGGTGCGCTCAGTGCTCGCAACGCCGATGAAGGACGCAGCGCGTTCGCGAAGCCGGGAGGTGGTACTCGCATCGGTGAGAAGGTGGCGGACGAGCGCGTCACGCTGTATTCGGACCCCGCCGATGCCGGGTTGCGCGGGCAGCCATTCGACGCCGAGGGCCTTCCGGTCCGCCGCATGGTCTGGATTGAAAAAGGGATCTTGCGGAACCTCGCGTACACGCGCTTCTGGGCGGAGAAGCAGGGAAAACAGCCGACGGGACCTGCACTGGCCGGAGGCCTCGCCCTCGTTGGTGGAACGAAGAGCACCGAGGAGTTGATCGCGGGCTGTGCGCGCGGTGTGCTCGTGACGCATTTCTTCTACATCCGCGCCCTCGATCCACGGACCGTTTTGCAGACCGGACTGACGCGAGACGGCGCATTTCTGATCGAAAACGGCCGCATCACGCAATCGCTCAAGAATTTCCGCTGGAACGAGAGCCCGCTGTTGATGCTGAATCGACTCGAGGATATCGGCCGGCCGGAGGCCACGGCCGCCGGACGATTGATGCCGGCGCTGCGCGTGCGCGACTTCAACTTCGCGTCGCTATCGGACGCTGTTTAAAACGTCAAAGGTCAAAAGTCAAACGTCACGTCAAAGGTGCACGCGGCAATTCGTCTGAATCATCACCGCCACCGGAACACGCGCATCGGAATTGCTGGACTCCCCGGAGCGTGACGCCGATGGCGTAGGTCTCGTGGATGTGGCGATCGTAGACGTGGCGATCGAAGGCGGCTTCGAGAGAGTCGATTCCGTCTGGACCCGTTCGGTAGTTGAGCCACTCGCGCGTCATTGCGCCAAATGATGACGTGAATCTGACGGGGGAGTAAGATTCAAGGTCAAAGGCAAAGGGCAAAGGTCAAGAGTAAGGGAGTATCGCAGATGCGAAGCCGATGGTTGATGTCCCTTCTGGTCGTGGCGCTTGCGACCGTGGTTGGTGTCGAGATGTCCGCTCAGCAGCAGGGCGAGCGAGGCGGTGGTGGCGGCGGCCGCGGTGGCGGGCGCGGATTCAATCTGCCGCCGCTGTTGATGCAAACCGACGCCTTCCCCGATGGCGGTATCGTTCCGCAGAAGTACGCGGGCCGCGGCGGCGTACAACCAGGGTTCAAGTTCAGCGGGGCCCCTGAGGGCACGATGAGCTACGCCATCATCTTCCACGACATCGATGTGGCGTTGCAGGGCAACACTGGCGACGTGCTCCACTGGATCGCGTGGAACATTCCGGCTTCGGCCGGTGGCATCCCCGAGGGCAAGCTCCCGGATGGTGCAGTGCAGGGCGCGAACATCACCGGACAGAACGTGTACTTTGGACCGGGCGCACCCGCCGGGCCGCGCTATCACCACTATGTTTTCGAGCTGTACGCGCTGAACTCGAATCTCGATCTGCCAGCAACAGCCGGGCGCGACGAGCTGCTCAAGGCGATGGCGGGGAAGATCACGGCCAAGGCCGCATACGTGGGCCGGTATCGTGGCGAGGCGCCTGCGGCGAAGTAGCGGCGCGCGGGCTGAAAAACAACGAACGTAGAGCGAGGGCTTCCGCCCCCGCGGTGTCCACGATGAAAAAGCAGATCCTGACAGGGCTCATTTTCGCGATTGCGTCGTCGTTCGCACTGTCTGCTCAACAGGAGCAGGCACCCCCTGGCTGCACGCCTGTTCGCGACGTGCAGTTCGTGTGTGGTCAGCAGGGCCCCGAGGATCTGGTCGTGTTGCCGGGCGCGCAGTGGGTCATCGCGTCGAGCTACGGAGGGAGCGGCGGAATCTATCTCATTCGAGCAAGCGATCGCTCAGTGACGCTTGCATATCCGGGCTCCTCGCCGCGCGAGCGGCTCGATGCCAAGACGTACGCGTCCTGCCCGGGGCCGCCCGACGCGGCCTTCAAGGCGAAGTTCCTGACCCACGGTCTGTCGATTCAACCAGGCAACGACTCCGTCCATCGCCTCTTCGTTGTCGCGCACGGGGGCCGCGAGTCGGTAGAGGTGTTCGAAGTTGACGCCCGCCAGTCAACGCCTACACTCACCTGGATCGGTTGCGCGGTTGCGTCCGATCCAGTGGGACTCAACTCGGTGCGATGGTTGGCGGATGGCGGGTTCATCGCCACGAACTTTCTCGCGCGCGGCATCGCTGCCGCAGATCGCGAGAAGATGATGGCTGGTGAGAAGAACGGTGAACTGTGGGAATGGCACACGGCAACCGGGTGGCAGAAGATTCCGGGCAGTGAGGCGGCCGGTGCCAACGGAATCGAGATCTCGCCCGATGGCAAGTGGTTCTATGTCGCCGCTTGGGGCAGCCAGTCGTTCTTCCGGCTGTCGCGTGGCCAGACGCCGTCAAAGCGAGACGAGGTGCCGCTGGGCTTCCGCGTCGACAACATCCGCTGGGCTGCAGATGGATCGATTCTGGCCGCCGGTCAGGGCGGCACGGCCCCGACGCTGACATCGAATATCGTGAAGATCAATCCCGAAACGCTCGCTGTGCGTGAGGTCATCCGTGAGCCTGCCACCCCAACCTTCGGTGCCGGCACCGTCGCGGTCGAGGTGGGTTCACAGATCTGGGTCGGGTCGTTTCGCGGCGATCGTATTGCGATCTTTCCGGCCAATCGCTAGCAAGGCTGCACCGCAAACCGACGAGCACGCGGCTCCGCCTGGCAGCGCAGTGTCTCTTGCCCGCTCCCCGCGAACGTAGACGGCCGTCGAGTTACGACTGAGTCAGCGGAAGGGTTCATGGATTGCATTGGCCTCTGTCCTGTAGAGGCGCGTCTTCCTCTGGCCTGAGCCACGTCCACGGTAGACGCGCCTGCAACCCGGCGGTCAACCAGGAGGACGGACATGGCAACACCCTCGAAGCCTCGCGAGGTCGACAAGATCGCTCGTGAGGTGTCGCGCGAAAATACACCTGACAGTCCGGTGGTTCAGGCGCTTCGTCAGCAGACGGCGAATGCGTTCGTGCTGTATGCGAACTACAAGCACTACCACTGGCAAACCTTCGGTCCGCTCTTTCGCGATTTACATAAGTTGTTCGATGAGCTTGCGCTCGAGGTGCTCTCGACGGTCGACGAGTTCGCCGAGCGCGTCCGCATGATCGGGCAGAATCCGCCAGCGCACCTGCTCGAATCAGCGAGCCTTGCGAGCGTCCCGTCGACGTCGGCGAACACGACGATGCGGGAGATGGTCGAAGAGGCGCAGCGCAACCTGCTGATTGTGATCGCGGAGATGCGTAAAGGCGCGAAGGTCGCCGACGAACACGACGACCCGGGCACGGTGGATCTCTTCTCGAAGGCCGTCCAGATTCACGAGAAGCACGAGTGGTGGTTGCGCGACATTCTCCGCTCGGGTGACGGTTTGACCGACTAGGGCAAAAACGGACATTAACTCCCAACTTCCAACTCCCATCTGATAACTCTCAGCGCCCCCTCGCGTTGGGAGTTGGAGGTTGGAGATTGGGAGTTGGCGATTGGGAGTTATGATTAGCCCGCCCATATGCGCATGAGCCGGCTTGCCGTCATCGTCGCGGTGTGCGAGCTGTGGTGCCCGCGGGACCTCGCCGCACAAAGCCTCATCACCAACGCCAGGATCGCATGCGCGAGGGTCAAAGGCGGAACTGTGGTGGTCGACAAACGGTGAGGGCGAAATGAAGGTGTTGCGACTCTCGCTCTTCGCGCTGATTAGCGTTGCGCTTTCTGCTCAGACGGACCCCTCGCGCGACGCCCTCTTCGCGGCTATTCGCGCAGGATCTGCCGGCGAAGTGGAACGACTCCTGAAAGCCGGCGCCAACCCGAACGTCGTCGATGCAGAGGGCACGTCCGCACTCATGGCCGCGACGCTCTTTGGCGGCGCCGATCTCGTCAAGCTCCTGCTCGACCGCGATGCGGATCCGAATCGGCCCGGCGTGGGCGGGACAACGGCCTTGATGTGGGCGGTCCCGAACGTCGAGAAGGTGCAGCTCCTGATCGCTCATGGCGCCAACGTCAACGCGCGATCGGAGACCGATCGAACGGCGTTCCTCGTCGCAGCCAGTTACCCACGAACGCTGGACGTCCTTCGGCTGCTTCTCGACAAGGGAGCCGATCTCCGCGCCCAGGACCGATCGGGCGCGACAGCATTGGCGCTGGCCGTGCGATCGGCAGATGTCGACGTCGTCCGGTTTCTCGCCGACAAGGGGCTCGAGCCGGGCGCACTGACAGCCGGTGCCCGACGGGCCGGCGTCGCTCGGAACGATCTGCCCACCGCGGAGTACCTGTTATCGAAACCTGGAAGTCCGGCTCCCGAATTGCTGGGCACAGCGGCGACGTGGCAGCCGGTGAATCTGGTTGCCCGCTGGATTGAAGCCGGCGGGGATGTCAACTCGAGCCTGGCCGCCCAGTACGCGCGGACGCCGCTCATGAACGCGATCACATCCGAGGCGGAAGGCGTCGACACGGTGAAGCTGCTGCTCGAGAAGGGCGCCAATCCGAATGCGGAAACGACGGAAGGAGAGCGTCCGCTCGATTGGGCGATGTACAAGGGCGATCGCGGCAAGATCGAGCTACTCGAGAAATACGGGGCGGCGCGAGGCAATGGACCGCGCCGGAATGATATTGCTCCGCCCGCTCCGGGAGGCCTGTCCGACCCGCGTGTCTCGCTTACACGAAGCCTGACGCGAATCATGGAGGTCGCGCCGAAGTTCCGTGAACAAGCCACCTGCATTTCGTGCCATCACAACACCATGCCCGCGCTGGCCGCGGCCACTGCGAAGCGGAAGGGAATCGAGGTCGACCAGGCCAGAGCGCAGAAGAATCTCAATGACATCCTGACGTTCTTCACCGCCGCGGTTCCGCGGATGATGCTCGGTGATCCAGCGGTCGGAGGCGAGGCGATTACCACTGGCTACGCGCAGATGGCGCTGCTAGCCGAAGGGCACCCGCTCGACACCACGACGGCGGCGATGACGCATTGGCTGATGGCGCGACAGATGCCCGATGGACGATGGCTTGGCAATGGACTGAATCGTCCTCCGTCTGAGTACAGCCTCATCACCCATACCGCGATAGCCGCGGGCGGGTTGAAGTCGTATCCGATTGCGGGGCGCAAGAACGAGATCGCGGAAACTCTGCGACGCGGGCAAACGTGGTTACTGGCCGCTGAAGCGAAGTCGGCGGAAGAACGCGGTATGCGCCTCATGGGTCTGGTGTGGACCGATGCACCGCGCGCACGCGTGAACGCGGCAATCAAGGACGTCCGCGATCATCAGGACGCAACTGGCGGCTGGTCTCAGTTCGGTCGGACCGGACCGGATGCCTATGCCACAGGTCTGTCGCTGTATGCCCTCCACGTTGCCGGCGTGCCTCCCACCGACGAGACATATCGAAAGGGCGTGGCGTTTCTTCTCAGCACGCAATATCAGGATGGTACGTGGTTAGTGAAGACGCACTCGTTTCCGGTCCAGCGATACTTCGAAAGCGGATTCCCTTACGGACGGCATCAATGGATTTCGACGTCAGCCACGAGTTGGGCGAGTCTCGCCATCGCGCAGACGTTGCCTGACTCTCAGAAGTAACTTCATTGGCGAAACGAAGCGCTGCAAGCGCTCTATGGGACCAACGCGTCCTACTTGGCGGCGCTGATCTTCCAGATGCGGTTGCCCGTGTCGTCAGAGACGAGCAGTGAACCGTCGCGGGCGACGGTGACACCCACCGGGCGTCCCCACTGGTCGATCGACGTGTCGTTCGTTCCGTTGCTCGCCAGGAAGCCAGTGAGGAAGTCCTCGATTGGCCCAGGCTTTCCGTTCACCATCGGGAAGAACACGATCTTGTAGCCCGATGCCACCGACCGATTCCAGGACCCGTGGAGGGCGACGAATCCGCCGTTGCGATATTTCTCGGGGAACTGCATGCCTGTGTAGAAGGTGATGCCGAGCGCGGCAGCGTGTGCGGGGAGCAGCACATCGGGGACGATGGCCCGCTTGACGAGATCCGGGAACGAGCCAACGTAGCGCGGGTCGTAGTTCTGACCGATGTACGAGTAAGGCCAGCCGTAAAATCCGCCATCCTTCACCGACGTCGCATAGTCGGGGACGAGATCGTCACCGAGATTGTCCCGCTCGTTCATCGCGGTCCAGATGATGTCGGTTCCTGGCTGCAGTGTGAGACCCACGGGATTTCGAATGCCCGATGCGTAGACACGATAGCCAGTGCCGTCGGGATTGAATTCCAGGATCGCGGCGCGGCGGCAGTCTTCACCGGCGTCGTTGTTCGACTGCGAGCCGACGGCGATGTACATCTTGGTCCCTGCGCGATTGAACACGATGTTGCGAGTAGAGTGGCCGCCGGTCGGCAGATCAAGCAGCTTCTCCGGCTCTCCCTGTGCTTTCAGATCGCCGTTCGTGTACTTGTAACGCACCAACGATCCGGTGTTGCCGACATAGAGGTAACCGTCGTGGAATGCCAGGCCAAAGGGTGCCTGCAATGTGCCGGGGCCACGCACGGCAAACTCCGGCGGCGCCATGCACGCGGGAGCATTCGCGCCGAGGACTGGCGGTGCGCCGCGGCCGCCGCCCGGAGGTGGTGGAGCGGCCCCTCGACCTGGACCGCCGGCACGAGGCGCTGCGGGAGGTGGTCCACCGCCTCTCGGCGGCGGCGGTGCGCCCTCGGCGTACACGCTCTGCGAGTCGATGACGCCATCGTTGTTCGTGTCACGCAGGATGGTGATGTTGTTCGCTCCTGGTGAACTGACGAACAGATCGCCATTCGGCGCGTACACCATCATTCGCGGCGCGCGCAGGTCGGCGTAGCTCGTGACGGTGAAGCCGCTCGGCGCTTTGGGTGCCATGCCTTCCGGCCGCGCCACCGACCGACTTGGCTTGGGGCTGGCCGCGCCGGGCGCCGGCAGCGCATTGGCTCGCGGCTGTGGCACCGCAGTGTTCTGCTGCGCGATGAGCACGCTCGTGGCGAGCATGAATGCTCCGACGCTGGCGAACATCTTGGCGTTAGGTGTCATGCATTTGCTCCCGCGGAGGCTGAAGCCTCCGCTCTACGATCTACTTCCCGACCATGTGCGGCAAGTCCTTGTTGTTCTCTTCGCAGATGCTTTCGATCAGATCCGTATCGGGCACGAGGCGCCACGCGAGTTGCACATCCCACGGCTTCGTATAGGCCACGGGATCGTCGATCGTGACGTTGATGTTGATGCGCCCGATGTTCGGCCGCGTGAACCGCTCGATGACGCGCAGCGCCTCAGTTCCCGGGAGCCCTCTCATGTCGAGCCACGTCTTGCCGTTCTGCCCGATGGTTTCGACGATGAAGGTATCGCCTTCCCATCGTCCGATGGAGTACCCCATCCAGGTAGGCTGGGCATCCTTCGGCAACGGGCGGCCGTCGGTGAAGATCTGGCGATAGATCGTGCGCGACTCGTGCAGAAAGATCATGAGGTCTGGCGTCTGCACGACCTTGAGACCGTCCGGGATGTTGTTCTTTTCTGGAATGCCCGAGGGCCAGCATCGTACGCCCGGGTGATCCTTCCCGTTGGTCTCGATTCGTTCGTTGTAGACAGCCTCCGCCCACGGCCGAAGCGGTACCTCTCCTGGTTTGAGATCCGCCGCGAGGTTGAGGAGATGCTTCACGGCCTCGACCGGCATCCAGAACCCGGACAGATCGACCTTGCCATCAGCCGTCCGGCGCGGCGGCGCGTTCATGTCAACCTTGCCGTCTGCGGTCCGCGGCATGTTTTTCCAGGGGTACGGTTCCCACTGCGCACCGATGGTGACCGGCGCTGCTGTCGCCAGGGCGAGGGCCATGAGGAACCCAGGAGTTTTCATGAGGCGGATTTTACACCGCGGCCCACTTCCGTAGACCCGCGTGGAGTGACCGTCTCACAGGCACGAGCGCGCTCGAGCAGCAAGTCACGTTCGCGCGCATTGCGCGTCAACGACGCGGCACGCTCGAACTCGGGCTGCGCCTCGTGAATGCGCCCCAGCTTCATGAGCAGGTCGCCTCGCACGCTCGGGAGCAGGTGGTATTGCTCGAGCGCAGGCTCACCCATGAGCGTATCCGCCAGATCGAGACCAGCCTGCGGACCGAAAGCCATCGACAGCGCCACAGCGCGATTGAGCTGGATCACGGGAGAGGGCGACAACGCGACCAGCTGCGCGTAGAGATCAGCGATTCGAATCCAGTCCGTGTCGCCGGCCTGCCGTGCCCGTGCGTGGCACGCGGCGATCGCGGCCTGCAGAAAGTAGGTTCCGCGCGGCTTCTCGCATTGTTCGGCGCGCTCGAGGGCGGCCAGGCCGCGTCGAATGAGTACCTGATCCCAAAGCGCACGGTTTTGATCGAGCAACAGGATCGGTACGCCGTCGGCGCCGACGCGAGCGGGCGACCGCGAGGCCTGGATCTCCATCAACGCGACGAGGCCGTGAACCTCTGGTTCGTCCGGCATCAGGCCGGCCAGGATCCGCCCCAGTCGCAAGGCGTCCTCGCAGAGCGAGGGTCTCATCCAGTCTTCACCCGACGTAGCCGAGTAACCCTCGTTGAAAATGAGGTAGATCACCTCGAGCACGGAAAATAACCGCGACGCGAGCTCGTCGCCACCGGGAACCTCGAACGGCACGCGTTCTTTCGCCAGTGTCTTCTTCGCCCTCACAATCCGCTGTGCGACCGTCGGCTCTGATACGAGGAACGCCCTGGCGATCTCATCGGTCGTCAGACCGCCGAGCAGCCGCAGTGTCAGCGCAACGCGCGCCTCCGCCGAGAGCACGGGATGGCATGCGGTGAACACCAAACGCAAGAGGTCATCCCCGATGTCATCGTCCAGCGCGGCATCGAGATCCGGCGTCGAGGCATCCTGGGCGATCTCCAGCTCGTACCCGAGCTCTTGGTGCTTGCGCTCGAGCAGCGTGCGCCGGCGCAGCAGATCGATCGCACGGTGCTTGGCAGTGGCCATCAGCCATGCGCCAGGATTGCGGGGGATGCCTGACTCCGGCCATTGCTCGAGTGCCGCCACCAGCGCGTCGTGCGCGAGGTCCTCGGCCAGCCCGACGTCACGGACGATGCGAGTCAGACCAGCGATGAGGCGGGGCGATTCGATTCGCCAGACTGCATCGATCGCCTTATTGGCATCGGTCGCGCTCACGTCCCGATCACACCATCGCTTGTCGTTCGGGTGCAAGCGCACAGGGAGCCGAGAACGCAGAGTTTCAAGCGGAGGGAACGCAGGGGAGCGGAGGGCCGCAAAGGCTGCCCAAGTGACGCCGGCCGTTGACAAGCTCTGGCCGGCCGCGCGAAAGCGCGGCCATGCGGGCAGCTTCGCTCAGCGTATCTCTGCCCCTCGGCGATCTCCGCGCTGAAATCTCTGCGCACTCTGCCACCGCAAGACGATTCGGATTAGAGTGTCTGCCGCGAGGTCATATGAAGCGAAAAGGCTCAGCAGTGTGGCGAGGTGGCTTGAAGGATGGGAAGGGGACCGTCTCGAGCGATAGCGGTGTCCTGTCCAACACGCCGTACTCCTTCAGTACTCGATTTGAAGACGCGAAAGGAACGAACCCGGAGGAGCTGATTGCCGCGGCACACGCGGGCTGCTTTTCGATGGCGTTGTCGGCGCAACTAGGAAGTGCTGGCATCACGCCCGAGCAGATCGCGACGACCGCGACGGTGTCGCTCGACAAGACGGATGCAGGGTTTGCCATCACAGCGATTCACCTGGACGTGCGCGCGAAGATTCCCGGCGGCGACAAGCTGGCGTTCGAGACGGCGGCCAACAACGCCAAGACCGGATGTCCCGTGTCGAAAGTGCTGAACGCCACGATCACGATGGACGCCACGCTCGAGACCTGACAGTCAACGCCCAAGCTCCAACTCCCAACTCCCAAGCGGATGAGTACTTGGGAGTTGGGCGTTTGGGAATTGGGAATTGACCAGTTGACTAAACTGTGCGCGCGGCCTTGAGTGCCCCCGCCCACCACTCCAGGTGATCGAGCAGCGCCGCGGCACTGTTCCGATTCTGCTCGCTATCGATATCGCTGATGTCTTTGATGAACCATGGGTTCGGGATATGGACCGCCCAGCGTGTCGGGACCATG
>DASRJE010000113.1:0-21469 GCA_035649635.1 Vicinamibacterales bacterium | reverse complement strand
ATCTCTTCGTTCCCGCGGCGCACACCTTCTCGCTGCAGGAACGGTCTCACCGTAGCGAGCCGCTCTATCGCTATCCGGGCATGTTTCTCGCGAGCTGGCATGGTGTCGCGCTCGGTCTCACGCGCCGGGCCATCGATGCGGCGATGTCGATCGTCGAGAACAAGTTGAGCATCTTCCCGCCGCCACCCATCCCCTTGCGGCAACGGCCTCACGCCCGCGTCGCGCTTGCGAAAGCGGAGATGGAGTGGCGCGCGGCGCGTGCCTTCACGTACAACGTGATCGACCAGATGTGGGACGAAGTGCAGAGCGCCAACGACGTCTCGATCGACAGCCGCCTCGCCATGATGCAGTCGCTGTCCTTCTCATTCCGAACCGCGCGTCACGTCACCCAGTCGATGTACGACCTGGTCGGTACGACCGCCGTCTTCTCGACGAAAACACCCCTGGATCGGCTGCTGCGCGATGCGATCACCATGAGCCAGCACCTGCTGCTCGGCGACAGTTTCCTCGAGATCGTGGGAGGCGCGATGCTTGGCGATCCGGCCCCGCCGCTCGGCATCCTTTAGCGGCGTCGTGCACTGAGCGAGCCGAGGCCGCAGAAAGGATCAGCGCAGAGATCGCCGGGGGGCAGAGATTCGCCGGGGCTGAATTGCTTGCGGGCAACCTCAGGGCCACGGGTGGCCGGCCTACGGCAGCCTACGGCCGGCTCAAGGCAGCCCGTGAACTTTCCTCTTTTCTACCCGTATCAGTTGTCTATAGCATATATGGCTATGCCAGCTATTGATCGCCGCATGCTCGATCGCGAGTTGAAGAAGGGGTCGGCCGAACTCATCATCCTGTCGATTCTCGAACCGCGGCCCCGCCACGGCTACGAGATCAGCAAGTTGATCGAGACCCGCTCCAATGGGCAGCTCAAGTTCCACATCGCCTCGCTCTATCCCTTGCTCTATCGCCTCGAAGAACGCGGGTGGCTGCAAGGTCGATGGGTGGAAAAGGCCGGACAGAGACGACGCCGCTTCTACAGCCTGACGGCGGAGGGCCGCCGCGTCCTGGCGAGCCAACGCAGTACATGGAAGGCCTTCGTCGAGGCGATGGGCCTCATCACGGGAGTCGATCATGCCTGACCCTTCGAAGGGTAGCTGGACACGCGAGTTGCGCGCCCGGCTTGCCGGGCTCCATCTCAGTCCGGCCCGTGAAGCTGAGATCGTCGACGAACTGGCGCAGCATCTCGACGACCGCTGTGAAGAGTTGCGCGCGGCGGGTTCAAGCGACACCGACGCACGTCGCCTGGCCCTGGCGGAGCTGAGCGAAGGCGGTGGACTTGCCGACCGCATGCAGGCGCTGTCGCAGGCACACACGCCAGCGCCAATCGTGCACGGGCGATCCAGCGCAGGATGGCTGCGCGGCTTCCGGGAGGACATGCGGTACGCGGCGCGCATCATGAAAAGACAGCCGTGGTTCGCAGCCACGATTGTGGTGACGCTCGGATTGGGTATCGCCGTCAACAACACGGTGTTCACCATCGTCAACGCCGTGGTCCTTCGCCCGCAGCCGTTCGAGAGCGCCGATCGGATCGTTCAGCTCAACGTGCGGAATGTCGGCAACGCGCAGAACCCGGTATCCGAGCTCTCGTACCCCGACTTTCAGGAGTGGCAGACCGCCCGGCGCACGTTCGAACACATCGTGGCAACCGAGGAGCGGGCCGTGGACGTCGCGGACGAGCAACGGGCACCGGCCGTGGTGCGCGCGGCGTACGTGTCGTGGAACACGTTCAAATTGATCGGGCATCCTCCCGCACTCGGTCGTGATTTCACCGCGGCTGACGATCGGACGGGCGCGTCACCCGCCGTCATTCTGGGCGGCACCCTCTGGCGAGCCCGCTTCGGCGCCGATCCCGCGATCGTGGGAAAGACCATCCGCGTCAACGGCGTTCCGTCGACGGTCATCGGCGTCATGCCACCGGAGGTCGGTTTTCCCGATCGCGTGGAATTCTGGCTGCCGCTCGTGTCGCTGCCGGAAGCGGAACGGACGTCGCGGAGCACGCACATACTCGACGGCTTCGGACGCCTGCGGCCGGACGTCACCATCGAGCAGGCGGCGACGGAGCTCGATGGCATCACGGCCGCGCTCGCCGAGCGCTACCCGGACACTAATCGGAACACCGCGTCCTTCGTGACACCCTTCCGCATCGCTCCTCCAATCATGGCGGTGCTGATTGCGCTGCTCGGTGCTGTCGGCTTCGTGTTGCTCATCGCCTGCGCCAACGTGGCAAATCTGCTCTTGGCGCGCGCGGCCGACCGGTCGCGAGACGTCACTCTCCGTCTGGCGCTCGGCGCCTCCCGCTGGCGCATCGTGCGTCAGCTCCTGGTCGAAAGCGTGCTGCTATCCGCGGCGGGCGGCCTCTGCGGGCTTGCGCTGTCCTATCCCGCTGTGCAGGCGTTTCAGAATCTCCCCGCTGAAGCAGCGCCTCCTTCGTGGGTGCAATTCACGATGGATTGGAGGGTGTTTACGTACCTCGTGGTGCTCTGCGCTGGGAGCGCGCTCGTGTGCGGCCTGGTTCCGGCATGGCAGGCGTCACGGCCCAATCTCGTGGCGATGCTGAACGATGCGACGCGCGGGAGCGCGGGCAGTCGCACTCGCCAACGATGGATGAGCACATTCGTCGTTGCGCAGGTTGCACTGGCGCTCGTCCTGCTCACGGGCGCGGCGTTGATGATGCAGAACCTGATCGGCCTGTTGCGAACGGACGCTGGCGTGGACACCAGCGATTTGACTCAGATGTCGTTCGATCTCCGCCGGCGAGACTACGATCGCGAGCGCCGCCTGCTCCTGCTCGGTCAACTCGAGGAGCGGCTCGCTTCCGGCCCGGGAGTGCAGGCAGCCCTCGCGAGCGCAGCGCCGCTCGACGAAGCGCTCACGCGAAGATTGCAAATCGAAGGTCAGGCCGTTGCTACACCTGACACTCTTCCACTTGTTTCGATGCTTCGGGTCGGTCAGCGATATTTCGACGTCGTGGGCGCACCCGTGATCGCAGGACGAGCGTTGGCGGCCGACGACGTGCGCCAGCCTGACGACAACGTGGTGATCAACGAGCGATTCGCGCGCATGCACTTCCCTGACGGTGCAGCAGTCGGCAAACGCATCCTTCTGATTGAGCCCTACGCGTCTCTGAACACCGCACGTGATGTCCGGTGGCTGACGATCGTCGGCGTCGTCGGCAACGTGCGTCAGCGCATGCTGCCCTCCGGGGAATTCGATCCTGTCGTCTACACGTCGTACGCAACCGACCCTCCACAAACGATGCAGGTGCTCGCACGCGCATCAGCTGGACCCACTGCGGCTGCTGCGTTCGTCGACGCCGAACTGCGAGCACTCGACCCCGACGTGCCTCTACTACCAGTGTCGACGGTGGACGAGGCGCTGGCGCGCCGGCTGTGGCCACAACGCCTGTTTGGTTCGATGTTCGCGATCTTCGCGTCGATCGCGATGCTGCTGGCCACGTGCGGTCTTTATGCGGTCACTTCGTATGCCGTCTCCCGCCGCACGCGCGAGATCGGCGTGCGTGTCGCGCTCGGCGCCGACTCACGCAAGGTGTGGTGGGCCGTCACGGGCACGACACTTCGTCAACTCAGTATCGGAGTCGTGATTGGAACGGCCGGAGCCGCGGCGATTGCGGCCGTCCTGCCTGCGTTCCTCGTCGGCAGCGGCGGTGGAAATTGCCTGGTGCTTGCCGGCGTGGTGACGCTCTTGGTCGCTGCGGGCATCACCGCGAGTACCGTTCCCGCGCGTCGCGCGATGCGGCTCGATCCGACGGCGGCACTCCAGTCCGAGTGACGCGTTCGCGCGTCCACACACGGATGCTTGCGTAAAACTACCGCAGTCACTACGTCCGATCACGTCTGCGTCGTGTTCGAAACGGTCACAGCGATCGTTCTCTGTGTAACCGTGCACGAACCAGTGAGGGGCTGACTCGTCGCGGTATACTGTGCTCCCCCTCAACACTGAAACTCGCTTGTGTCAGTGATTTACAACGGTCAGTGCGGCGAGATCATTGAGTCGGCACGACGCTGCCGCGCGTCTCCAACGCAAGCGAGCCGCCGTGAAAGCCCTTGGAGTTCCGATGACAGATCGGTCCCGATGTCTCTGTGGGATTGGCGTTCTGTGTCTGACGATCATCAGCGTAGAACCAGCCGCCGCCCAGACGCAGACTGGGTTGACACCACGCGCCGTGTTAGTCGGGTTGACGAACACCGCCGGCGAAAGCAGCGGCGTGTCCAATGTGGGCGCCGTCATCGCCGACCTCGTTGGCCTCGAGGTGTCGACGGCGCCCATCGGATCGTCCGCGGGCGGATTCACGTTCACCTTCGATCCTGTCACGCGCGCATTCGAACGAGCTGCACCATCGTTCGGCCCGATGTTCGGCGAGCGCGCGATCACCGCTGGCGAGGGACGGGCCAGCTTCGGTATCAACTACATCCGTTCCACCTATGACGCCTTTGATGGCGTCAGCATCACCGACGGCTCGCTCCAGACAGTCGCCCTGCGGGTCGGTGCAACACCGGTCGTCAGCGGCGCAGCAGAGCTCACGATCACGACCGACACCCTCATCGTGTTCAGCAACATCGCGCTCAACAGTTGGTTCGACGTCGCCGTGGCCGTGCCTTTCGTCACATTGGACGTCACCGGCTCGCATCGGATCGGGAATGAGTTGTCCGAAGGGAGCGCGTCCGCTTCGGGCGTTGGCGATATCGCCCTCCGCTCGAAGATCCGGGTGTATCCACGCGGTCAGGGCGGCGTCGCACTCGGCATCGACCTGCGCATCCCGACCGGCGATCCGGAAGCGATGCTCGGCGCCGGGGTGTCGCGGACGCTGGTCAGCGGCATCTGGTCCACGACCAAAGGTCGGTTCGCGCCGCACGCCTCAATTGGATTCGAGTTCTGGGGAAAGGCTTTCCAGGTGTACGACCCGTTCCTGCAGGCGCGCGTCGATGCCGGGCGCCATGGCGTGGCGTACGACGGCGGCGTCGAATGGGCGGCCAGCGATCGACTGACGGTCAACGCGGAACTGATGGGGCGAACGCTCAACGACGGAGGCCGCCTCGATTACCGCGACCTGCCGCTGTTGCCGAATCCCTTCGGCATCACCTCTGCCTCGATTGCGACCGTCGACCCACGCGGACTGCACCGTATCTCCTTCGCGACTGGAATCAAATGGAACCTTGCCGGCACAGCGCTGGTGACCGCCAATATTCTGCTGCCCGTAAACGATCAGGGCCTTCGTGATCACCTGACGCCGGTCATTGGACTGGACTGGGGGTTCTGATGATGAGGCCGAGTGCGATTCTCGTGTTCCTGGTTTGCCTGGTGATCGTGCCCTCGCGAGTGCACGCGCAGATCGACGACACCACGTGGGGTATTACCGGCGGTATCAGTCCCCAGTGGAGCATTCCCGGAGATTGGCTTGCTGAGTTGTTCGATGCGACGTCGCTCGACGTCAAAGGGCCTGAGTTTCGCGTGGGCGTCATTCGTGGCACCACGAACGGCGGCGAATGGGGAGTGTCACTCATTCACAAGCGTTTGTCGAAGGAGTCGGAGTTTGAGATCGAAGGCACCCACAACACACTGAGGGTCGTGGCCGATGACGCTGAAATGATTGGGGTCGAAGTTCATCGCTTCTTCCCCTTCGCGCGCACAGGGCGCGTGCAGATCGGCGTCAACCTCGGTGGCGGCATTGCGCAACTTCGCGGGTTCGTCAGCGGCGTTCAGGTCGGACCGACGTCGACGAATTTCGCCTTGCCGTTTCCAGAGGCCTTCGTCGTGGCTGGCAATGAAATCGACTGGCTTCCACTCGGGCGTGCTGAACTTGGTGCGGCAACCCTGATCGGCGAGCGGCTCAAGATCCGCGTCAGTGGCGGATTCAACATGCCGGGCTTCCAAATCGTCAGCCTCTCGTTTTCGTATCTGCTGGGACAGGATCGCTAGTCATGGGTACCGCAGTGAGGCGAATTCGTGCGTCATCCTTTCTGATGCTTGCGCTGGTCACCGCAGCAGCTTGCAGCCCAGGTACGCTGCCCAGTACTCCCTCGCTCGTGACCGTCGGCGGCGGCGGCGCTCGCTACAACGGGACGATTACCACGCGGCGCCTCCCCGGTGGCAATTTCACGATCGTCGAGGGCGTGCAGTCACTCTCGTTGTCGCTGACTGTGCGAGGGACTGATCAGATCAACGGCCGGCTCGAAGCTGGGGGAAGCACTGCCTCACTCACGGGGACTCTAACGGGGAATCTTGCCTCGGGCAGCTTCCAGGCTACGTTGCTCATCTCGACTCCGGCGCAGCAGGGCGGAACTGCAATCACCTGCGAAGGACGCGGTGATGTGTCCGGCACGCTGTCGGGTCTCAATCTCGTGTTCAACGCTCCCTCAGTAACCTACGGCAACTGTCCGGGGCTGACGACCACCTCGCAGGGGCAGGCGGTCGCTGTCAGTCCAATTCCCGGATCGACACCCAACCGCGCTAACGTCGTCATCTCGATTCTTGGCGGCACACGCGTTGCCCGCGGCACATGCGCCAGTGGTCTTCCTGGTTTTCCATTCACTGTGGAGATCGCCGAGACCAATGGCATCAATGTCACGCTCGATCCGACGTTCATAGCCGAGGAACGGCACGGGGGCGGCAGTACGACTACCAGCACAGTGGACATGCCATTCACGGATCTCGCCGGTGGAACTCGGCGTACCTATGACGTGTGCAGCCTGACGGCAGGAACGTATCAGGCGTTCTTCACCGGTACTGATGGAGCGGGAAACAGAATTACGACGGCATCACCGGTCGTGACGTTCGGGTGATGCGTGGTGGTGGTCAGCGCCGCCGCGTGCCGCTGTCGAGCGAACCCCTTTCCTCGATAAACCACTCGCTGCGGACCTTACGAAGCTTGAAGACTTCTGACGATGTGTAAGCCAGCGGCTCTTGCCGGCTCTTCGGTGTACACGTGTACGTGGTGCGCACTGAAACCGTGGCCGCCGTCGGATCATTACCGATGGTCACGTCTGTGTTCGCGAAGGTGACATCGTAGGCGCGACAGTTCTGGAACTGCCGCTTGAGGTCTTGACTCGTTTCTCGAAGCAGACCCGTATAGATCTCCCCAATCGCTTCCACGTTCATCTTCTCGTAAGCATCCTCATATCGCTTCAGTGCACGAAGGATCCCGGGACCCTCACGGTCGACAGCGCTGGCGACCGCGGCGGGCGGTGGGCTCGGCGCCGCAGCAACTGCGGGCGCTTCGCTACGCGCAGGTGTCGCAGTCTCCACACGCGCAGGCGGTGGTCCAGGCTCAGGGGTTGGCGCGGGAATCGTCGGCGGTGGAGTTGCCGCGGCAGTGACTGGAGGTGCCGCCGGTTTCGCGGATGCGGGTGGCGGTGCGGCCGCGGAGGCGAGCTTGGCTTCTGACTCTGCTCGTCGATATGCCGTCGCAGCGGCCAACGCTTGTCGACTGGACTGCACGTAGTCGTTTCTGCTCGCGGCCGTACCGGCGAGACGACGTGCATCCTCCGCAAGCCGATACGCCTGCTGAGCCAGGTCGGCGGCCTTTTGACTATCAGCGGCTGAGTGCGCTTCGTCCATCGAACGCGCTGCCGCCTGCCAGATTGAGGCGCCTCTCGCCGTAACCCGGCTGTCACTCGATGGGCCGATGCGATCCAAATCCGCAATCGCCGTGACCAGTTCGCCTTTTCGGTACAGCTGGTCGATACGCGCCAGCGGCGCGTCCAACGGATCTACGGCGCCCGGCGACGGCGCGGACGCCGGCGGGGGCGTCGCGGGTGCAGGCGCAGGAGTCGCGGGTGGAGGCTGGGCCGCTGCCACGTCACCGCCTCCTGTCGCAACACTCGGTTGCACAGGTGCTGGAGTCGGTGCCGGCGACGTCGACGGATTACTCGATGAATTGGGACCGGCGTTTGTGGCCACCGACTCTGCCTGTGGTGACGGTGCCGTCCCTTCGTCGCTCCCCATCATCCACACTACGACACCGCCGATCGCCAGCACCACGACAGCAGCCGCGGCGACGGCGAACATCCAGGAGCCTCGTGTGTCGGTCGTGTGCGGCACTTCGACCGGCTTCGACGACACGGCCGCGGGTTCACGTCCAGTGTCTGCCTTGAGTGATTCCGGCAGGGCGACACCGGCGCTCGTCGCGGCGTCTCGTACCTTATCCAACAGGGTCAGAGCCGTGACGTCCCGGGGCTGATCGCTCAGGACCTGCTCCAGTTGACGCGCGGCAGACGCCACGTCTCCGCGCAACAACGTCAGCTCCGCATCGGCCACACGATGTCGCGCGGCGCGCTCACGCTCACGTCGCGCCTTCGACTCCTGCTCGCGCTCTTCCTTCGCCTGTTGAATCTCGGCCAGCAGTTGCGCGGCTTCCTGATCGTCGGGATCCAGCGTCAGTGCATCGTCACACGCGGAGGCTGCCCCATCGAGGTCGCCGCGTGCCAATGCGGCGCGAGCCGCGTCGCGATGGACAGCGATCTGCCGGGCCCGACGTTCGAGCAGTGCACGTCGCTCCTCCGAGGATGCAGGACGACTCGACGATTTCTGCTTGTTCCTGGATGGGATGACAACCGTTTCCAGTTGCAGTTGCGGGTCGATGCTGCGTCGTGCCCTGTGCACTGCGGTGCGCATCTCGTCGAGATCCGCGAAACGATCCTGCGGGGCTTTCTCCAGGGCGCGAAGGACGATGCCTTCCAGGTCAGGGGGCAACCCGGGGCATACCTCTGCGAACGGAGCCGGGGCTTCGTTCGGCAGGCGATGCAGGAGGCCATCGTTCATCGAGCCGGGAAACGCCTGGTGGTACGAGAGCAACTCGTAGGCAAGAGCGCCGACCGAGAAGATGTCGCTGCGATAGTCGACAGGCCGGCCAACCATCTGCTCCGGTGACATGTAGTTGAGGGTGCCCATCAAGGAGCCGTCAGACGTCATCCCTGAATTCGCCACGCGAGCGATGCCGAAGTCGAGGATTCGAATGATGCCCTGCGAATCGACCATCACGTTCGCCGGCTTGATATCGCGGTGGACGATGCCGGCGCGGTGCGCATGATGGAGGCCGGCGCAAATCTGCTCGAGATACAAGAGTTTCTGCCCGACCGGGAGCGGCTGCCGCTGCTTGACGATTTCCGACAGCGTGGTGCCGTCCACGTATTCCATGGCGATGAACGGCTGGTGTTCGTGTTCACCGACCTGGTAGATCGTGACGAGGTTTTCGTGACGCAGGCTCGCGGTGGCGCGCGCCTCCCGGAGGAACCGCTGCAGCAACTCATCCTCGGCAAGCGGCTCGCGCAGTACCTTGATGGCAACGTTTCGATCGAGATCGGGATCGCGCGCGAGGTACACAGTACCCATGCCGCCGTGGCCGAGGCGGCGCACGATTAGGTACCGGGCAATTTGTGGCGGAGGTGACGTAAAACGAGCTCCCTGTTGAGCAATCACATTATAGCGACCCCCATTGGGTAGCGGCGGGTCTTTAGACCCGCCCGGACTCGTACTCCTGTAATGAAAAACGCGTCATCGGCTAGCGACGAACGGGCCGCGAGAAGAACCACTGGTTACCCGCCACGTCCGCGATACCGCCAATGCGGCCGTACGGTTCGTCGGTCAGCGGCATGATCGAAGTTGCGCCGGCGGCGAGTGCCTGCCGATACATCGCATCGGGATCGGCAACGTAGAGCAAGTAGGACCCTGGCATCGGCTCGCCTTCACCGAGCTCGATCGCGCTGTCGCCAATCCGCAACCTCGCATAGCGGAGCTGACCGCCCTCGTCGCGACGCATCTCTTCCACCGCGCCGAGCGCACGCTGCAGGAATTCGTCGTAGTCTGACGCGCCCCTTACATGGAGATGCGGCGTCACCGTTCGCAGTGCGCTCGCGAGCGACTCGGGGCCGAGCGGCGTGGCGATGTACCAATGGTTACCGAATGGATCGGCGACAAAGCCCGCGCGCTCACCGTACGGACGGTCTGCCGGTTCGCCGAGCGACCTCGCGCCCGCCGCAAGCGCTCGCCTGAAAGTGGCATCGACGTCTTTCACGAACACGTGAAATGCCATCGGTCTGATCGGCATGACGCCGCCTCCGCCCGCTGTTTCCCCTTCGCCGATCATGATCATGGAGTCGGCCACACGCACTTCGCGGTGCATGCCGCCACCTCCGCCGCGTCCGCTGAATGTCTCCTGTGCGTCGAATACCTGCGCGAGGAAATCGGCGAGTCCTGCCTCGGCCACGCGGATGTAGGGGGTCACCGTCGTGAACCCTTCGCGAATCGTCGCGCCCGAACCCGTCGTCATCGTCGATGCTGGTGTCATGTTCGTTCTCCGTTCAAGTTGTGCCCGAAGCCTTGCTTTGAAGTCCGGGCGCGGGTAGTGCCGCAGGTCTGCCGCGACGCGGGCGAGCGGCGCCAGATCGCGATCGCGCAACGCCGCCGTCGCATCGGCGCGAGCGACGATGGCATCGATGGTCTCGTCCAGACGATCGGCGAGGTCGCGTTCAGCCATGGCCACCCATGCTCTTTCGCAAGTTCTCCAGCGCGCGGAGCTGGAGCTGCTTGACGGCTCCTTCAGAGCGATCGAGAGCGGCCGCCACCTCGCGAATGCTCTTCTCTTCGACGAACCGCATCCAGATCACCTGCCGCTGAAGATCGGGCAGCCGCTCGACGTGTTGATACAACGCGATCCGGCGCTCGATGTTCTCGAGCTCACTCGCATCCGGCACGTCGGGAGGCGCCTCGTGCGCCTCGCGGGCGCGCTCCCGCCAGTGGTCCGCGAGTGTGTTCGACGCGATGCGGAACAACCAGGCCACGACCGGCAGGCCACGCCACTCGAACTGCCCGATCGCGGCAAGCGCCCGCTCGAACACCTGAGAGGTGATGTCTTCAGCGACGGCCCGGTTCTCCGCGCGGCGACTGACAAAGGCGTAGACCCGGTCGAAATACCGTTCGTAAACGTCGACAAATCGAGCCGGATCGGCTTTCGCCGCTTCTATCAGCAGCCGGTCGTCCTCGGTGATTTGGCTCAATCCGAACCGCGCGTCTCGATCCTAGTAACGGTGGAGACGGGTGGAAAGTTATGGGCGCAACGGCACGGCTGGCAAAGAGTCCTCACGAGGTCTGTTGCGGCCGTTCGGTTAGGCGACCGCGGAGGTTGGCGGAGAACGCTGGGATCTAAAACGCAGAGAATCGCGGAGGAGCTGAGATACGCAGAGGCCACAGGTCGAGCCGGCCCTGCGGGCCGCCTCTGCGAGCTCTGCGATGAAAGCCCGGCGGCTCTCGGCGATGGATGAAGGACCCCGAGGAAACGCGCTCGCCTCGGCGACGAGCGCCGCGATGACCACGGCTACGAGCGGTGACTCTAGCGGCTAGCCTCGCTCGTGTCCGGCGCCTCGAAGGAGTGCGCCAGGTCCGTGTATCCATTCATCGCAAGCCGCGCCGACATACCGTTGCCAGCGAAGCTGGCAAGATGCCATCGCTGTTTCGGCACGTAGACGGAGGTATCCCTTCGACGCGATAAATGGTTCCTGTCCGTCGATCGTGAATCTGACCTGCCCATCCTGGATCACCCACCACTCGCGGGTGTCAGCGTTCATGCGCCGGGGCGTCTTCCCACCTGGCGCCATCGAGACGTAGTCGGCGTGGAGCGTGTCATCGTCGACCATCGTCTCGGCCCAGTCCTTCTGCCCTTTGCGCTGGGCGAGCAGATCGGCCAGCTTCGTGTGGGGCTTGTGCGGCGCCGTCCAGCCGGGCGGCACGGACGCTTTCGGGGACCAGACGATTTGCGACTCGGGGCCGGGCACGGGTGCCGCCGGTGTGGGCGTCTGCGCCACAAGTCCGACCGAAACGAAACTAAAGGTCGCGATGGCGGGGATAACAATGCGCATCGATGTACTCCGTAGCAGACGTGCTCTCAGCAGTGCTGGCCTTCGTCGTCGAGCCGGTCGCTGTCATAGCCCCGCCGCGCTGTTCGGGCAGTCGCCAGCCCTCAAAATCGCAGATAATGCGGCTAAGGACGTCCATGCACGTCCAGGGGATCGGCAATGGCCACGGTTTACACGGCAGACACTGACGGATACTCCTCCCATCCGGATCTGCGTGACAGCGGCACTAGTCTTGGCGGGTTGCTCAAGCGCGCACGCGAGCGTCGAGGTCTGACGCTCCAGCAGATTGCGAAGGAGACCAAGCTTCCTCAACGACATCTCGAAGCACTCGAACAGGACAACCTCGTCCTGTTGCCAGGCTTCTACCAACGCGCGGAGATACGCACGTATGCCCAGGCCGTCGGCCTCGACCCGAGCGTTCTCCGGGCGCAGCTCGATTCCGCGTTGAAGCCACCGGACACCGGTGGTGCGACCAGCGAAATCCCGAAAACGTCACCGCCGCAATTGCCGCGCACCTACGCGACGATCGCGCTCGTGGTGATTGTGGTGGCCGCGCTCGGGTACGCGATCTCCAGGCGCGCGTCCACACCCGGCCCGGTGATGCCTCAACCCGAGCAGTCGGAGGCAGTCGTACCAGTGCCGTTGCCATCGCAGAGCACCTCGCCCGTTTCACTCGAGCCGGCGCGCGCCGACGTGCCGTCCTACGGCGCGGACGCCGTCAAGGCCTCTGACGTCAGCGTTGGAGCGCCGACAGAAACACCGCCCGCGGACCAGCCGCGTCCGACGACCTCAATTACTGAACTGGTCGTGACGACGGAACCGGCAGGAGCCAGGGTCACCGTGAATGGAATCGCGTGGGGTGTGTCGCCATTGACGATCCATCATCTCCCGCCTGGCGACAAACGAATTCGAGTAACCAAAGAAGGTTTCGCCGCCCAAGAGCGAGTGCTTCGACTGGACCAGGGTCAGCGAAGCGCGCTCGATATTCCGCTCGAGAGCGCGCCGTAGAGTGAGCCGCGCAGGCTGAAGCCTGCGCTCTATGGCAGCATCACGGCATACACCACGCTGAAAATTGCTGTCGTTGCGCCGATGGCAAGCGCCAGAATACGGCCACGGCGCAGGCGCTCAGGTTCTTGCCGAGCACGCGCGCCGCTGACGAAGGTCGAGCAGCGACTGGAGCACAGGCGTGTCCCCGGGTCAGACGGGACCCGCCTCAAATGGTTGCTGTTGATGTGGCGCGCGCGCCCGTCATCGATTGTGGGAGGCGAATACCGTGGTCTCACCAGCCTTGTTGAACGCGAGGACGTCATACGGCTGCGGCTTCACGCTCGCTACTTCCATCCCTGGTGAGCCGATAGGCATACCGGGCACGCCAATGCCCACGATGGCCGGCCGTTCCTTGAGAAGTCGCTGCACATCCGCGGCTGGAACGTGACCCTCGATGACGTAGCTGCCGACGATGGCGGTGTGGCAGGACCTCGCCTGACGCGGAACACCGTGCTTGGTCTTGATCGCGTCCATGTTTTCGACGTCATTGACAGTGGCTGAGAATCCGGCCTTACGCAGGTGCTCGACCCACAGCGAGCAACAGCCACAGGTCGGGTCTTTGTAGACCTGAACCGCCGGTCCCTTTTGCGCAGCAGGCCGGCCACCTGTCGCGGCGAATATCGAGAGGATCCCTAAGAGCTGTCGGCGTGTCATGAGGTTAGGTTACATGTAAAGCAGGCTGCGAAACAGTCCTATCAGAACGTCGATGCTGTCCGAACGGTTGACGTATCGGCCGCTGACCCTCGAGTTTCTCGACGACTTTCATCAGCTCGTTGAGGACGCTCACGTTCGGCGCTTTTTGATGGATGGGCAGATCTTTCCACGCGAGTGGAGTGAGCAGCGTGTCGCGGACAGCATCAGTCTGTTCGATCGCCGCGGTGTGGGACTCTGGCTGGCTCGCCAACGCGAGAACGACGCGCTCGTCGGCTTCTGTGGATTTCTGGAGATCCCGTCGGTGCACCCGGATCCACAGCTCGTTTACGCGATGTTGGAGAGGTTCACGGGGATGGGATACGCCACGGAAATGGCTCGCACGGTGATCACGGAAGCTCGTCGGCAGCCCGGCTTCAACACGATCGTCGCCGCTGTCGATGAAATGAATGTGGCGTCGGTACGGGTCCTTTACAAGATCGGATTCCGGCAGGTGGCCACCCAGACCGGCAGCGTTGGCAATGTGCTGGTGATGCTGCTGGACGGCACCGACAGGATAGGGCGGTGATAGCATGCGCGCCATGGGACTGGACGATCGACGCACGTTTCTCAAAGTCTCGGCGTTGACCGGTGCGAGCGTTCTGACGGAGCTCGCAACCGGCTCTCAAGCGCAGGCGCAAGGCAGCCCGCCCGCACCAAAGACGGTACAGACGTCGGTGCTGTCGATCGCGTACGAAGAGGCCGGAGACCCGCGCGGATTCCCCGTCATTCTTCTGCACGGCTTCCCTGACGATGTGCGCGCCTTCGACGAGGTGGTGCCACCACTGACCAAAGCGGGATTTCGTACGCTGGTTCCATACTTGCGCGGGTACGGTCCCACACGATTTCGCGATCCGGCAGCACCGCGCATGGCCGAACAGGCCGCCATCGGTCAGGACGTCATCGACTTTGCGGATGCACTGCGTGTGCCGCGATTCGCGGTCTCTGGATACGATTGGGGCGGCCGCGCTGCCGCAATTGCGGCAGCCCTTCATCCCGATCGCGTGCGCGCGACCGTTCTGATCGGCGGCTACACGGTTCAAAACACCATCGCCCTGCAACCTCCGGGCGCGCCGGCAGCAGAACACCGGCTCTGGTATCAGTACTACTTCAATACCGAGCGAGGGCGTGCCGGCCTGCAATCGAATCGGTACGAGATCTGCCGTTACCTGTGGCAACAGTGGTCGCCGAGCTGGCACTTCACCGACGAAACCTACAAGCGCACTGCTCCGTCGTTCGACAACCCGGACTTCGTTGACATCGTGATTCATTCGTACCGTCATCGCATCATGAACGCCCCGGGTGAGCCCCGGTTCAAAGAGGTCGAAACCCGGCTCGCAGAACGGCCCCGGATTCAGGCTCCATCCATCACGTTGTATGGCGCCGAAGATGGCATCGCGCGGCCACCGGCGGAATCACCACCTGCAGAGCGTGCTGCATTCGAGCACCTCGTCGCGCGCCGCGTCATTCCTGGAGTTGGCCACTTCATGCCGCGCGAACGACCCGAAGCGGTGTCGTCAGCGTTGCTGGAACTATTGGCATCGACAAAATAGATCGATCGCTTTCGTTATCGTCGATCGACGCGAACGATCGGCGCGAAGAACTCGCGCAGATCGACTCCACTCGCCTCCTCGAAGGCCAGGCGCAGCGCATCGGTCGTCACCGACCGACCAAAATATCTGCGCGTGTAGAGGCGGATGCCCTTCCAGAAGTTGCTATCGCCAACCAGTTCCCTCAGATCGTGCAGCATGAGCGCACCCTTCTGATAAACCAGCGTGCGGTCGTCAGCCGATGGCCGATCCCAGGATGGAAACACGATCGGGCGATCGTTGCCTCGAGCGACGACCTGCTCGTATCTGGTTCGCATGGCACTGATGTCGGCAAGATAGACCGCGCGTCCAAAGCGATGCTCGCGATAAGCGGCGGCCATGAAGGTTGCGAACCCCTCGTTCAACCAGAACTCCGTCCAGGCATGACAGGTCACCATGTTCCCCCACCACTGATGGGAGAATTCGTGCGCGAGAAGCCCGATCGCGGTTCGATCCTTGAGAACCGCCCGGCCGTACTCCTCCGATACGACCGACAATCCCGCCATCTCCTGCCCCGCGGTTCTTGCGACCAGCGCCTGCGCGTAGGTCCGCCACGGGTAAGGGACACCGGATCGCTCCTCGAAGAAACGCAGCATCTGACGCGACTCGCCGAAGATGGCTCGCATCTCGCCGGGAGAGAACCCGCTCGCGAAGTACTGGAGCGTCACCCCCGACTCGCGATCGATCACTTCTGAGAACCTGCCCACCGCAAACCCGAATGTATAGGCGGGCATCGGCCGGTCCTGCAGCCACTCCACGGCGTCGACGTCGGCCGACACCGCGCGGCGGGACATCTGACGCCCCGCGGCAGCGCCGGTCCACGATCGCGGAACATGCAGACGAAGACGGAAGGTGGCACGTGCATCGGGATCATCGACGGAGGGCATCCATTGAGGCGTCGTGAAAATCGTGTAGAGCTGTGCCCGTTCCGGGACGAACACCAGCCCAGACGTGGGTCGGCCGTGATACTGGATCGCGATCTCTCGCGCTCGCCGGTCGTTCGTGGGCGGCAATTCGATCTGCACTTGCGTGCGATCGATTCGAAACGTCAACGGCCGGCCGCCCTCCCGCACCTCGTCGATGTCGAGGGCACCATGATTCAGCGTGACGTGGCTGGACGCGGCGTCGGAAACCTGCACTGTGAGCGATACGGAGCCCTCGACGGTGCGCGCGTCGAGCTGAGGCCGGAGTTCGACGTCATAGTGAGTGACAACGGAGTCGCGCGCAACGATCGGCGCGGATTGCGCGCTGACGATCCATCCGCATACCGCGAGCGTCAGTCCAACGACACGAGGAAGGCGTTGCCCGCAAGCTGTGGTATAAGCGCCGTCATGATCACTGCGTTCCATGCCTGAAGGGAGTCTCATAATGTCGCGTGTCCGGTTCGTCGTCAGCGCAGTATGCCTCATCACAGCGTTGGCATTGACTCCACGGCTGGTCCAGTCGCAGGGCAAAGATCCCGACTCGCTCGACGATGCCACTCTCCAGCACGACCTGGAAGCCGAGCTCGATGACATTTACGCCGACCACGATCCGGATTCGCAGTTCGAGCTCGCCGACCTGAAGGAGGCGATGCTGGAAGCGCTGGGGGACGAAGGCGACGAAGGCGACGAGGAGGAAATCGACTTCGACGATCTCGAGGCGGACATGGAAGAGGCCGGCACGACCATCGAGGCGGTGCTCGACGAAGCACTCGCGCAGGCAGATGCGATCGCATCGAACCAGCAGCCGACATGGTCGATCGTGCGTGTCAGCCTCGGTCTCGGTTCGCAGCGCCGCGGCAACGGCCGGACGACGCCACGGCAGTCCGTACAACAAGCCGTGCCCAGGATCATCCGAACCTCGAACGCACGATGACGACCGGCTTCCATTCAGCGGGCACGATCGACTAGTTGGCCTTGCGATCATGAACGAGGGGCCTCAGGACAATTCCCGGCGCGGCACCGACCCGATGCCAACCGGCGCCTTCCCCTTTCCACTCACCGGGGGGCCGACGGAGTCGCCCTATCTGACCTGGCTCCGGAACCGATCGAACTACATGGCCACGCGAGGACTCCTCGACTACTTGCGGGCCGTCGGTGTGCTCGTGCGCGGCGTCGTCGTCAACTTCCTGATCTTCCTGCCCTATCTCCTGTTCGTTTCCGTGGGACTGGCCTACAGCCACCATTGGATGTTGGAGCATCCATACTCCTTGACGAAGGCGGCGCTCGCGCTCGGCGCTCTCTGGATCGTCGTCTTCGCGGTGATGACGCCGATCCTCGCCATCGCGCGCTTCAAGAGGAGCCTGGATACCGGCAGCGAGAGCTCAATCGTGCAACGCGATCGTTACGAGCGCTCGTTCGGCGTCTTCATGCTGGCGCTCGTCGTACTCGTGACGCTCGAATCGCTTCCGTGGGTGCTCGAGTATCTCCACGACATGATGGAGCTGGGCGAGTTCCACTGGGCGAGCGGGCTGGTGACGCTGATCACCGGCGTGGCGCTGTTCGCCGGTGCCGACAAATTGCTCTCGCTCCTCGGAGGACTGAAGAAGACCGTGGTGATGGCGCTCATCGGTGTGGTGGGCCTGATCGTGCCGCTCATCGTCATCTTGTACTTCACCGATTTCCTGGTGTACGGGCTGCCCCCTCCGCCCGCCGTGATGCTCAGCCCGCTCATCGTGCCAGCGGTTGGCGTCGTCGCGATTCTGGTGGCTCTCGCGGTCGGCTACGCGCGCGGCGCGTTCACCGGCAAGGAGTCGCTGGCAGTCGGCGGCATGCTCGTCGCCGCTTCGGTACTCCTCGTCATCGTGGCCGCCGGAGCTCTGGTGGCGCGGGGGGCAAGGACGGAGGGTCTCGCCAAACTCGACGAGCAGCTCCAACTGCTCAAGGACGCCGCCTCCAGCCTGGACGGACTCCCCAACAGGGAAGACATCGCGGGGGACATCACACCACTCGTCGATGCATTTGCCGCCGCGCACAGGAGAGCCAGTGCCGAGGACACCGCGCTGATGAGAGAGTCGCGACCCAGCGACACGACTTGCGAAATCGTACCGCGAGCATGGCTCAATGGGCGCCAGGAGTCCTTGTGGGATTCCCTACGAGAGGCGCTGACTTGCTGGCGAGAACAGACGCGGCGCGAGGCGAAGCAGGCGGAATGGGACAGACGTTACTTTTCGGTGCGAATGCCGTTCGTCGTCATTGGACACCGCCTGTCCACGCGCTCGGACGCAGGCCTCGCGCCGCTGCGGCGCGGGATCGCTCGGCTGGCGCACGACGCGACGATGAAGCAACTCGTCAGGGCAATCGGCGATGATCGCTCGGCGGCGCTCTTGCGACAACACCTGGTGGAGCGCTTCCTCGGGTCGACTCAATGGAGTGGGGCTCAGGATGATCCTGCGATCACTCGAGTCGTCGTTGAGCGCTTCAAGGCCACGGCGGCCGATGTCCAACGCAGGCGTGACGCCATCGACCTCGCGAGCCAATCCCTGCAACGGTTAGCCGATACCGATATTGCTGCTATAGCCCCGTTCGTCAGCGAGGAGGCCCTTTTTCGGAAAGTGGCGGCCAAGTTCGAGAGCGTCCCCGGCAAGGCCGAAGCTGCCAGGCTCGAGGGCAAGGCCGCGCTGGCAAGGCTCCTGACATCCTTCGAGATGATCGACCTGGTGTTCGCCGAACATCGGCAGCCCGACGTCTTCAATCACGCCCATCGCAACTCGCTGGTCGAGGACGCACTGCCCGCCTTCCCGCCGAAGCAGTCAACTGAAACAAGCAGCGATGCCAACGCGTCCAAGGCCGAGGACCAGCGGCAGACGAGTGAAACCGCCCGTGTCCTCGCCGGTCTCGCAGAGAGCTCGGCGACCACAGAGGAGGGTGTACTGAGCCTCGCCTTGTACTTCGGAACGCGATCTGGCGTACTTCGCAACGATGACGTGCCGCCCGCGCTCGACGAACCGACGCCGGCTGAAACCGCCAGGGCGGCCGGCGTAAGGCTCGCGAGACGCGCGCTCGCGGATCTCGGCGTCGCTCCGCTCGTAGTCCTGGCGTTCAGCCTGGACCAACCGGTCGAGTCGTTAGCCTTGAATGCAGGCCAGTCGGCGGACGCGTTGTCGCCGCTCCTCGACGCTCGTCGCGACGCGCTCCGAGCAACAGAAGAGGAAGAGCGTAAAGATGCGATGAAATCGGAGCGCCTGGCAGCATTCCTTGCACTCGAGACGAAGCCTCTCGAGGAGCTCGCCGCGCTGGCCTTCACGCTGTCGTCGCATGACGGGGCTGTCGAGACAGCGGACGGCGATGACGGCGCGGAACCCGGTGAAGTGAAGGACCTCAAGATCTATGAATGGCCCGACCGACTCTCGCGCAAGGTCGTCCTGGCCTCAAAGGCGCTCGGGCACGACACTGAAGCGATCGCCAGCCTCGCGCGCCAAACCCTCGTCGAGATGGTGCTCGATCCCAGTTCGTCGATCTCGGAGACCGAGCGCAACACAATCCTCGACGAGTTCGGCTTCTTCGATCCGCGGCTTTTCGGCGACGACGAACTGGCCCACATTGCCAGTGCGAGCTTCTGGTCCGTCGTCGATGCGAACGCCGCCGAAGGCCTCATCACGAAAGTGAAGTTCGGGACACACGGGCGCCTGGAGCTGCGCGGCCTGGGTGCGGCCAAACGACAGCTCACCGAAGCGGTCATCGCGCCCAAGGCGATCTTTGTTGCGCTCCTCGCGGTGGTGATCTGGCTCGGCTGCTGGTTGACCGTCGACGTCAACCTGACGTCGGCCCACAGCCTCTATCGCGATCGCCTTGCGTCGGCTTTCCTCATCGGCACGAACTCGAAGGGCGAGGTCACGATCGAGGACGACATCGATCTCGACGCCATGTGTCAGTACGACGCCGGGTCGACTGCTCCGTACCACATCATCAATGCGGCTCTCAACCTGCAGGGGAGCGCCGACGCCAGCGTTCGGGATCGCCGAGCCGATTTCTTCACGTTCACCAAACGCTTCGTCGGTAGCCCTCGGACCGGCTACTGCCGAAGCGAGACGCTCGAGCGCGTCTATCCGCAGATGAGCGTCGCAACGGCGATGGCGATCTCCGCCGCGGCGGCATCGCCGAACATGGGCCGTGCCACATCGGCGCCACTCGTTCTTTTGATGACGCTCTTGAATATCCGCCTCGGGTACTGGATCCCGAATCCGGGACGGCTCGAAGAGCAGTTCCGAGACCGCGCGACACGCCGCGGGCGCGGCGAACGTCTGCCAGGGCCCGGTGGATTTACGTTCGACGAGGTGTTCGAAACAGAGCTCTCCGAGATCTCCGGACGGTGGGCGCAGTTGTATCGCCCGGGAGAGCGATATCGCAGCGAAACTACCGGGCCCACGGTCGACCACGGGCTCGTCGGCATCGGCTTCTCCGGCGGCGGCATCCGATCGGCGGCCCTCAACCTCGGGATCACACAGGCGTTGCACGCGCGCGGCGTGTTCGACCACATCGATTACATGTCAACCGTTTCAGGTGGCGGTTATCTCGGATCGAGTATCAGCACGCTCATGCGCACATCAAGGCAACGTGACGAGGGAGGCGCGCGCCCGCAGCTGGTCCAACGTCAGGGCCGGTTGGGGGACCGGTTCCGCTGGCGGGTGCGCCCGACGGCCTTCCTGCGGGAGATGCTGAGCCAACTCGACGAGACGCATCGCTGGGTCAACGTGTCGGACGGCGCGCACATCGAGAACCTCGCCGGGATCGAGCTGCTGCGACGCCGCTGCCGATACATCATCATCGGCGACGGCGAAGCCGATCCCGCGTTGCACTTCGCCGGTCTGGCCACACTCATCCGCTGCGCATCGCTCGATCTCGGTATCGAGATCGACATCCACCTTGACCAGATCCGCTTGCGAGGTCGCTCTCGGCGCGACGGTGGGCGCGTCGGCAAGACTCATTGGGTAACGGGAACGATCCGATATCCGGAGCGCGACTCACTGGGCCGGCGCCGTCAGGCCTTCCTGCTCTACGTGAAGTCGTCGTTCACGGGGGACGAAGGCGTTGCGATCCAGGAGTATCGACACCGCAACCCGGCGTTTCCCCATCAGTCGACCGCCGATCAGTTCTTCGACGAGGACCAGTTCGAGGCTTATCGCTCGCTCGGTCAGCACATCGCGGAAACAGTACTCCCCACCGACAGCGGAGCGCCGATGGCGTTCAGCGACTTCGAGGCGTGGTTTCAGGGGCTGGCAGGACCGACGGCACCGACCACGAGTAACGT
>DASRJE010000112.1:0-5557 GCA_035649635.1 Vicinamibacterales bacterium | reverse complement strand
GCAGGTCGGTACTGGCCTCGCTGACGCGATCACGACCAACCTGGCAAATCTTCAGGCGATTCGCGTGCGCCCTACAACCGCCACCGTGTCACTCCAGCCTGGAACTCTCACACCTGCGGCCGTGGGGCAGCGCCTCAATGTCGATCACGTGCTCACCGGCACAGTCCGTCGCACGAGGGATGGTTATCGCTTCACCCTTCAACTCATTCAAACGGCTGACGATGTGCTCCTGTGGGGGCGGCAGATCGACGTCAACGAGCGGAACTTGTTCTCTATCGAAGACCAGGTCAGCGGCGACATCGCAGCCGCACTGCAGTTGCAGATGACGAGCGAGGAGCGAGGGAATCGGCGGTCCATGCCGAATCCCGAAGCGTACGGCGAATACCTCCAGGGCCGGGCACTTCTCGTCAACTACAGCGATTCGAATCTCCGCGAGGCGATCAATCACTTCGAGCGCGCGCTGCAGATCGATCCGGACTACGGACTCGCTCACGCCGGGATGGCCACTGCCGCCGGTATTTTCAGCGTGCGGTTCGCCTACGAGCAGCAGGCGATCGATTGGGGTCGCCGCGCCGAGCAGTATGCGACGCGCGCGTTGAAGCAGGACGCGAACCTCGCTGAAGCGCATCTGGCGCTTGCGAGCGCTGCCGGCACCTTATATCGAAACTTCGACTGGGCAGCGGTGATCCAGGAAGCGCGAGTGGCGCTCACACTCAACCGCAACCTCGACCTGGCGCACAGCGCCCTGGCGCGCGCCTATTACCACCTCGGGTTGCTCGACTTGAGTGAAGCCGAGTCGCAGCGCGCGGAGGAAATCAGCGGTGGAACCAACGTCGAAGTGACGCGCGTGCATCTGTACAACCAGTTGCTCGCGGGACACTTCGACGAGGCGCGCGAAATGGGCGAATCGTTGATGAAACGGTCGAACACGGTCCCGGTGATCCAGCAATATCTCGGCTTGGCCACCTTCTACCTTGGTGACCGCACCAGGGCGCGGGAGATCCTCGCGAGCGTCCGCCGCCCCGACGGCCATCCTGACATCCGATCGCAGGCGTCGTTGGCCGGTGTGCTCGCGGCCGACGGCCGGCGCACTGACGCCGAGCGCACGATGCGGATGGTGCTCGACACCGGGTACATGGATCACCATGTCGCGTATGCACTGGGCGCCGTTGAGGCGCAACTTGGCCATCCCGGCGAAGCGGTCAAGTGGCTGCGGACGGCGGCGGAGACTGGATTCCCTTGCTATCAGTGGGCCGAGCGCGACACGCTGCTCAACCCGATTCGGTCCGACAGCAGATTTCAATCCTTTCTCGCGGCGCTTCGAACGGACTACGATCGCATGCGGGCGCGATACATGAGCGAATCGAGAACACCCGGCTAGAACCACCGGAACGCGTCGCGACCGCCTCCTCCGCCTGATGCCCGACCCTCCACCACCGCCCGACGTGACGGCGCTGTTACAGCAATGGCGCGCTGGCGATCACGCTGCGCTGGAGCAGTTGATACCGATCGTCTACGACGAATTGCGCCGGGTCGCCCGCGCGCGCCTTCGCCAGGAACGTCCCGACCATACGCTGCAGCCGACGGCGCTCGTCCATGAAGCCTACCTGCGGCTGATCGGATCTCGAAGCGTGCCGGCGCAGAGCCGCGCCCAGTTGTTCGCGGTAGCAGCGCGATTGATGCGTGAAATCCTGGTCGACCATGCGCGGCGGAAAGCGGCTCGCAAGCGAGGTGGCACGCCCACGCAGCTTGTGTTTGGCGAATCGACCACCCCGCAAACCGCGATTGTCGACCTCCTGGCGCTCGACGAGGCCCTCAACGAGCTGCACACGCTCGACCCGCGCTTGTGCCAGGTCGTCGAGCTGAAGTTCTTCGCCGGGCTCAACATCGACGAGACTGCAGAGACCCTCCACGTCTCAACCGCTACGGTCGAGCGAGACTGGACGGTCTCAAAAGCCTGGCTCCATCAGCGCCTGTCGCCGTGAGGGAAAACTCTCCTCCTTTGCGCACTTAGTCCACAGAGGGCGCATTTGCCCAAGGAGAGATCATGAAACAGGTCCGCGCAGCAGCGTTCAGCGCCCTCGTGGTGCTCGGCGCCATCGGTGTATCGACCTCCGCCCACGAAGGCAGCGAGGCCTCCGTAGGCGGGACGATGTGGGCCGCCAATCGCGGCACGAATGACATTGCCGGATTCGATGCAGACACCGGCGCCCTGGTTGGCAAGATCGCCATGGCGAGCGCGTCGGAGCCAGGTGACCTCACCTACGCCCGCGGCAAGCTCTACGTGGCGGAAGAGTCAGGCGCGGCACCCTCAATTGCCGTCGTCGATCTCAGTACACGCACCGTCAAGACGCGCGTCGTCTTCCCGGTCGGCTCGCGCCCTCATCATGTGCACGCAAGTGAGAGCGGTGCCCTCGTGTCAGTGGGACTCTATGGCACCGATACCGTTGGCGTCATTGATACCGTGTCTGACACGCTCATCGGGCAATGGGACAGCAACCCGGCCACCACGAACGGGCGGGCCCACGCGGCAGTGTTCTCCGACGATGAGAGCGCTCTATATATCGCGAGCGACGCGTCGAACGAGGTGACCGCCATCGATGCCCGAACCGGCGCGTTCTTCTGGAGCCTCAACGTCCCCGCCGCACACGAGTTGGCGGTAACCCGAGACCAGAAGTGGCTTTACGTCACGAGGCGAACCGCGAATCGAATTGCGCTCGTTCGCCTGAAGAACGATCCCACCGTCCAGCCCTCGGGATTCACGGACGTGCTGGCGCTGGGGCTGCCTGACTCGCTGCAGCTTGCCGCACATGACACGTTGTTGACCATCGGGCTTCGCACACGCCCCGCGCAGCTGGCGGTCGTGGACCTGCATAAGTTCGCCGTCACAATCGTTAACCTGACCGCGGTGAGTGAGCTGAGCGTGGCGGGGCACCAATGGACGTCACCGGGCGGACGGTACACGTTCGTCACGTGGGAGGGGGGAACGGGTAGCAATCAGGGAATCGCTGTCGTCGATCACGAGGCCAACAATCAGGTCGTGCGCACGATGAGCTATCCAGGACGGCCGCATGGCATCGATCGCGCGCCGTAAGCTGACTCCCTCAACGCGGCCGCCGGCGGTCCTTATCAATAATTCACACGAAGAACAGTCGGCGGACCGCTTGCGTTCGGAACAATCACGAACAGGTCGTCGTGCTCGCGATCGCCAATCTTGATCTCGCCCGAGTGGCCGAGGGCTTTCAGAAACGCAGGCACGGTATTGCTGTGAGCAACGATGACCACGACACCGCTCTTGTCACGTGTGCGCACCTGATCGAGCGTGGCCGCCACGCTTTCTGCCGAGCCGACGACGACAGGTGAGATCCCAAGTGCTTTCGCCAGCGGTTCGGCTGTCTGGATGGTCCGCTTTCGGTCGGTCGTGTAGATGCTGGTCACACCTGCATCCTTCAGAAGCCGAGCCAGCAGTTGCGCACGCGCTTCGCCGGCTTGCGATAGCACCCCGTCCGGCGATTCGTACTCGACTCTCTCAGCATGTCGAAGCAGGAAGATCCCCTGCTGTCCATGCGCCGGTTGGGCGCTCGCCACAAGAAAAACGAGCAACACGGATGCGAGCCTCATGAGAAACCCTCCTCAACGAACCTTCGCCAATACGCCGTTGAGGTAATTGAACTCTACTTCGGTCGGCCTGGCCACGAGGGGGATGTCGACGCTCACCGATTCCTTGTCGACCCAGATGAAGTGCAGAATCGGACGACGATCGCCGAAGCGGAAAGCGATCGGCACAGGCATCCGAAAGGAAGGGCGCACGTCTTCCTGGACGATCCTGCCGGTCAGCCGGTACCGCGCCACGCCCGTGCTCTCGACCACGCGGAGATCGGGACGATATGTCGGAACCTCAACGCCGTATACCCACTGATCGAAGAACCAGGCCATCGACTCGCCCATCGCTGCGGACACCGCCGTTTCAAAATCGATCGTCGTTGCGCGTCGGTGCATCTGATCGGCGGCGAATTGCCGCATCAACGTGCGAAAGCGCGTGTCGTCGCCGGTCTCGGGTTCGAGCAACATCGTTCGCAGCATGTGCAGGATGAAAGCGCCTTTCTCGTAGACGAGCAGGCGATAGTCGTACGGCGTCTTGGTGGTTCGCAGCCGATAGCCGACAACCACCGGACCGGACGCAGCCCCCTTGCTCTTCCGGATTACGGCAGGCCTGAAGCCGTAGTGACGTCCGTTACCCTGGCCGATGTTGACCTCGCCGGTGACGTCGTCGCGCCACGCTGAGAGGATGTCGCGAAATTGACGTTCGTCATCGAGACCAGCGAGCACGTAAAGCGCGGCGCCGTACTGGGCGAAGCCCTCGGACAACCACTGGTCGCGATAATCGCGCCAGTTCACGGCCACGCCCCACCACTGGTGGCCGACCTCATGGGAGCGGAACAGCTCTGACTCGCCCGTATGCAGTTCGCCAAACGCGGCTGTCGACAGCAACAGAAATCCTGGAAAGGCCTGTCCACTGGTCGAGGGCGTCTCGGTCGCCTGCAAGGATGAGAACGGGATGTCACCGAAATACTCTCGGCCCGTACGGAGGGCTCCCGCGAGATCAGTAATCGTCTTGGCGAGAGCGCCCGGCGCGATCCCGGTCCGATACCGATCTTCGTAGACAGTGATCGGCGGCAGGCCGTCTGGCTGCACCGTCGTGGGGTTGAACCGGCCGTAATGAAAGGATGCATGCAGCGTCGGCATCCGCATCAGGCGGCGTACGATTCGCGTCTTGCCCTCCACGCGATCGTCGATGACATCTCCGGTGCTGACCACCGAGTCCCGCTCGCGCGTGCGGAACGTCATGTGGAACCGGCTCGGGCGATCGTCAGGAATCACAGGCATCCAGAAGGTGGTGTCCTTGAGCAGGTAATTCCCCTGCGTCACCAGTTTCTCGAGGAGCTTGCCCTCGTACGCAAATTCGAGCACGACCGCGTGACCAGGTGCGATGGCCCGAGGAAGTGTCACGGTGACCCAAGGCTCGAACCAGTCGTCTGTCAGGCGACGAACACGGCGCTCCTGAATCAGGTGCACACGCTCGCCGAGGACTCCGACGGGAGCGTCGGCGTCGGCCGATGCCTGGAGCTCGCGGGGCGCCCGTGCCAGGAGATTGAACGCCCCCTCATCTTCTTGACCCGATAAGGTGAGCTCACCCGCAAAGTCACGCATTCGAACATCGACGACGTGCAGCCAGGGCGAGATCCTGAATCTCAACGACGCGAGCTCGCGCAACGGCGCAACGGTCATCGCGACCGTGCCCTTGACGGATCCGCTAACGTCGATCGCGAGGTCGCTGGTGACGACCGGCACGTCGGCCTCGGCAGTCCAGCCATCGCGGGACGGCTGTACTGGCCTCATCGGCAGACCGAGATCGACTCCTGAAATGTCGTCCTTGCGCTTGGACAGCGAGCGCGGGTCGATCGGAAAACCCGCAAAGGGATCCAGGCGATCTCCATCGAGCTCGGACAGTGAGTGACTGGTCATCCACACGTCGGTCTGCTCGTACGCGCGGTCG
>DASRJE010000111.1:0-30635 GCA_035649635.1 Vicinamibacterales bacterium | reverse complement strand
TCGAGCTTGCGGCCGTACCGGGTCCCGGCCAGCTTGGGGTCCCAGAAGATCAACGCGCGGCCGCGAATCGACCGTGGCGTGGCTTCATCGAATGATTGAGGCTCGGGAAGTCTCTCGAGAGACGCGCCCGGCCATAGCTCGGCCCGACGGATTATGTGCATTACTGACTAGATCTTAGCGTCACTGAGACGCGTCTGATATACTGAACGGCTTACGCCGATAAGTGACCCCGGCACCCCAATGGACAATCCTCGTGAGTCAGCGCTCGCCGAGCCGCGCCAACCGGCTGAGCGACGTTCGCACCGGCAGAGTCGCGCTGTTCCGGCGCCTCCTGTGGTGGAGCAACGAACTGATCCCGCAGACCTGAAGAATCCAGCGCTCTATATCAACCGCGAGTTGAGCTGGCTCGAATTCAACGAGCGAGTGCTCGCGCAGGCGCGCGACTCGTCGCATCCGCTGCTCGAGCGCGTGAAGTTCCTCGCGATCACCGGCACCAACCTCGACGAGTTCTTCATGATTCGCGTGGCGACGACGCTCAAGAAGCTGCGCGAGGAGATCGAAGACGTCGCACCGGATGGATACAACACCGAGCAACAACTCGAGGCCATGCGCGCGCGCGCGCGCCGAATGCTGAGCGATCAGGCATCGACATGGGCGTCGTTGAGGAAGCTGCTCGAGAAAGAGCAGATTTCATTTCTCAACGAAGACGCATGGACGCCGGCCGTACGTGAACACCTGAGCAGCTACTTCTCGCGCGAGATCTGCCCGGTGCTGACGCCGCTCGCGTTCGATCCTGGCCACCCGTTCCCGTTCATTTCGAACTTGAGCAAGAACTTCGCCGTCGTCGTGCGCCACGGCGGCCGTACGAAGTTCGCCAGGGTCAAAGTGCCGGACGTGCTTCCGCGCTTCATCCCACTGCCGCCGGCGATCAGCCCGGCAGCGGGAACGACCTACGTCTTCATCGAGGACGTCATCCGCGCCAATATCCAGGAGCTTTTCACGGGAACGCAGGTCAAAGGCGCGTACTTGTTCCGCATCGTTCGCGACACGGATCTCGAAATCGAAGAAGACGAAGCCGACGATCTGCTCGAGAGCATCGACCGCAGCCTGCGGCAGCTCCGTCGCGGCGCCATTTCGCTGCTGCATGTCGAGGCCGGCATGCCGACACGCGTCCTCAACATCCTGGCCGAGAACTTCGAGGTCAGCGATGAGGTCGTCCTGCGCACGCAGGATCGTCTGGGCTTCGGCGATTGGGCGCAATTGACGCGACTCCACCGCCCCGAGCTGAAGGACGCACCGTTCTCGCCGCACAGCCTGTGGCGGAACGATGAAGATCCTGAAGTGATCTTCGATCAGATCCGTTACCAGGACATCCTCGTCCATCACCCCTTCGAGTCGTTCGCGTCAGTCGAGACGTTCCTGCGCGCAGCCGTGCAGGATCCGCACGTGACCGCGATCAAGATGACGCTCTACCGCATTGGCTCGAACTCGCCGCTCATTCCGCTGCTCATCGCGGCGGCCGAAGCCGGCAAGCAGGTGGCGGTCCTGGTGGAGCTGAAAGCGCGATTCGACGAGCGCAACAATATCCTGTGGGCCAAGCGACTGGAATCGCACGGCATCCACGTCGTGTACGGATTCACCAACCTGAAGACGCACGCGAAGATCTGTCTCGTCGTGCGGCAGGAAGCCGACGGCATTCAGCGCTATGTCCACACGGGGACGGGAAACTACAACCCCGACACCGCGAAGATTTACACCGACCTCGGTCTCTTCACGGCCGATCCCGATATCATCAGCGACGTGTCTGACGTCTTCAACTATCTGACCGGCTACTCGAATCAGAAAGAGTACCGGGCGATGATTGTCGCGCCCGTGCAGCTTCGGCAGCGGCTCAAGGAACTGATCGAGCGGGAGATCGAGCACGCGCAGGCCGGACGGCCCGCGCGGTTGATGATCAAGGTAAATGCGATCACCGACGATCAGAAGATCCGTCTGCTCTACCGCGCCGCGCAGGCGGGTGTGTCAATGGACCTGATGGTGCGCGGCATCTGCTGTCTGCGGCCGGGCGTCCCCGGCGTCAGCGACAACATTCGCGTGCGCTCGATCGTTGGCCGCTTCCTCGAGCATTCGCGCATCTATTGGTTCCACAACAACGGACAGGAAGAGATGTACGTCGGGAGCGCCGACCTGATGGAGCGCAATCTGGACCGGCGCGTCGAAACGCTGGTTCCGATTCGCGACGCCGAGATTCTCGAGCACCTGCGGGATATCGTGCTCGGCGCGTATTTGCGCGATACCGACCGCGCAATGGTGCTCGATTCCTCGGGCCACTACGAGCGGCCGCCGAATGGCTCGGAACACTTCGACGCGCAACAGTTCCTGATCCGCCACTACACGGACACCCTCGGCGAGCCTTAGTAGCGGCGAGTCTTTAGACTCGCCGTGAATCAACGGCAAATCATCAGGCGGGTCTCAAGACCCGCTTCTACGACTTTCGTCTGCGGCCAATGAACGCGACCGGCGCAGCCAGGATCAGGCCGCTGACCGTGATGAGGAAGGCGAGCAGACCAAGCGGCCAGAGCAGGGCAAGCGTCAGTTTCGTCGACGGCGGACCGTCGGTCCGCCACAATCCCACCATCACTCCCAGTAGATACGCTGTCAGAAGCACTCGCACGTGTGCCACTGTATTGCTGCATCAGACATGCTGCAAGAGTTCAGACCGCTGATGAAACTCGCCGGGCCGGTCATTCTCGCCGAAGTGGGGTGGATGAGCATGGGCCTGGTCGACACGATCATGGTCTCACCACTCGGCCCGGCCGCCATCGCCGCGACGGGCATGGGCAGCGGCGTCTTCACGGCCATCGTGATCTTCGGCATGGGACTGATGCTTGGCCTCGATGCTTTCGTATCGCAGGCGCACGGCGCAGGCGATGAGCGCGAGTGTCTGCTGTGGCTGCATCAAGGCGTCTGGCTCGCGTGCTGCGTTGCGCCGATCGTGATGACGCTGACGTGGATTGTGTATAGCACCCTGGACCACTGGGGACTGCACCCGGAGACACGCCTGCTCGTCGGGCCTTACATGCGCGCCCTCGCGCTCAGCGCGCTGCCGCTTCTGCTCTACGCCGCGTTCCGCCGCTATCTCCAGGGCATGCATCTCGTGCGGCCGATCATGATCGCGCTGGTAACCGCGAACGCCATCAACGCCGCGGCCAACTGGCTCCTCATCTACGGCAACCTGGGAGTGCCCGCGCTGGGTGTTGAAGGTTCGGCGTGGGCGACGAACGCAGCGCGTGTGTACATGGCGGCCTTCCTGTATGTCGCCATTCGTGTCGAACATCGTCGCCGAGGCCATCGCCACCCGAAGGTCGCCCTCGGCTTCGATGCCGCCCGCATTCGACGCCTCATCGCGCTGGGGTTTCCGGCCGCGTCGCAAGTGGCGCTCGAAGTCGGTGTCTTCGCATTGGCGACGGCGCTGGCCGGACGATTGGATCCCGTCTCCTCTGGCTCGCACCAGATTGCCCTCAACATCGCATCACTTGCATTCATGCTGCCGCTTGGCCTGTCATCGGCGGCGGCCGTACGGGTCGGATACGCGTATGGCGCCGGAGATCGACACCGCGCGGCGCTGGCGGGGTGGACGGCGCTCGCCAGCGGCTGCGTCATCATGGCCGCGCTGGGGCTGGTGTTCTTCCTCTGGCCGGCGGCGCTTCTACGCGTTTTCTCCCCCGACCAGCGGATCATCGATATCGGCGCCGGCCTGCTCGTCATCGCCGCGGCTTTTCAACTCTTCGATGGAACGCAGGCCGTAGCAACCGGCGCCCTGCGCGGCATCTCCGAGACGCGCACACCGATGATCGTCAACGCCATCGGCCACTGGTTCCTCGGCCTGCCGGTCGGCTACGCTCTTTGCTTCAGCTTCGGATGGGGCGTGAGAGGCTTGTGGATCGGGCTCTCGATCGGCCTCGTCGTGACGGCGCTCGTTCTTACCGTCGTCTGGTGGAAAAAGTCTCAGGTACTCGTCATGCACGCAGCACAGTACGAAATGCAAAATGCTCAACGATAGTCATTGCCATTTCTTTTCCAAGCAGTTCTTCTCGACGCTCTCGCGCCAGCGCGGCCGTCACGATACGGTCGAATCACTTTGTCTCGAGCTGCAGTGGGACGATCCCGGATCGCCGAACGCGCTTGCCGACCGATGGGCGCAAGAGCTCGATGCCAACGGCGTCGCGCGGTCGGCGCTGATTGCCAGCGTGCCGGGCGACGAAGCGTCGGTTGCGGCAGCGGTGTCTCGACACCCAAACCGTTTCGTTGGCTTCTTCATGGTCGACCCGTCGGCCGAACAAGCCGTCGAGCAGGTCACCCATGCAGTGACGACGCTGGGCTTGCGCGTCGCGTGCCTGTTCCCCGCCATGCATCACGTGCCGCTGACCGATCCTCGCGTTCACCGCGTGGTCGAGGCCGTCGCCGCTCGGCCCGGGACTGCGGTGTTCGTGCATTGCGGTGTGCTGTCGGTTGGCGTGCGGAAGAAGCTTGGGCTTCCCAGCCCGTTCGATCTGAGTCTCGGCGATCCCCTGAGGATCACGCGCCTGGCTCTGTCTTTCCCGCGTCTGCCGTTCATCGTGCCGCACTTCGGCGCCGGAATGCTGCGCGAGACGATGATGGCGGGGGACGCGTGTCCCAACATCCACGTCGACACCTCGAGCTCGAACAACTGGATTCGTTACGCGCCGGGATGGACGCTGCCGGGCGTCTTCAAGACGGCGATGTCTGTGCTCGGACCGTCACGCCTGCTGTTCGGAACAGACTCGTCGTTTTTTCCCCGCGGCTGGCAGCGCCCCGTTTACCAGTCGCAGAAAGCCGCAGCCGCCGAGGCTGGGATCAGCGATAGCCATCAAGCGCTGATCTTCGGTGGTAACTTCGATCGACTATTTTCGTAACACGACCCGGATCCCGAGTCCCAAGCCCAGAGTCCCGACCCCGAGTCCCGCAGCCTGCAAGGAGCACGCATGAAAGCCATCGTCGTCCGTGAGTTCGGTCCACCCGAAGTGATGAAGTTGGAGAACGTGCCTGAGCCTGTGCCCGGCCCGGGCCAGGTGATCATTCGGGTTCACGCCGTCGGCGTCAACCCGGTGGACACGTACATCAGGGCGGGCGCGTACGCGCGAAAGCCAAACCTTCCGTACACGCCAGGGACTGACATCGGCGGCATCGTGCAGGCTGTCGGCGCCAACGTGGCGCGCGTCCGAGTTGGCGACCGAGTGTACGCCCATGCCGTCATTGGCGGGTACGCGGACGTGGCGCTCTGCGAGGACTGGCAAGCGCGCGCGTTGCCGCAGGGTTCGTCATTCCAGCAGGGCGCGGCGATTGGTGTTCCCTACGCCACGGCGTGGCGAGCGCTCTTGATGCGGGCGGAAGCGAGGCCGGGCGAAACCGTCCTCGTGCATGGCGCAAGCGGCGGAGTGGGAACTGCCGCCGTACAAATCGCACGCGCAGGTGGCATGCGTGTCATCGGCACCGCAGGCACGGAGGAGGGGCTGGCTCTGGTGCGCACCCAGGGCGCGCATCACGTGCTCAACCATCGCGACGCCGATTACCTGCAGCAACTGCCGTCATTGACCGGCGGGCGCGGCGTCGATGTCGTGCTCGAGATGCTGGCCAACGTCAACCTCGATCGCGATCTCGATCTGCTGGCTCTTCACGGGCGTGTGGTCGTCGTCGGCAATCGTGGCCGCATCGAGATCGACCCGCGCAAGTCGATGGCGCGCGACGCCGCCATCCTGGGGATGACGCTCTTCAACGCGACCCGCGAACACCTCGAGGAGATTCACGCCGGCATCGGCGCCGGGCTGGAGAATGGCAGTCTGACGCCGGTAATTGGAAAGGAGTTCCCGCTGGCCGACGCGGCCAAGTCGCACGTGGCCGTCATGGAGTCAGGAGCGCTCGGGAAAATTGTCTTGATTCCGTAGCGCGGGGCTTCAGCTCCCGCGGCTACTTCGACTTCGAAAGCTCCTCGTCGATCACCGAGACGAACGTCTCGAATGGCTGCGCGCCTGAGAGAACGCGGCCGTTGATGTAGATCGTCGGCGTGGAGTTGACGCCCAGCCGCGAGCCCTCGGCGACACCGTCGCGCACACGTTCGCCGTGCTTGGACGAATCCAGGCATGTGGCGAAGGCGTTCGCGTCGAGACCCAGGTCGGCGGCGTACTTCTTCAGATCGGCCGGTTGCAGCGCTTGCTGATTGGCGAACAGCCGATCGTGGTACTCCCAGAACTTCCCTTGGTCCGCCGCACAGTGGCCCGCCTCACCGGCCTTGAACGCCTGCGGATGAATCTGCGTCAGGGGGAAGTCCTTCCACACGACCCGCACCTTGTCGCCGTACTTCTCCTTGACTTGCTTCAGCGTCGGGGCAACCCGCTGGCAGAAGGGGCACTGGAAATCCGAGAACTCGACCAACGTCACCGGCGCGGACGCCGATCCGATCGACGGATCGTCGGCGGTCACTTCGATCGTGTGCCGCGGCGCGTCGAAGAGCAGTCGCACTTCCGGACCAGACTTGCGCAGGTCGGCGATGAGCGACGCGCGCGCCGCTTCACTCTGTTGATCCTGCAGGTATCGGCGGATCGCCGGCGCCATCAACTCGATCGATCGTCCCTGCATCTGGTTGATGTTGCCCTGATAGAACGTCACCACATCGGACTCGCCCACCGGCTTCGTGCGAGTCTTCATCTCGGCCTCTTCGTAGGCCTCGGCGGTCATGTTCTTTGCTTTGGCCGCCTGAGCGATCAGCATCTCCGCGACGATGGCATCGAGGGCCGACCGTTTGCCCTCGTACTCCTTCTGCGCCGCTTCGGCGTGACCCGAAGGATCGAGCGCCCTCCAGCGATCGTCGAGCTCCTTGGCGGAGATCACGCGATCGCCGACCCGGGCCGCCGCTTCCCCACCAGTCACCTGCTGGGCCGCCGATGAGCAGCCGAACAATGCCAACACGGCGGTCAGAAATAGCGCTCTTTTCATGGCTCGATCATACATCTGGGGCTGCGGCTGCCGGCCTCAAGGCTCACGGGGTTCCTCGGTGGGGGATTGCGAGTTCGGGACCTGAGAGTTGGGGCTTTGGGAATCCGGAGCTGACGGGGCCAGCTCCTCGGTCGTGCTTACCTGGAATCGTCGAAACCTCGAGTACGTCGCTACGCCTTGCACTTCCATCGGGTCGCGCGGCCGGCGATACCGTTCTTCCATGCGGGCCGGGGCGAACAACCCAATACCCTCGTCCCTCTCATACGTGACAGTGATGTGCGCTTCCACGCCAGTGTCGACGGCGTCGAGCTCGCTGCGCAGGACTGTCCCATCTGTCTCATTGATCCAGAATCGCCCCTTCACGGGGAGGTCGCGGCCTCCGGTCGTCGATACGAACGTAGGACGCGCCGTCTCGCGGTACTCGATCTCCACGCCGGGATCAGCGTCGTCGCGCTTACCCAGCTTGAATTCGAAGCGACGACGGTGCTGCTCGGTCAGGAACGCGAGCGCCAGCGTGGGAGCGTTGATGTTTCGATTGATGTTGCCGATGTTGTAACGCGCGCCTTCCGTCATGACAGCGCGCGCCTGCTCGAAGGCATTGCGTTCGCCCTTCAGGAAGATCTTCGCGAGACGCTCTTCGCGATCGCGCACGGGCTTTCCGTCGCGCTCGAATACGTCGCGAAACGGCACCCAGCCTTCTCCTTTCACTTCGACGAGGAGGAAGTCGGACACCAGCGTCGTTTCCTGGGGGCCGCCCCCGCCGCGCTGTTGCAGGCTCGTGTTGGTGGGATTCGGAATTCGACGAAGCCTCTGCTCGTACCGCTCCTCGGCGACCACCGAACCGAACTGCCGTTGAAAGGTCTCGACGTACGCGCTCGCACGATCGACGAGCACGGAGACGTCGGTTTGAGCCACCGCAACGTTCGTCGCCAGGACGACGAACGCCGCGGCGAAACCGACCCTACCGACCTGAGAATCGCACACGCACGCCGCCGTTGACCAGGCGCGGCGACCCGGTGGTCGTCGGCAGGAGCATCACGTAGTACTCCGTGTCGAACGTGTTCTGCACACCGAAGAACACCTCGAGATTGCGGCCGAAGTCACGTGACACACTGAAGTCCAGCACTCCATAGGGCGGGAGTCCCGGCTCGGTCTCTCCCGGCTTGGTGCGCTGGTTCAAGTCGTCGTCGTATTGGCGGCCGAAGAACATGGCCGTCGCGGCAATCGTCGCGAAACGCGGATTCGTGTACGACGCGCCAACCGACCCGCGGTGCTTGGGCACCTGTGGCAGGTAAAGCCCGACCAGCGCCGGGTTGATGTCGTATTCCGTCACCTTGGCGTCGTTGAAGAGATACCCAGCGGTGACTCGCAGCGAGGGGTTCAGCCGCAGCTCGACGTCGTTCTGCCATCCGCGAACGCGTGTGCGTCCCAGATTCTGGCGCTGCTGCAGATTGGTGCCGATCGTGACGTTGGAGACAGGATTCTTGACGGTGTTGTCGTACCACGTGGAGCGAATCGACGAATTGCGCGTCGTCTCGATCCTGACGCCCGCCTCTCCACCGAACAGCCGCTCGGGACCAAGATCCTCGTTGGCAAGCGTTCGCACCAATCCCACGCTGAACTGCCGATAGAGTTCGTTGAGCGTCGGCGCACGGAAGCCCCAACCCAGGTCGCCCCAGACCGAGACGCGATCCGAGATGCGATAGAGCGCCGCGGCACGCGGGCTCACGACGGTGTCATCGCGGTCCTCGAGCGTGGGACGGTTCCCGGCTCCCGGCAAGCCATTCGACACCATCGTCTCGATGATGTGCCCGTCGCGGTTCTGCCAGCTGTCCACCCTCGCGCTGAGCGTGACGACAACTTTGTTGAGACTGATGACGTCCTGGAGAAACGCGCCGGTGCTGTTCTGCGATCCGCCCGAATTGCGCGTCAAGGAAAGCGTGGCAGGAGCCGTCGGCGGAATGATCGGCGCACCCGGCGTCGCGATGTACACGTCCTCGAGGCTGTCGCCATCGACATGACGGAAGTCGAAACCAGCGCTGAAGAAATTCTTCTGACCGATCGGCCTCGACCATTGCATCATCGTGCCCACCTGGTTGGTCGGGACGTTCTGGTCGGTGGCAAGGCGGACGATGCTGCGAGATGCGACCGTCGCGCTCGGCGCCGTTACCGCGAGGAAGGTGCTGTGAAATGTGCTGTCGTCGCCGAAGACCGTCACCTGCAGGTCGCTGTCGTCCGGCATCCTGGCGCGTAAACCACCGGCAATCGACGTCCATTGGGTGTCGTTGACCTCGCCGATCTTGCCGTTGACCCGATCCTCGTTGAAGTAGCCGCCCCGGAAGAAGACGTTCAGGCGATCGTTGGCGCGGTACTCGACCTTTCCGTTGAAGTTCGCGAAGTTGACTTGCGCGTTGTTGTCGATCAGCCCGCGCTCGGCTGCCGTCACGATCGGAAAGCCGTCGGTATCGAACGCGCTGCCCTCGACCGCGACACCGAGCTTGCCCCATACGTTGCTGGCGAAAAAGTCGCCCTTTGGGCTGTTGTGGTTTCCGTACTGCGTCTTGAACTCGACCGACCGGCGGCCGGCACGCGCGGGGATGATGTTGATCACGCCACCCATGCCGTAGTTGCCATACAAGCTCGAGCTCGAGCCGTCGATCACCTCGATCCGGTCGACACTCTCGAGCGGCACGCGCGTCCAGTACACCCAGCCGCCGAAGGGATCGTTGAATGGCACACCGTCGACGAGCACGAGGGTACGGCTGACTCCGCTCGGCCCGATGCCGCGGAGGGAGACACCCTGTGATGTCGGATGCGATGACAGGCTGCTGCTCCGCCGGAAGAGGCTGAAGGTCGGCACCTGGCGCAGAACATCGTCCGCCACCACGGCCGGCGACTGCTGAATCGTTTCCTTCTCGACGATGTTGGCGCTGACGGGCACTTCGCCGAGGCGCTTCTCACTGCGGGTGGGGGTGACCGTAACGGTCTCGAAGAGCGTCGCGATCTTGAGGACGACGTTCACTTCATTGGAAGGCGCCACCGGTTCAGCCCATTCCGCAAATCCGCCCGCGCGGACAATCATCGTGAGGTTGCCGCTGGGAACCTCGGTCAGGGTGAACCGACCATCCGGCCCCGTCACGGTCTGCTGCTCGAGACCGTTCGTCCCCAGCACGCTCACCGACGCGCCCGAAACGACGCCGTTGGCCTCATCCCGGACGATTCCCGACACGGTCGACTGAGCGGCCGCGCCGGTCGCGAGAGCAAGAGAAAAAGCGAGAACCAAGGCTGTTCGCATGACCCGCCATATTACACTGCGGCTCGATTGTGTTGGGGGTGTCCCGCCACGTTCCAGCCGACGAAAATGGCCGGTCTCGCGCAGAATGAGCGTGGGCGGAACACCGACACCAGCAGGACCCTGAAGAGACGCGCAATGCTGGGTCTTGTTTACTGAGCCCCCTGCGGTGCTAAGCTCCCCATATGGGGCTCAAACAGCCGTTTCTCATATCGGCGTTCGCGGTCCTGGCAGGGGTCGCGGCACTCGCGCAGCAAGCGACTTTCAAGTCGGGGACCAGCGTCGTCGCGGTGCTCTCCACAGTCGTCGACGCGCAGGGACGGCTCATCCCGAACCTGGAACAAGAAGAGTTCACGATTCTCGACAACGGGAAGCCTCAGGAGATCTCGTTCTTCCAAAACGAGACGCAACCATTCACGGTGGTCGTCATGCTGGACTTCAGCGCGAGCATGACGGCGAATCTCGATCTGCTCAAGGCCGCAACCGAGCAGTTTATCCTGCGGATGCTGCCTGACGACAAAGGGCAAGTCGGGGCGTTCAGCGACAAGATTGAATTCAGCGGCAAGTTCACCAGCGATCGCGATGATCTGATCGGCGCGCTCAAGGATCTGCAATTCGGCAACCCGACTCGCTTGTACGACGCCATCGACGCCAGCATCGACATGCTGGAGGATGCCCAGGGCCGACGAAAGATCGTCCTCGTCTTCACCGACGGCGACGACACGGCGAGCCGTCGCGGGCAAGGTGACGTGCTCCAGAAGGCGAAGGCCAAGGAAGTGATGATTTACGCCATCGGCCTGGAGTCTGAGTTCTTCAACGGCGTCCGACTGCAGCGCACCAGGCCGGACCGTGGATTGCGAAAGCTCGCCGAAGAGACCGGCGGTGGCTACTTCGAGTTGAAGAAGACCGACGAGCTCGCGCCGACCTTCACGCGAGTCGCGCAGGAACTGCATAGTCTGTATGCGTTGGGCTTTGCGCCGACGGTGCTCGACGGGAAGGAACACAAGCTGGAAGTGCGAGTGAAAACCCCCGGCGCGACCACACGCGCGCGCCGGACCTACGTCGCGTCTGAAGATCGTCTCTCCACTCAATGACGGAACAGGAGTTCCGGCTGCAGGCCGATCGCGCGCTCGAGGGCGTGCAACGCAGTCTGCTGCCGCTCGCCGACGAAGAGGGCTTCGAAGTCGAGTTGCAGAATGGCGTGCTGCAAGTGATCTTCGAGGAACCGTCTGCCGCGAAATTCGTCGTCAGTCCTAACGCGCCCGTCCGGCAGATCTGGGTGTCAGCGATGTCGCGCAGCTACAAGCTGGCGTGGTCGCCGGATGTGTCTGCCTTCACGCTCGATAGCGAACCACTCTCTGCGCTCGTTCAGCGCCTTACTCGCCAGCACCTCAGTACATAGTGTCCGGCTTCCGCCTTCGCTAAAGCTACGGCGGACCACCGTAGCCTTGGCGTAGGTGGTTACCGGCCGACGTGCGCCTGGCGACTGAACTGGCCGATAGATCAGATCGTAAAGTGATCAGGAGGTAAGCGTGACGAAGTCCCTGTTGGTGTGTACCGCGCTGGTGTTGGTGTCCGCCTGTAACGCTGCCGCTCCTGATCCGGGTCAGGAGGCCGTACTCGTTCGCAAGCCGTGGCTATTCGGTCACGGTGGCGTGGAAGCGACGCCAGTAAAGACCGGCCGCTCCTGGGTCGCCCTGACGACGCAGATCTGGTACGTAACAACGGTACCAATGCTGTTCACTGAACACTTCGATGATCTGATGTCGCTCGATGGGGTGCCGCTCGACTTCGACGCGTCGCTGCGCGTGCAGGTCACAGACTCGGTGGCACTCGTCGACAAGTTCGGTGTCTTTCCCGACCAGAGTGGTGCTCCCCTCTGGTATCGCGCCAACGTCGTACAGCCGTTTCGAAATCTGGTGCGCCAGGAAGTCCGCAAGCATGGGATGAATGAGACTGCCATCAACACCGCGGCCGTGGAGCAGATCGATCGCGTGGTCAGCGAACAACTCACCGCTTACATCAAGGAAATCGGTCTGCCGATTCGTCTCGTCGACATGACCGTCGGGCGCGCCAATCCTCCCGATGCGATCAAGAATCAGCGCATCGAGACGGCCGCGCAAGAACAGCGGGCGAATACGGAGAAGCAGCGGAAGCTCGCCGAGGATCAGCGCCTGCAGGCTGAACTCTCGCGCGCGAACGCTGACAACGCCTACCGCAACCAGATGAGCCTGTCACCGGAGCAGTTCCTTCGGCTGGAGGCCATCCACATGCAGCGGGATGTCTGTGCGAAAGGTGGCTGCACCTTCATCGCCGGGGACGCCACGCCGGTGATCAACACGCGGTAACGGACTCGTGTCCTCAGGTCTTTCGATACGATCTCCCGAGCCGCCTCCCGGCCCACATGACGATTGGTCGCGGGAGATGGCGAACGAGCGCCTCAATCGCGCGGTTTGCGCGTCCGTTGATGTAGATGGGCGTGCCCTGCATCACGGCATCGAAACCCTGGCGTGCGACGGTGGGCGCGTCCATCCACATCCACGCCGGGAGCTTGCTGACCTGAGCGCGTGTCCCGGTCACGTCGTGGAATTCGCTTAGCGTGAAGCCTGGGCATACCGCGGTCGCATGTACTCCGTGTGGTCGGCCCTCGTGCGTCAGGGCTTCTGAGAACTTGATCGCAAACGCCTTGGTCGCCGCATAAAGCGTGTGTCCCGCGGGCGCCGGCACCAGACCCGCCAGCGATGCGACATTGATGATGCGGCCGTAGCGACGTTCGATCATGCCGGGCAGCAATCGATAGGTCAGTTCCGAGACCGCCATCACCATCAGGTTCAGCATCGCCTCATGGCGCTCCCACGGCGACGCGACGTAGGTGCCGGGAACTCCATAACCGGCGTTGTTGACCAGCGCATCGATCGTGATCCCGCGCGATGCGATCTCCTGACAGAGATCGGCAGGAGCTTGTCGGCGAGACAGGTCGCAGGCGACTACGTGCACACGGCGGCCGGTCGCACCCTCGAGTCGAACCGCCACCTCCCGAAGCCTGTCTTCACGTCGTGCGGCGATGACGACATCGAAGCCGTGCGCCGCGAACACGTCTGCGAACGCCGCGCCGATGCCTGAGGATGCGCCCGTAATCAAGACGGTCCGAGGGTGTGAAGGTTCGAGGGCGCGAAGGTGCGAAGGTTCGACGGTGCGCGGGTCCGGGTCTGTGGGTGCGATGGTCCGAGGGTCCTGGTTCATCGATTTATCGTTCCGCGTAAGATTGCTGGGTCATGACTCGTCTGTGGCCGCTCGGAGTCGTGTTGCTGCTCTGCACGTTCGCGGTAGCGCCAGCATCCACGCAACAACGCCAATCCGGAACCCCAAACCGGGGCTCCCGAACCCCGGACCCCGGACCCCGGATCCCGAGTCCCGGTTTCACTGTCGTCGAAACGTCCATTGACGAGATGCGTCGCGCCATGGAGCAGGGGCGCACCACCTCGCGAGACATTGTGACTCAGTCACTTGTCCGGATTGCGACCTACGAGGATCGACTGAACGCCGCGATCACGATCAACCCGCGCGCGCTGACCGAAGCAGACGAGCGCGACCGCGAACGACGCGCGGGCCGCATCCGCGGGCCGCTGCACGGCATCCCCATCGCGCTCAAGGACAACATCCACACAACAGCCATGGCGACCACCGGCGGCGCGTTGGCATTTGCGCGACTCGTGCCGCCGTATGAGGCCACCCTCACCAGGAATCTTCGCGAGGCAGGCGCGATCATCATCGCCAAGACCGTCCTGACCGAGTTGGCCAACTGGGTCTCCGACCGCATGCCCACCAATTACAACTCGCTCGCCGGGTACGGTTTCAACCCGTACGATCCGCGACGGGATCCACGCGACAATGCAGACGGCCGTCCGGTGCTCGCCACGGGCGGCTCGAGCTCCGGCATCGGCACCGCGGCAAGTTTCTGGGCCGCCAGCGTCGGTACCGAGACATCCGGCTCGATCCTCAGCCCGTCGAATCAGACGATGCTGGCGGGCATCAAGCCAACCGTGGGGCGCATCAGCCGCTACGGGGTGATTCCGATCGCGGCCGAACAGGACACGCCGGGACCGATGGCACGGTCCGTCACTGACGCGGCAATCATGCTCGGCATTCTCGAGAGCGCATCACCGGATCCCAACGACTCCGCCACCAAGAGGTGCGCCGCGCCCGAAGGACGCGACTATAGAAAGTATCTGAAGCGGGACGGGCTCAAGGGCGCTCGAATCGGGATCCCGCGCGCGTTCTACTACGACGCGATCGCGGCAACCGACGCGCGCGGCTCGAGCGGCGGCCTCAACCCCGCACAAAACACCGTCATGGAGGAGGCGGTTTCGGTCCTGCGTGCGCAGGGCGCAACGGTGGTCGATCCGGCCGACATTCCATCTGTCGTCACGAAGGATCCCGCACGCAACCTGCTTCTGTGGCCGACTTGCAGCGGACCGGGCGACGCGAAAGGACGCGACGAGGATTGTTCCGTCGTGTTCAAGTACGGCATGAAGCGCGATTTCAACGCATGGCTCGCTTCACTGGGTGACCGGGCGCCGGTCAGGACGCTCGCGGAGCTCCGCGCCTGGAATCGCACGCACGAGGCCGCGGGCACTTTGAAGTACGGGCAGGCGCAACTCGACATCTCGGACGAGATGGAGCTGCAGGCGGACCGTGGCCGATACGAGGCAGACCGCGAGAAGGACGTCACACTTGCCGGCCGCGATGGCATCGACGCCGCGCTCAAAGACAACCGGCTCGACGCGCTCGTCTTTCCGGGCAGCGCTGGAGCGGCGCTCGCCGCGAAGCCAGGTTATCCAACGGTGATCGTCCCGTTCGGCATGGTCCCGAACAACGTCGCCGTCGCCGGCTTCGATGCGAAACCATCTCCCTACGGTGTCAGCTTCACAGGAACGGCATGCAGCGAAGGACGCCTGATCGAGCTGGCTTACGCATTCGAGCAAGCCACTCGACGACGTGTGCCGCCTCCACTGGATTGAAACACGATGACCGACAAGACGAAGTGGGCAGCGCTCGTGGAAGGCGCAGGCTGCCCGTTGGACGCGCCACGACCGCCATCCAACGAGTACTGGGATCTGGTGCAGCAACTCTCGGTGTCGTCGCTGTACCTGTCGAAGAACCAGACGTACCGCGGGCAGTGTCAGCTGATTTTCGACCCGCGGCACGTCGCGCGTCTCGATCAGCTCTCGCCCCCCGAGTGGCTCTCGCTGGCAGGAGACCTCTTCGCCGCGCAGCAGGCAGTCGCGCGTGCCGTGAAACCCGATCATATGAACATCGAATCGCTCGGCAACGTGGTGCCGCATCTGCACTGGCACATCATTCCGCGCTACGTGGGCGACCCGATGTGGGGCGCACCCGTGTGGAAGGTACCGCTCGATTCGATGCCGGACACACGACTGACTGATGACGAGCGCGCAGCACTGATCGCACTGTTGCAGAAGGCGCTGGCCGGTCCCGTCACCGACATGTCGGGCGTCGGCTTGACGGCGCGATGGGTCGCTGCCAATCGCGCGCTGGAATCCGATCATGCATCACCGCTCTACCCTGATCCGTACGCGCGCGAACTGGCGGGTGAGGCGGGTTTTGAAGTGTTGTATTCGATGCGAACCGCTTCCGGCATGGGAGCCTTCAACGGACCCGATCCGTACCTCACTATTCGCACGCGCTTCTACGACGACAGCTTGCTGAACGCGGTCCGGTCATCGTCGATCGATCAGGTGGTGATCCTCGCCGCCGGCATGGACGCGCGCGCATTTCGTCTCGACTGGCCTGCCGGCGTGCGGGTGTTCGAAGTCGATCGAGACGATGTGTTCGCACACAAGGAGGCCGTGCTCACTCGTCTGAATGCGACGCCTTCGTGCGACCGGCGTATCGTGCGTCAGGACCTGGCGCAGCGATGGGTGCCCGCGCTCGTGAGCGCCGGTTTCGAGCCCACGAAGAGAGCCGCGTTTCTTGCCGAAGGATTGCTCTATTACCTGGACGAGACTGCCGTGAACTCGCTCTTCGACGCGTTGCGCGGCATCTCGGCGCCGGGGAGCTGGCTCGGCGTCGACACGATGAACATGGAGGTGCTGACGTCGCCTTTCATGGCGACGTATCTGAAGAAGCTGAGTGAGCTTGGATGTCCCTGGAAGTTCGCCGTCGGCGATCCCGAGGGCCTCATGGCATCGAAGGGGTGGGAATCAAACGTCGTGTTTCCTGGTGAGCCCGAGGCAAATTACGGCCGCTGGGTCCTGCCCGTGGTCCCGCGCGCGATACCCGGCCTTCCGCGGACGTTTCTGATCCGCGCGACACGCGTCGCGGATTGAGGTACCCGATTCCTCATCGCTCTACCCACAGCGGACTCGATCGCACTTTCTCGATTGTCTCGCGCTGGAAGTCCTCGCGATCGGCGCCGTGATACAGCCCGCGTATCAGCGCCAAGCCATCGGAGAAGCGACCGCCGTACATCAAGCCGAGCGTCGGTCGAAGGAGGCGACATTTATCGAGGCCGAGATCTCTGCCGCCGGATTCCGACATCCAGGTCTGCGCTTCATCGAGCGCCGTCGCGAGTTGATCGCGATAGCGGTTGGCGAATCGAGGCGTCTCGAGGACATAACTGCCGCGCGTGGGGTCGTAGGAATAGACCACCCTCGGGAACGGTGAATCCGCAAACGAACAGTAGATGTACGCCCACCGATCGTCACAGGTGATGAACTCACGCGTCCCATTTCCATCGAGGTCCTCGAACTCCCCTGGACCGCAGTTGCCCGTCTCGAGCACCAGGATCGGCTTCACGTCCTGGCCCACTGAATACACGGCCGTCGAATAGCAGCAATGCGCCCCACCGGACCAGGCCGACACCACCAGATCGGGAAAGCCATCCCCATTGATGTCCGTGCCGGTCAAATCCGACGTGGTGAACGCGGAGATCGTGCCCGCGGTGCCCATCGTCGCGACACGACGATCGCCCGCGTAGACGAGCGTGAGGCAATCGCACATCCCGGAAGGAGACACTTCCGGGAGCGCTGCGCTGACCCATCGCTGGATGACGAACGGCCCTATGGACCGCTCGTCGTGCAGGCTGTAGCCTTCCTGAGGAGCCTCGCGAGGCGTTTGAGCGAGCGCGGGAGTCGCTGACAGCAGAAGAATCGCAACCACTAACACTCGACGCATCGCAGCCCGCGCTTCCTCCCTCGCTCAAACACTTGGACGATGTGGTAGAGACTTTAGCCTGAAACAGGCAACGACGTAGAGGCGGCTCTTTCCTGGCCCGAGCGAAGTCGAAAGCAGCCCGCCGGCGACCCGGACGGCGCGTCTAACGAGGCGCCGCTACGTGGGAAACGGCGCGATGCCGACCAACAGCACCAGAGGGCCGGTGCCGGTGTTCACGACGCCGTGGCTGACGTCTGCCGGCGCCCAGACCACCATCCCCTCGCCTGCTGTTCGCCGCTCGTCACCCACGGCGAAATCTCCCGTGCCCTCCACAACGAAGTAGAACTTGTCCTGTCCGCCGTGCACGTGAGGGTGCTGCTCCTGCCCCGGGTGAAGGCAATTGAGTCCCAGCATCAGACGCTCGCTGCGAAACAGCGTGGACTTGAACACCTTGGACGGGTTGGCTCCGACATGCTCGGAGTAATGCGTGATGTTCGACATCTCGTTCCACTCGATGACGTGAATGACGTGAAGGGGTCAGACCCCTTCACAGTGTTGCGCGCGAAGAAATGTGAAGGGTCTGAGCCCGCTGTCACTCGACTCGACGAAGAATGAAGCATTTCAAGTAGTACGTCTCGGGAGCGCCGACGAGCACGGGGTGATCCCGACCCTGCATCCGCTTTTCGACGATCGTCATCGGCGTGTGACTATCGACCGACGCCTCGCGCAGCACGACCGCAAACATGTCTTCGTTCACGTTGTAGGAACAACTGCAGCTCACGAGGTAGCCGCCCGGCGAGAGTAACCGCATCGCGCGCAGATTGATCTCTTTATAACCGGCGAGCGCATTCGGCACCGATGCCTTGTTCTTCGCGAAGGCCGGGGGATCGAGAACGATCGTGTCGTAGCGCTGTCCCGCTTTTTCGAGCCGCCGCAACTCGTCGAAGACGTTGGCTTCTCGTGCGGTGAGATTGGTCACTCGGTTGCGCGCCGCGTTCGCCTCGATGCGCGTCACGGCGTCGGCCGAAATGTCGATCGCCTCGGCCGTGGACGACTGCCCGGCGAGACGCAGCGCGAACCCGCCGTGATAACTGAAGCAGTCGAGCAGCCGTCCGTGCGCGTAACTCGCGGCCGCTTCGCGGTTCTCGCGTTGGTCGAGGAAGAGTCCCGTCTTCTGACCTTTGCGCAGGTCGACTTCGTACTCGACGGGTCCTTCGCGCACGACCACGGTGTCAGGCACAGTGCCCGCAAGAACCTCCACCGCCTGCTCCAGGCCCTCGAGCGCACGGACCTTGGGATCGTTGCGCGCCAGGATTCCCGCCGGTGACAGGAGCTCGGACAACCACCCTGTGACCGCCGACAACAGGCGGTCCATGCCTTGCGACAGTGCCTGCAGCACGAGGTACGGTCCGTAGCGATCGATCACGAGAGACGGCAGCAGATCGGCTTCCCCGTGCACAAGTCTGTAGGCGGTCGCGTCGAGCTCGAGCGCATCGCGAAACTGAATCGCGCGTTCGAGCCTGACGCGCAGCATCGAGGCGTCGAAGGGGGCGTCGCCGCGTGCCAGCATCCGGATTGGAATCTGTGACCGATCGCTGAAGAGCGCGTGTCCCAGCGTCCGCCGCCGTGGGCCGATGACTTCGACGATATCTCCCCCCGCGGCATCCACGTCTGCGACGTCTGCGCGATAGATCCATGGATGGCCGGTTCGAAGGCGCTGCTCCCCGCGGGCAGTTATGACGACGCTCGACATCTTCGTCACTGGAAGTATGCAGTATGCGGTAGGCTGTCGGCGGTCGCGGGCCTGAAGACCCGCCTCTACTGAGCACCAGGTCTGAAGACCGTAAGCGGTAAGATCGGCCAATGCGTTCACTTGCCGAAACCGATCCCGAAATCGCTGCCGCCATCCAGAACGAAACCGATCGTCAGGCCGAAGGGCTCGAGCTCATCGCCTCTGAGAATTTCGTGAGCCGGGCGGTGCTCGAAGCTGCCGGCTCGGTGCTGACGAACAAGTACGCCGAAGGGTATCCCGGCCGGCGCTATTACGGCGGATGCGAATTCGTGGACGTCGCCGAATCGCTCGCGATCTCCCGCGCCAAGAAATTGTTCGGCGCCGAACACGCGAACGTGCAGCCGCACTCGGGCGCGCAAGCCAACATGTCGGTGTACTTCGCGACTGTGAAGCCGGGCGACACCGTGCTCGGCATGAACCTGGCCCACGGCGGCCACCTCACCCACGGTCATCCGCTCAACTTCTCGGGCAAGCTGTACAACATCGTTCCGTACGGCGTCCGCAAGGACGACGAGCGGATCGATTACGAGGAACTCGAGCGGCTCGCACACGAACGGAAGCCCGCGATGATCATGGTGGGGGCGAGCGCGTATCCACGCGTGATCGACTTCGCTCGAATCGCCGTCGTCTCGAAAGCAGTTGGTGCCGTCATGGTCGTCGACATGGCGCACATCGCGGGCCTCGTCGCCGCCGGTGTGCATCCGAGCCCAGTACCGCACGCCGACTTCGTGACCTCGACCACGCACAAGACGCTGCGTGGTCCACGCGCCGGCCTGGTTCTCTGCCGCGAGCAGTACGCGAAGGATCTCGACAAGGCACTCTTCCCGGGAGTGCAGGGTGGGCCGCTGATGCACATCATCGCGGCCAAAGCCGTGTGCTTCAAGGAAGCGATGGAACCGTCGTTCCTCGCCTACCAGAAACAGATCCTGGCCAACGCCCAGGCTCTCGCGCGGTCGCTCTCGAGCAACGGCTTCAGGTTAGTGAGCGGCGGCACGGACAATCACCTGATGCTGGTTGACGTGTTCTCGAAAGGCGTGACCGGCAAGGCCGCCGAGGCCGCGCTCGGAAAGGCCGGCATCACCGTCAACAAGAACGCGATCCCCTTCGATCAGAATCCACCGATGGTCGCGAGCGGGATTCGCGTTGGCACACCGGCACTGACGACGCGCGGCATGCGCGAAACGGAGATGGAACAGATCGGTGCCTTGATGGCGCGTGTGCTTGCCGCCCCGGACGACGACCGCATGATTGGGATGGTCAAGAGTGAGGTCGAAGAACTCTGCAAGCGGTTTCCGCTGTACGACTCTCAATTGTTGAATAGGTGATCTTTGATTGGTGAATCGTTGGTGATTGACGACTGTTGATTGTTGATTTGTCGGAGCGGTTGCCGCGAACGGTCTTGAACCGTCAACCAATCGGAAATCAACAATCTCCAATCAACAACGAATCAAGAATCAAAGATCGGCAAATCAACATTGGATCTAAGCGCCGTCGTTCGTTCCACTTTCTCAGACACCGGTCCGATCGCGCGTGCGATGCCCGGGTTCGAGGCGCGTGAAGGTCAGCGTCGCATGGCTACGGCCGTCGCCACTGTCATTGAGGAGGGCGGCGCTCTGCTCGCCGAAGCGGGCACTGGGACAGGCAAGACACTCGCTTACCTCATTCCTGCGATCCTGAGCCGTCAGCGCGTCCTCGTGTCGACGGGCACCAAGAACCTCCAGGAGCAAGTTTTTTTCAAGGACCTTCCGTCGCTGCGTGACTCAATCGGCGTGGCGTTCACAGCCACGCTCATGAAAGGGCGCACGAACTATCTCTGCCTGCACCGGTGGGAGAACTATCGTGATGCGGTCGAGGGCAACACCGGCACCAATGGTCGGCTCATCGACGTCGGTGACCACGCCTTTCTGCCGATCATTCAACAGTGGGCGGGCGAGACCCGGACCGGCGACCGCGCGGAACTGCGCGACCTGCCCGAGGATCTTCCGCTCTGGAACGACATCTCGGCAGACGCCGACACGTGCCTGGGAACCGGGTGTCCGCGCTACGGCGATTGCTTCCTGACGCTGATGCGTCAGCGCGCCGCCGAATCCGACGTCGTCATCGTCAACCATCACCTGCTGTGCGCCGACGCCACGGTGCGGCAGAGCGCGTACGGCGAAGTCATTCCCTCGTGCCCCACGCTCGTGGTCGACGAGGCGCACCAACTCGAAGACGTCGCCACTCAATACTTCGGCGTTTCGTTCAGCAATTTCCGCGTCGACGATCTCGTTGGCGACGCCCAACGTCTTGTACCGACGGCGCCACTCGAGACAGAGCGGGTAGAGGACGCGTTTCGGGCGCTGACGCAGATTACGGATCGAGCACGGATCTTCTTCTCAGCGTTGTCGCTGGCTCGGGCAGTTTCCGGGACCATTGCAGACGCGCGGGCGCGTTATACAAGCGAGGCAATGACCGACTGCGCCGAGGAAGGGCTGCGGCTTGCGGAAGCGCTCGAGGAACTCGAACGCACGCTCGCAGTCCGAGACTCGCCTGTCGGGATTCGGGACTCGGGATCTCTTGGACGCCGAAGCGCTTCGCGCGAAGGCGGCGGGACTCGGGACTCGGGATCCGGGATTCTCGGTTCGGAGTTCGAAGATGGTGTCGAAGAAGCGATTGCCACGATCGTCCGGCGCGCGCGCGATCTGCGTCAGGATCTCCGCTTCCTGCTGCGAGCCGACGATGAAGGGTTCGTCTACTACCTGGAACATCGAGGACTCGGCACATTCCTGCGAGCGTCCCCGGTCGACGTCTCGCGCATCGTCCGCGATGCGCTCTTCGATCGTTTCCGCACGGTCGTCCTGACGTCGGCGACGCTCGCCGTCGAAGGGTCATTCGCCTACATCAAGGGAAGACTCGGGATCGGTGAGGCGACGGAGCTCCAGGTGCCCTCGGAGTTCAACTACGCGCAGCAGGCATTGTTGTACCTGCCGCGGCGCATGCCGCCTCCGAAGTCGACGTCGTTCGCCGAGGCAGTGGCTCGAGAAACGATCGCGCTGCTCACCAGGTCGCGCGGACGGGCATTCGTGCTCTTCACCAGTTATCGCATTCTGCGCGCGGTGCAACCGCTCGTGGAGATGGCGTTGCCCTATCCGATTCTGGTGCAGGGCACGGCGCCGCGCTCGGCTCTCATCGAGGAGTTTCGATCGACGCCCAACGCGGTGCTGCTGGCAACATCGAGTTTCTGGCAGGGAGTCGATGTCGTGGGCGACTCGCTGAGCTGCGTCGTGATCGACAAGCTGCCGTTTGCGTCGCCGGGAGACCCGGTGACATCGGCGCGCATCGATGCGATCAACGCGCGTGGCGGCGATGCGTTCGCGGAATATCAGGTGCCGCTGGCGATCCTGTCGCTGCAACAAGGTCTCGGCCGGCTCATTCGACATCGCAGTGATCGCGGCGTGCTGGCCGTGCTCGATCCGCGGCTGGCGACCATGGGTTACGGGCGCAGATTCCTCGCGGCGCTGCCGCCGGCGCCGCTGACCCGCGACCTCGGTGCGGTGGACAGGTTCTTCAAGTAGACTAGGCGATACCGGGTAAAGACACCGGGTGTGATTTTCCATCCGGGCACAGCGAAAATCACACCCGGTGTCTTATAGAGGAGGCATTTATGCGGACCCATCTGTTCCGCGGCGTCATGGCCCTTGCGGTCCTTTTGACGGTGTCCGCGGTGCCGGCGCTGGCCCAGAGCGTTGTGCGAGGAAAAGTCGTCGACGGACAGGGCAAACCTGTGCCGGACGCCACGGTTCTGTTCGAGGCGACCGACGCTAACCGGAAGGTGCAGACCAAAACCGACAAAGGCGGCGAATTCCTGCAGGTAGGGCTCGCGTCGGGCGCATACAGCGTGACGGTGTCGAAGGACGGCGTCGGTACTCAGACGCTGAAGGCGAACGTCAGACAGGGCCCCAACAATCCACTCAGCTTCACGCTCTCCCCATCGAGCGGTGTGTCAGCCGCTGACAAGGAAGCGGCGGCGGCGCTGCAGGCGGCGGCGGGCGCCGCGATCGAGGCGATGAAGGCAGGCCGTCACGACGAGGCAATCGCGAAGTTCAACGAGGTCATCGCGAAGATGCCCACCTGCGCCGATTGCTACTACAACATCGGCACCGCCTACGTGGCGAAGCAGGATCTCCCGCAGGCGGAAGCGGCGTTCAAGAAGATGATTGAGTTGAAGCCTGATGCGGCCGAGGGCTACACCGGACTGGCTGGTGTCTACAACGCGCAGAAGAAGTTCGACCTGGCGGCTGAGGCAAGCGCCAAGGCGTCGCAGTTGTCAGGTGGTGGCGCCGCGGGCGGGGCGGGTGCTGAAGCGAGCTACAACCAGGGCGTCATTCTCTTCAACGCCGGCAAGTTCGCGGAGGCAAAGACGCAATTCGAAGCGGCGACCAAGGCCGATCCCAACATGGGAATGGCGCAGTATCAGCTCGGGATGACGGCGCTCAACCTCGGTCTGATTCCCGAGGCCGTTTCGGCGCTCGAAGCGTATCTGAAGGTCGACCCGAACGGCCCCAAGGCCGCTGAAGTCAAGGCCGCGCTGCCGGCGCTCCAGGCGATGTTGAAGAAATAGTGAGCATTTCATCGCGCCTGGCCGAGGTTCGCCGTCGTATCGCCGACGCGGCAACCTCGGCCGGACGCGATCCCTCCTCCGTCCAACTCATCGCCGTCTCGAAAACCTTCCCAATCGACGCCATTCGCGAAGCTTTTGCCGCCGGCCAGCGCGACTTCGGCGAGAACAAGGTGCAGGAGGGTCTACAGAAGTTCGCGACATCTGCCGACTTTTCAATCAGGTGGCATTTGCTTGGCCACCTGCAGACGAACAAGGCCCGGAAGGCAGTTTCGGCGTTTGCGATGATTCAGTCGGTCGATAGCGTCGATCTGCTCGAGAAGCTCGATCGCGCAGCCGCGGAATCTGGACGCTCCCCGGAATTGCTGATTCAGGTGGATCTCGCGGGGGAAGCGACCAAGTTCGGCGCCCAGCCTGGCGAGGTGCCGCGGCTCTTGCAAGCCGCGGGCGCATGTCGCGCCGCCCGGATAGTCGGGTTGATGACGCTGCCGCCCATACCAGACACGCCCGAAGACGCGCGACCCTGGTTTCGCCGGTTGCGCGATCTCCGCGACGAGTGGCTGGCTTCCGGTGTTCCCGCCGCCATGCTGCGCGAGCTGTCCATGGGCATGAGCGGGGACTTCGAAGTCGCCATCCAGGAAGGGGCCACGATGGTGCGGGTCGGCACGGCAATTTTTGGGAGCCGACATGTTGAACAATGAAGACCTGACCCCGGCCGTCGAGACGCGGCGCCTTCCCTCGCCCGATCGCCATTCCGCGCCGACTCCGCTCGATGTCCGTCAGGCGAAGTTCAGCACGTCGATGCGCGGCTACGAGCGCGCAGAAGTCAATGCCTTCCTGCTGGAAGCCGCCGATGGCTACGAGCAGGCCACTCGCGAAAACGAACGGTTGCGCCAGGACGTCGCGCGGCTCGAGGCGTCGCTGAGCCAGTATCGCGAGCTCGAAGGTGCGTTGAAGGGTGCGCTTATGAGCGCGCAGAAGGTCTCCGATGACATGAAGGAGACCGCATCACTCGACGCCGCCCGCATCATCCGCGAAGCGGAAGGACGCGCGGAACTCATCACGCAGAAGGCGCAGGCGGCGCTCGAAGACGTGCAGCGCGAAATCGATGGCTTGCGTCTCAAGCGGCGTGAATCAGAGGTGGCACTCGAGTCGATCATCGCCGCGCTGCACAACACGCTCGAGTTCGTGCGCGAGCAGGATCAGCGCGAACAGCATCGCATCATCCCGCATCGCACGATGCTCAACGTCGCACAACCTGCATAACGTGCGTTAGGCTCTCGCTGCGTCCAGTCTCGACTCGACGAACGGCGCTTCGTTCACCTGCGGCCTCTTGCGACCGGCGGCGATGAGATACCACTCGCGCGCGGATGCGAGAATCACGACCACCACGATGATCATGAAGAACAACGCGAGCGCTGCGTCGATGCGATCGTTGAAGATCATCTGGGCTGCTGCCGGATTCGTCGAGCCGGACAGCGATTGCGCGTGCGAAAGGAAGCCAAGCTTCGGATCGGGCGAGAACACCTTCTGCCATCCCGCCGTCAGCGTTGCAGACGCGAGCCAGGCCAGCGGAAGCAGCGGGACCCACGAGTAGCGCAGTTTCCCCATCTTCGCCAGCACTGTCGTCGCCACGCAAAGCGCGACGGCGGCGAGAAGCTGATTGGCGATGCCGAACAGCGGCCAGAGCGAGTTGATCCCACCCAGCGGGTCGACGACACCCTGATAGAGGAAATAGCCCCACGCGATGACGACGAAAAACGACGAAAAGAGGATGCTCGGGTACCACGATGTGCGGCCGAGCGGTTCGGAGACGTGTCCGAGCAACTCCTGCAGCATGAAGCGGCCCACGCGCGTCCCGGCATCGATCGTCGTCAGGATGAAGACCGCCTCGAACATGATCGCGAAGTGATACCAGAGCGCCAAACCGGCGCCGCTGAACACGTTGCCGAGAATGCCGGCCATGCCGACGGCCAGGCTGGGCGCGCCGCCTGTGCGGGAGAGCAACGTTGCTTCTCCCATCTGCGCGGCGAGGGCATCGAGTTGTTGCGGAGTGACCGTGAAGCCCCACTGCGCGATCGCCTGCGCCGCGCTCGCCGAGTTCGCACCCAGGGTCGCGGGGCCGACGTTCATCGCGAAGTACACGCCGGGGTCGAGCGTCGCCGCGGCGATCATTGCCATCACCCCGACCAGCGATTCGGCCAGCATGCTGCCGTAGCCAACGAGCCGCGCGTCAGGCTCGCACCTGAGCATCTTGGGCGATGTGCCGCTCGAGATCAGCGCATGAAACCCGGACACGGCACCGCAGGCGATGGTAATGAACGCGAAGGGAAACAATTTGCCGGCAAACACCGGACCAGTGCCGTCGATGAATTGGGTGACGGCGGGCATCTTCAGTGGCGGCATCACCAGAAGAATCGCGACACCGAGCATCACGATGGTGCCGATCTTCATGAACGCCGAGAGATAGTCGCGCGGCGCCAGCAGCAGCCAGACCGGCAGCACCGACGCGATGAAGCCGTAGACCATGATGGCCCACGAGAGGCTCGTGCCTGACCAGGTGAATGCCGGTCCCCACGTCGGGCTTTGTGACACCCATTGCCCGCCGATCAGCGCGACGAACAACAGCACGATGCCGATCGCCGTGGCTTCGGCCACCTTGCCCGGCCTGACCGCGTTCATCCACCAGCCCATGAGCAACGCGATCGGGATCGTCATCGACAGCGTGAAGAGTCCCCACGGGCTATCGCGCAGTGCGTTGACGACAACGAGCGCCAGCACGGCGAGCAGGATGATCATGATCGCGAAGATGGCAATCATCGCCGCCATCCCGGCGACGGGATTGACTTCTTCCTTCGCGATCTGACCGAGCGACTTGCCATCGCGCCGCAACGAGGCGCACAGGATCAGGAAATCCTGCACCGCTCCTCCCAGCACGACTCCGGCAATCAGCCAGATCGTTCCTGGGAGGAACCCGAACTGCGCCGCGAGTGTCGGACCAACCAACGGTCCTGCACCGGAAATCGCAGAGAAGTGATGGCCGAACAAAATCCAGCGGTTGGTCGGTACGAAGTCGCGTCCGTTATTGAGCCGCTCGGCCGGCGTGGCGCGCTTCGGATCCAGCTCAAACACTTTCTCAGCGATGAAGCGCGAATAGAATCGGTAGGCGACGAGATACGTACATACGGCTGCCACGACGAGCCAGGCCGCGCTAATCGTCTCGCCGCGCTCCAGGGCGACATACCCGAACGCGGCAGCGCCCGCCACCGATATGGCGATCCACACCACAGCGCTCAGAAGCCGATTGGTCGCGCCTTCCGCCCGCGGCCCCTGGAAGTTGGAGATTGGGAGTTGGGAGTTGAATGTCATCGGAAGCTCAAGAAAGCGATTGAAGTATCTCCAGATTGAGCGACCCATAGTCTATTACTCAGCCGGGCCGGCGGCTGTCGGCCGCTTCCAACTGTCAGCCCGGTGCTACCCGCCATCGGTGAAGACAGCGGGAATTCCATGATGACGCCGCCCGAGGTCACGCGGCCGAGGATGGCTCTCTTGGTGAACCAGATGTTGCGATCGGGACCGACCGCGATGTTGATCAGCCACCCAGCCCTCCACAGACCAGCATCCCTAGCACGCACAGCCACTTGCGAGTCATAATAGATATGCCAGATCCGCTCCGGGACGTGCGGGTCCGAGTGGCGCGGGAAGCGCGCCAGAAGATACTGCCAACTAGCCAAGGGCGTTCGTCGACAAGTATTGAAGGTAGCGCCTTGGCTAGTTATAGTTCACGCCCTTTGGGCGTAAGTATCGGTGTGTTTGGAGTGTTAATGGGCCGCGTTTGCCTGCTCGTTTGCTGTGTCGTTTGGGTGGTCGCAGCTGCCTCGAGCAGCCTCCAGGCCGATCCAGCGTCCGCGCAGAGCCAAACGCCAACGGCCGCGCCGGCTTCGGTAACTCAGCCCACTGCCCCAGCGACTCCAGCCGTCGCGGATCAGGGCCTGATTCAAAAGTACTGCATCACCTGTCACAACGCTCGCGCGAAGACCGCCGGGCTCTCTCTCGAAGGCGCTAACCCTGCCGACGCGGCGGCTCATGCCGAGCTTTGGGAAAAGGTCGCGATGAAGCTGCGCGGCGGAATGATGCCGCCGCAGGGGATGCCCCGGCCGGACGTTGCGACGCTCGAGGCCCTTGCCGGCACGATCGAAAAGACGATCGACGATCGCGCGCTGCGCTCACCCGATCCCGGACACAAGCCCGTCCATCGACTGAATCGCACCGAGTACGGCAACGCCGTTCGCGATTTGCTCGACCTCGATGTGGACGTCACCAGCCTGTTGCCGGCAGACGATGAGAGCCACGGCTTCGACAACATCGCCGGTGTACTGCGCATTTCGCCGTCGTTGCTCGAGCAATACCTGGCCGCCGCCCGAACGATCAGCAGTCTTGCGGTCGGCATTGAAACCGATCTCGTGAGAGCGGACTATCGCGTTCCACCGGACGATGGACAGGAAGATCACGTTGAAGGACTGCCGCTGGGCACACGTGGAGGACTGCTCTTCAAGCACAACTTCCCGCAGGATGCCGAGTATCAATTCAGCATCAAGCTTCTCCGCAACATCGTCGGCTACCTGACCGGCCTCGAGTTCGCGCACCAGATTGAGATCAGCATCGACGGAGAACGTGTATTCGTGGCGCAGGTCGGTGGCGAAGAAGATAATCGCGCGTCCGATCTGGCCATGTCGGCGACGGCTGACAAGATCGATGAGCGTCTCAAGAAGCGCGTATTCGTCAAGGCAGGGCCGCGCATGGTTGGCGTGACGTTCATTCAACGGAATCACGCCGAGTCGGACGAACCGCTGCAGCCGCACGAGCGCAATCACGATCTGCAGGACATGAACGGCCTGCCGCTGATCGACTTCGTCAGCGTGACCGGGCCATTCGATCCGAAGGGGCCTGGCGATACGCCGAGCCGCCGACGCGTGTTCATGTGTCAACCAACCAAGCCGGCGGACGAGGCCGCGTGTGCGCGCACAATCCTTTCGGGTCTCGCGCGGCGTGCGTACCGGCGCCCGGTGTCGAACGCCGACCTCGAGCCGATCCTGCAGCGCTTCGCAGACGGTCGCGCGAAGGGCACGTTCGACAACGGCATCGAGCAAGGGCTGCGGCTGATCCTGGCTAATCCCAAGTTCATCTTCCGAACGGAGAGCGCTCCCGGTGCAGGCGCCACGCAGCGAGTCACCGACCTCGAGCTCGCGACCCGGTTGTCGTTCTTCCTCTGGAGCTCGATCCCCGACGATCAGCTGCTCGATGCTGCTGCACAAGGCAGACTGAGCCGGCCGGCGGTGCTCGGACAGCAGGTGCGCCGCATGCTGGCCGATCCGCGATCACGCGCGCTCGTCGACAATTTCGCCAGCCAGTGGTTGATGCTGCGCAACTTGAAGAGTCACATTCCGAACCCGGGAGACTTCCCGAACTTCGACAACGAGCTTCGGGATGGCTTCCGCACCGAGACTGAGCTCTTTTTCCAGAGCATCGTGCGCGAGGACCGCAGCGTGCTCGACCTGTTGAATGCCGACTACACGTTCGTCAACGAGCGGCTCGCGCGTCATTACGGGATTCCGAATGTCTACGGCAGTCACTTCCGTCGCGTGCACGTCGCGCAGGAAGCGCGTCGCGGTCTGCTCGGCCAGGGCAGCATCCTGACGGTCACCTCCTATCCGAATCGCACGTCGCCCGTGCTGCGCGGCAAGTGGATCCTCGAGAACGTGCTCGGCACGCCTCCTCCGGCGCCGCCGCCGAATGTGCCCACGCTCAGTGACAACGAGCCGGGCCAGGAAGCGCAATCACTGCGCGCGCGCATGGAAGCGCACCGACGCACACCCACGTGCGCGACCTGTCACCGCGTGATGGATCCGCTGGGATTCGCGCTCGAGAACTTCGACGGCATCGGGGAATGGCGCGTGAAGGAACAGGGCGGCAGCGTCGATCCAGTCGGGCAACTCGCTGACGGAACCACGGTGGATGGACCGGTCGCGCTTCGCGAGGCGCTCAACAAACATCCCGAGATGTTCGTGCGGACGGTGACCGAGAAGCTGATGACCTACGGCCTGGGTCGCGGGCTCGATTACACCGACATGCCGCTGGTCCGTGCCATCTCTCGCGAAGCGGCTCAAAGCAACCACAAGTGGTCGTCGCTCGTGCTCGGCATCGTGAAGAGCGCGCCGTTCGAGATGAAGAAGATGCAGGTCCAGGCCGTCAGCACGAATTGAGATCGTTGGAGGCGTAGTGTCCGGCTTTAGCCGGACCGGGAGACAACCGAGATGTTCGTCACCAGAAAGCATTTGCCGCGCCGAACATTCCTGAAAGGCGTCGGTGTGAGCCTCGCGCTCCCGCTGCTCGACTCGATGATTCCTGCACGGACACTGCTGGCCCAGACCGCGGCGAAGCCTCTCCCTCGCCTCGGATTCGTCTACGTGCCGCACGGCGCCATCATGGACAAATGGACGCCCGCGACCGAAGGCGCCGGCTTCGAGTTCACGCCAATCCTCAAGCCGCTCGAGCCGTTCCGGGACTACCTGAACGTCGTGAGCGGACTCGGTCATCGCGCCGCGGACACGACCGCCGTTCACTCGCTGAGTCCGACCACATGGTTGAGCGGCGTGCGCCCGAAGGCCACGCAGGGTGTCGATGCCTATGCTGGCGTGACGGCCGATCAGATCGCGGCGCAGCAGATCGGCCAGGATACCGTGCTGCCCTCGATGGAGCTGGCA
>DASRJE010000110.1:0-58544 GCA_035649635.1 Vicinamibacterales bacterium | reverse complement strand
GCCGAAGCGTGCGCCCATCGCCAGGAGCACCTGCTTCGGATACGTTTTCAGCACTTCGATGATGGGCTGGTGTGCTTCGCGCGACGCCTCTTTCACCTTGGTGAATGCCGGCGTTTCGAGAATCCGCACGCGGATCATCAGCCCGACAATGACGAGCAGCGCGCTCAGAAGAAAGGGCACACGCCAGCCCCAGGAGAGGAACTGTTCCTCGGGGAGGCGCGAGAACGCCGCGAACACCGCGGTTGAGATCACGAGACCCGCCGGTACGCCAATCTGCGGCCAGCTGCCGTAATAGCCACGTGTCCCCGGAGGTGCATGCTCGACGGCCATGAGCACCGCGCCTCCCCATTCACCGCCGACGCCGAATCCCTGCGCGACGCGCAGGAGGACGAGACCGAATGCGGCCCATGGCCCGATCTGTTCATAGGTCGGCAGCAGACCGATCAGGAACGTCGCGACGCCCATGACGACGAGCGTGAGCACGAGCATCGACTTGCGGCCGATCTTGTCGCCGTAGTGTCCGATGACGATGCCGCCGACCGGCCGCGCGAAGAAGCCCACGGCGTACGTGCCGAAGGCAGCAAGCGTGCCCATCAGCGGATCGAAGGTGGGGAAGAACAGGCGGTTGAAGACGAGCGCGGCCGCCGTGCCGTAGAGAAAGAAGTCGTACCACTCGATCGTGGTACCAATGAAGCTTGCCACCGCGACGAGCCTGACCGAATTGGTTTGTTCGGAAGAGTGCGCGGTCTGCGTCATCGGCCCTGCACGGTAGCACAGAGGCAAAGTGCAAAAGTTCAAAGGTAAAAGTTGTTAAGTAACTTCTCAACTTTGCCCTGTGAGCTTTGAACTTCCGTGCGCTGTATGATTCACAGTCCATGCACACGGAGCTTCAGGAAGCCATCGACCTGCACGAATCCATCGTAGCCGAGGCCGGGAACGCCCTCGTCGGCTACGAGACGGAAAAGGCGCTCGCCAACGTCGTTCTCCTCTCGGAAATCCCGACCACCTACACCGAGGACCAGAAGCGCCAGGTCAACGCCGGCAACCTGCTCCTCAGGGGCGTCCCGGGTGTTGGCAAGACATTCTTCGGAGTGATTCTCGCGGCGATCAGCAACGCGAAATTCGCCAGGATCCAGGGCCGTGCCGACCTGCAGCCGACCGAGATCGTTGGCTTTCAGATGATCAACCCCGCGACAGGTGAGTTCATCACCGAGTTCGGGCCGCTGGCCGCGGCCGAGATCGTCCTCCTCGACGAGATCAACCGCATTCCTCTCAAGTCACAGAGCGCCTTTCTCGAGGGTCTCCAGGACCGGACCGTCACCGTGGGCAAGACGACCTACGAGATGGCGCCTTTCAGCTTTGCGATCGCGACGATGAACCCGGTCGAGCTCGGACAGGGAACGTTTCCGCTCTCAGAGGCCGCGACCGATCGGTTCGCGATCATGATCAACATCGCGTACCTGCAGCCGCACGAGGAGGAGAAGCTCGTCAACTTCGATTTCAAGCAGGTTCGGCTCAAGGCTCTGGTCCCGAAGGAGCGCATCATCGATCTGCGGTCGGTCATCACACGCGAGGTGTTCCTGCACGATGCGCTGGCCAAGTACATCCGCCGCCTCGTGGGTGCGACGCGTCCCTACAACCCCGAGACGGAATGGCTCCATCGCTCGCCCTCGTCGCTGGTCGAGAAGTGCGTGGACCTGGGCGCCTCGCCGCGCGCGACGATTTGCTGGGGCCGTCTCGTGAAAGTGTGGGCTCTGCTCCTGCATCGGCGCGCCGAGGTGTTTCCCGAAGACATCCAGGATCTGGCGAGGTACATCCTGAGTCACCGCGTCTGGCTCGGGCCGCATGCCGCCAGTCACGGCGTGAGCGTCGAGATGGTGATCGACGACATCATCGCCAACGTGCCGGTGCCATGAAAATGACCCCGGGGGTAATTTTCTCTGGGGATGACGGAAAATCACCCCCGGGGTCTTTATAGATGGAAGAGATCAATCTCCAGGAGATCGCTGAGATCGAGCTCTTCATCTTGAGGCGGATGAAGGAATTCACGCTCGGCGACCACGCCAGCGTCTTCAAGGGCTCCGGGTTCAACTTCGTGGGGATCCGCGACTGGCAGCCTGGCGACCGCCTCTCGAACATCGACTGGGCCCAGTCGTCGCTCAACAACTTCAGCCCGCTGATCACGCGCGAGTTCGAACAGGACAGCAACGCCGCGATTGTCGCCGTTGCCGACGCGTCGCTGTCAACCAGGTGCGGGATCGAGGGTGACTTGATTGCGACGGCAATCGCGCGCGCCGTCGCGGCGGCGGGGTTGTCAGCGACGTTCTTCCAGGATCGTTTCGGTGTGGTGATCTTCAACGATCGTTTCGAGCAGGTCGCGGCCGCGCGTCCCCGAATCGGCCGATCACACCTCTTGTATTGCATCGACCTGTACCGGCAGTCGGTCCTTGGCAAGGATGAGGCGACCGAGCGCGACGTCATCCTGGGGATCGAAAGCCAGGTGCGCAAATCGTCGCTCATCCCGGTGATCTCGGATTTCCTCTTTGCGGATGCCCAGCACATCATCGAGGAGCTGTCGAAGTTGAATGCGGTCCATGATGTGTTCCTGCTGATGGCCGATGCCCGATTTGCGTACGATGTCCCCCGGGTGTCGGACGGCTGGATTGATGTGTTCGACATCGAATCCGGCCGCACCCGGGTGCTTTCCCGGAGGGAGGTCGGCCGACTGGCCGACCGCGCCAACGCGTGGCAGGATGAAGTCGTGCGGATGGCGAAGGACGCCGATCTCGACGTGGTTCGCGTGGGACTGGATAGATGGGAGATGGAGACGGCGCTGGTTGAGTTTGCAGCCGAGCGGCGACTCCGAAAAATGTGATGAGCAGAACCTGGTATTTCGCTCGAGTGCTCACGGCGGTTGCGGCAATCATCGCGGCTCTTCCCTCGTTGGTCGCTGCTCAGACGCCGGCGCCACCGCGTCCCCGGGAGGCTCAGACGCCGGCGCCGCGACCCAGGCAGGCTCAGCCCGCGATTACACCGCGTCCGAGTCCCAAGGAAGGCGAAGTGCAGTCCGACCCGATCAAGTGCTGGTGGAAGGCCGACCGCACGGCGGTGAGAGTCGGGGAGCGCTTCGGGCTCGTGCTGACTTGCGCGGTGATCGAAGCCGGCCCCATCACGGTCGTCCCGGCGCTCAATCAACTCGAGCCGGGCGCCCTGTCGATCACGCCGTTCGAGGTGGTCGCCGGCACGCGGGGAGACGACATGGTGGCGGCTCCGTGGCGCTACGTCCAATTCGACTACTCGGTGCGCCTGCTGAATGACGGCTTCTTTGGTCAGGACGTCATGATTCCCGGCGTCACCGTGACCTACAACCTGCAGACGGCCGGGGGCACGCAGGGACGCGATCAGACGTACATGCTGCCGGCGTTGCCGATGCGGATCCTGTCGCTCGTGCCGAGGAGCGCTTCCGATATCAGGGACGCTTCTGGTCAGACGTTTGCGAGCATCGAATCACGGCGGTTCCGTTCATCGCTCGCAAACGTGCTGGCGTGGGTGTCGTTTGCCTTCGCCGGCGTCCTCGCCGTCTTCGCGTTGGTCCGCGCGATCGGGCAGTTCAGGTCGAAGAGCACCGTCGCTGTCCGCCGGCTGCCGGTGCCCGCAGTGCTCAGCGGCTGCCTGGACACGATCAGCGAAGTTGCCGAGGATGCGTCGAAGACTGGCTGGTCGCCCAGCCTTGCGCGGCGAGCGGTTGCTGCGATGCGCGTCGCGGGGGCAGTCGCGCTCGAGCGGCCGGTCGCGCAGGACTTCGTTGGTCCCGACGCGGTCGAGCGCGAAGGACAGGTGACGATCAGGAAGGGTTGGATCAGGCCGCGCCGCGTGCTGATCTCGGCATCGGTGACCTCGAAAGCGATTGCCAGCCATCTGGGCAACGGTCGCCGGGTTCGCGCGAACACGCGGGCGAGGCTCGAAACACTCTCGGAAGCGCTCGGCGTGTTCAGCGCGGCAAGTTACGGGCGCAACGGGAAGCCTGATACATCAGCACTCGATGCCGCCGTCGACTCGAGCAAGGATGTCATCCGCGGCCTGCGGTCGAGTGCACGCTGGCCGATGCGGACAGCCGGCGCCGTGATGCGTTCGTTCACCATTGGTGGTTGAGAGTGCCGCCACTGCAAGACATCCTCATCGCGCTGCGCACCACCTGGGCTGAGTGGGCCCGTACCCGGTGGACCGACCTCGAGTTCGGGAATGCCCGCACGGCGCTGCTCGTGTTCGTCGTGTTCCTGGCACTCTCGCTGCTCGTCCTGATGGTCAGCTTCATGCGACGGGGGTCGCTGCGCGGCAAGATCGGATTGCCAGCGGTGCTGCCGGTGATGCATCGGTCGCCGCTCAGCCTGGTGCGGCATGTGCCGCTCATCCTGTTCGTCGTGGGCGTCCCGTTCTTCGCGATCGCGCTGGCCGATCCGCTGACCGGGTTTGCGCGCGAGGAAGTGTCCTACCCCGGGCGGCGCATAGCGTTGCTCGTCGACGGATCGACGAGCATGGTCATCCGCTTCGAGTCGGCGGCCAAGCGCCCGGGCGAGTCCACCTTTTTCACCGCTGTCGCGGCGGCGGAGCAGTTCATCCGCCGGCGGATGAATGGGCCCTACCGCGATCTCGTCGCGCTCATCCAGTTCGGGAACTTCGCGTATGTCGTGACGCCCTTTACCAACGACTACGAAAACGTGCTGTTGAGTACACGCCTCGTGGGGGATCCCGCCGAGTGGGGCCGGTTCCCGGACTGGGGGACGACGATCATCGAAGGCATCGATCAGGCGACGCAGCTGTTTCGGACATTCGATTTCACCAACGCGTCGGGGAATCTCATGATCGTCTTCACGGATGGGCGCGATTCTCAGTTGAACCAGCAGAAAGCCGATCTCGAGCGGGTGGTTGGCGATGCGCGACGCTGGAAGATTCCGGTTTACATGATGCGAACGGCGTACAACCGCCGCGAGGGCGAGATCCTCCAGGACAAGATCTGGAAGGCGACAGTTGAACAAACCGGTGGCCGCTTTTATGCCGCGTACGATGACGAGTCGATCGCGCGCGCTTTGCGCGAGATCGATCGGTTGTCGCCCGGACGAATCGAGACTCGCGAATACAGCATCCGGCGTCCACGGTTTGCTGGCTGGGCACTGATTGCCGTGGGCCTGTGGCTCACGGCCGCGTTGTTGAAGCTGAACTTCGGGATTTTTCGAACGTTCCCGTAGAGCGCACGCTTTAGCGTGCGCGGAGATTGAAAGATGCGAGCCACCATAGCGTTTGCGATCGCCGCCATCGTGTTAGCCGTGTTCGGCTTTGCGTTCGTTGGCGTGGCGCGTCTCGATGCCCACATGGCAGACGCGGCACAGCGTCTCTCGACGCTCGAGTACGCGTCGGCGCAGGAAAGCCTGACCGAGGCGGAGCAGTACGCGAATCACGCGCGGTTCGTGCCCTGGCTGGGCAGCGATGCACGCCAGGAAATTCGCGCGCGCCAGGCCGCCGTTCAATATTGGCAGCGTCAGTACGACGTCGTGTTGCCTGCGGGCGCCGAGCCTGTCGCCGCTGTCGACGAAACGAATGTCGAACTGCAGCTGGTGGTTGCGAACTCGGCCTTCCGGGTGCACCAGACCGAGTTCAAGGACAAGCAGTCGACGGTCAAGGCGCTCGAAGAGACCGCCGCGGGATACCTGACAGTGTTGAAGAACAACACGTGGCATCCCGATGCCGCGTTCAATTACGAGTACATCATTCGCTTGCGCGACGCGGCCGCGAAGGGCAGCCAGCCGCCGCCGCCACAGAAGAATGAAGAGGAGTCCGACAACGGCGACCAGGGTGCTCCCACCCCGGCGACGAGCCAGGAGGGCTTCCAGATCTACATCCCGCTCGAGCAGGGTGAGAAGAACCCGACCGGTGGTGAAGCGGGCAAGGCGTCGGCCAAGGAACGAAAGGGCTGATGTTCAACATTCCCCGCGTCTCGTTCGATACCTTCCGGTTCGCCGAGCCGCTGTACCTCTGGCTGCTGATCGTGCCGGCGGCCCTCTCGATCGTCTGGATCTGGCGCTTCGTGCGCCGTCGCGGTGACCTCAGGCGCCTGCGGGCGCGGCGCGCGCTGCCTGTGCGCGAACGGCTCGGCGCCGTCGGCGACCTGGCATTCTGGGCTGCGGTGCTGGTGGCAGCGTCGCTGTGTATCGTTGCACTCGCGCGTCCGCAGGCACTCGTCTCCATCGTGCGCAAGGCCAGTGCGGACGTGGTCGTCCTTCAGGATGCGTCGGCGTCGATGTACGTATCGGATGTGAGACCAGACCGGTGGCGACGTTCGGTGCAGTTCCTGCGGACGTTCGCAGAGACGCTCAGTTGGCAGGGCGATCGCGTGGCGCTGGCGCTCTTTGCCCAACTCGCGGCTCCGCAAGTCCGGCTGACCAAGGATCCCAACGCGTTGTTCTTCTTCATCGATCACCTGGGCGATCACTCTCCCTTCCGGCTCGAGAACACCACCACGTGGGACACCAACATCGAGGAAGGCATTCGCTGGGGCCTGCGGCTGGTCGAGAAGGATGAAGAGGTCTTTGGAAAGAACGGAAATCCAAAAGCCTTCCTCGTGATCTCCGATGGTCAGGCGTGGAGCGGCACGGTGGCGAACGCGATCGCGAATGCGCGCGCCATGAAGATCCCGGTGCACGTTGTCGGCATCGGCACCTCGACTGGTGGAATGATTCCGGAGCCGGCGCGGCCTGATGGCACGAGGCCGCCTCCAGTGATTCGTTCGGTGCTCGATCGTGCCTCACTCGTACAGCTTGCCGTCGCCGGTGGCGGTGAGTACTTCGAGATCGGCGACGAACCGGACCGCATCGTCGCCTTCCGCATCGTCGATCGTTTGCGCCGCCGGGCGGATGTGGTCAAAGAGGTCGAAAGCTTCGACGAACTCTATGGCCGCTTTCTCATGGCTGCCGCGGTGGTCCTCGTGATTGGCACCGCACTCCTCCGCAAGCGCGCCGAGTTGGGCTGGCAAGCCGCGGGTGCCCTCGCCGTGGTGCTGTTGCTCGCAAGTCTCGTCTAGGGGTCGAAAACTCCCGCACGGCACTGGCAGGATAAGATCCCACCCGCAGTAGCGGTAACCCTCTCCCCAAAAGCTCGACCGTTGCCGAGAAATTAGTGTCGTTGGAGCAGCCCGAACTGCGTTTTCTGGCGTCTAAGGAAGCGACCTGTCCGTTTGTCTCGGATGGAGAGTGCATGCGCCACGCATTGGCCGTCCTGTGCGCCGCCGCTTTGGCTTCCTGTTCGGGGTCGAATCCGGCCCCGGGAAGTGCTCGAGCGAACCTGCTCGCGGCTGCGCCTAACGCCACGCCTGAGACGCCGGCGCGCGAAGACGCGGCCCCCTCGCGACCCATTCGCTGGAGCGGAACGCTTGAAGCCGTGCGATCGACGCGGGTCTTCGTTCCGCAGGTCACCGGACCGACGTTCAGGATGACGCTCACCCGGCTGGTGCCCAACGGGGCGACTGTGGCGCGCGATGACATCATCGCCGAGTTCGATCCGATCGAGCAGATCGATCAGGCGCGTGAAAGCTCGGCTCGTTTCCAGGATCTCGCGAATCAGGTCCTGCAGCGGCAGGCCGACAATGCCGCCAACGTTGAAAAGCGCCGCTCCGAACGTGCGCAGGCCGAGGCCGACCTCGCCAAGGCGCGCCTCGAGGAGAGCAAGGCTCCTGTCCTTGGTGTCATCGACGCTAAACAAAACGCCATCCGCGCGGCGAAGGCTGTCGCGCGCGTCGAGAGTCTTAAGCAGACGCATCCCGAGGAGGAACGGGCCGATCAGGCGGCGCTGCGAATCCTCGAACTACAACGCGATCGACAGAAGGCGGCACACGATCGCGCGCTGGCCAACATCGAGAAGCTGCGCGTCAGGGCACCGCTCGCGGGAATCGTGGCGCACTCGACCTTCTTCAACAACGGGTCGTTGGTCCGCCCGCAGGAGGGCGACCAGATGACGCGCAACAACACGCTCCTGAACATCTTCGACCCCGCCGAGATGCTGGTGCGTGCGAGCGTTGCTGAACCTGACGGAGCGCTGCTGCACCCTGGCCTCGAAGTGACCGTCTATGTGGATGCGTATCCAGATATGGCTCTGCCGGCGCGCTTCGTGACCGCGAGCCCAGTTGCGTCGTCTCCAGGAATCGGGCGTGGGCTCAAAACCTTCATGGCCGTCTTCCGACTTGGCGGCTCGGACCCGCGGCTGATGCCGGATCTGTCGGCCGCCGTGGTGTTCGATACTCGCAACGCGCCGGCCACCGCTCGTTCGGGGCTTTCCGCTTCCCGGGGAGCCGTGCAGTGAGAGGATTCCGCGCCGTCGCGGCTCTGGTCATCACTGCGTCGATCGTGGTCGCTGTGTGGGTCGGCATGCTCCAGTTCGATCAGGCCGAGGGATCGGAGTTGCCGATTGCCCCGGTGCGCTCCGGCGAGTTCGTGGCCGTCATTCGGACGCGCGGGCAGATTCAAGCGGAACGGTCGGTCCCGATTTACGCGCCGCTCGTACAGGACCTGAGGATCGCGTGGATGGCTCCCGCCAGCGAGCGCATCGAGCAGGGAACGCCGATGATCAGGTTCGATTCGAGCACTGCCGAGCGCGACCTGATTCAACGGCGGGGAGCAGCCGAACGCGCGCGCGCCAGTCTGCAGCAGGCCATTGTCGAGGCCGAAGCGGCGGCCGAACACGATCAGCGCGATCTGGTCGACGCCCGTCTCAGCGTGGAGCTCGCGCAGCTCGACACGGCAGATAGCGAGTTGGTCGCGCGGCTGGATGCCGAACGAGGTCGAATCGATCTCGGCGTCGCAGAACAACGGCAGCGTCAGCTCGTGGCAGAGGTCGCGCAGCGTGCGGCCTCGCGGGAGTCGAAGATCGCGTCACTGCGCCGCCAGCTCGAAGCCGCCGAGGCCTGGGTCAGAATCGTCGAGTCACGAATCGAGCGAATGGAGCTTCGCGCCCCGATTGCCGGATACGCGATCTACGCAGAGAATCGCAGTTCGCTGGCGGCGCAAGTCAGTGGCGGTGCGCAACAGCCATATCGGGTTGGCGACCCGGTCGCCGGCGGCATGACGCTCGCGCAGATCCCGGACCTGTCGTCGTTGCTGATCGATTCCACCGTCGACGAGATCGATCGCGGCAGGATGCGCGTGGGCCAGGAGGTCATTGTCCGCGTCGACGCCTTTCCCGATCTGTCCGTCGCGGCATCGCTCACCGCGATCTCACCGCTGGCCGAGATGTCGCTCGATTCGCGCGGCCGAAGTTTTCATGCCTACGCGGCGCTCGGCACCAAGGGCGATTCGCGTATCAGGCCGGGCATGAACGGAACCCTGGACATCGTGACCGATCGGATTCCGAAGGCCACGATCATTCCGAGGGAGGCGTTGTTCACGCGCAACGGTAAGCCGACGGTTCACGTGATGGTGCGCGATGGCTTCCAGCCGACGGAAGTCGAGGTGCTTGCCCGCAATCCCGACGAAATCGCGGTCAAAGGATTGGCGGCAGACGCGCGCCTGGCCCTCGTCGACCCCTTCGAAACGGGCACCACTGATGTGTCCGCGGACGCGACCGCGCGCACGCGCCGGGGCGGCAAGTGATCAAGCGGACGCTCGTCCTTCTGATCGTGGCCAGCGCCATCGTGGCCTCGGGTTTCGGAATCGCGAAAGGCCTTCGGGCGGCGATCAGTGCGTTAGCGGATGTGGACGATGGCGCTGTGCCGACGACGGCCGTTCGTCGCGCCGACGTGAATATCGAGGTCACCGCGCGCGGTGAGCTCCAGGGTGGCGGAGCTCGCACCCTGATCGTGCCGAGAGCCGGTAGCGCCGAATTGCCAATTACCTTCCTCCGAGATACGGGTGATCTAGTCGAAGAGGGTGATGTCGTCGCGGAGTTCGACCCCAGTGGCCAGCAGTACGATCTCATTCAAGCCGAAGGCGATCTGGAAGAAGCAAAACAGCAATTGATCAAGGCGCAGGCCGATGCCTTCGTTGCGCTCGAAAAGGCGCGCCTCGATGTCGCGACCACGCAAGCCGACCTCGAGATCTCTCGACTCGACCAGCTCGAGAACCAGTTTCTTGGCAAGATCCAGCAGCGCCGGAACCAAATCGCGATGGAACAGGCAACCAACAAGCAAGAGCAGGCGGTCCGCGATTTGGCTCACCGCGAGGCGACGAAAGACACTGGTATCGGCGGTCAGAAGGCAGCGGTCCAGGAGGCGCAGGCGAAGGCGGATACTGCCCGCAAGACGATGGCAAGTCTCACGCTCCGTGCGCCTACTTCGGGATACGTTCAGCTGGGCGAAAACACGAACGGCCTGAGCGTCATCTTCGCGGGCATGCAGATTCCGACGTTTCAACTCGGTGACGCCGCACGTCCCGGTCAGACCGTCGCGAGGATCCCTGACATGAGCGCATGGGAGGTGAGCACGCAGATCCCCGAAACTGATCGTGCGTTCCTCGCGGTCGGTCAGTCGGCGATCATCACTCCGAAGGCGATGCCGGGACGGTCGTTCAAGGGCCGCATCAGTGTCCTTGGCGGGTCCGCCGGCAGCGCATGGAATCGCACGTTCAACGCCCGGATTGCACTCGACGATGCCGACGACGGCCTGCGGCCGGGAATGAGCGTCGATGTCATCATTCGCGTCGCGACGCTCTCGAACGTCCTCTGGCTTCCCGCTCAAGCTGTGTTCGAGCGCGAAGGACGATGGTTCGTGTATCGGCAGGCGGCCGATGGCTACATTACTCACCCGGTGACGGTGGTGCGCCGCACGGAGAGTCAGGCTGTTGTGAGCGAGATCGACGAAGGCGTTACCGTGGCGCTCGCACAACCCGGCCAGCGATCCACGACCAGTCGATCGAACGGTCCGCTCGGAGCCTTGCCGCGATGATGCTCCTTTCGGACTTTGCCCAGGCGCTCGACAATCTGCGCGCGCAAAAGACGCGGACACTCCTGACGGCATCAGGGATCGTCTTTGGTGTTGGCTCGGTGATCGGCATGATGGCCATCGGCTCGGGTGCGCGCGAAGAATCACTGCGTTTCATCGAGCAACTCGGCGTTCGCAACATCCTGATCGAATCGCTGCCGGCGGCCAGTCCACAAGAGATGCAGGAGCGCCGCCGATCCTCGCCCGGGCTCACTCACCGCGATTCCCGAATCCTGCGGACCAACATCGACGCCATCGAGGCAATGTCCGTGCGCAAGACGATGCGGCCGGCAACGCTGTTGCCGAAACCGCCACAAGACCCCCCGCAGATGTACGGGGTCGACGCATCGTACGGAACGATCCACAGCTTTCATTTCGCGGAGGGCAGCTTTTTCGACGAGTGGGCAAACAAGACGAGCGCTGCCATCGCTGTTCTAGGCGAGTCGGCCAAGGTGAACCTGCTCGGCTACGAGCCCGCTATGGGCAAATTCATCAAGGTCGATGGGACGTGGCTCCAAGTGGTGGGCGTCCTCGAAGAGCAGCTCGCGCAGAATCCGCGCCGTGAAGGTGGAGCGACCGCTGACATCAACAACTTGATCTATATCCCGATCAATACATTCGAATATCGCTTTCAGGATCCTGGAGCGAACTTGAAGGACGAGCTCGCTGGGGTGGATCTGCAGCTCGCGTCAGGGGCAGACAGTGTGGAGGTCGCCAAGATCGTGACTGCCGTCCTCAACTCCACGCATCGCGGCACCTCGGACTTCATCGTCACGATCCCGGCAGCCCTGCTGGCACAACAGCAGCGGACGCAAACCATCTTCACCTACGTGATGGTGGCCATCGCAGCGATCTCGCTGCTCGTCGGCGGTATCGGAATCATGAACATCGTGCTGGCGACGGTGCTGGAACGCACGCGCGAGATCGGCGTCCGCCGCTCGGTTGGCGCGCGCCGGGTCGACATCGCGCGCCAGTTCGTGAGCGAAGCCGTGCTGATCTCGGCAGGAGGTGGACTCCTCGGCATCGCGTTCGGCTTCCTGCTCGCCTGGTTGATCGCGCAGACAGCGGAGTGGACAACGATCGTGACGACGACGTCGGTGGTGATGGCGTTTGGCGTGTCAGTGACCGTCGGGGTGCTCTTTGGCGTCTATCCCGCGCTCAAGGCCGCGCGCATCGATCCCATCGACGCGCTGCGCTACGAATAGCTTTGGGGTCAGACCCCGCGGCTCAGTCCTTTCTCAGCGTTGCGATCGGATCGATGCGTGCCGCGCGCAGCGCGGGAACTGCCGTGGCCAGCAGACATGCCGTTGCAATGACCAGCACGCTGGCGCCGTACGCGATGGGATCGAAGACACGAACGAGATTCCCAAGCTCACCTGCCTCGTCGAGCGCCATCAGCATGATCGCCAGCGCCGTGGCCAGTCCACCGCCAGCTGTGAGGCCGATGCCTACGGGGCGGAACGATTGTGATAGCACGAGCCCGGCGACGTTTCTCGTGGTCGCGCCGAGCGCCATGCGCACGCCGATGTCCTTCACGCGTTGCTCGACGACGTAGGACAGGACGCTGAAGAGACCAGACAGGGTCAGCGCGAGCGCCAGACCTCCGAGGACGATGGTGACCCAGAAGAGGATCTGCAGGATGTACGCCTGTAATCCCGCGATCGTGCGCATGGTATTGATCTCACCCAATCCGGGATCGACGGTCATGAGCGATTTGATCAGTGCCTGCCGCGCCTGTTCCGGGTCTCCACGCACGCGCAACGTCAGTCCCGTTCCCGGATTCTCGGGAGCCGTCGGCACGTAGACGCCCCAGGATGGGAACAAGTCAGGCGCGAGCGGGCCGTTCACATCGCGCACGATACCAATGACTATGAACACGCGTGACGGCACCGAGGCAACGCCTGGCGTGCTCGACGGCGACGCTTCCATGCGCACGATCTGGCCGACGGCATCGCGATTCGGCCACAGCGCGCGCGCAACCGTCTCGGTGACAATCACGACGCCCGCCTCAGCGCTGCGCTCCGTCGTGGTGAAGCCGCGCCCGCTCACGATGTCGATCTCGAGCACCCCGAAATATTCCGGCGATGCAGCGATCTGATCGACCGACACCCTGCTCGGCGACGGGGTCGGCTGTGCCGTTGCCTCACCGGATACCGATGCGTCTGCGACCGCACGCGTCTTCTGTGACGAAGCTGCCAGCGCCACCACCGACCGATCCGCCTTGATCGCTTCGAGCAGCACCGCGCGCCGCGTCTCGTTTACGGTCGGAATCCAAATGGTGTCGCTCGTGCGAACGCCGGGATCCACGCTTGCCGCGGTGTAAGCACTGCGCAGGAATATCCCCGAACAGATCAGAAGAAGCGCCGATGCGCCGACCTGGAGTGCAATCAGTGCGTGCCGTGCGCGGTGCGGGCGCATGTCCCTCGTCATTTCACCGCGCATCGTCCGCACCAGCTCGAGGCGTGTTGTCTGCAGCGCCGGCGCGAGCCCGAAGAAGAGGGTCGACACAATGGCGCCAGCCACCAGAAACACGAATACCCGCCAATCCGCTGCAGGAACGCCGAGGTTCAACGGCTCGGCGATCTCCGGCGGCATCGTCGTGGTTGCCGCACAAAGCGCACCTTGTTGAAACAACCAGGAGACTGCATAACCGCAGGTCGCGGCCATGAGCGCGAGGAGGAGACTTTCTGTGAGCAGTTGGCGGACAATACGCTGGCGCGACGCTCCCAGCGACAGCCTGATGCCGATCTCGCGCTGACGAGAGACACCGCGCGCCAGGAGCAGGTTCGCGACGTTGGCGCAGCCAATCATCAGGATCAACCCGAAGGCGAAGAACACCGGTGAGAAGACGATCAGGGCTTCATTCCCGTCCGCCAACAGCGTGCCTTGCCTTGGCCGCAGTCTGATGACGGGACGCTCGGCTGTCGTTGTCGGTTCAGCTCGTCGTGCCCACGCGTTGAGTTCGGCTGTCACCGCCTCTTGCGACAGCCCGGGCTTTACTCGACCGATGATGTCAACGGGGCTCTCGTTCTCTCGGCCGGCATAGCTGTCGCGGAATTGACCGATGAGGGCGAGGGGAGCCCAGTAGTCCGGTGGGCCGATCGCGAGGCCGCGAAACTCCGCTGGCATGATGCCGACAATCTCGTACGGCCGGCCGTTGACGCGCACGCTTCGGCCGATCGCCGTCGGGTCACCCGCGAACAGCATGTTCCATCCGCGATTGCTGAGAACAATCACGGGCCGCCCCGCGCGCTGGTCGTCATCGGGCGTCAACACACGCCCGAGCGCTGGCTGGACTCCGAGCATCTGGAAGAAATTGCCGGTGACGAGCGCGGAGCTGACGCGACGGCCGTCGATGCGGGTCCCGAGGGGGCGCACCGTCGCGAAGGAGTCGGTAAATACGCTCGTCTCGCGGCGCATCGCCTCGTAGTCGTATCGAGTGAACGGGAGCCGGCTCTCCGAGCCTGGGGCTGTCGGTCGCTCGACGCCGAACAACTCGCCTGGATTGCGGACCGCATCGACACGAAGAAAGAACGCGTTGTACGCAGTAAAGACGACGGTGATGAGGCCAAGGCCAAGAGCTACAGTCACCACGATCGTCAACGCGGCAAGGGGTGCGCGGCGGAACATGCGGAATGCGTAGGCGACGTCTCGCGCGAGCGTGTCGACGAGCGTCGTGCCGCGCGCGTCGCGACACTGGTCGGCGACGGCGGTCCTCGACCCGAAGCGCGCCAGCGCCCGGTTGCGCGCCTCAATCGGGTTCACGCCAGCGTCGAGGTGCTTCCGCATCTCGCGTTCGATGTGGAAGGCGATCTCGTCGTCGAGTTCGCGCTCGACCTGGCGCGGCGCCAGAAGCGCGCGCAGTCGTAAAGCGGCATCGCGAAGGTTCATGCCAGCTTCATCACGCGTTCGATCGCCGTGGACATGCGTTCCCACTCGCCGGCTTCCACCGCGAGTTGACGGCGGCCCGACGATGTGAGCTGGTAGTACTTTGCCCGTCGTCCCAGCTCCGACACTGCCCACTCGGCTTCAATCCAGCCCTGGTGCTCGAGACGATGGAGCGCCGGATACAGAGAGCCCTGGTTGATTTGCAGGACATCTTGGGAAATTTGCTGGATGCGTTCCGAGATCGCCCAGCCATGCATGGAGCCGGTCTGGAGCGTCCGCAGGATGAGCATGTCGAGCGTGCCGGGCAGAAGGTCAGGTGCCGGTTGTCGCGCCATGGTGTCGACAGACGACACTAAACAATGTTGGTGTCGACTGTCAACACCAAGCTGCGAGCGCCTGGGGCCCGCCTGAAGGCGGACCGACGTTCCAATGTCAGCGGTCGAGCGCGACTGGCGCGCGCTTCGGGCGGCGCGCACGATGCAATTCTGGCCAGAGGCTCATCCACCAGTCGAGCCATGACTTCACCAGATCCTTGACGCCGAGTCCGTCGACGACCTGCGTATGCGCAAGCCGGTCACCGAGGCGCTGACCCTGCACATCATGCAGGAGCGTAATCGTTTCGAGAAAAGCGGCCACGACATTGGCGCCTGGTAGCAGGAACAGCAGGTTGCGACGAACCGAGCTCCTGAGGCTGGCCGGCCGGCCGGTTTCGAGGTTGATGACGACCAGGCCGAAGAGGAGCTTTCCTAAACTTTGTCCCTGCACGCTGTCCCGGAGAAGGAGATACAGCGCGCCGCCGCCGAGCCACCACGGGGACTGCAGGACCTGCGCGAACACTCCGCTGGTCGCCACGACGAGACTGTCGATCGCGGCTGCGTACAAGCGCTTCCGGATATCGGCTCTTGCGTAGGGTGACACCAGGGCGACGGTGAGTCGATTCAAGGCAGGGAAGTATCCCAGGGAGAACCCGAGTGCCGGGAGCACGAAGAACCCGAGAAACATTTCGCGAGTCACTGACTACCTCAATGGCGCGTGGACCTGTCTTCGGGCGAGAAACGCGGTGAGCCCGTCGGGCAAAGAAAGACTGCCATAGGCCGCCATCATCTGCACGTCGAATCCGACGGCTTGCAGCGTGGTGAGGATGTCGGCAGGCTCGAACAGGGCGAGCCGGTGGGTTTCCGAGTCGCGGCGAAACAGCTCACCGGCTTTCCGAAATGTCGTGATTTCGCGAGTCAATAGCGATGCGTCTCCATCGACGGACGTTTCGACCAGCACCGCCCAGTCCGGGCCGGTCGCGTACGATCGACGCGAAGCGTTTCGTTTCCCACGATTCGGACCTGCCACGTCGAACAGGAACACACCGCCGGGCGCCAGCGACCGATTGATTCGTTCGAACAACTCGCCTCGCGAGCCGTTGTCGTTCGCCGGATCGAATGTGTAATTGAGCACTTCACCGATCGCGGCGACCGCGACGCATTCCGGGATGTCGGATGAGACGAACGAGCCCACGGTGAAGGTTCCCTTCGGTACATGGGCACGCGCCAGCGCGATCATCGCGGCCGAGACGTCGATGCCGAGGACGTCATAGCCGGCATCGACGACGACGCCGGCGAGAATGCCGCTGCCGCATCCAAGATCGACAACTGTGCCGCGCGGATGACCGGCCCGATTGAGTTCGTCGAGAAGCTGAAGTGCGGCGTGGCGCGCGAGCGCACCATGACCCGCGTCGTGAATGAAGGCGAGGTCGGTTCCGTAGGCAGTCACGAATCCCGAACCCCGGATCCTGAATCCCGAGCCCCGAGCCCCGAGGATCAGAGGTTAATCGGCCCCGTGCTGTCGCCAAGCTTGTCGGTGGTGACCTGGAGCTTGTCGAGCATTGCCACGAGCAGGTTCGCCATGGGCGTGTTCTTCGGATGGCGCAGGTGCCGCCCGCCTTTCATCCGGCCCGATGCGCCGCCGGCCAGCAGGATCGGCAGGTCCGTGTGATTGTGCTGGTTGCCGTCGCTCATGCCGCTGCCATAGAGCACGAGCGAATGATCGAGCAGCGTGCCATCACCATCCGGGGTCGCGCGCAGCTTGTCGAGGAAATACGCGAACAGCGCCACGTGATACGTGTTCAGGACCGCGAAGCGGTTGATGTTGTCCGGTACGTTGGAATGATGTGACAACGTGTGGAACGCGTCGCGTACACCGCTCTTCGGGTAGACGGCGGTGCTGAGCTCCTTGCACATCAGGAACGTGGAGACGCGCGTGATCTCCGCCTGCCACGCCAGCACCTGCAGGTCGTACATCAACTTGATATGCTCCTCGACGTCGCGCGGCACGCCCGTTGGCGCGGCCGGAATCGGGAGATCGTCGGAGAGTTGCTGACCGGCTTTCTGCACCCGCCGCTCGATCTCGCGAACGTCGGTCAGGTATTGATCGAGGCGGCTGCGATCTGAGGCCGGCAGCTTGCGCTGGAGCGCCGACGCTTCTCCCATCACTGAGTCGAGCAGGCTGATCGATTGATCGCGGCGAGCCTTCCGCTGCGCTGCGGTATTGCCGTCCCCGAACAGCCGCTCGAACACGACCTGCGGATTGTTTTGCATGGGCAGCGGCGCGTGCGGCCCCTGCCATGAGATCGTGTCGCGATAGGAGCAACTCAGGCCATCGCCGCAGTTCAGGCTTGGCTCCTCGATGGTGAGCTCGAGCGACGGGAGTGGCGTGTCCTGGCCGATTTTCTGCGCCGCGATCTGATCGACGGTGATACCAAGCGATGGCTGAGCCCCGACCTCCGCGAACGCGCCGCTGAGGAACGCCGCCGCTGACCGATTGTGGTTGGCGGTAGCGCCGCTCCCATAAGCGTTGGCGTGCCGCAGGTCGCTGATGACCGTGACCTGTTCGTAGAACGGCTTGATCGGCTGAAGGATCTCGGTGAGCTCGTACCCGGCGCCTTCCTGTGCCGGCATCCACTTCGGCATGATCGCGCCGTGCGGGAAGTAGATGGCGCCGAGTCGTGTCCGCGGTGCCGCTACCGTCTGACCGAAGGCCGTCGCGGCAGGAATCATCGACTCCAGGAGCGGCAGCGCCATGGTGACGCCCATCCCGTGGAGAAACATCCGGCGCGACAGGTGCATCTTGCTAATGAAGCTCATAGTCTGTGATCTCTTGTCCGCGCACGCTTAAGTGTGCGCTCTACGCGTCCGCGTCTACTTCTTCACCCGCTTCTGAAATGCGTCGCTTTCGATGATCCCCATTACCAGCGACGAGAATCGATTGTCGTTCGCCGCCGCGCGCCGCACGATCCCCCGTACCGTCGGCATGTCGTAAGAGTGCACAGGGCGTCCCAGCGCGTAGGTATAGAGCTTTTCCGACGCTGTCGTCATGAACGCATCGGAGCGGCTCAGCACCGCCCGGCGGAGGTCCTCCGGTCCTTTGACCGGGGTCCCGTCGGCCAGTTGTCCCGTGGAGTCGATGCGCGTGGGGCCGTCGAATTCGCGCCACTCTCCAATGAGATCGAAGTTCTCCAACGCGAACCCCATCGGGTCCATGATGCGATGACACGTCGCGCACACCGGGCTCGCCCGGTGCGCCTCAAGCCGCTGTCGCAGCGAACTGGTCTTGGCCGCTTCGGCGCCGCCAAGATTCGTCTCGACCCCCGGTGGTGGCACCGGCGCCGGTGTGCCGAGCAGGTTTTCGAGGACCCACTTGCCTCGTGAGACAGGCGAGGTGCGCGTCGCGATCGACGTCACCGTCAACATGCTGCCCTGCCCGAGCAACCCACGGCGCGGGCTGTCTTGTGGAAGCTGCACGCGACGGAAGTAGCTCCCCTGGACGTTTGGGATCCCGTAGTGGCGGGCGAGACGCTCGTCGACGAAGGTGTAGTCAGCGTCGAGCAGATCGATGAGGCTGCGGTCGTCGCGAACGATCGTGGTGAAGAGTAGTTCGGTTTCGCGACGGAAGGACTGGCGCAGGTTCTCGTCGAAGTTCTTCGCCTCTGTCTGCACGTGATCGAGTTCGCGCAGATAGAGCCATTGACCCGCGAAGTTCTCGACCAGGGCATCTGCCTTCGCGTCCGCCAGCATGCGCTTGACCTGCTGATTGAGCACCTTGGGATCGCGCAGCCTTCCCTTGGTCGCGACATCGATCAGTTCGTCATCAGGAATGCTGCTCCACAGGAAGAACGAGAGTCGCGACGCGAGGTCGATGTCGCTGACTCGATATGCCTGCCCGGACGCAACGGTTGCCGGCTCGTCCTCAGCGCGGTAGACGAAGCGCGGCGCCACGAGTACGCGCGCGAGCGCTTCCTGGATGCTGGACTCGAAGTCGCCTGTCTGCCGCCCTCTCCGATAGAACTCCATCAACGTGTCGATCTCGCCGGCACTCACAGGACCACGATACGCGCGCCGTGCCAGGGTCGTGAGGATTGTCCGTGCGCAGGACGTTTCATCGCCCTGCGAGGTTGGGCGACAGACGAAGAGCTTGCGGCGGCTCGGAGTATCGCCCACGCCGGTGATGTTGAGCGGCCCGGTGATCACCAGGTTCGGTACGCCACCCGGATTCGTGAACACCGCGTTCGCGCGGAAGTCAGAGTAGATCTCATCGACGCCGGCTCCACGCTGACGATCGGGCAGTGACAAGCCAATCGTGTGGGGCCCGGCCGTGACCTTCAAACGGAAGCTGCGCGGGTTGTCGACCTTGACCTGCTCGCCATCGAGTGTGATGTCGATGCCGGGACCGCCGCCTCGGCCTCCCAGGGCGAAGTCATATTCCGCGTCGAGTGGGAAGGTGTGATGGATCAACATCCCGCCGCGCGTTCCGAGCGGGAGCCCGTCGATGTGTCGATCCTGAGCCAGGTCTGGCGGCGGCGAATACGTCACCTGCGAAGGCCCCATTGTCTTGTCGCCGACCGCGAGCCGGCTGATCTTCATCGCCGCCGACACGTAGCCCTGGATCAGCGAGGGCGACACCGCGAGCGCCTCAGCGAGATTGTCGAAACCCTGACTCGATCCGTCTGCCGGCAGCAACACGTTGACGTCGACGTCGAGCCCGAGTAAATCGCGAATGGCGTTCGCGTATTCCGTGCGATTCAGCCGATGTAAGGCTGGAGTCACCAGTGCCGCATTCGGATCGACCGCCTTGTCGAGTCGCGCTTCGAGTTGGGCCGCGAATCCATCGAGGGCCGCGCGCTCCGGCCGGCGTGCGCCGCTCGGAGGCATCATGCCGGTGCGTATTTTCTTGACGACCTTTTCCCACGTCTCCGCGTCGGATCCCGCCTTCGCGAGGTCGAGCGTGTCGAGCGCCAGGCCCGCGATCTTCGCGCGCTGGTTGTGGCAGCCGAAGCAGTACTGCGTCAGGAACGCGGATTCAGTCCCTCCTTCGCTCGCAGAGCCTTGTGCAAGCGAGCTTCGGAGGGCAGGCCCCGCAGGTGCAGGCTGCTGCTGTGCGGTCACTTGTTCGGCACCGCCCCACACGATCGCAATCGCAGCCGTCCATATGAATACGGCCAGCGGGAGAGCACCACGAAGGATGTGTTTCCGATGTGTCATGGTTTCGGGGCTGGCGCAGTCGAGGCCAATTGCTTGAGCAGCTCGATCGATGCCGGCTTCGGCCGCCCGGGATGCGTCGCCAGGAAGACGCCCTCTGCCCACGCCAGTGGCGTGCGACCTTCAGCATCCTTGACGTCGAGTCTGGCGCCTTGCTGCACGAGGTAACGAATGATGTCGTCCGAGCCTCGGTTCGCCGCGCCGTGCAGCGCCGTGAGACCCATCGAGTTCACGGCGTTCACGTCCATGCCGAGCTCGACACACAGCTTGACCGTTTCGAGGAGCGCCGGCTGACCCTCGTCAAAGGTCTGATCGACGACCCAATTCACGCCCGCGGCCGCCATCAGCGCCGTCGTGCCTGAAAATGTCGGGATGTTCGGATCGGCGCCGTGCTTGAGGAGCAGTTTCATCACGGTGAGGTCGCCGGCAAGCCCTGCGGTGAGAAACGGTGTCTGCCCGGTAAAGTCGACCCACGACAACGATCCCGTGATGCGCAGGAAGTCGCGTCGAATCGGCGGGACCTCCTTCACCCGGGCGTTGACGTCGGCGCCGCGCTCGAGCAGGACCTGGATGAGATCGAGAAACGGCTGCCGATCGATGCTGTTGACGAACGTGGCATTGTCCACGTCCATGTTGCGCGTCTCCACCGCCGCCCAGAGCGGCGTGCGGCCATACCAATCGACGGCCTTGATGTCCGCGCCGCGATCGATCAGAAAACGAGCAACATCGGGATGATTGTTGGTGATCGCGAGGATGAGGGGAGGGATCTCGTTCGCATCGCGCTGATTAACCTCCGCACCCGCATCGAGGAGCATGCGAACGATATCCATTCGTCCATCGCGTGCCGCATAGAGCAGGGGAGTCATTCCTCCCGGGATGGGTGCGCGCGATCCCCTCGGCGGTAATCCGCCGCGGACGATGCCGATGCCGTGGCCGAAGCCGGGCACGGAGTTGGGAAGGATCCACTGCGGCGCGCGACCGACTCGCGTTCTCGCGTTCACCGAGGCGCCGCGGGCAATCAGTAGCTTCACGATCTCGGGGTGGTTCTCTCGAACGGCAACCATCAGCGCGGTCTGCTGATAGGTCGCGTCGGTCGCGTTGAGGCTCGCGCCGCGATCGAGCAGCAGGGTGACGGCATCCGCGCTGCCGACACGCGAAGTGTTCATCAGAGGAGTGTCGCCAGCCGGATCGGGCGCGTTCGCATCGGCACCCGCATCGAGGAGTAGGCCAATCATGGCGGCGCTACCGTTTGCTGCCGCAATCGACAGCGGGGTCACGCCGTACCGATTCGCCAGCGTTGCCTGCGCGCCCGCGCCCAGCAATAACTTCGCCGTCGACACGTCGTCCACTCGCACGGCCCAGTGAAGCGCCGGAGTGCCGTCCTGCCCCGGGATGTTCGCGTCGACTTTCTGGGCGATCAACGTGCGAACCGTCGCCACGTCGCGACGCATGGCTGCGTCCGCCAGTCGCGTATCGCCATCGGCTGCCGCGCTTACTCCAGCCGTGACCAGCAGCAACGCCCCAGCCAGGCATACTCGGCCGCTCGAGACACCTTTCCCGGTCATGGACATTTCACCCATACGACTCCATTAGACAATCCATTCGGCCCGGATTTCAGCAAATTTTTGGCTAGCCCGGACTATTCATGAAGCCGCGGGATAGTCGGCCCTTTGGGCTTCGACTCGGCCCGAATTCTCGGGCCTTTGCTCAGGGCTAGCCCGGGCGAAGCCTTGAGCACCGCGCGGAGCGCGGTGTCGAAACCGGCGGCACTAGGCAGCCACGTGTCGCCGGCGCATGGTGAACGAACGCGTGAGCGTTCGTGAATAATGCGTGCTAGAGACGCTCGCCTTCCAGCCCATCTTGAGCTATTTTGCCTTCCGGAACCCGGAACTTGGCCCGCCTTCGCGCGTGAGCGCTTCGGCGGAGGCGGGAATCCGGAACCTGGACCTGACAAGGAGTTTTCATGAGAGCGCTCGTTGCCGTCATTGGAATACTTGCAGTCGTTGCCGGGGTAAGTGCGCAGCAGGCCGGCTTTTCACGAACAGTGATCCAACGAGGCGACCTGTCGACGCCGGGTCGAGAAGTGGTCAGCGCCATCGCGGAGTTTCAACCGAGCGCGACTGTTGGTCCGCACACGCATCCGGGCGAAGAGACGGGATATCTTCTCGAGGGCACGCTCGTCTTCGAGCAGGCAGGGAAACCCACAGTGACGCTCAAGGCTGGAGAGACGTTTTTCGTGCCCGCAGGCACTGTCCACAACGCGACCAACAAAGGGTCGGCACGCACCCGTGTCCTCGCGACCTACATCGTCGAGAAAGGGAAGCCGCTCGCCACCCCGTCGAAGTGAAGACGTGTGAAGGGGTCCGACCCCTTCACATGTTGCGCAGTCTGCGTGAAGGTTGGTCCACAGGAGCTTCAGCCCGCGCGAGTGAGGACAGCGACCGTCTCGATATGCGACGTGTGCGGGAACATGTCGACCGGTTGCAGGGAAGCGATCCTGTAGCCGCATGATGTGATGCGCGCGAGATCTCGCGCCAGTGATTCCGGATCGCACGAGACATATACCGCTCGCGCCGGACCTTGCTGGCCGAAGAGGTGATCGATCACTGACGACTGACATCCTTCGCGCGGCGGATCGAGTACGACCGCGTCGAATTCCGGTAATGCGACGTCGCGGGTTCGGCCAAAAGCGAGTTCTACCGGCTTGGCAATGAACCGGCATTGACGTTCGGGAACGCGGCTCAGCTGCAGGCTCGCCTGGCCGTCGATGACGGCACGGCGGTTTTCTTCGATCGCGACCACGACGCGGCCCGATAACGCAAGCGGAAGCGCAAAGAGTCCAGCGCCGGCGTAGAGGTCGAGGACGCGCGCATCCTTCGGTACGGCGGCAAGTACCTGCTCTACCAGGATCCTGGCGGCGCGAACGTTGGTCTGAAAGAACGACGTTGGTGATATCAGGAACGATGCGGTTCCGACATCCTCACGCAAGCGCTCCGGGCCCGCGATGTGTCGCGTCTCTCTGCCGAAAATGAAGGCATCGCCCCGCGGGTGGATGTTGACGTGAAGTGAAGTCGGCGCTGCTTGTCCCGCCAGGACCCGTCGTGAGACCGTACGCACCTGCTTGTCTCGCTCGCTCGTCAGGACCAGCGTCGCCATTGTTTCTGCCTTGCTCACACTCGTACGGACGGCGATGCTCTTCACCTCTCGTGTATCTGCCTGCTGGCATGCGTCGCGAACCGCAAACGCGACCGCGTTGCCGCGCTCGTCGTGAACCGGGCATTCCTCGATCGCGACGACACGCCGCGAAGAGCGCGCGTAATGCCCCATGACGAGTCCGCGCGGGCGGCTGCGCTCGACAACGAAATGAACTTTGTTTCGATAGTGCCAGGGTTCGTCTTCTGGTGTCGCGGCCAGCATCGGCGACGCGGCCGGCGCCGTTCGAATCTTCTCGCGAACGACCCTTGTGACCAGTTCGGTTTTGAGCGCGAGTTGCGCGGGATACGCGATGTGCTGCCAGGCACAGCCTCCGCATGTCTGGCCGTGCTTCGCTTGCGGACCGAAGTGGCGGCAGCGAGGCTGCACCCGGGCGGGCGATGCGCGCAATATCTCGACGAGCGAGCCTGTGATGATCCCGGCGCGCGCTACACCCAGACGGACGCGGACGCGCTCGCCTGGAATGGTGAAGGGGACGGTCATCGACGAGCGCCCGAGCTTGGCGACACCGTCCCCGTTCAGATTGACTGAATCGATATCGACGTCGGCGATATCAGCCACGACGTCCCGTGCAGGCTATCGCACGTCCAGCAGCTCGACCTCGAACAGAAGGGTCGCGTTCGGTGGGATGGCGCCCCCGGCGCCCCGAGCGCCGTATCCCAATTGCGGCGGGATGGTCAATGTTCGCTTGCCCCCGACCTTCATGCCAGCAACACCGTCATCCCATCCACGAATCACTTGACCGGCGCCGAGCCGAAACGCGAACGGCTCGCCACGATCTTTCGAGCTGTCGAATTTCGTCCCTTTGTGATCCGCTTTTGCCTGGTCATAGAGCCAGCCAGTGTAGTGAACGCTGACCTGGCGCCCGGCCATGGCTTCGTTACCGCTGCCGGTCACGTCGTCTTGTTTGACGAGTTCTGTGATGTTCGATTGGCCCATATTCGATGACTCCGATCCACAGCCGTAGGCCGAGACGAGCAGGGCCAATAGCAGTGCTCTCGATGGTTTCAACACGGGGGGTGATTATCCCTCGAATCCCGAGCCCCGAGTCCCGAGCCCCGGACCCCGAGCCCCGAGTCCCGAATCTCGGCACAGAGCGCCGTACAATGAATCTTCAACTTCCAGGAGGGTCGTCGTGGCTCCACGCCGAGGTGTTCGTCTGGTCTTGTCGCTGATCGGCCTGGCGGTCGTCGTCTCGATGGCCGCCGTCGTGCTGATGTTTGTCGCGGTCTCACGCGGACCGTCGGTCCCGTCCTCGGCCACGCTGGTCCTGCGTCCCGGCGGCGACCTGCCGGAAGTCGAGCCCGACGATGTGGTCGGGCAGGTGTTCGGCCGTGACGTGAACACGGTGCGCGGTTTCGTCGAAGCGTTGCGGAGGGCGAGCCGGGACGACCGTGTGCGCGCGGTGCTGCTGATGCCATCGACGCTCGACTTGCCGTACTGGGGCAAGGTGCAGGAAATGCGCGACGCCGTTGTCGCCTTCAGAAAATCCGGCAAGAAAGTCACGGCGTTTCTCGAATTCGGCGGCGACCGCGAGTACTACCTGGCAAGCGCGGCAGACCGTGTGTTCCTGATGCCCACCAGCTCGCTCGATCTCACCGGTGTGGCGTCGTACGAAATGTTCCTGCGCGGAACGCTCGACAAGATCGGCGCCTATGCCGACTTCGTGCACATCGGCGACTACAAGACAGCGCCCAATCAGTTGACGCAGAAGGGATTCACGCCGGCGCATCGCGAGATGTCGCGGTCGCTGAATCGCGACATGTACGACCAGCTCGTGGCAGGCATTGCTGAAGGCCGCAAGAAAAACGAGAACGAAATCCGCGACCTGCTGGACAAGGGCCCATTCGTGGCGAAGGACGCGCTCGATGCAGGACTCGTCGACGAGCTCGCCTACGAGGACGAGCTCGACGATCGCGTGCCGGAGCTCGGTGATGGGGATACGATGCGCCGGGTCGAGGGCGACGACTATCAGCGCATCAGGCCGCAATCGGTCGGCATCCGCCCCAGATCGCGAATCGCGCTCCTGTATGTGGTTGGGACGATCGTCTCTGGGAAAAGCGGCTTCGATGCCGTGAACGGATCGGTGGTGGGCTCGGAGACGATCATCGATCAGATTCGAAAGATTCGAGACGATGATTCGATCAAGGCGATCGTGCTGCGCATCGACAGCCCGGGTGGGTCGTCGGTGGCCTCGGATGTGATCTGGCGCGAGCTGACCATCACTCGCGAGGAGAATCCCAAGCGGCCGATCGTGACCTCGATGTCGGACCTCGCCGCCTCCGGTGGATATTACATCGCCATGCCGACCGAGGCGATCGTCGCGCAGCCCGGCACGCTGACCGGGTCGATTGGCATCTTCGGCGGCAAGATCGTCATCGGAGGGACGCTCGCCAAGGTTGGAGTGACGACCGAGTCGGTGATCTCCGGGGCAAATGCGGACATCTACTCGCCGTTCGCGCCGTTCACCCCGGCACAGCGCGCGAAGCTGGCGTCGTTCATGGACGACTTCTACAAGAACTTTCTCAAGAAGGTCGCCGACTCACGGAAGTCGACGCCTGACGCGATTCACGCCGTGGCGCAGGGGCGCGTATGGACGGGACGGCAGGCGCTTGGGCACGGTCTCGTCGATGCGCTCGGTGGACTCGATGCTGCCGTCGCTCTCGCGAAGGAAAAAGCCAAGATTCCGGCGAACGAAGAGGTACAGCTTGTCGTCTACCCTGAGCGTCGGAGTTTGTTCGATGTGGTGTCGGAGCAGTTTGGCGGCGCAGGGACGGCCGGTTTGTGGAGCATGCTGGCAGGCACGAGCGAGCGTCGCGCGATGGCGGCGCTCTCAGCGCCGACGCGATTGTTTCGACGAGGCGAGCCCCTCGCGCTTATGCCGTTTACGTTCGTGAGGTGAGGCGCTATGAGAACGACTCTATTAGGCGTCGTTGCCGTATTAGTCACGGTGGCCGCGTTTCAATCAAGTGTCGCTGGTCAACAGACGGCCACACCGAGTTTCACGAGCGCGGGACAATTGGTCCGCCCGCTCGACTACCGCTCTTGGGTGTTCGTCACGAGCGGACTGGGCATGACCTACGGTCCTGCGCAACCGGCTGCCGGTCAGCCGCCGATGTTCGACAACGTCTTCGTCACGCGCGACGCGTACGCTGCGTTCCTGCGCTCCGGCACGTGGCCGGACAAGACGATGTTCATCCTGGAAATACGACGGGCTGAAGTGAATGTGTCGATCAACAACGGTGGTCACACGCAGGGCGACGTCGCCCTGATCGAAGCGGCAGTGAAGGACACGGAGCGCTTCAAGAGCACGGGTGGCTGGGGATATTTCAGCTTCGATAGCCGCGACGGGCTCGTCGAAAATGCGGCGCCGCTGCCGGCAACCGCCAGGTGTTACGCCTGTCACTCGGCGAACACGGCGGTTGACAACACCTTCGTGCAGTTCTATCCGGAGCTCTTCGCGGTCGCGAAAGCCAAGGGAACGATCAAGGCGACGTACGATCCGAACAAGAAGCCTTGATCAATGCGCGTGCACGGCGGGTCTGCCTTCGACGTGGCTCAGGCCAGGAAAAGACCCGCCGCTACGGTAGAGTCGCGCTCACAGCTACAGCTTATAAGCAGCGAGGACGCGCCGGAGCACGTCGCTCTTGATCTCGACCCTCATCTTTTCCTTGGCCTTGCCCATGTAGGCCGCGAAGAAGCGGGAGCGGCGTTCGTTCAGGAGTTCGGCTCGAAACGCTTCCTGCGCCTGGCGCAACTCGTCAGGTGTCACGTCATCCTTCTCGACGACGCGGATGATGGCGGTACCGTCGGTAGTCTGAATCGGATCGCTGACCGACCCGGCAGGCAGCGAGAACGCGACGCGTTCGACTTCAGGACTCACGCCGACGTCGGGGAGTGCCGATCCACGCGCGACGAGCTCCGTGTCCTTTGCTTCCAGCCCCTGGGCCTTGGCAGCTGCGCTGAAGTCCTTCGCGGACTTGAGCGCGGCGGCGATGGTGCTCGCCTTCTCACGGCTCGCTTCAGTCGCCTTGGCCTTGATCAGATCTTCCCGCACCCGTTCCTTGACCTCGTCGAGCATCGGAATGTAGGGATCCTTACGCTCCGAGACCGCGATGAAGACCGGGCCGCGTGCAGTGGGGAGCGGCGCGCTCGCCGCTGTGCCTTGCAGCGTGAATGCCGTTGAGGCAACCTGCGGCGCGGCTCCCAGGCCAGGCACTGGATTCTCGCGCTGGAAGTAGCCCGATTCCTGGACCATGATTTGGAGCTCACGCGCAACCGGCTGGAGGTCGGCGAGGTCTTTGATGCGACTGGCGTACTGGGCAGCCTGATCGGAGATCCGCTGATCCGCCAGTTGAAGTGCGAGCTGGTCCTGGATCTGCGAACGCACCTGGTCGAGCGGCGTCGTCGCACCCGGTCGCTTGTCGATCACCTTGATGATGTGGAATCCGAACTGCGATTTCACGAGATCGCTCACCTGTCCTGGTGGCAGTGTGAACGCGACGTTTTCGAATTCGGGCACCATGCGGCCGCGGCCGAAGTAGTCGAGATCGCCGCCGTTGGCTTTCGAGCCCTCGTCCTCGGAGTACTTCTTGGCGAGCGCCGCAAAATCGCCGCCGGCCTTGACCTCCTTGAGAACTTCCTCAGCCTGCTTGCGCACGGTCGCTTCATCCTTGCCATCGGTTTTCAGCAGGATGTGGCTTGCCTTCACCTGTTCCGGCGTCTGGTATTGCTGGATGTTGTCGTTGTAATGGCGCTGGACGTCGGACGGAGGTACCGAGACCTTGAGACGCGCCTGTTCACGATCGAGCAGGATGTACTTGATCTTCCGCTGCTCCCCCATTCGGTACTCGGCCTTGTGCGCTTCGAAGCGTGACGCGATGTCCGCGTCGGTGACGGTCACGCCGCCGCGGAACTTCGCTTCCGTCAAGGCCACTACCTGCAGCTTCACTTTCTCGTTGCGCTGGTTGTACTCACGCTGCACGTCGCTGTCGGAGACGGCCATCCAATCGGTGAGCGCCGCGCGCAGCTTGTCGAGCAGCATGCTGCGACGCAGGCTCTCCTCGAATTGCTGCTTCGTCATCGGCGGGTTTTGACTGAGCAGCAGCTGTTCGTAGCGCTGCTCTCCGATGAACCGTCCGTTCTCCTGGAGCGCCGGGATCGAGAAGATCTGCTGCGCGAGCTCGTCGTCGCTGACCCCGATGCCGTTTTGCTCGGCCTCGATCAGGCCGACCTGCTCATCGATCATTTGCGACAGGATTTGCTGGTCGATGCCCAGTTGTCGCAGGAGCTGATCGTTCATGCTGCCACCGAACTGCTGCCGATACGCCTGTACCTGCGAGAGGTAGCGCTGCTGAAAGTCGCCAGCGGTGACGGTCCGGCCGTTGATCTCGGCGACCACCTCTCGTGGGCCGGCGCCGGTGCCGGTGGGCGTGGTCTGAACGAAATCGGGGATGTAGAGGAGCACGAATGTCAGCACCACCACTGCCAGGCTCCATTTGAGCCAGTTCTTGTGGCGCCGCATCCGGTCGAGCATGGTCATAGCTGCATCCGGTCATTTCGCGCGTGAAGCGCGAGCAGAAGAGACTCCGACACTGATGACGGCGAGCGTCGCCAGCGGAGAACGAGAAGACCTCGAAACAAGCATCGTACGCTAGGAAGTGACACGACGGCAATCATTTACGCCGCCGGCTCCCTACAGTCCCGACCTCCCGGAACCGATGAAAAGAAGGAAAGTCACAGCCCGGCCCTCGCAAAGGGTCATGATATTATTTATTACATTTAGAAGGACTTAGCGGCTTTCGAGCTGTTGCTGCACACACCGATGCCCGCGTCTCCGAAGCGAGCGCTGAGACCAATCTCAAGCAAGCGTAACCTGTTGCCTCGGCCGGCGCGAGGAACCCGGCGGTTGGATCTTGCTGCCCGGCTGAAGACGCGGGCTCGTGCGCTTCGAGGACGGGTTGAGCGTCGGGAAGCCTTTATCGAGGCGGTGCGCGAGGCCAACGCCAGCCAGGATCCCCGGAAAGTCGCAGAATGGATGGTCCGGCAGGCGCAGGGGTGGATTTCGGCGCCGTGCTGGGTGGTTATCGCCCATGATGTCAACGGGCATTTGAACGTGCTGGCCGATTCCGGCCTCGTGCCGAGTCTCGGTCCCTCGCTCTGGTCCGCCGCCAACTGGGTGATGCGTCACGGCGCGGAGTTCCTGTCGGGTGACCTGGCGAAGGACTCACGCGGTGGTCCGGGTGCGGCGGGATCGGCGTTGGCCCTCCCCCTGACCTGTCGCAATCGCAGCGTGGGCGCGCTCGTGTGTCTCGATCCGCAGGCATCGCGCAACACACTGACCATGGGACCGTCGCTGGTGATGTCGTTGCGATTGCTGCTCGAACCGTCCGCGATTGCGCTGGACAACGCACTTGCACTGCAGCGCGCGGAAGCGTTGTCGGTCACCGATGAACTCACGCGTCTCTCCAATTCGCGTTACCTCAACCAGGTGCTGCGCCGGGAGGCGAAGCGCTCTGTGCGCAACGGCAGCCCGCTCTCCTTGCTCTTTCTCGATCTCGACAGCTTCAAGTCCGTCAACGATGCGCACGGCCATCTTGCCGGCAGCAAGGTACTGATGGAGGCGGCCGCGGTGATCCGTGGATGCGCCCGTGAAACGGACGTCGTCGCGCGGTTCGGTGGCGACGAGTTCACTCTGCTGCTTCCGGATACCAATACCGAAGGTGCCGTGCAGGTCGCCGAGCGTATCCGAGATCGACTGCGTACCTCGCGATTCCTGACATCAGACGGCTTGTCTGTTCATCAGACGGTCTCGATCGGTGTCGCCACGCTTGAACCAAATAGACCCCGCACCGGCGACGAGCTCATGAAAGCGGCCGACATGGCCATGTACCGCGTCAAGGCTTCCGGTAAGGATGGTATCTACGTTTCTCAGGAGGGCACGTAATCTTGCCGCTCGGCTCGTTTTTTTCGCTGTTTTCCAGTGACCTCGCCATCGATCTCGGTACCGCCAACACGTGTGTCTACGCGCGTGGCAAGGGCATCGTTGTCAACGAGCCGTCAATCGTCGCCATCAACAAAGTGAACGGTCGCGTCGAGGCGGTCGGCAAGGAAGCCAAGGACATGCTTGGCCGCACGCCCGGCAACATCGTCGCGATCAAGCCGATGAAGGACGGAGTCATCGCCGACTTCGAGGTCACCGAGAAGATGCTGACCTACTTCATCAAGAAGGCACACAATCGCAACGTCTGGGTGCGCCCGCGCATCGTCATCGGCGTGCCGTCTGAGATCACGCAGGTTGAAAAGCGCGCCGTGAAGGACAGCGCCTACCGCGCCAAGGCGAGCGAGGTTCACCTGGTCGAAGAGGCCATGGCCGCGGCCATCGGCGCCGGGATGCCGATCACGGAGCCGTCGGGCAACATGATCGTCGACATCGGCGGCGGCACCACTGACATTGCTGTGATCTCTCTCGCAGGAATCGTCTATAGCAAGGCCGTCCGCGTGGCTGGCAACGAGATGGATGAGGCCATCATCCAGTACATCAAGAAGGCGTACAACTTGCTGATCGGCGAGCGCACCGCGGAACAGATCAAGATGGAAATCGGATCGGCTTTCCCGCTCGACGAGAAGATGACGATGGAGATCAAGGGACGGCACCTGATCGAAGGCGTGCCGAAGACGATCACCATCAGCGACGAGGAGATCCGCGAAGCGCTTACCGAGACCGTCAACGTCATCGTCGACGCAGTCCGAGTTGCGCTCGAGCGCACCCCGCCCGAGTTGTCGGCGGACATTGTCGATCGCGGCATCGTGCTGACCGGCGGCGGATCGCTCCTCAAGAATCTCGACAAGCGGCTGCGCGAGGAAACGGGGTTGCCACTGGCGATGGCTGAGGATCCCCTGTCCTCCGTGGTGCTGGGGGCGGGAAAGATGCTTTCGGACTTCAACCTTCTCCGAAAGATCTCGATTGACTGATGGCAGTACTCGATATCCGACAACGCACCGGCTGGTTGTTCATGGCCGTGATCGTCGGACACATCCTCTTGATTTCGGCGCAAGTGAACACGCAGCGCGGCGTTCCCATGCTCCAGGAAGTCACGTTCGGCACGTTCGCTGAGGTTCAGCGGGCCGCGACCTCGACCTTTGCGACCGTCCATGACAACTGGACGAACTACGTGGCGTTACAGGACGTGCGCGTCGAGAACGCCAAGCTGAAGGACGAGATCGCCGCGTTGCAGATTGGACTTCAGCAAGAACGCGCGCTTGCCCAGCAGTCTCGGACGCTGCAGGGTCTCCTCGATCTGAAGTCTGCGGTTCAGTTGAAGACGACGGCCGCCTCGGTGATCGCCGGCGGGGCAAGCCCGGAATTCCGAACGATGACGATCGACAAGGGAACGGGAGACGGACTGTCGCCCGATATGCCAGTGCTGGCTCCGGCCGGTGTCGTGGGTCGCATCGTGATGCCCGCCAGCCGGGCCGCAAAGGTCCAGTTGCTAATCGATCGAGATGCCGCCGCCGGGGCCATTATCGAGCGATCGCGTGCCCAGGGTGTGGTGGTCGGCACTGGTACGGACCGGTTCCGGCTGGACCATGTGCCGGGAGCCGCCGACATTCAGGTGGGAGATCGGGTGGTGACGTCGGGAATCGAAGGGATTTACCCGAAAGGGTTCCTCATCGGTCAGATAGAATCACTTGACCGCAAAAGCGGGGAATTCAGCGATGTAGTCGTTCGCCCGGCGGTGCAGTTCTCTGAGCTCGAGACCGTGCTGGTGGTCCTCACGCCACCCGCCAACGAGGCTCCGTGAAAGCTGCCCTGGTCCTGACTGCAGTGGCATTGGCGCTGGCGCTGCAGACGACGTTGGCGCAGTTGCTCGTGGGGGGATCGGCCGCCATCGATCTCGTGCTCGTTGCGGTCGTGGCTGTCGCGCTGGCGACCGGCCCGGTAAGCGGGATGTTGGCCGGCAGTGTCGCCGGGCTGATTCAGGACTCGCTCTCGACCGGGGTGCTCGGCATCGGCGGGTTGGCAAAGTCGGTGATCGGGTTTCTGGCAGGCGCAATCGGTCAACAGTTCATCCTGACATCTGCGCTGCCACGGTTCCTGATGTTCGTCGGTGCGACAGTGGCGCATGCGGCGCTTTTCATGGGCCTGAATGTGCTGCTCGGGCTCAGAACGTTTCCGTCGCCGTGGAAGGCAGTTGCGAGTCAGGCCGTGGGAAATGCGGTTGTCGGTGTGGTGGCCTTTGCCATCATCGAGGCATTGCCAGGAGTAATTGAGCGCCGGCGCGCGGGAAGACGACCGCGAGGATAGCTGTTATGTCTCAGGGTGACAATCGCAGGCGAATTGGCGAGCGACTGATGGTGCTGCAGGTGACTGTGATCGTGGCGTTTGCCGCACTCGGCATTTCTTTCTGGGTCCTGCAGATCGTCCAGCACGCGAAATACCAGGAGATGGCCGAGAACAACCATCAGCGCACGCTCGCGCTGCGGGCGCCCCGCGGCATCCTGTTCGACCGCCACGGCAAGGTGCTGGTCGAGAACCGTCACTCCTTCACCATCTCCATTCTTCGCGAGCACTCCAAAGATCTCGATCAGACCGCTCGGCTCCTGGCAAAGGTTGCAGGGCTCGATCTCAAAGAGGTTCAGGAGATCATCGAGCGTCATCGCGGTGAGCCGTCGTACCGTCCGATCGTCGTCGTCGAGGACGCGACGCTCGCGCAAGTGGCGGCGATCACGGCGCGGCGGCTCGACTTCGAGCTCCCGGATGTGAGGGTCGAAGAGGTGCCTGCGCGGAAGTACCCCGAGCAGCTGGCCGCGCACCTGTTCGGCTACGTGGGGCAGGTCAGCGACGCGCAGGTGGCGTCCAATCCAGACCTCAAGAGCGGTGACATTGCCGGCCAGTCGGGGATCGAAAAGATCTACAACGCGGATCTGAAGGGCGCGGACGGCGCGCGTGTCGTGGTCGTCAACAGTATGGGCCGCGAGATCAGTGTTCTGCAGGAAGACAGGCCAACTGAAGGCAAGCGGATGCAACTGACGATCGACTACGACGTTCAGCGAGCGACGGAGCAGGCGTTCAATGCCGTGAGTGAGGCGGGGCTGACCAATGCGGGGGCGGCCGTGGTTCTCGATCCGCGTACGGGTGAAGTGCTGGCGTTCACCAGTCGGCCGACCTACGATCCCAATGCGTTCGCGGCCGGGATCGATCGCAGTACGTGGGCGTCGCTCAACAGCGATGAGCAGCGTCCGTTGAACAACCGCGCGACGCAGGGGCGCTACTCGCCCGGGTCGACCTTCAAGATGGCGGTCGGGCTGGCCGGCCTCGAAGAGGACGTCATCGATCCGAACTTCCATGTGCACTGCGGGGGGGGCGCCAACTTCTACGGCCGCTTTTTCAAGTGCTGGAAGAAGGGCGGCCACGGGTCGGTCGACCTGAAGACCGCGATCGCGCAATCGTGCGACGTCTACTTCTACACTGTCGCCAACATGCTTGGCGTCGATCGCATCAACAAGTGGGCCACGCTGCTCGGGCTTGGCGTGAAGAGCGGCATCGATCTGCCCAACGAGGTGACTGGCCTGGTGCCGTCGACGAAGTGGAAGCAGGAAGTCCGGCGCGAGAAGTGGTACGCCGGTGAAACGATCTCGGTCGGCATCGGACAGGGCGCAGTCTCGGTTACGCCAGTGTCGATGGCCGTGTACATGGCGACGATCGCTAACGGCGGCACGCGCGTGACACCGCACCTGGTCAAGGCAATGGACGACGGCAAGGGCGAGGGCTGGAAGGCAGTGCCTGGGCCACCGCCGCAGTCAAAGTTCGACATCACGCCGGAGAAGCTGCAGGCGATCCGCGACGGGATGTGGATGGTGGTCAACGGCAGCGGCACCGGTGGACGTGCGCGCGTTGCGGGGAAGGACATCGCCGGCAAGACGGGTACGGCGCAGGTTATTTCAAATCAGGGGCGCGCGGCGGCCCGCGGGAAGCGTGACCTGCGCGACAACGGGTGGTTCGCGTTCTTTGCACCGCGTGACAATCCGCAGATCGCCGGGATCGTGTTCCTCGAACACGGCATGCACGGACCGAATGCCGCCTCGGTCGCCCATCACATCCTCGACACCTTCTTCGCGAAGCAGGACGGCCGTCCGCTGCCCCCCGCGCCGAAGCCGGAGGAGTTGCGGTTCGACTTCTCTGACTCGGCCGGCGACAGCGGTCCGCGCGACTATCCCGATCCGCCGGCGATTCCGGCTGATGACGCCGGACCGGTCGAACCGCAACGCGAGATCGCGCTGCTGGAAAGACCGGTCGCCCCCGGTCGCGCTGCGACAATGCCGGCGAGGTAAGGCATGTTCGAACGCCGCCTCTACTTTCACGTCGATTGGGCGATGCTCGGCGCCATTCTCGCGCTCTGCCTGATCGGCGTCGTTCAGATTTACAGCGCGACCGGCGGATCCAGTCTTTACGTGACGCAGATGTACGGCATCGCCATCGGCCTGGTCGCGCTGGTGGTGTGCCTTACGATTGACTACCGCTCGCTGGCAGACAAATCGCACTTCATCTACCTGGGCGTCATTGCCCTGCTGGTTTTCGTGCTCTTTTTCGGCGTCGTGCGCGGCGGCTCTCGACGCTGGATCGATCTCGGTTCTTTCAACCTGCAGCCTTCGGAATTTGCCAAGGCGGCAATCGCCCTGGCACTCGCCAAGTACTTCGGTGAGAGCCGGCGCGGTGCCGTTGTTCCCAGTGACCTGGTCATCGCGGGTGCGATCACCTTCGTGCCCTTTCTCGTGATTTATCAGCAGCCGGACCTGGGCACAGCGGCCACGCTGCTGCCCATCGTGTTCATTGTGGCGTTCGCGGCCGGCATGCCGATGCGCATCTTCGGCATCCTCGCGCTGGTCGGTCTGATGGCCGCACCAATCGCGTGGAAGTTCGCGCTCAAGGACTACCAGAAAGAGCGCGTGTCAACCTTCCTGGACCCCGAGGCGGACGCTCGGGGAGCCGGGTATCAGCAGCTTCAAGCGCGCATTACCACCGGATCTGGCGGGCCCTGGGGAAAGGGATTTCAGAAGGGAACACAGGGTCAGCTGCGTTTCCTTCCGGTGGCACATAATGACTTCATCTTCTCGGCGTTTGCCGAGGAGCATGGGTTTGCCGGCGTCTTCGTGGCGCTGGGCCTGTATCTGTTCGTGATTCTCAGAGCTATTGAGTCGGCCCAATTGGCAAAGGACCGACTCGGCGCGTACCTGGTGCTGGGAGTGCTGGCCAGCTTCACGTTCCAGGTGCTGTACAACATTATGATGTCGGCCGGCCTTGCGCCGGTCAAAGGTCTGACGCTTCCGCTCATGAGTTACGGCGGCTCCTCCATGATCGCAACGCTGGCAGGATTCGGCCTCATTCTCAACGTGCGGATGCGACGGTTTACGAATTGAGGACCATCGCGTGATCACGCTGCTCTTCGGGATCGTGCTGACGTGCATTCTGCTCTGCACGTTTGTCGCCGAGGCCGGACGTGTCTCGCGGGTCCAGCGGAGTTACGGGCATGAGCAAGGAGATGATCATCTCCTCGAGCGCCCACGAAACACGGGTCGCAATTCTCGAGGACGACCAGGTCGCGGAGATCTTCATCGAGCGCGAGCGCTCGCGCGGAGTGGTTGGCAACGTCTACAAGGGCCGGGTCTCGAAGGTGCTGCCGGGAATGCAATCAGCCTTCGTCGATCTCGGGCTCGAACGTGACGGCTTCCTTTACGTAACCGACGTCGTCGCCTCCTTCGAGGAACTGGATCGCTTCGAGACCGAAGACGAAGATTCCGGACCGGCTGCCGCGACGCAAGGCAGCAACGGCGCCCCTTCCTCTGCCGGCGCCCAACGCCGCGACCGCCCATCGAGTCACGGCGGGCGCCGCGGCGACTCGAGGAGTGATCGAGACCGGGAGAAGGGCCCCGAGCCGAAGATCGAGGAACTCCTCAAAGAAGGGCAGGAAATCATCGTCCAGGTGGCCAAGGAGCCTCTTGGCACCAAGGGCGCTCGCCTGACCTCCCACGCGACGATGCCGGGACGGTTCCTCGTGTTCATGCCGACCGTCGATCATGTCGGTGTGTCACGGAAGATCGAGTCGCGCGAGGAGCGCTCACGCCTGCGCGGCATTGTCCGCGAGTTCCGCGAGCAGACCGGGTTTGCAGGCGGGCTCATCATCCGAACCGCCGCGGCGGGGCGTCCCAAGGAAGATATCGTTTCGGACCTGAGCTATTTCCATCGCGTCTGGACCGACATTCGCCAGAAGGCCGAGACGTCGCGCGCGCCGGCAGTGGTCTACCAGGAGCAGAGCCTGGTGGCAAAGCTGCTGCGCGATCTGCTCACCGATGACTACTCGGCAATCCGGATCGACAACGACCTCGAATACCGGCGCGTGCTCGAGCTCATCGAGCGGATCATGCCCTCGCTCGCGTCGAAGGTGAAGCTGTACGAGAAGGAGTACCCGATCTTCGAGGAGTACGGGGTGCAGGCGGAGATCGATCGCGCGCTCCGCAGCAAGGTCTGGCTGAAGTCAGGCGGTTCAATTGTCATCAATCAGACCGAGGCACTGGTGGCGATCGATGTGAACACCGGGCGCTACGTTGGCAAGAAGACGGCGGGACGCCTCGAGGACACGATCCTCAAGACCAATCTCGAGGCGGTGAAGGAGATCGTGCGTCAGATCCGCCTGCGCGACCTCGGCGGCATCATCGTCCTCGACTTCATCGACATGGAGGAGAAGAAGAACCGGCAGAAAGTGTTCCAGACGGTGGAGCAGGAGCTGCGGAAGGATCGTTCACCATCGAAGGCGCTGCAGGTGTCCGACTTCGGCCTGGTGATCATCACTCGCAAGCGCGTCAAGCAGAGTCTCGAGCGCGTGCTGACAGAGCCGTGTCCCTACTGCGCAGGCAGCGCCGTCATCAAGTCGGCTTCGACGATCTGTTACGAGATCCTCTCCGAGGTCAAGAAAATCAGCGCCGATCTCAATGGACAGAGCCTCGTGCTGCGGGTCAATCCCGACATCGCGCGCGCGTTTCGAGACGAGGAGCGGGCGGTATTGAAAGATCTCAAGCAGTCACTCGGTCGTGACATCGCGCTGCGCCCTGACGCCCAGCTCCATCACGAGCAGTTCGATTTGATGGCGATTGGGTAGCAGTAGACGTAGTGTCCGGCTTTAGCCGGACTTGACCATATCGGCTTTAGCCGGACCATGGCCAGATCGGCTACAGTAGTTCACGCAATTCTCGCGTTATCCGGGGACCCTACCATTCGGGCCTGTATTGATGGAGGCTTCCGATGACTAGACGCGTTCTCGCTCCACTCGGGCTGGTCGGCCTCTTACTCGCCGCCGTGTTGCTGGCGCCCGCGTTCGTGACGGCGCAGGCCCCCGGCGCCGCCGCACCATCGAAGACCTCGAAGCCGTGGAAAGTATCGCGCACGCCTGACGGTCAGCCAGACCTCCAGGGGTTCTGGACGAACACGTCCTACGTTCCGCTCGAGCGGCCGAAGAACGTCACCAAAGAGTTCTACACGAAAGAAGAAGTGGCCGAGAACATCAAGAAAGCGGCCGCTACCGAGGGCGAGCAGACCGAGCCCGGCACGGTGGCTGACGTGCATTACGATTTCACGCAGTTCGGGCTCGATCGCAGCCAGAGCGCGCTGGCCCTGAATCTACGGACCTCGCTCATTGTCGATCCGGCGGACGGGAGAATTCCTCCGATGACGGCGGAGGGACAGAAGCGAAACGCCGAACGAGCGGAAGCGAGGAAGCGTGCGGGCGGTCCGCTCGACGCGGCGCAGAACCAGCCGCTCAGCGTGCGCTGCATCATCATGGACCGCATCGGACCGCCGATGCTCGCAGGTGCCTACAACAACAACTATCAGATCGTGCAGGTGCCCGGCTACGTCATGATCCTCGTCGAGATGATCCACGACGTCCGCATCATCCCGCTCGATGGGCGGCCACAGTTGCCCACGAACGTCCGGCAATGGACCGGGAGCTACCGCGGCCACTGGGAGGGCGATACGCTCGTTGTCGAGTCCACGAACTTCAATGGCAAGAACCCGTTCCAGGGCTCGAGCGAGAACATGAAGTTGGTCGAGCGGTTCACGCGCGTGGACGAGGACACGATCCGTTATCAATTCACGATCGACGATCCCGCGACGTGGACGAGACCATGGTCGGCCGAAGTCCCGTGGGCGAAGTCAATCGGGCCGCTCTTCGAGCACGCGTGCCACGAAGGCAACTACGGCTTGCCGAACATCCTGGCGGGCGCCCGTGCCGAGGAGAAACGCGCCGCCGAAGGCGCCGCTGGCAAGCCAGCGAACTAGTCAACGGCTTCTCAATCTTTGGGCAGGCGGGCGAGGACCGTCATCAGCTCGGACTGGCGGGACGTTTGCGTCTTGTCGAATATGCGGCGCAGGTGGCTCCGCGCCGTTTCGTAGGCCATGCCGATTTCGTCTGCGGCTTCATCGATCGGCTTCCCGGTCGACAGCACTGAAGCCAGTGCCGCCTCGCGCCCGGTCAATCCGAACGCACGCTTCAGTACGTCGATCGCTGCGGGACGCGTGTTCTCCGGATCGAGAATGAGCAGGACGACCTCCGGTTGTCGCATCCCTTTGAAACTTGCAAGCCCGTGCCGCAGCGGCGAGAGCAGCAGTTGATAGGGCCGCTTCGCCGACTGTCGATCGATCGTGACGGTCGCGGGCGAGTCGATGGCACGGCCCGCGCAGCTTGTGGCACGCAATGCCTCGCGAAGCCGTGCGTCCAGTCGCGGCTCGGTCGCATGGAGCTTGCCGTTGATGATCGCCAATCCATCGCCGCTCTCAATGATGGCGTCGGCTGCCTCGCTGCAGTGGATCAATTCCGCACCGCTGGTCATGAAGGCGATGGCGACATCGAGCGCGTCGAGCACGGATGTCGAGGCATCGAGCATCTGCAGTCGCGTCCCCACCGCTTTGGCACGCGTGACGTGAGGAAGTAGCAGTTGCAGCCCCTGGCGCTCGGTCTCGCCAAAGGGCGGTCGCTGACGCGCGCGCATGGCCGCCAGCGTCAGTGCGTCGCTTCCGTCACCGTCGATGATCTCGGTGGCGTCGTGCGCATCGCCCATCGGGGCGAGGCAGTCGTTGTAGAACTTCGACTTGACGCGCTCAGAGCGGGGGCACATCTGTTCGTCCAGGGCCACGCTGCCGCATAAGAAGTGATGACCCCCATACTCGGAGCAATCCTTCAGATGAGCGGGGTGCGCGGTGTCGCGCTCCATGAGCGTCAGACTGAATCCAAGAGCGGAGATCATCTCGAACGCGCGGGTACCTAGGCGGTGGAGCTGATAGAACGCGAGGTCGGCGGCAAAGACGCCGGCATATCGCTGGAGGAACTCGGGCCAGAGGGCTGGGTTCTCGGTGGCGTCGTAAACGAGGCCAATCAGGCGGATCAGGTCAGGTTCGTTCGGCGTCAAGACAACTCAGCAGTGATTTTATCACCGGAAGGTCTGGCTGTCCCAGAATTGCATGTGTAATTGCGGATCACCTCCATTTGGAGGATGCGTCTCGTTGCAGGATTCGAGGATCGTGTCGCCACATGGGGCGACAGCGACTTCGGGTCACCGAAAGCGATCGGCAACTCCTGCGCACCTGGATTCGGGCCGGCACGACACCCCAACGAGTCGCGCGGCGAGCGCGCATCGTGCTCCTCTCTGCCGAAGGGTGCTCTTCGCGGGAAATCGCGCAGCGTCTTGGTGTCAGCACGCACACGGTCTCGTTGTGGTGCCGACGTTTTCAGGCTGGCGGCTCGGTGGCTCTCATGCATGACGCACCAGGCCGAGGCCGCAAAGTAACGGTCACTGCTGACGCCGACGCGCGCGTGCGTGTCTTGCTCGCCAGTCCGCCGCCCGCCGCGCGCTGGACCGTCCGTTCGCTGGCGGCCGCTTTGGGCATCAGCCGCGCGTCGGTGCATCGCGTGCTCAAGGCTGGCAACCTGAAACTCGTGAGCGACAAAGCTGACGAGGGCCGACTGGATGCTTCACTACCCACCACCGACTCCAAGTACGTGGTCAATTAGAAGACTCACATCAGCGCGTCGTCGTCAGTGCGTCAGTTGCCACGCCGGTCGCTTCGAGGTGAGCAGCCGCCGTTTCCTCCATAACCCTCCACCGTAGCCGCCGAGATCGCCGTTCTTGTTCAGCACCCGGTGACATGGAACCACGATGGAGATGGCGTTGAGCCCATTCGCGCGTCCCACGGCGCGAACGGCAGCCGGGTTGCGCACACGCTGCGCCATGTCGTTCGGCGCGATCGAGCAAACGATTGACCCACGGCCGCGCTGCGTCACCGTCGAGCGGCCGGCATCGCAGGCATGGACGGTATCCGGCAAACAGCGCCTCCTTCGGCATCGCGAAGAACTCGACATTCTCTGGCTTCGGCTTCCTCGCGGGACACGACGGCTTGCAGAAGATCCCGGTCGTGCGCACGCCGAGATAGAACACGCCGTCGTACGACGCATCGGAGCGTTGATACGCGCGCTCCATCTCGTGCCGGCGTGGCAGTGCAATGGATGGAAGTGTCGGTTGAGGCACGGACGGGGTGGCTACAGACATCATGCCGCGATCATGCTGCACGATGCCCGCAATGCGCGACCGGAAAAAAGACGTCGAAATCGGACCGGGCCGCCGTCAGAAATATCGCTTGTATCCGATCGTAATGCTGAATCCCGTGGCATCGGGAAATCCGCTCGGTTGGCTGACGATGTCCCAGCGTGCCTCGCCCTTGATGCTGGATCGGTCATCCATGAAATACTCGGCGCCGCCTCCGAAATTGAGCCCACCCCGTGTTTCCGAGTCCGGATCGTTGGCGTTATCCAATATCTCGCGTACGAAGTAGAATCCGGCGCCTCCTGTCACGAATGGATGCCAGGTCCCCATCTCCCAGTTGTAGACACCGTTGAACAGGATCCTGAATTGACGAAAGTGATCCTCGGTCCGGTTCTCGAATCCCGGGCTCGCCCATGAGAACATCGCGCGAAGACTCGCCCGTGGTGTGAAATAGTACTCACCGAATCCATCCAGGGTCAGCGCCTTTTCCTGGGCCTCATCCGGGAAGAAGACGCCGAGGTCTCCGCCCACACCGATAAGACCCTTGTCCGGTGTCTGCGCTGAAGCAGGAAGTAGAAACAGGCTGTTGAGTACAGCTGTGATACAGAGAAGTCGTCGCATTCGCCTCATGCTTGCGAGAGTAGCATGATCGATGCTCAATCGAAGGTCGCGCGTTTACCTTCTCACGATCACGATGTCGCCGCTGAACGACTGAAGCGTGAGTGTCGCTCCCGCATCGCCGAACGTTCCGCGAACGGATCGGTTTCGCCCAGGCCCAACCAGAGAGTTCCCGGTCCCCCCTTGCAGCGTCAGCGTGTAATCGGATCGCACGTCGCCGCTGAAGGTGGATGCCTCGACTGAAAATCCTCTGGCGTCCATCGGTGTGACGCGGACATCCCCCGAATGCGATTGAAACTGGTAACGCCCCCCCTTCTGAAGGCGGCCACCGTATTCGATGTCCCCGGAGACCGATCGGAGAGATGCATGATCGACATCGACGTCGGTCAACCGCAGATCGGCGCTGACGCTCTGGGCATCGAATCCGCTCGCTTTGAGCCGATTCACGATCACGTCACCGCTGACCGTGCTCGCGCTGAACTCGTCGGCCTCCGCATCGGTGATCTCGAGATCGCCAGAGACTGTTTTCGCCGTCCGGAGCTTCCTGGCAGACGAGGCGATGATGTCTCCGCTGACGCTCTCGGCCCGAAGCTCGCCGTTGACGTTTGACACTTTGACGGTCCCCGACACCGTGCGCAGCGCGACGCTTGCATCGCGCGGCACCGACACCGTGAAGTCGACACCGCCGGCCCAGTTGCGGCCACGTGGATATTCCGTGCGCACGTCGACACGGCCGCTTCGTTCCTGCACCTGGATCTCGATCTCGGACAGGATGGTCTTTGCCTCGGCTTCGTTGGGATGCCGCACGCGCTTGGTCGCCTCGATCCGCACATCGTCACCGCCGGCCCCGGTCACGGTGATGTCGCCGCTGACGTTCTGGAGGTCGAACGTACCGGTACGTCCCAGCCGCACGGTCCGCGAAAACGCTTCCGTATACTCCGGACCGCGCCCAAAACCCCGCCCACGGCCGCGACCGCCTTGGGCCTCGAACCGGCGCTCCATGTACCGCGCGACCTGATCGGCCTGACGCTCGACGTGGCGGGAGATCTGATCGACCTGTCGTTCGACCTGGCGTGCGATCTCATCGGCCACATCCTCCCAGTTGCGGGATGACTGCGCGGCCGATATCTGCGGCAGGGCGACGACGGCGAGGGCAAATACTACGGTTCTCTGAATCATGCTCGGACCGCTGTGCGGCCTCCTACGAATGTATTCACCGGTCAAGGTCGCCCTCCCGGTTGATTCAACCCTGACACTATGCGCGCGGCGCCTTCGGGATTCCCTTTCCGCATTTCGTTGATCAGCGCGATGACGTCCTGCAGCAGTTCGAGCTTGCTGCGCAGCGCGTCGAACAGGCTTTCCTGCGCGGCCGGATTGTCAGGCTCGGTCTGGAGCGCCGCGCGGCTCTCTGTAATCGCCCCGTCGATGACAGTCAGGTTCGCCTGCAATACGTCCGCGGTTTCCATGTCGAGCGCGGACTGCTCGTTCTTTGCGATCGATTCCAGCCCCGCGATGGCATTCGTGTACTGCATCTCAGCGAGATCGAACTGCGCTCTGACCGAGATCGGCTCGGCCTGACTCGTAGCGGCGGTCGCGGACTGTCCCGAGGGTCTCTTGATTGGCGCCAGGCCGTTGCCGATCCAGGTCAGGCTTGCAGCCATCGTGATCATGGCGATAGATGCTGCCAGCGTCCGCCACGTGAAGCCCCAACGATGCAACGTGGAACGCTGCTCGGCCTCGACCGCGGCCGCGAGTTTTGTCCACACCTGCGGCGAGGGCAGTTCGGGCTCGAGCGCCAACGCCGCTTGACGGATCGCTCCGAAATCTGCCACCAGGGCGCGGCAGCGGTCGCACGAGGTGAGATGCGCTTCGAAGTCGATGCCCGAACGCTCGTCGAGCGTCCCATCGACGTAGTCACCGAGCGCGATCTCGTAGTCCTGACAGTTCATTGCCCCAACCCGCTCAACATCACACGCAACTTCATGCGTGCCTTGTGCACCTGCGACTTCGACGTACCTTCCGACACGCCGAGGAGCTTGGCCACCTCGTTGTGCTCGAACCCTTCGACGTCGTGAAGGATGAAGGCGGCGCGACAGCCTTGCGGCAATTTCGCGATGGCCCGGTCGAGGTCGAGACGGCTGACCGCCGTGGGCACCACCGGGGCAACCGCCGCCGGCTCGTCGGCTCCTTCATCGTCCAGCGAATCGGTGATTCGGGCCATCTTCGAATGCCGCCCCCGCAGGACATCGAGGCACTGATTGACGGCCAGACGATACAACCACGTGCCCAGGCTCGAATCTCCCCTAAAGCTCCCGAGTTTCCGGTACGCATTCAGGAATACCTCCTGCAGAAGGTCTTCGGCCTCCTGCGCCGACCCGACCATCCGGAAAACCAGGTTATACAGGCGTCCGGCGTGGGCGCGATACAACTCCTCGAACGCCGTCGCATCGCCGTGCCGGCAGCGCTGCGCCAGCTCGAGGTCGACCGCTCTCACATCTTCTGAAGGGTTAGACGGGCGGGTAGTCGCGGGGGGTTGCCCCGGTATCGCCCGGCTCATAAACACCGTAAACGCCACATACTGCCAAACAGACGGCTGAAAGGGGCCTCAGGTTCGCCGGCCCTGCCAGCGGATCGAAGAAAAATTGCGCACCCGCTTCATTCCGACCTCGATTGCTTCGGCTCGCAACAGCTCACGTTTCAGTTGGAGGTTGCCGCCGTAGCCGCCGAGGGCGCCACCCGCGCCGATAACGCGGTGGCAGGGGGTGACGGGATCGCGACACTCGCGCATGATGGTCCCCACGGCCCGCCAGGCCCGAGGCGAGCCGGCCAGGACGGCGATGTCACCGTAGGTCGATACACGTCCGCGCGGGATTTTCCTCACTGCAGACAGAACTCGATGTTTGAACGCCATGCTCGATTTCCGGCCCACCCTCACAAATGAATCAACGGATCGATCCCGTACTCAGCCGCGTCGACCGGGGCCTCGATGGATCGGCGCCTCTCTTCTTCAGTCTCCCAGAGGTTCAAATCCAGTGGTTGGGGAAGCGGTTGGCGATCCGCGCCAAGCAGGATGCGAACCTGAGGACGATACGGATCTGGCGCATACGCCTTGAGCACGACGGCGATCTCCCCGCTATCCAGTCTCACCAGATTGCCGACGGGGTAGATGCCAACCAGTTGCACGAATCGCCGAACGAGGTGCTGATCGAACTGCATGCCGTCGTTGCCTTGCAGCACCGCCAGGATCCGATCGGTCGGAAATGTCGCGTGGTACACCCGTTGGGATCGCATCGCATCGTACACGTCGGCGATACCGGCCATCATCGTCCCCAGGTTCAACGTGGACCGCACGGCCACTGGATAACCAGTGCCGTCAGCCCTCAGGTGATGTTCGAACGCGACGACGGGGGCCAGCGTCGGCATCTCCGGTGTCTTGCGCAGGATTTCGGCACCATCGACAGGATGACGCTTCAAAATCGTGAACTCCTCCTGCGTCAGTGCTCCAGGCTTGTTGAGAATCTCGTTCGGCGTCTGCACCTTGCCGATGTCATGCATCAGGGCCGCCATGCCGAATTCACGGAGACGATTGCCATCGATGCCGACGCCGCGAGCCTGACCCATTGTCAGGATCGACACGTTCACCATGTGAGTGAACGTGTAGTTGTCGTAATTCTTCAACGCTGTGAGCGACAGGAGCGCGGTCCGGTTTTGTGTCACTGCCTGAGCCAGCGAGTCCACCATGTCCCGCGCCGCGCGTGTGTCGGGTGAGCCTTCGGTGCGGGCGCCGTCCCACAGATCGCCAGAGACTCTTACGGCGTCGTGATAGAGGCGGCGAAAGGTCGCGATGTCTCCGCTGTTGGCTGAAACCTGCTGCTCCATCTCGAGCCGTCCCACACGAAGGTGTGGAAGGCGACCGAGGGACGCCGCCGCATCGCGGCCCTCACCGCTGGCAATAGCGTCCACGAGTTGCGCGATCTCGTCCTCTTGCACGCCGCGGTCGATCACGATGCGCTCGATGCCGATGTGCTGGAGACGACGCATCAACTCGCCCATCGTCTCGGCGGCGCGAGCGACTGGCACTTCTCCAACTACCAGGTCCTCGCCGACAATGCCGACGGCGACAGACGCTGCCGACTGATGGACGAGTGCGAGCGTGTCGAGCAGCGACAATATGCTGCGCCTGACCAGGGGATGGCCCGGGGCGTAGAGTTGCGCCCCGCGTATCGCGGCCGCGAGTCGTCGTGACAGCTCGTCGGCCAGACGCGTGCGCTGCGGGACACTCATGCGCGATTCCTTTCCCGATGTTGAAAGAGCGCGACTTGTGACTTCGCAATCCTCCTGACGCCGCGCCCGCCCGAGGTGATGGCGGCTTCGAGCACTGCGAGTGCCTCCGGCGTTCCGAGACGCCGAAGAGCCGTCGCGGCGGCCTGGCGCTGTGCGGCAGTCCGGAACGGCGTCCGCCAGTTTCCTCGCAGCAGAACCTGCTGCAACGCGCGAATCGACTCGGGGCGTGGCTTCATCGTCCCGAGCGCCTCGATGATCGAAAGGTGTATTCCGATCAACTTTCCGCGCGGCTCTCCCTTGGCGAGCACATAGCTGAAGAGAGGCACGGCCTTGTCGTTGCGAAGTCCGATGAGCTCGCGCAAGGCGCTGTCGCGTGGCGTATCCGCCTCGAGCAGCAGTCGATGCAGCACCGAGTACGCGTTCGCATTCCCGATTTCCACGATGGCGTGGATCGACTCTCGCTGCACATCGGGATCGTCGTCGCCCATCATTGAAGCCAGCTCGAGCAATGCTTCCTGGCCGCCCGCGCGGCGCAGCAACGTGACAGCCGTTCGCCGTACCGCCGGATTGGGTGAATTTTTCAACTGCTCGACCGAGCGGCGGCCGGCGGTGCCGAAACTTAACAGCAGATTTCCAAGCCGCCGGATGGCGACCGCGTTTTCTTCCCGCGCCAATGCGTCAGCCAACGACCGGACCACGCTGGGACCGATCAATTGGCACAGCTGATTGAACCGCTCGATGGCCTCGTCGATGATGGTGCGAAAGTGAAGGGCGACGTGGCGGGCAATCGGCCCCGCTCCCAGATGGTCCACTGCCTTGGTCGCGGTCGCGTGCAACGCGGCTCGACCATCCGCCTTCGTTTCCCTCACCAACGCTTCGATCAACGAATGCGCGCCGGCGATGTCGCCCGCGAGCGTTCGCCGTTCGATCTCCGATGCCGCAATGACGGCGATCGGCTCCCACTGTTCCGGGGTGCCTTGAAGTCGAAGCAGGTCGAGGATCATCTCGAGATCGAGTTGTTCGACCGCCGAATCCGTGACTGTCGCGATCCACGCTTGAATCCGTTCAGGTGGATCGTCAGAAACGCGCTCGACGTCGATCGCCTGTTTCTTCGCGCCTGAAAGCTCTTTCCCGTACTGCTCTGAAATCCAGGAGTTGTCCGAGTAGGAGAGCATCGAATAGGACATCACCGTGTTGGCGACGTTGGCCCACAACTGCTCGAACCCGGACTCCTCGCCGAGCGCGCTCTCGAGCGCCTCGGCTTTTGCCAATTCGACGACGTGCGCTTTTTGTTCCTGCGACGGAACGAGTACATGCAGCGCTTCGGCGAGGCGCTCGGCCGAGCCGCGCTCGCGTGCGACGGAGCGAGCCATGAACGAGGCGAGAGTGTCGTCGGTCATGCGCTCGACCACGTGCGACATCAGGGAGGCTTCGTCGGTGATCGTCGACTCACGTCGTTCGAGCATTGCGAGCATCATCTCCGGCGTCAGGCTGGAACAGGACGCGGCGATTGTCTCGAAGCCACGATCGACCTCCGCTTCACCGCGCGTGCGTGCCGCGTCGATGGCGGTTCGCATCAGTTGCAGGAGCGCTCCAACACGCGCGCCGACCTTCGTGCCATCGGGCGCCGGCGCCTGCTGAAGCTGCTCGAGCAGCATGGCAAAGCGAGCCGGCTCGTCCAATGCTTCAAGGAGCGACGCCATGATGCCCTCATCGAGCGCTCCGCCTTCACCCTGGAGGCAGTAGGCGATGATCCGATCCCAGTCGGCTTCGCCACCACCGCGCTCGCGAAGCACTTCGGCGTAGTCGATCTCGCGGATCTCGAAATGCGTTCGCCCCGTGCCGGTCCACGCCTGGCCGATGCCGCCGCTCGTAATCAGGTCGTCGGGCGCCCGCGCCAGGAGCAGCAACAGGGTTCGCCAGTCGTCAGCGTCGGCTTCCGGCTGGATGGTGAGTCGACCGATCAATCGCTCGTGAAGCAGCGTGGCCAGCTCGCCGATGGAAGGATCGGGGCGAAGCGGCGCGCGCCCATCAATGGCGAGGAGATCGCGGTGAATAGCGAACTTCACCGGACCATCGCGAGTCAGTCGGCCCGTGGCGGCAACCAGCCGCGACAACAAGGCCGCGATTGCCGGATGCGTGCCCGGGTACAACGAGACTGCGCGCGCGGCCGCCTTGCAGGTTCGAGCAAAGTCAGTTAACAGCGCGCCTTGCTCGACGGCCATGGGCTCGGTGAGCGGCGGCGGCATCGAGTATCGATTCTAATGGAGCCTGAATTTCCATCCCGAGTCCCGGGTCTCGAGTCCCGGATCCCGACTCCCGAGTCCCGGATCCCGGATCCCGGATCCCGGATCCCGGACTTTCGTATACTGCGCGCGATGCCCTTCGTCGACATCATCGCCCGCAAGCGCGACGGGCGGGCTCTCTCGCGCGAGGACATCGACTCATTCGTGACCGGCGTCACCAGCGGAGCTATTCCCGACTATCAGGCGTCGGCATTGCTGATGGCGATCGTCATCAAAGGCATGAATGACGACGAAACCGGCTGGCTGGCTGGAGCGATGGCGCGTTCAGGCGAGCGCGTCGACCTGTCCGACGTTCCTGGGTTCAAGGTCGGGAAGCACAGCACCGGGGGCGTTGGCGACAAAGTGTCGATTGTGCTGGCACCTGTGGCCGCAGCATGCGGCGTCATCGTCCCCAAGATGTCCGGGCGTGGTCTCGGACACACCGGCGGCACACTCGACAAGCTCGAGTCCATTCCGGGCTATCGCATCGACCTGACGATCGACGAATTCAAGCAGGTTCTCCGCGAAGTGGGTACGAGCATCATCGGTCAGACGTCGGCCCTGGCGCCGGCCGACAAGAAGCTCTATGCGCTGCGCGACGTCACTGCCACCGTTCCGAGCATTCCGCTGATTTCGGCGTCGATCATGAGCAAGAAGCTCGCCGAGGGCAGCAGCGCGCTGGTCCTCGACGTGAAGTGCGGTGATGGTGCCTTCATGAAGGACCTTCACGACGCGCGGACACTCGCGACGTCGATGGTGGCGATCGGCACGCAGGCAGGAGTGCGAACCGAGTGCGTCATCACCGACATGAACGCCCCGCTCGGACGCGCCGTCGGCAACGCGCTCGAGATTGTCGAGTGCCTGGAGACGCTCACAGGCACTGGACCAACGGAGCTCACCGGCGTCGTCCGGGTGTTGGCCACGAGGATGGTGATGCTCGGCGGAGTGGAACGCGATGAGAGCGCTGCCGCAAGTCGAGTGGACGCCGCGCTCTCATCGGGACGCGCGCTCGAAGTATTCGCCAAGATGATCGAGCGGCAGGGCGGTGACCGCCGTATCGTCGACGACCATTCCCGCCTGCCCTCGGCACCAGACCGCGAGCGCATCGGCGCGACGCGCGCTGGTTACGTGATGACGATGCGGGCCGAGGCGATCGGCCGGGCGTCTCATGCCCTCGGCGCCGGGCGAAGTCGCGTTGGGGACGCCATCGATCACGGCGTTGGCGTCATCATGACGGCCAAGCCTGGAGATGCCGTGCGGGCTGGGGATCCGTTGGTCGAATTGCACCACCGGGGTGGCCGGAATCTCGAAACCGCGGTGGCGCTGTGCAAGGCAGCGATTTCCATCGGGGACGAGCCACCGGCCCCCCGTCAGAAGGTGCTGGGCGAGGTGCGATGATGCGGTTCGTAAGAAAGCGGTGGATGTGAGCACGGGCGAGGAATCCCGAATCCCGAATCCCGACTCCCGAGTCCCGACTCGGCACAGAGAGTCGTGGTCGAAAGCCGACCTGATGGTCCTCGGGGGGCTCAGCGCGATCGCGGTTGCGGCCATCGGGCTGGGATTCGCGGGCGCAAGCCGCATCCAGCCGGTCGCCGGGCTCGCGCTGATTCTGGCGCTCGCGTATTGCCTTTCGTCGGCCCGGCGGTCGATCGATTACCGCACGGTGGCATGGGGATTGGGGCTGCAGTTCGTCTTCGCGCTGATCGTGCTCAAGACCGGCGTTGGGCGCGCCGTGTTTCAAAGCGTCGGCAACGTGATTACGCGTCTCCTGAATTTTTCCTTCGTCGGATCGGACTTCGTGTTCGGGCCACTTGGCAACCCCGATGTATGGCGGCGCATCATCACGACGGTGCTCGGCGCAGACGGCGATCGGTATCCGAATCTCTTTGCCTTCATGGTGCTGCCGACGATCATCTTCATCGCCGCGCTCCTCGCGATGCTCTACTACTTCGGCATCATGCAGTTCGTGGTGCGGCTCTTCGCCGTCGTCATGCGGCGATTCATGCGCGCGAGCGGCGCGGAGTCGTTGAACGTCGCCGCCAGCATCTTCATGGGTCAGACCGAGGCGCCGCTCACCATCCGGCCATTTCTGCCGCGGATGACCGAGTCCGAACTGATGACGGTGATGACGGCCGGCATGGCGCACATCTCGGGCGGCGTCATGGCAGCCTACGTCCTGTTCGGCGTCGAAGCGCAGCACCTCCTGACTGCCGTAATCATGACGGCGCCGGGAACGCTCATGATGGCCAAGATGTTCGTCCCCGAAACAGGGCAGCCGGAGACAATGGGCACGGTGCGGCTGAATGTCGAGAAGACGGACGTCAACGTCATCGATGCGATCGGGCGGGGCACGGGTGAAGGTCTGCATCTGGCACTGAACGTCGGCGCGATGCTCATCTCGTTTCTCGCGCTCGTCGCGCTCATGAACGCCGGGCTCGCCCTGCTCGGCGACGGCCTCCAGGCGGTCGCCGGGTTCGGCGCTGGCCTGAGCCTGCAGTTGATCCTTGGGTATGCATTCGCCCCGATTGCGTGGGCCCTCGGTGTGCCATGGCAGGACGCACCGACAATCGGCAATCTGCTCGGCACTCGCATGGTCTCGAACGAGTTCGTCGCCTATTCGCAGCTCGGCCCACTGAAAGCGACGCTCGATCCAAAGTCGTTCACGATCGCGACGTTCGCGTTGTGCGGATTTGCCAACTTCAGCTCGATCGGCATTCAGATTGGTGGAATCGGGGCGCTCGCGCCGGAGCGGCGGCACGATCTTGCGAGGCTGGGATTGCGCGCCATGCTCGCCGGGACGTTTGCCAATTTCCTGACCGCGACTATCGCCGGAATGCTGCTGTAGTGCTTACGCCCGATTCCCAGAGCGCGCACACGATGCCAGCAGGGATCTTCGAAAGTATCGAAGAGGCTGCGGCTGCGATTCGCCGCGTCTGCGGACGCCTGCCTGAAACCGCAATCGTGCTTGGTTCCGGGCTGGGAGACTTTGCCGATACATTGCACGAGCCGATCGCAACCAGCTACACCGCGCTGCCTCACTGGCCGGCGTCGAACGTAGTGGGCCACGCGGGTCGTCTCGTCGTCGGCAACGTGGCGGGTAAGAGAATTGCCGCGTTGTCCGGCCGAGTTCACTTCTATGAAGGGTACGATCTCGGGACCGTCGTCTTCGCCACGCGTGTGATGGGACGACTGGGCGTACAACAGATCATCCTGACCAATGCCGCGGGCGGCATCAACACCGGGTTCGCTCAGGGCGCGCTGATGGTGATCGACGATCACATCAACATGCTCGGGAGCAATCCGCTGGTGGGACCAAATGACGAGCGCTTCGGGGCGCGCTTTCCAGACATGAGCGAGGTGTACTCGCGCCGGCTGCGAGACATCGCCGATGCGGCGGCGCACGCACGGGGCGTCGAGGTGCGTCACGGCATCTACATCGCTGTTCACGGACCCAGTTACGAGACACCAGCGGAGATTCGGACGTTCCGCGGGTGGGGTGCTGATGCGGTTGGGATGTCCACCGTTCCCGAAGCGATCGCCGCGCGGCACCTGGGTATGGAAGTACTCGGCATTTCCTGTATCACCAACATGGCGGCGGGCGTGTTGCCGCAGCCGCTCGTGCACGACGAGGTCGTGGAGACCGCGCGTCGCGTACGAGGGTCGTTCATTTCCCTGCTCGAGGGCATCATTGAGCGCCTCTAAGCTGGTGTCAGCGGCACGCCGCGCGCGCCGCCACGCGCACGCCGCCTACTCGAAGTTCAAAGTCGGCGCGGCGCTCGAGACCACCGACGGCACGATCATCACTGGTTGCAATGTCGAGAACGCGACCTACGGCCTCACGATTTGCGCCGAGCGCGTGGCGATGTTCAAGGCGATCTCGGAAGGACATCGAAAGTTCAGACGCGTCGCAGTGGTGGCCGATACCGAGGCGCCGACACCACCGTGCGGCGCGTGCCGTCAGATCCTCTGGGAGTTCGGCGGTGATCTTGAAGTGATCCTCGCGAATCTCCGGCGCGAGACGGGTCGGCATCAGCTCAAGGATCTGTTGCCACTGCCGTTCGATTCGAGGCTGCTGTAGCGTTGCATCGAGCGCAGAGGGGGCGGAGAGCGCGGGGCAAAGCGCTAACGTTCTTCCCAGCGCTCTTTGCTCCTCAGCGGCCGTCAGAAGCGGCCATCAGATATCATCCAAGAACAGATGCTGCCAACGATTGAGTGGAAAGACGATGCGATTGTGATGATTGACCAGCGGAAGCTGCCGGGTTCCGAGGTCTACGTGACGTGCAAGACGCCGAAGGAGGTTGCCAAGGCCATCACGACGATGGTGATCCGTGGGGCGCCGGCGATTGGCGTCGCGGCGGCAATGGGGATCGCGCTCGGGATGCGCCGGAGCAGCGCGACCGGCACCAAGCAGTTCACGACCGAGTTTCAGAAGATCTGCGACCTGATGGCGGGGACACGGCCCACGGCCGTGAATCTGTTCTGGGCCATCGAGCGCATGAAGCGGACGTTTGCGGCGGCGGCGCAGGGCGGCGGATCGGTCGCCGAGATCGCACAGCGTCTCGAAGCGGAAGCGCTTGCCATTCACGATGAGGACGTCGGCAGTTGTAAGGCCATGGGTGCGCATGGCGCGTCGCTCGTGCCCGACTCGGCAAAGATCCTGACGCACTGCAACGCCGGTGCGCTGGCGACGGCGGGCTACGGTACTGCGCTCGGTGTGATCAGAGCCGCGTCGGAGCAGGGAAAGAAGATCACGGTGCTTGCCGATGAAACACGTCCATTTCTGCAGGGCGCCAGGCTCACCGCCTGGGAGCTGGTCAAGGACGGCATCGATACCACCGTCATCACCGACAACATGGCCGGCACGATGATGAGGCTCGGCCAGGTGGACCTTGTTGTCGTGGGCGCCGATCGCATCGCGGCCAATGGGGACGTGGCCAACAAGATCGGCACGTACAGCGTGGCGGTGCTCGCCAAGGAGCACGGAATACCGTTTTATGTCGCTGCCCCGCGTTCGACCATCGACTTGAATACGCCGGATGGCACCAAGATCCCAATCGAGGAGAGGAACGGCCGTGAGGTCACGCACGTCGGGTCAGCGCGTCTTACGCCCGAGGGCGCGCGTATTCGAAATCCCGCGTTCGATGTGACGCCGTCCAAGTACGTCACCGCCATCATCACCGAGCGGGGTATCGCGCGCGCACCGTACAACGAATCGCTCGCTGCGCTCATGGGAGCGTAAGGGGTCTTGTTTTGTAGACGCGCCGGCGCGCGCGACACCACAGACGCATGATCGTTCTCGGTATCGAAACCTCGTGCGATGAAACGGCGGCCGCGCTGGTCGAGGAGACTGGCGACGTGGTGCGCCCGTGGCGGCTGTTGTCGAGCACCGTCGCCTCGCAGGTCGCGATCCACCGCGAGTGGGGTGGTGTCGTGCCCGAGCTCTCGGCCCGGCAGCACATCCGCGATATTTGTGGCGTCGTCGAGCGCGCGCTACTCGACGGAGGACATGCGCGTTACGATGCCGTCGCTGTCACACAGGGGCCCGGACTTGTCGGATCCTTGCTCGTGGGCGTCGCATTCGCCAAGTCGCTCGCCTGGGCGAGCAATGTGCCGCTCATTCCTGTGCATCACCTGGCGGGGCATATCGAGTCGCTCGTCCTCGAAGGTGGAGAGATGCCTCTGCCTGCTGTTGTCCTTATCGTGTCAGGTGGTCACACGAGCCTCTACGTCGTCCGCACGGCAGGCGCGTTCGAGTTGATCGGCCGAACACGTGACGACGCGGCGGGCGAAGCCTACGACAAAGTCGCCAAGCTGCTGGGCCTCGGGTATCCCGGCGGCCCGGTCATCGATCGCCTGGCCGCAGAGGGAAACGACCGGGCGGTGATCCTGCCGAAAACACGGCTGACCCACGCCGATCGCAACGCGCCTGATATCCCTGGACGGCGCGATTTCAGTTTCAGCGGGCTCAAGACTGCCGTACTGCGTCATGTCAACAGCAGGCGGGCGGCACTCGGTTCAGGCGAGTCCGGACCCTTGCCCGCTGGCGAGATTCGCGACATCTGCGCGAGCTTCCAGCGTGTCGTCGTTGAAGTCCTCCTCGATCGACTGTTCGAGGCCGCTCGGTCGTACGACGCGCGAAGCGTCGGCATCGCGGGCGGTGTATCGGCGAACAGCCGGCTGCGCGCGGACACACTCGCGCGCGGAGAATCGCGCGAGCTTCCTGTTTTCATCCCAAGCCTGGCGCTTTCGACGGACAATGCGGCGATGATTGCCGCCGCAGGATTGCGAGCGTATCGAGCAGGAACGACGGCCGGATGGGACCTCAACGCCGAGGCGGCGTTGAAGCTAGGTAGTTAGTAGCTGGGTGAAGCATGACGACGGCGACAGAGTATCTGTGGTTCAACACGAAGAAGCGGCAGGAGTTCATTCGCATCACCGACGAGGTCGCATCTGCCGTCAAGAAGAGCGGTGTGCAAGAAGGCATGGTCCTCGTATCGGCGATGCACATCACCGCTGCCGTTTATGTGAACGATTGGGAGAGCGGGCTCATCGATGATTTTCAGGTCTGGCTCGAGAAGCTGGCGCCGTCAGGACTCGACTACAAGCATCATCAGACCGGCGAGGACAACGCCGACGCCCACCTCAAGCGCACGCTGATGGGGCATCAAGTCATTCTGCCTATCACCTCGGGCCAGCTCGATCTGGGTCCGTGGGAACAGGTGTTCTACGCGGAGTTCGACGGTCAACGAAAAAAGCGCGTCGTCATCAAGGTCATGGGCGAGTAGGTGAACGACCGGCGGAAGTACCCCGATCGGCCGTACGTGGGCGTTGGCGCAGTCATCGTGCACGACGGAAAGGTGCTGCTCGTCAAACGGAAGCACGAGCCGTTGGCGGGACAGTGGAGCCTTCCAGGCGGCGCCGTCGAAATCGGCGAGACACTTGAAGCCTGCCTGGTTCGCGAGATGCTTGAAGAGACCGGCCTCGAGATAACTGTTGGCCCCGTGATCGAAGTGCTCGACCGGATTACGCGTGACGACGAGGGGCGGGTGATGTATCACTTCGTGCTAGTGGATTTCCTGTGCTGGCCGACTGGCGGTGCGTTGTGTGCCGATTCCGACGTGGCCGAAGTGGTCTTCGCTGATCCGCGCGATCTAGCCCAGTACAATCTGACCTCGAAAGCAACCGCAGTGGTTGAACGAGCGCTCGTGCTCGATCGTCAGACCGGCGGGTCTACAAAGCAAGACCCGCCCTGTGATGGATCGCGTTCATGACACCCTCGAGAGACGACGCCTGGGCGCTGCTCATCGAGTGGACCAAAAGCGACAGCCTGCGCAAGCATGCGCTCGCCGTCGAGGCAGCAGTGCGAGGATACGCGCGCACGTACGGTGAAAACGAAGACGACTGGGGACTCGTCGCGCTCCTGCACGACTTCGACTACGAGCGCTACCCGACCGCCGCCGACCATCCGTTCCGCGGCTGCGAGGAGCTCAATCGCCACGGCTACCCCGAGTGGGTCACGCGCGCGATCCTCTCGCACGCCAATTACTCCGGTGTGCCGCGCGAGAGCCTGCTGGAGCGGACGCTCTTCGCGTGCGACGAGATGGCTGGTTTCGTGACCGCGGCAGCGCTGGTGCGTCCGTCGAAGAGCGTGCTCGACCTTGAAGCCTCATCGGTGATCAAACGGATGAAGGACAAGGCGTTTGCCCGCGCGGTCTCGAGAGACGACCTTCGCGCCGGCGCGGAAGGGTTGGGCATCCCGCTCGAGGAGCATGCCGCCAATGTCATCCGATTCATGCGAGAACAGGCCGAGGCCCTGGGTTTGCGCGGCTCACTTTGATCGCCGTCAAGGACCGGGAAGAGCGACAGGGAACCTTCTGAACCTCGCTGAACGTATTGAACCTCGTGAACAGGACCCTTTGAATCGCGTGAACCCGTGAGCCTGAGCCCCTGAGCCTGTGACCATTTCCTCCGTCGTCGACCTCGAGGGCGTCAACGTCCACTACGCGAAAAACTGGGCACTTCGGGATGTGACTGCCTCCTTCCCCACTGGCGCGGTCGGGCTTCTCGGCCCGAACGGCGCTGGCAAGAGCACGCTGATCAAGGCGGTGCTTGGGCTGCTGGCGCCCGATGGTGGCCGAATGCGTGTGCTCGGACTCGATGTGAAGCGGTCGCCTCTCCAGATTCGCTCGCGCATCGGCTATATGCCGGAGAGCGACGCGCACTTTCCCCAGATGAACGCGGTGTCGTTCGTGGCGTACTGCGGGGAGCTGTCCGGTCTGCCGCAGGCCGACGCCATGCAGCGCGCGCACGAGGTGCTCTTTTACGTCGGCCTCGGTGAGGCGCGCTATCGAACAATCGATCAGTACTCGACCGGCATGAAGCAGCGCATCAAGCTGGCGCAAGCGCTCGTGCACGATCCGGATCTCTTGTTTCTCGACGAACCGACCAACGGCATGGACCCGAAGGGGCGGGACGAGATGCTCGAGCTCATTCGGGACATCGCCCATAACAAGGGGCTGAATCTCATCCTGTCGTCGCATCTGCTTCCCGACGTCGAATACACCTGCGATCACGTTGTGGTCATGGACAAGGGGGCCATCGCGACGGCGGGCCCCATCGTCAGTCTCAAGGGGCCCGGTGGACGTGTCTTCGAGCTGCGGATCAAGGGTGACACCGATCGTTTCATCAGCGTGCTGCACTCGGCCGGGCTCGAATGTCACGCGACCGACGAGGATGTCATGCGGGTCTTCGTCCCGGACGACACCGGTGCCCCCGCGCTTTTCCGGCTGGCAGCGCAGGAGCGAGTGCAGGTCAGACATCTGCGTGCGAGTGTCCCGACGCTGGAAGACGTGTTCGCGAAAGCAGTGGGCGAGAAATAGATGCCTATTCACGATCAGGGATATCAACGCTACCAGGGGCAGCGCGTGCCCGTCGGCCGAGCGTGGTGGACCATGGCGCGTATGCACCTCATCACCGCGTTCAAGCGACGCTGGTTTCTTCTGCTGGTGTTCGCAGGGTGGGCCAGGTTCCTGGGCTATGCGGCGTTCTACATAATCGGCCCAGTGTTCATTCCGCAGATGGCCAGCTTTGCCCAGACCAACCCTCAGACCTTCCGGAACTTTCTGAACGGACAGGGCTTTTTCGTGTTCCTCATCACGATCGTTCTCGGCGGGTTGATTGCGGACGATCGACGAGCGAACGCGTTGCAGCTGTACTTGTCGAAGCCAGTGACTCGTATCGAGTACATTCTCGGCAAAGCAGCACCGCTGCTGATACTAATCCTCGGTTTGACGCTGGTTCCCGCGCTGTGCCTCATCCTCCTACAGATTGTGTTTTCCGGAAGCGTCAGTTTCCTCGCAAACAACCTGTTCCTGCTTCCGGCCATTACGCTCGCGTCGCTAGTGCGCGCGCTCTTGTCCACGTTCATGATCCTCGCGTTGTCGTCGCTCTCGAAGAGCCGTCGATTCGTGGCGATCATGTACGCCGGCATCATCTTCTTCACGTTGGCGATGCAGCAGGTGCTCCGCGCGATTACCGGAAGTCGTGCATGGGCGGCGATTGCACCGAGCAACATGATGGACGTGTTCACTGACTGGATCTTCCGCGTTCGCACGCCACAGCCGGTTCCGGTCTATGTGGCGGTGCTGGTCATCGTGGGTCTGATTGCGCTGTCTGCGTGGATTCTCGAGCGGCGGGTGCGTCCAGTGGAGATCGTCGCGTGAGCGCCATCGTGACCGATCACCTCTCGAAGTGGTACGGACAGGTGTCCGGGCTCAACGACGTCACGGTATCGGTGCCGCCGGGCATCACGGGACTTCTCGGTCCCAATGGCGCTGGCAAATCGACATTCATGAAGCTGGTGACGGGACAGCTCAAGCCGAGCAAGGGAACCGTTCGTGTGCTTGGCGAACCCATCTGGCGGAACCACGAGCTGTATCGACGCATCGGCTTCTGCCCGGAGCAGGACGCCTTTTACGACCGGATGACCGGCGCCGAATGGGTGTCCGCGCTCGTGGGCCTGAATGGTTACTCGGAACAGGAGACGGCAGATGCCACGCGTCGCGCACTCGGCGCCGTGGATCTGCTGGATGCCGCCGACCGCAAGATTGGCGGTTACAGCAAGGGCATGCGTCAGCGGGTCAAGCTTGCGCAGGCGCTCGCCCACGATCCCGAGCTGCT
>DASRJE010000109.1:0-8469 GCA_035649635.1 Vicinamibacterales bacterium | reverse complement strand
CCGAAATCGTCGGTGACGCGGACGGCGATGACGCCGCCGCGCGGCAGGCTGAAGTCGATGCGCTCGACGTTCTCTCCGTTGGCGATCGTGAGCGGCGTGCCGGCCTCGAACGGACGCTTCTGACCATACTGCAGGCTGACGTAGCCTGCCTTGCCGGCGGTGAGGTTGTAGCGTCCGGCAGGAAGCTCCTTGAACTCGTATCGCCCTTCGCCATCGGTCGTCGCGGTGCGCCGCACCGTGTTCTGACCTTCGAGGCCGAAGAGCGTGATTTGCGCGCGTCGAAGGGGCGATCCCGTGGACGTCGCGACCACCCGACCGCGCACGCGTGCGGTCCCCGACTGGGGAACCGTCCGGTTCTCGCGTGGTGGTGGCATTCCGGGCACGAGCGCGCCGGGCGCGGGCGCGGTCTGCGTACTGACCGTCTGGCTGACGGCCGGCGTGACAAGCAACGGGATCACAAACGCAATGAGAGCCACGGCGATCCGCATCTATACCTCCAGCACTGAATCCTCAAGACTGACGCCTTGAGACTGGACGGCCCTGCCCCCTATCCCCTTCCCCCTGCCCCCTACACATCCAGAATCGCGTAACACTCCTCGAGACTCTTGATCGGGTCACGTCCTGGCCCCGGCCGATGCTCGTGCGCGACGAACCCGGTGTAGCCGAGATCGGCGATCGCGTTCGCGATGAAACGGTAATTGAGCTCCTGTGTGCCGTCGATCTCCTGACGCGTGGGGACGCCGGCCGTGTGAATGTGGCAGATCAAGTCGAGGTTGTCGCGCAGGTTGCGCACGACGTCGCCGTCCATGATCTGGACGTGGTAGATGTCGTAGACGACCTTCACACGCGGCGAGTTGACCTTGCGGCAGACCTCCCACCCCCAGTCGAGATGGTTGAACGTCTGGTCGGTGCGTTGATCGGCGGGGACTTTCGAGTTGGTGATCTCCATGCAGAGCGTGACGCCCTTTTGCTCCGCATACCCTTTCACGCGATTGAGGATGGCCACGGTGTTCGCGATCGTCTCGTCGCGCGACATCCCGCGGCGTTCACCTGGCATCGCGATGAGGTTGGGGCAGCCCGCCTGTGCGCACGTGTCGATCCCGGTGCGAAACGCGGCGTCGAACTTGTCGTGCAGTTCCTTGCGGACGAGTCCCTCCTGAAACGAGGTGCCCGCGCCGGTCATCATCGCTGGAGCAAGCCCGTACTTCTTCAGGATCGGCACCTGCTCCGGCGTCGGCAGATCGACGCCCTTGAAGCCAATCTTGGCCAGGATCTGACAGCGCTCCTCGAACGAGAGCTTCGAATTCGCACCCCACACCGAGGCCATCACGCTCTGCTTGAGTTTGGTCCGCGCGCGCGCGGGAGCCGTCCCTTGCGGCGGGGCCTGCGCGAATCCGGGTGACGCTGCGAGGGGAGCGGCAGCGATGCCCGCCAGGAATTCTCTTCTGTTCATGCGCGCACTATACTGCGCTTCGCCCGATCCACGAACGGGCTCCAGCCAGGAGGACGTGGTGCGATGAAATCCCTTCGACTGGTTTCGACATGTCTCATGGCGGCCGTCTCGCTGGCTGCGCCTGCCGCTGCACAGACGACAAACGGCGAATGGCGAAGCTATGGCGGCGACGCCGGCAGTACCAAGTACGCGCCCCTCGATCAGATCAACCGAACCAACGTGAAGAACCTGCGCATCGCCTGGCGGCGGCCGGCGGTCGATCCGCTTCTCAGCGGCAAAGATCCAAAACTGCAGGTTCAGAACAACTTTCGCGCCACGCCGCTGATGATCGCCGGTGTGCTCTACAGCCCGAACGGAGTGGGCCTCGTCGAGGCGTTTCACCCCGGTACCGGCAAGACGATCTGGATTCAGGAGCCTGGGTCGCGGCCGGACGCGTTGCGGGGTACGAGCACTCGAGGTGTCGCCCACTGGCGCGATGGCAACGAGGAGCGCATCTTCGTGCAGCGAGGCGAGACGCTGATTGCGCTCAACGCCAAGACGGGACAGCCGTTCTCGACATTCGGTATCAATGGCGTCGTCAACCTCCAGCTGGGGACGGCGAAGGAACCCTACTCATGGAGCGGGGCGCCACGCGTCTGCCGGGACGTCGTCATCGTCGGGACGTCGATGAGCGACTCACCACCGCAAAAGGAGGGAACTCCCGGCGATGTGAGGGGCTACGACGTTCGCACAGGAAGACTGCGCTGGACGTTCCATGTGATCCCGCGGGCCGGCGAGTTCGGCGTCGACACGTGGAGGAACGATGCGTGGCAATACACCGGGCACGCGAACCTGTGGTCGCTCATCAGCGTCGATGAGCAGCTCGGCTACGCGTATCTGCCGCTCACGAGCCCGACGAGCGACATGTACGGCGGCCATCGGCCCGGCGACAACTTGTTCTCCGACGCGCTCGTCAGCGTCGATTGTCAGACCGGCAAGCGCATCTGGCACTATCAGGTCGTTCGTCACGACCTCTGGGACTACGACCTGCCCGCGGCGCCGATTCTGGCGGACATCACCGTCGACGGCAGACGAATCCGAGCCGTCGTCCAGCTCACGAAGCAGGCGTTCGCCTTCGTGTTCGATCGCGTCACCGGCCAACCGGTGTGGCCGATCGAAGACCGTCCCGTGCCGCAGTCGAAGACGCCAGGTGAGCAGACGGCCGCGACGCAGCCGTTCCCGACCAAGCCGCCCGCGTTCGATCGGCAAGGCGTCACCGTCGACGATCTGATCGACTTCACACCCGAGCTCCGGGCCGCCGCGCTCGAGATCGTGAAGCAGTACGTGATCGGCCCGATGTTCACGCCGCCTTCCATCAAGGGCAGTGGGCCGAGCGACACGAAAGGAACGATTCAACTGCCGGGTTCCGTCGGCGGCGCCGATTGGCAGGGTGGCGCGTTCGATCCCGAGACGGGACTGCTCTATGTGCAGTCGATTACTGGTCCGTTCGTCGCCGATATCGTCCCTGGTGATCCGCAAAAGACGAACCTCACGTTCACCCGCGGCACGAGGGAGTATCCGCCGGCGCCACTCGGACTGCCATTACTGAAACCGCCGTACGGTCGAATCACGGCCATCGATCTCAATAAGGGTGCGATTGCGTGGATGGTACCGAACGGCGACGGGCCACGTGATCATCCACTGCTGAAGCCGCTGAACTTACCGCCGCTCGGGAACCCGGGCCGCAGCGCTCCGCTCGCGACGAAGACATTGCTGTTCGTCGGCGAGGGAGATCCGATCATGGCCAGCCCTGAACGCACTCCCAAGAGCATGCCGCTCGCTCTGGCGCCTGGTGCCGGCGGTCGCAAGTTTCGCGCGTTCGACAAAGCGACCGGTCAGGTGCTGTGGGAGACGGAGCTTCCGGCAGGCACGACCGGGGCGCCGATGACCTACATGTTCGGCGGCAAGCAGTACATCGTCGTGGCGATCGGATCGCGGGAACACGCCGCTGAATACGTGGCCCTGAGTTTGCCGTGACGAGCGGTCAGGCCTTGCGATAGCGGCGCAGCGGCAATGGCTCGGCGGCGAGCGCAATCCGGTTCTTGCCAGCTTCTTTGGCGTCGTAGAGCGCGCGATCGGCGCGGCGGAGCGTCTCCGCCACGTCCTCACCGCCACGATACTCCGCGATGCCCATTGACAACGTGACGCGAATTGCCGGATCGATATCGGGGAATCGCAGCGTTTCGACGCGGCTGCGGACTTGCTCGGCCCGAACGTGGGCGCCGTCCAGCCGGCCGCCAATCAGGATGAAGAGCCACTCGTCGCCGCCATAGCGACCCAGATAGTCGGTGATGCGGAGTCCCTCCTTCCCCGCGCGTGCGATCGCCCGGAGCACTTCGTCACCGCCCTGATGGCCGAAGTCGTCGTTGATCTGCTTGAAGTCGTCGATATCCGCGATGCAGATGCAGAAGGACGATCCCGTTCGGATCGCGTTGGCCCTCTCGCGGTGCATAACCTCCAGCAGCGACCGCCGGCTTCGCGTACCCGTGAGCTCGTCGGTATCAGCTTGCGCTCGCACGGTCGTCAGCGCCTCTTCGAGGCGCGCGCGGCTGTCGGCAAGGTGCTGGCGCAGTCGGCTCACGTATCCGCCGACCGTCGAGAACCAGAAGAGAACCGCCGCAAGCGCCGCGATGCGAACGATCTCGAGCTCGAGGTCGACCGTCTGCGGCCGGTGGCGGAGCAGGAGAACGACTAGAATCCCATACCCCACCGAGATCAGTAGCGCAATGAAGACGAACTGTCGCAGCTCGAACCGGAATACGCCGAAGAAGGCGGACAAGACGAATGTCATCGCAAGCACATCGCGTGCCGCACTCGACGTGTAATACATCGCGTACAGAATGACAGCGATCGAGCTGACGATCTGCGCCGCAGTGAGGCTGGGATCGGGTGCCAGCAGATTCACACGGGTTCGAAAGACCGTGAAGAAGAAGGCACACAGAACGAGCATCGCGACGCCCGCTCGGACCAGCGCGGGCCCCTCCAGATGCCCGTTCCAGTAGAGCAGGCTCATGACCCCCCACACCACCACGGAGGATGCAACACCAAGCAAGTGCCGCTTGATTCGATGGCGCTGCTCGGGCTGATCGCTCAGGAGCACGCGACGCAGCCTGTGAAGCGATGCGCACCGCTCTGCCATTCGACTATTTTTCGGACTGGCTCGGCCTGCGCTACAGGGAGGCCGGGATATCGCAGGATTCAGCCACGATGTGCGGTTACCGCCGATGACATCATTCTTTGCATCTGCGTATACTGACGCGGGCGGCAACGATGAGTTTTTGTGATCATTGTGCGGGACAGCGGTTCGACAGAGCGCAGGTCCTACGGGCGCTCAGATCCGCGAGAAAAGACCTTCGTCATCGAGGCCGATCCAGCGCGGCGGAAGCGGCGCTCACGGCCGCGATCGAAGCCCTGCGGGCGCTCGAGATACCTCACCTCGAAGAGGACGAGGCGACCCACGACGACATGGTTCATTGAGGCGTTCGACAAGGCAACGGGGGCTTCAGCCGGACAGTCTCTCGACACCGTCGAACTTGGCGAAGTCGCGATCGAACGTCCCCATCGGCAGGTGCCCGGCCTTGCGCGCAATCTCGACGACCAGGCAGTCTGAAAAACCCACGGCGGGCCGTCGCCTGAAGCGCGCGACGGCAGCGGTGACCGTATCCGAATCCTGAACCGTCAAATGCTCATGGTTGAGAAGCATCTCGACGGCCGTCGCGATGTCTTCTGGTCCGCGATCGTAGACCGAGGTCAGGACCCAGGTTGTTTCCGCCAACACCACGTGGGGAACCCACGCTCCTCGTGCGACGAACGCTTCGGCCGCCGCGACCTGCTTGGCATCGTCGCGTGTGAGGAGTCTGACGAGGACGTTGGTGTCAACGGAGCGCACGCCGCCTTCTCACGTCTCGTCGAATCCCGTCTTTGAGCTCGGTCAGTGTGCGTGGCTTGGGTGGCGAGGGAAACAGCGCTCGATGAACATCCTCGGAGCGGTACCGGCCTGCTCGTCGGACGATGACATTCTCGCCGTCGTCGTCCCACTCCAGTACGGAGCCAGGTCCGACTCCGAGCCGACGACGGATGCTGGCGGGGACGGAGATCTGGCCCTGCGCGGTCAGCTTCGAGTGCGCGTGTGCCACAGCCATATATTACCACGGTAATGCACGGCCGATTCCCGCAACCTTTGTGGCAGAATCTGAGTAACGCGCGAGAACTCAGTGCGTCGCAAGCGATCGAATCCGCGTGCGGTGCTCAACTGGTTCGAGGACCTGAAGCGAGTGGCCCCACCGACAACATCGCACCGCGAGGTGGAATATGACTCGTCGATTCACCATTTCAATTGTCGCCGTTGTCGCGGCCTGTTTGTCCGTCGCCGTGTCTGCGCAACGCGAGTCGTACGTTCCATCGCGCACGGCGTGGGGCGATCCCGATCTGCAGGGCGTGTGGTCCTACAACGACGACGTCGATACGCCGTTCGAGCGGCCGTCGGAGCTCGGGAACAAAGTCGAGTTCGGGGACGAAGAACTGGCCGCGGTTCTGGCCGACCGGGCGCAACGCAACGTCGCGCGCGCGCCGACCATTGGCGGTGAGACCGGTGCGGGACCGACGCACTGGTACGAGTTCTGGAACGCGAAGTCGACGCGAACCTCCAAGGTGATCGACCCGCCAGACGGTCGCGTGCCGGCGCTGACGGCCGACGCGCAACGCCGCGAGGCGGCACGAGCCCAGGCGGCGAAGGCACGGGGGCCCGCCGACTCCTGGACGGATCGCAGCCTGGGTGATCGCTGCATCGTGTCGCGCGGCGGCTGGCCGCATGTCGTCGTCAATGCCGGGAGCTACGGCAACCTCTTTCGCATTCTTCAAAGCCCCGGATTCGTCGTGTTGACGCACGAGATGATTCACGAGACGCGCATCATTCCGGTCGATGGCCGTCCGCACATCAATCAGGGCATCCGTCAGTATCTGGGGGATCCGCGCGGCCATTGGGAGGGCAACACGCTCGTTGTCGAAGTGACCAATTTCTCCAGTAAGACGGACTTCAGAGGGTCGCACGAGACGCTCCGGCTGGTCGAGCGTTTCACGCGGGTGGCCCCCGACCGCATCAGCTACACCGTCACCATCGACGATCCGGCGACCTTCACGAAGACGTGGACGATCGGCGTGCCACTCAGGCGCGACCCGGGCCAGACGGACATCTTCGAGTACGCCTGTCACGAGGGCAACTACGCGATGCGGAACATTCTCAGCGGTGCACGCGCCGATGAGAAGGCAAGACACCGAGACTAGGACGACACGGAAGCCAGGGACACGATGGACATGCAAGACAGCCCGGGTGTAGGCACGATCAGTGCGCTCGACGTCGCACACAGCTACTTCGATGGATGGAATCGTCGCGATGCCAGCGCGGTCCTCGAGACGATGGCACCAGCTGGTACGTATTCGGATCCGCAGACCGGCGGTCCGCTCAGTGGCGAGCCGTTCCGTGAGTACATGAACCGATTGTTCGCGGGGTTTCCCGATGTGTCGTTCGAGGTCGCGAGCGAAGGGCTCCTGGCCCCCCATCTCGTCGCGGCACAGTGGATCATGCGGGGCACGAACACGGGCTCGATGATGGGATTGCCGCCGACGGGAAAGCCGGTCGTGCTTCACGGCGCCGACTTCATTCGCGTCGCCGACGGGAGGATCGCTTCCGTCGATGGCTACTTCGATTCACGTGCGATTCCCGAGCAGCTCGGCCTGCAAGTGCTGGTGCAGCCTAAGGCGATCGGGCCGTTCACGTTCGGTCGTGCGGTCCGCAGCTGGGGCGGCAGCACGGTGAAACCGGGAGCGTTCAGCATTACCGCGTTGCGTGCACGCGATGCCGCCGACGAGGCCGCGGTGGGCGAGCGCAGCCGCCAGATCGCCGCGGAGCTCGTATCGGTCAAGGGCTTCATCGGTCTGGTCAATGCCGTCGTCGGCGATCGCATGCTGACGATCAGCGCGTGGGAACACCCTGATGACCCGCGTCAGTTGATGAAGGGTGGTCTGCACGCGGAGGCGATGAAAGGGTTCTTCGGCACTGAACTGGGCGGCGGCGGTTACACCGCCGTCTTCGTCCCCGACCGCATCAACGCCATGTGGGTGCGGTGCCCAGGCTGCCAGAAGATGAACGACTATGCTGCCAGACAGGGCGCCTGTAGCTGTGGAGCGGCGTTGCCGCAGCCGATGGCGTGGTGGTGAACTTTTCCACTTTTTCCACTTCTTCCACTTGCAGCATGAGTCTCTCCCCCGGCACCCGCCTCGGCGTCTACGAGATCCACGAAGCCATCGGTGTCGGCGGAATGGGTGAGGTGTATCGCGGTCGCGATACGCGGTTGCAGCGCGACGTGGCGCTGAAGATCCTGCCCGAGCAGTTTTCGTCGGATGCCGAGCGGCTGGCGCGCTTCGAGCGTGAGGCGCAGATGCTGGCTGCGCTCAATCACCCGAACATCGCGCAGATCTATGGGCTCGAGACTGACGACGGTCCGGCCGAAGCCGGACCCTACGTACAGGCGCTGGTGCTCGAGCTCGTCGATGGGGACACGATTGCCGATCGCATCGCGGCAGGACCGATGCCCCTTGCTGACGTCATCTCGATCGCAACGCAGATCGCGGGAGCACTCGAGGCGGCGCACGAGCAGGGCATCGTCCATCGCGATCTCAAACCGTCGAACATCAAGGTGCGACCCGATGGCACGGTGAAGGTGCTCGACTTCGGGCTCGCCAAGCTGGCCCAGGCCCCAGGGCCCGGGCCTCAGGCCTCAGTAGGGGCCGGCTTTAGCCGGCCCACGATCACCGGTTCGCCGACGATCACGACGCCGGCGATGACGCAGATCGGCGTGATCCTGGGAACAGCGGCGTACATGTCGCCGGAGCAGGCCAAGGGTCGCGAGGCGGACAAACGCAGCGATGTGTGGGCGTTCGGCGCCGTGCTCTATGAGATGCTCACGGGTACACGCGCG
>DASRJE010000108.1:0-13194 GCA_035649635.1 Vicinamibacterales bacterium | reverse complement strand
CGGCTGCCGAACCATCCACGAACGTAAGGAAACTCGAACCGCCGCGACGCGTGGAGCGACAGCACGTGTTGTGAGGGGCTGTCGCCGCTGTTCCGCGGACGTCCGTTCCGTTCGTTGAAGATCCCATTGAGGTCGGTATCGACGCCGGCGGTGATGTCATACGGCGCGGAGCTCTGCCAGGTATCCGTGATCGCGGCAACCACGCGATGCGGAAGTCTGAGTGTCGACGCCACCGTCACGCTGTGCGGCGCCAGGCCTGCGCTGCGCGCCCATTCCGACGCGAAGCGGCCCTGCCGCTCTGGATACGAAAACGGTCCATCGCCGTCGTCGTACGCGCGCAACCATTCGTAATGCGCCGTCACCGACTGTGCCCTGCGCAGGTACTGGAGACGGGCCTTGACGCGATGGCGAGTCGCCGACCGGCTGGATTCGACAACGTCGATCCACCCGTCGCCAGTCTCGAGACGATCCGCGCCGAGTCGATGCACGTCATGCGTCAGCGTGTACTCGACCGACGGAGTGAAAGGGCCAGCGCGGCGTGATGCCGACACGCGCTGCATGACTTGGCGGGCCGCACGCAGATTCGGCGCGAGCGTCGTCGTGACGAGATCTCGACTCGTCACAGTTGCTGTCGCGTTTGACAGCGACGTCCCGATGGCCAGGTACTGCTGCAGATGATGCCCGTCGTTGGTGATGGCGTTGACGAAGACGCTCGCGGGCACGAACGTGGTAAAGAGGCCACCGCCGCCCTGCACACTCAGACCGCGCCATTCCGTCGCCGCCCACACACGTGGCGACAGGTTCATCCCAACGCCACCAGACTGGTAGTCAGCGCGGACGCCACCGTCGATCTGGACGCGTGGCCTTCGTGTCAGCGTCTTCTGAACGAACGGCGCCACCGTGACGCCGTCGTAGTCAATCGATCCGTTGCCGCGTGCAATATGGAATGTGGCTGTGGCCTGGCCGGTCAACGCGTGCGCGAACGAGTCATTGCTCTCGAATTCGACCATTCCAAGTGGATTCGGCACCTGCAGATACGAGTGACTGGTGCCGCTCACCTCCATGCCTGCGGCCCAGGGGCGAGACGATGACGAGCGCACGACCTGCTTCGCGGTCCACGTGAGGCGATTGGAGCGTTGGGTCGCAATCGGCGCACCCCCCGCAACAAAACCCCCAGCGACCGAAAGACCCCTGCCAACGCTATTGGCAGTAATCAGCGAGGCGGAGTCTCTGGCGACGAATCCGCTTTCGAAAGCGAGCTGACCTCGGATCACACCGGTGCTGACATGGATGCCGTGACCTGACGCAGTGGTCGCAAGTCCGGCCTCAGGAAGGACGAGGCCGCCTACACCGACGTTCGAACTTCGAGATCGAGACGCAGCGTAGGCGACGTGGGCTCGCACTGAAGGGCCGGGAGTGTAGAAACCACTGACCGTGCCCGACCGCGTTCTGCCGCTCGACGTCGCATCGTCCGACGGAATCGCCATCCCCAGAGCATGCGACGCGTCCGTTGACACGACGGCCTGAACGGCGACGCCTCGTTCGTACTGGCTCGTCTGCAGATTGCCTGCGATTGTGACCGGGAGGTGCGGAACGCCTCCCGATATTGCAACGCTTCCAGCTGACGACTCCGAACCGAGACCCTCGCGCAGCCCATCGCCTCCGCCGAAACCGAGGACCGAGCCTCCAGGGCTGATGCGAAGACGGCGCGCAGCCGGTCTGGTGACGATCTGAATCTGCGTGACATCACCATCGCCATACTCGGCTGAAAAGGGCTCGGCGTTCACCTTGATCCGTCCAACCAGTTCCGGTGACGGCATCACGGTCATCGGCAGACCGTCCACATACACGGCTGTCCCGCTCATGCCGCTCCCACCGAGAAGACCGGCGTAACGGATCATGTCCTCCGTTCGACCGAACAACTGAAACAGCTGCTCGCCTTCGATCGAGGTCGATCCGATTGGCTGTCGAATCTCTGGCTCGGCGCTGGCGACGACGCTGATCACCTCTTTGACGCCGGCAAGGCGAAGGCGCAGAACAATGGTGCCGGTCGTACCGGGCTGGATCCGCTGTGTGATCGGCGCGAACCCCTCGCGCGTGACGGACAACACACAGGTCGTCTGCGTGGGAGCATGATGGAGCACGAAGCGGCCCGAATCGTCGGTGGACGTGCGGGTCGATTCGGCGTCACACCGCAACTCCACCTGCGCCCCTCGAACGGGGAGCGTCTGCGGATCGACGACCTTCCCACTGACGTCGCCGGTCGAAGACGCAACAGCGGAGACGAGAAGGAGAAGCGATACCACCTCGTCGCCTCGCGATCAGGTGCCGCAGCGCATTACCGGCATGAAGCCGGGAACGAAACGCGCGGGAACCCGGCCAGCGTCTGCAACTGGGCCAGACTGCTCCCTTCCGCTCGCAGCTGTGTGTCGACGTTCGCGGCTCCGTCACAGGTGCACCATGCGCCAAGCGAGTTGGCCGCCGTCTGACTCACGGACTGGCACTGGGCGGAGACCGTGCTGATCGCACACGCATCGAGCGCCGCGCTGAGGTCCGCAGAAAACGTGTCACCAGACGATCGGCACGAGTCGTTCTCCTTCTTGACCTCGTTGACCAGGAGCGCGCCGGAGAGACCAGCGGCCGCGAGACCGGCGATGGTCCCAGCGCCTGCCGCAGCACCGCCAGCGCCAGCTCCGCCCGCGCCTGCGCCCGCCCCGCCTCCCGCGCCTCCCCCACTTGATGGCGTCGGCGTCCGTCCCGCCTTTGCAGCGTCTGCGACAGTGGCAAAATTGGTCTGACTGACCGTCGCGGACGCGGCCTGGCCCTGGTAAGTGGCCTGCACGTCGATTCGAACCGCACCGTTGCCGAGTGCCTGCAGCGGAGAAGAGGCGGCTCGCCCGACCGCGTCCGTCGTCACGGTGACGACGCTTTGCCCGTTCGCGAACGACGCGGCAGCCCCTCCACCGGTGCGCGCGATGGTGAACTGCACAGCGGCACCGGCGACGGGAAGGTTGTTGGAATCCCGTACTTCGACGACCGGCCGTACTGCCGTCTTCTGCTGGACAATGTTGACGGCGTCTTCACCTTCGACGACGACGATGCGCAGGCCCTTCGACGTCTCTGCGGGACGCTGCGGTTGCTGCGCCGACACCAACGCAGTGACGACGACGAGCACGGCACCCAGGCCGACACTGACCCGTTTCATGGCTTCCCCCTGAAATGTGACCGATGACCAGACGCCTGTAGCGCGGGTCAGAAGCGGGAGATGAATCCGACGTACGGACCTCGTAGCGTCAGATCACCGACATCCTCATCAACCGTGTAGTCGGCCTTCACCGCCCGATAGCCCCCCTGCACGCCAAGGCTCTTGAAGATATTCGCGGTCGCGGAGATGTCGAAGTCGTATAAAGACCCTTCCACGTCGCCGCCGACGATCTTGAACCCGGTGAACTCTCCTGAAATCTGGACCTTCGGATGCACGTACCCACGACCAATAATGCCGAGACCGGGAATGGGCGCATTGGCGTGCGTGGCTTCGGCTGCGCCCAGGCCCCGGACGCTGGCTGACACTTTGTTGTATTTGACGTCGGCGAGCATCCCTAGAAATCCTCGCTCGCGAGACATGAAATCCCACTCATAACCGAATCGCCACAGACTCCATTTGAGGCTGGCTGTCGCCGAGCCGAAGAAGGTTGTGCCGTTGAATGAGATGGGCGTTTGGAGCGGCGACGTCTGTTCGTAGCGAACCGGGACATAGCTGACGCGGACCTTGTGCTTGAGGGCGGGCTTCAGGACCGTCCAGAACTCGGAAACCCACGACGGGTCGATGCCGAACTCCTCGGCGAAGTCGAAGTCGACGAGCCCGACGCTCGCCAGGGCGTCGGTCTGGATGGACAGATGTGGCGTCGGCTGCCACCACGCCGTACCAAACTCGACATGAAACTTCTCGGCCGGCATCACGTCCGACTGAGCAGCCACAGTGCTCACGGTCGCAAGCGACACCACGAGAACAGACATCATCCCTCTGAAGCGCATGCGCTCTCCCTCCGAGAGTCGGTCGATTTGGGCGTGAGGCAGGAGTATAACTCAACCCATTTCGGGATCACGCACCGACGAAAGCGATCTCGAGATCGGCTAAGATGCGCGACCAGTCGGGGTAACGGGATGCCACGCCACCACCAACCTGGGAGCCTGATGATATGACCGGACGCGACAGCGTGAAGTCGCTTCTCGTACTTCGCAAGCTCACCCGAGCGATCGCCGACGCCGTGCGTGGGCAGCTTGCCGAGCATCTGACGACCCTCACGCCACTGCTGCAGCCACAGGGCGTCTTCGGGGAGTACATCCAGGCGCCGCAGCGTGAACCAACGCTCAAGGCCGAACAGGCGATGAAAGAGCTGAAGGCGCTCTACGAGGCGATCACGCCGGCGAAGCCGCTGAACCTGCGCCGCGAGCTGTCACCGCCCTTCAATCTCAGCAACATCAGTCTCGAGATCACGCCGGTCGACTACGTGCATCACGCGAAGTCGGAGGACGGCACACGAAAGATCACCGTGCGATCGCCCTTGACGTGGACGCTCACCTACGCCGGTTTCGCGCCGAATCGGCTTCAGGAGGTGCTGGACCAACAGGTCCGCGGCGACGAGCTCCACAAGTTCATCGTGGCCTACCTGCTCATCCACTTCGTGATGAAGTACCGTCCGGGCGTGACTCGCATGCTCGAGGGACTGCACTTCCCGATCACGACGGCGACCGTCCCCGAGTTCGGGCAGCTGCCGATCACGCGCGTCAGCATCGACATCGCTACGCGACGGCCATCCGACGAGGTGGTGCTCGAAAGCGCCGAACTGACGGGCATGGATGCGTTCGAAGAAGTGGTCGACGTCGACGACATCGAGCGCCTGCGCGATCCGATGACAGAGCGCCTGCTGGAGATCGCGCGCAAGCACGCGCCGGAACCTGCGTGACGCAACCGTCTGCGATCAGCAGACGCAAGTCATGGCGTGATACGAGGGATCACCGTCGACGGTCTCGGTGGTCCCATCACTCTCGCAGCCGCCGCCTTGGCGGCTTTCTTTTCCTGCGCGGCGTCGTAGGCGGTCACGATCCGTTCGATCTTGCGCCACGCCAGCCCCTGTTTGTTGACCACCTTTCGTGCCTTCTCGTAGTCGCCGGCTTTCATTTCCTTCTCGATGGTCGACCGGTGCCGGGCGAGAAAGCAGGCCATGATCTGAGCCGCCGTCTCGGGGTCCTCGGCTTCCTCAGGGTTGTTCACCAAATCGATGTCGAGTTCGGTTCCGACCATCCGCTGCATGACGGTGTAGTTGTACTTTCCGGTGAGTTGCACGAACCCGCGCCCGCGATATTTCTCGCCCTCGTTGCGATCCGGGATCGGCGGATCGCCGTGCCGGGCGCGCATCAGCGCATCGTCCTTGCCGCGATAATACTCGTTGCCGAGCTGCTTGTTGATGATCGGCTTGCCCTTCGCGAAGCGGATGGTTGAATCGTACTTGCCGAATGGACGCACCGTGCCGGCGTCGTGGATTCCGGCGTAGCCGGCTTTGTCCACGGTCTGCGATCGCTTGCTCGATTGCTCAGGATCGGGGGCAAACGTCGGCTTCGTTTCAGCGTCGATCGTTCCGAGCACATAGAGCACCGCCTCGCGACTGGTCAGGTGCCGCTCTTTCAGCTGCTCGGCGATCAACGGCCAGTTCGCCTTGATGCGCTCGTTCGCGCTGGGCGGAAACAATGCCGCAACGTCGTCAATCGTCAGGTTATCCAGGAATGTTCCGGCCATGGCTCGCCCCCCAATACCGTGCGGTCACATGGTCACGGTCTGCGGCTCGTGCGACTATATCGGTGAGGGAGGACTCTAACATGGGTGCGGCCAGCACACAGGGTCCGCTGGGTATCAGCCCGATTCCACCAATCGATGCTGGAACGTCTGCGCTCACGGCCACGCCGACGGTGACACCGGTCGGGGCGTCTCCCTCGGCGAGTGGCGCTCCCGGAGCGGCTCCACCGACAGCGGCTGCACCGGCCTCTGAAAGCGCCGACACCGATCCCGACATCGAAGCGCTCAATCTCGCTGGGAACGCCAAGAAGGGTGCGTATGCGCTGAAGAAGGCCCACCCGTCGGTCACATTCACGAGCGGGTTCCGGGAAAAAGAAGACCAGGCGCGCGCGATGTCGCAGAACGTCGCGAAGAAGGACAAGCGAAAGTGGATCGAGAAGACCTATGTGTCCACCATGGCCAGCAAAGCCTGTCAGAAGTGGGTCGACGACAACCCTGACAAGACGACCGAGGAAGACATTGCCGCAGGACTGCTCTCCGTCCTGAACGAGCTCACGGACGATGAGCTCGCTGGACTGAGCCGGCACCTGATTGGCAAGGCCTTCGATGTCCAGCCGGTCGAGACCGATGCCGATGACATCAAGAAGACGATACGTTCGCTCGAAGGCCTGCACAAGTTCCTGGAGAAGGAGGACGAGCTGGTCCGCTGGCATGCCCAGTTTTCCTGAGGTCGTCGATCGCTTCGCATCGGTCGCGCTGCGGTGTCTCGTCACCGCAAGCGCGATCGCCGCCGGCTGCTCTCCACTGCCGCCGCCGGCCGGCGGATCACCACCGACGTCTGCAGCGAAGGAGTGCTCCGTCGACGGCACCATCTCGCCCCAGGATGCGGACGCCCTGGCGAACCTGCGCCGCACGGTTGAGAAAGGCCCGTTGTATGCCGTGTCCGCGTCGAAATCCGCGGTCGCGTCGTGCGTCATGAAGAGTGAGTCGGGCGAACGCACTCTTGCATACACCTTTCGTGACGGCGGATGGATGCGGGTCGAGTATCAGCCGCGCATCGAGTACAACGATCAAGAAGTGCGTTTCGCCTCGCCGCTCAGCGAGGACCCCGTGCCCGTTCTCATCAGGGCCGAGCAAGCGGCGTTCGGCGCCGAGGGGTGCGGAGTCAATTGGCGCCAGACAGAGAGGCGGCCGCCGGATGACGATGCGAGCGCAATCGAGACCATCTACGTAGGGGATGTGTGCAACTGTCAGGCGCGGGTCCGGAGCGACAAGAGCGGACGCGTCATGGGACTCATCCTTCGCAGCGCCTGTTGATGGCTGCTGTCTCGTCGTACGACGATCTTCCGTACACCAGCCTCGCCTTCCCGCAAACGCATCCCGACCGTCTCGCCACGATCGCTCGCATCTTCGCGCTCACGCCGCCTGACATCGCGGCCTGTCGAGTGCTGGAGCTTGGCTGCGCCAGCGGTGGCAACCTGATCCCGATGGCGTTCAATCTTCCGCGCAGTGAGTTCGTCGGAATCGATCTGTCGCGTCGACAGGCGGAAGACGGACGATCGGCGATCCGGGACTTGGGGGTCCGCAACATCAGAATCGAAGCGGCATCGATCCTTGACGTCGACGAGAGCTGGGGCGAGTTCGACTACATCATCTGCCATGGCGTCTTCTCATGGGTCGAGGAGGCAGTGCAGGACAAGATCCTGGCGATCGCTGCACGCAATCTCACTGCGAACGGCGTCGCGTACGTCAGCTACAACACCTACCCGGGTTGGCACCTGCGTGAGATGGTCCGGCACATGATGCGTTATCACGCCGGCCAGTTCGACGAACCACGAGAACAGGTCGAGCAAGCGAGGGCCCTGCTGACATTTCTTGCGACCGCGTCAAAGGACGGCGGCCCGTACAACCAGCTGCTCGTGGGAGAGGCGGAGCGTCTCAATCGCTCGCCGGACTCGTATCTCTATCACGAGCATCTCGAGCGATCGAATTCGCCGATCTACTTCCATCAGTTTATCGACCGCGCCGAGCGCGCCGGCCTGCAGTTTCTCTCCGAGGCTGAGATCAGCGAGATGCTGACGTCACACTTTCCGGCGTCGGTGGCGTCCACCCTCGAGCGGATCAGCCCGGACCTGCTGCATCTCGAGCAGTACATGGATTTCGTTCGCAACCGGCAGTTCCGTCAAACGCTTCTGTGCCACGACGCGCGCCGGCCGAGGCGGGCGTTGAGCTCCGAAGTCCTGAACGGATTGATGTTGTCTTCATCCGCCGTCTCGGACACGGCAGCGCCCGATCTGAGTCCGGGTGTGCCTGTCGTATTCACGATCGGCTCCAAGCGCGCCGAGATCTCGTCACCGGCGACGAAGGCGGCTTTAGTGGTCCTCATGGAGCGATGGCCGTGCGCGATCGATGTCGTCGAGCTGTGTGAGCTGGCGATCGAGCGTGCCACCCAAAGTTCGACCGTTGCGTCGCTGCAGGAGACGCGAGCGTCGATGATAGACCACCTGTTTGGCGGTGTGATGTATGGATTGATCGAGCCGCACACGCAGCCGCCTCGCTGCACGAACCGCCCTTCCGATGCGCCGCGCGCGCACCCGGTGGCGGCGTTTCAGGCGCGCAACGGCAACCTGGTGGTGAACGCTCATCACACGATGTTCGAGCTGGATGCCCTGTCGACCGAGGTGCTGAAGCTGGCGGACGGTCGCCGGCGACGAGACGAGATGGTCGATGCGTTCGTCGATCGGTTCGAACGCGGCGGGCTGACGCTGGAGCAAGGAGGCGCGCCGGTAACCGATCGGGAAGCCGCGAGGGCGATGTTGTCCGAACGGGTCGAGCAAGCGCTCGCGACGCTTCTGCGCAGTGGATTGTTGGACAGCTAGCGCCCAGACCGCGCGCTATTCGCCGAAAGGGTCCATCGGTTGCCCGGAAGGCACGCCGAGGAACTCCCTGTTCCCGGCCACGACCTGCTGCAGCTCTGGCGTGCCAGGCAGATTCAGAAAGGGACAGGGTTCGTCGGCAGCGACGTATACGCGATTCGCGGGCTGGTCGAGATGGGTCCATCTGAACTGGCCATTTTCGACGAAGCGCCGCAGATCGAATTCCAGGGGGGCGTTCGACGCCGACCAGCCGGTCGACCCGTCGTCATCGGTGAACCAGAACATCGTTCGCAGCCAAGGCTGGTGCAGGTCGATCGCGCGTGTCGGCTGATCCGAGAAGTACGCCAGCGGATACGCGCTGTCGCCGGTTGCCAGCGTGAGGCGGCCAGCCACGCAGATCATGCCTGGCAACGCGAGCAGCTTCGGTACGACAAACGGTACTTCGGGCCCAGGGCGCACATCGCTGATCGCCTCGACCGGAGTGCGCCCTCCGAAATACAGCGCGCCGAGGAGCACACGAAAATGCTCGCAGGGCACTGGTTCCTCATATTTCGCCTGCACATCCACATGCCACCAGGGCCCATCCAGGCCAAACGGATCGAAGACTCGCCTTAGAGGTTGTTCGCAATAGGGGCAGACACTGAGGCGCACTCGCGGCAGCCTGTCGGCGTATTCCGCGATCGCCGCGTACATCCGTTCACGCGTACGGGGTCGTTCGGCCTTCGGGATCACGTCCGGGCCTTCCCGTACATACAGGCTGGCTTCCAGCTGATAGATCGAGCGCACCAACGTATCGCGCTGCTCCTGCGTGAGCTCGTCAGCCATCTATTTCTTCCCGCCGCAGCCACAACAGATGAGGGCGTTTTTGACGTCTTCTTCGGTCTCCAAGTACAGGACTTTCCCTGGCGCCACGACCGTGATCCCCTTGTCGCAAACCGCCAGTTGGCGTTTCTCTGTGATCTGCACCTTTCCCACAGGTGTGTTGGCCGGTGCCTTCAGCCAGGCGTCGAGTGCTTTCGGCATATCGACGTCAGCATGATCGGTCTTTTCCTTCCATTGCGCCTGCGGTCCATGCTGGATGCCATCCCACCCCATGCCCTTATTGAGCGCGCGCTTGATCATCCCGAACTGTGACTCGGCATCCTGATGGGGGCGCATGCAATCGCCGCCCAGGTACACGATGTCCTGCAGATCGTAGTCGCCGGTAATCCATTTGCCCTGATAGGTGTAGCCGTTCGAGTCGCTTCCATAGCCTTTGAGCGGCTCACCGAATCGGGCGCTTTCGAGACTCATGACGACGCCGTACAGCATGGCCGCATCCGGCGGCAGATCCGGCGGGGCCTGCCAGCGCTGCCGTACGTAGCGTCCTCTCATCCACGCTCTGACCGCGTCGGCATTGGCTCCTTCGATGATCGTTTTCGCTTCCAGAACCTCGTGAGGCTTGGGTTTGTGGTGAGCAGGGATCCAGCCGTTACTTGCACAAAACGGGTTGGTCGCCCGGAAGTAGATGATGACGCCGAAGTCGTCCGCCACCTGCTGTATCGGACCGTGGTGGCCCTCATAGATCCCAGACTTCCCCCACGCGGTCTTTTCATCCACCTGCTGTTCTTTTTGCTTCTTATCGACTTTCTCGCATCCCTCGAGTTGGGGCTCCGTAACGACTACCGGCGCCTGACCATGGAAGAACGCCGCCGTATTGGCGCTGCCCATGTTCTGCTGCGTCGGATCGGCGAGGCGACAGACATTCTGCCCGTCCACCTTCACGTCGAAGGAGTAGTTCACGAATTCGGCTTTCCCCTTGATCTTGTTCGAGGCCACACCGAGCGCCGCACCTGGCTCGTCGCCCGTACTGATCATCATGTTGGCGGTCTTGATCATGATCATGTTGCCGTCGAACTTGACGGTCGACGATCCATCGGATGTGTCCGACGACATGGCGACGTTCGGGTACGGGATCGGGATGGGCGGTGCAGGCGGAGCGGGTGTTTTACAGACGTCGGGGAAAGCGGTTGATATCCCGGTGCTTCCCTTGTGTGAGACCGACATCTTGTTGACTTCGATCGTGACCGGCATCGTGTCTCCCGGCTACGCGGCCGCCGGCGCCAACACCGCCGCGGCGCGGCTTTTCCCGTCCGACGCTCCCCACACGAGAATCCGATCGGCGCGCGCGTACCGCTTCTGCAGCGCCGTGGCGCCCCATGCCACATTCAGCAGCCCGCTCGCGGCGCCGCTGTCGCCGATGCAGTCGGCGGGGTGCCAGATATCCGCATCGCCGTGAAGATTCCCCAGCGCGCGCACGTTGGCAAGCGCCCACTCGATGGCCCGGTAGCGGTCGCCGTTGAGATCGCAAATGACCAGCGGCCGCGTCGCCAGCCCTGCGTCCTCCCGTGCCCGCCGCAGCACTTCGCTCAGCCCGACACTGTGATTGGGCTCCTCGGTGCCCGCCGTCGGCTCCTTCGCCGATGCGGACGCCACGACCCAAGCGAGCGGCCGCGCCTTTCGACGCCGCGCCGTCTCACTCGTCTCGAGCACAAGAAACGCGGCTGCCTCGCCGGGAATCGCACCCTGCGGATTCGATCCGGATCGGAGCGTCCCCTTGGCCTCGAGTCGTCGCAGCGCCTCTGTACGAATGAGCGAATCGACGCTGCCCACCACGGCGATCTGCACGACCTGTGTCTGCAGATCCTGCACGGCGGCTTCAAGCGCGAGGAGTCCAGCCGCGCGGCCTGCTGACAGACCGCTGGCTTCGTCGACCGTGAGCCCCAGCTTGGCGACGAGCGCGTCGATGAGCGGATCGCTCTTGTCCGCGTAATCGACGCCGAGATAGAGGCCGAGTCGATCGGCGGCGCCGCGCGCGGCGGTCTGGCCAAGTGCTTCGCGCGCTGCGGGCAGCGCCAGTTCGAGGAGGCGCGTCGTACCCGACGCGACGAGCCGCTCGGGCGCCGGCGGCGGCACGACACCGAATCGTTCATGCCCCGGCCATTCCCACTCGACCGGCCCGCCGCTGAACCATTCGGTCGGCACACGCCCACCAACGACCGGCGCCTTGTCGAAGTACTCCCCGTCTACCTTGTGCGTCTCGACTTCGCGCAACCCGGCGACACCAGCGCGCAGGGCGGCAAAGCTAGCCGGTGCAGACAGGCCTACCGGCGTCAGCACACCTATGCCGGTAATTGCCATCGCCTCAGTCATGTCACGCCACCCGCCGCGCCGAGATCGTGGTGCGCTTCAGCCGCGGCACTTCGCGGTGCACGCGCAGCGCCCCCTTCCAGAGCAGCAGCAGTCGCATGCGATCCGTGTCGACCGTCACGCTGTTGCACGGCAGATCGACTTCGTCGATCCGCCCTCCAACCATGACGGTCGCGTACGGCTGAAATGGAGGCAGCCGGAACGTGAGCTGCCCACCCGCGGTGCAGCCGATCACCTGCACCCATTCGCCAGCGGCGATGTAACCGGGCAGCACCAACTCTGGAGGGGCAGAATTGTGGAAGCGGTCGTCGAAGTCCATTGGAAGAAGCGGCATGCGATTCGCCATCCATTGCTCGTCGTAGGTGCCGGCGTAGCCGACGCGCGGCTGCCAGTCCCTGGCGATCGGCCCGAAGCCGACTGGATCGACGCGCTGGCCCTGGCTCCGCAGCGGACCGTCGGGATTCTCGATGTTGGGCAGCAGCTCGCCGTCGCTCGGCTGGCGTGAGTTGCGCGCGCGAAACCCACGTCCCACCGGATTGCGCGGCTCGCTCGCGTGGTCAGTCTCGCGCCCGGGTGTCTCGTCCCGTCCGCCGAAGGCGTTCTCCCACAAGAGAGGTATCGCATCGAACGGCTCGGGATCGGATGCGCCGCCCCGGCTCCACTGCCGATTGCCGACAACGATCGCGCGCTGCTGGCACGGGCCGACGCGGAAGGCGACTTCGACGGCACGCACTCCCGGGCGTGGCGCGCGCGCACAGCCGACGAGCAGTGCATCGGTCGCGGGCCCCGGCGGTCCCAGCTCCGACTGATGCTTGATGCTCGATTTGCCAGGCTCTCCGTGAAACTCGTCGGCGGGGCGCAGCGGATCCTGCTCCTCGGCAATCGCCAGCTCGCCGCGCTCGGAAATCGCATACGTCGCCTTGAGCGTCACCACAAGCTGCTCGGACGCCGACTTGTCCATGAAGACGGTTTGGGTGGCCGGAAACGGGGAGGAATTGCGGATCTCCACAGTCACTCTCCCGGCACGACGTCCTCACGGAGGACGTCATCGAAGAAGCCGTCGGGTACTTCGCGTCGCAACCATTCAAGATCGGGGCGCGGGTGACGGACGACCGATCGCCACGTCAGCGCCATCGACTCCTGTTCTGCACGCGCGGGCGCCGGCATCCAGCGCGCGTCGGAGGTGCCAGCCAGCGGCCCGAGCATTTCCGCGTCTTCCGGACCGCCGAGGAGGGCGAGGACTCGAAGCATGAACGCGTCAGCCTCCCCCGCGGCCGCGCCGCGGCGGCAGTGGCCGAGCGCAGCTGCCGGATTGCAGAGGGCGATGCTCCAAAG
>DASRJE010000107.1:0-15508 GCA_035649635.1 Vicinamibacterales bacterium | reverse complement strand
GGGGCTGGCGGCTTCCACCGTTACACCTGGCAGTACGGCGCCAGACACATCCTTCACGACGCCCGTAATAGCGCCTTGCGCGAGGGCGGCCGCCGGCAAGAGCAACAGCACCGCCAGTACCGCCGCCGACCGCATGACAACTCTCAACATCGTCAGCCTCCCTGCCGAGGCTGTATACACTTCTAGCCGGGAGCGCGCGATACCTCACATGAGGTATCCCGAAAGATCAGTGTTGTGAGAGGTGGTCCTTGGTCCCTCGTTCCTGGTTCCTCAGTCCACATGGGGACCAAGCACGAGGGACCAGGAACGGACCTGGCACTCAAGCGCCAAGGACCATGACGAAGGGCCTGCTTATTGAATGGCCAGGCCGACAAGACGGGCTGGCGTCTCCTTGAACATCCGGTTGAGATCCTGTTCGCCGAACCCGGCGGCACGCAGCGCCTTTGCAGCCATGGCCAGCGCGTCCGGATGATTCGGCGTACCAACCAGGCCGCTGTCGCTGGCAATGAACACGTTCTGCGTGCCCAGCGTCTTGATCACTTCAATGGCGCGTGTCCTCGCAGCGCCCTCGCGGCTGAAAGCGCCAGCGGTGATCTCGATGGCGCCGCCGAGCTTCACGGCCTCCTGCATCTGCGGTAAGGACATGTCCGTGAACTGCGCGCCGAGCAGCGGGTGGGTCACGATGATCTTCGTGATCCCACGCTGCTTGGCCTCGGCGATGATCTTGAGTGCTTCTTCGGGTGTCACGTGGCCCGTCGCCAACGTGAGGTTGCGCTCCTTGATCAGATCGAGGACTTCGAAGACCTCGGGAATCAGCTTTCCGTTGCGCGACACGATGGCCTTGGCACGCGTTTCCTTGTTGTAGTCGACCTCGTGCTCGGAATCGTGGGTCGGCATCCACACGATCCGTCCCCAACTCCCTTCCACGTCGGCCATGTAACGAACAGCCATCGGATTGACGCCGCCGACCGGTGTATCGAGCGTTACGCTGCCGAAGACCTCGATCCCCTGCGTTCCGTACTTGCGAATCAGCCACGCCAGGCCAGCCGACTCTGTCCAGTGGTTCTTGAGGACGACGCCGCGCATGCCGCGCTCTTTGGCGAGCTTGACCACCTCGAACGCATCCCACTGCCTCGCATAGCTGTCGGGTCCGAAGTGCGCGTGCAGGTCGATCGCTCCGGTCAGCGCTGGATCAGTGAGCTTCTGATCGACCGACGGCTTTGGGTTTCGAGCCTTGTACGGTTCCCAGTGCGCCTTCGGGGACGTCTGAGCCAGAAGTGGTCCCCATCCGTAATGCAACGTGACCGCCGCAGACGTCAGGAGTGCGCACGACACGCAGATCAGAAGTCGTTTCGTTGTGGTCATCGCCAACATTGGTTGCTCTCCGCAAGCTGGGTCCGCTCCGCTACTTCGACACTCGCCGCGCAGTGTGCAGCTCGTATACGCCCGGCGGGGCCCGAGTGTACGCTATGGTTTCGCCGGACCGTTCATTAGTTCGTCGAGAGTGTGGCGTTCCCTGGACGGCGCCCTGCTCCGACGAGTTGCCACGGCATTTCGCAGTTTCGGCATTGCGCGCCTCAGGCTTCGCTCGCGATACTAAACCGGCAAATGGCTGTCGGTACAAACCATCCGGCCGCACTGGACCCGCCCGGTCGTTGTGGACTCAACATTGCACGTGGCCGCCGCGGCCACTTCTGATCGAGACGAGATGCTGTGGGTGGGATGCGGATGCGAGCGTTAATTGCGACTGTGGTGTGGGCGTGCCTGGCGACTACTCTGGAAGCGCAGGCGCCGACAGAAAAAGGGCGTCTCGGGCTTTCACTCGATGAAATCACCAAGCCCTGGACGGGTGACCTCGACGGCATGGTCGAACGGCGCACGGTGCGCGTACTGACCGCTTACAGCCGAACGCTGTACTTCGTCGACGCTGGCACACCGCGCGGTACGGCCTACGACCAGGGGAAACTCCTCGAAGAACATCTCAACAAGACGCTCGGATCGGCTCGCTTGTCGATTCGCGTCCAGTTCATCCCGCTCTCGCGAGACGAACTGCTGCCGGCGCTCCTCGACGGCAGGGGCGACATCGTGATGGGAAACCTGACCATCACCACGAATCGGAAGGAGATCGTCGATTTCACCGAGCCATGGATCGGCGCCGTCGAAGAGATCGTCGTCGCACGACCCGGCGGCCCGGAGATCACTGCGGTGGACGACCTCTCGGGCAAAGACGTGTTCGTGCGGAAATCGAGCAGCTACTACGAGAGCCTCGTGAAGCTCAATGAGAAGCTGGCGAATGAGGGGAAACCCCCGGTCACGCTCACGCCTGCGCCCGAGGAACTGGAGGACGAAGATCTGCTGGAGATGACCAACGCCGGCCTGCTCGATCTGGTCGTCGTGGACAACCACAAGGCGTGGTTCTGGCAACGCGTTTTCCCGAAGTTGAAACTGTTTCCAACTGTGGCGTTGCGACGCGACGGTGATATCGCTTGGGCCATTCGTAAGGACAGTCCCAAGCTGAAGGAGTCCCTGAACGCGTTCCTCGCCTCCAATGGCCGCGCCTCACTCAACGCACGCATGATCTTCCGGCGCTACCTGTTGAACACTCAGTACGTCAAAGGCGCGTCGGCCGAGGCTGCACGCAAGCGCTTCACGGCGTTGGTGGCACTGTTTCGAAAGTACGGCGCGCAATACAACATGGACTGGATGCTGATGGCGGCGCAGGGCTATCAGGAGTCCCGACTCGATCACAATGCCCGCAGCCGGGTGGGCGCGATCGGCGTCATGCAGGTGATGCCGGTCACGGGAAAAGAACTCAACGTCGGCGACATCACGCAGCTGGAGCCGAATATTCATGCGGGCGTGAAATTCATCAGAACCATGGTCGATCGCTACTACGCGAAAGAACCCATGGACGATCTCAACAAGGTGCTCTTCGCCTTCGCTGCCTACAATGCGGGACCTGGTCGCGTGCGTCAGTTGCGGCGCGAGGCCGAAGCACGTGGTCTGGATCCGAACGCCTGGTTCAACAACGTGGAGCGGATTGCGAGCGAACGGATTGGTCGCGAAACCGTGACTTACGTCAGCAACATCTACAAGTACTACGTTAGTTACCTGCTGATTCAGGGCGAGTACATCCAGCGGCAGGCGATCAAGAAGGCTCAATAGTTCATGGTCATCGGATGACGATCGCAGCTCCCAGCGACCAGAAGTTGGCGGTGACGTTGGCAATGGCGCCGTTGGCCGTCTGCAGATCGCCGAGTGCGCCGACGTGCTGCATCGCGAAGAGCTGCAGGCCGAACGGGCCCTTCGGATTGAATTCCCAGCCGCCGCCGAAAACCACGGCGAGCGCCTTCTGATCATCCGGATTCGGTCCGACCGTTTGTACCCAGTTGCGGACGAACGCCATGCCCGCGCCGCCCTTCACGAAGAAGCCCTGCGTCTCCCACGGCCGAAACTGCGCGACGGCTTCGATCGCGGTCGCCCGGATCCTGCCGCTTTCGTTTCGCCACTGAATCCAGTACAGGTCGGCCCCGACGTCGATCCTTGAATTGACACGGTAGCCGGCATTGCCGACGAGGGCGCCGCCATGCCGGAAGGGAAAGTCCTGCCCGCAGTCCTGGCAGAAGCCTCGCAGGGTGCCTGAGGCCCCACCCGCCACGATCCAGAGCCGCGACGGCGTCTCCGGCTGCGCGACCTGCGCCGGCTGCGCGACCTGCGCCCACGCCGACGCTGGGATCAAGCATCCGAGCGCGAAAATCCGAAAGCGCTTCATCGGTTTCCCCAGGTCAAGTACGCGCGCAGCTGCGGATAGTGAAACGTTTTGATGGTGCTTTCGACGTCCTGGTAGTAGCTGCGGCGGTGGAAGTATTCCGCCGACGCGCCGACGCCCAGCGCTCCGCGCAGCGGAAGGAGCAGGTCGACGCGCGTGTGCTGGAGGAAGTGGTTCGCACGCACACCGTCGAGCGAATAGATCTGGCGACCTACGTAAAAGAACAGAAGCATTTCGCGGCCATCGCGCGTGATGCGGGCGAGCGTGCCGAAATCCGACCCGGGACCGTAGTCGTAAAAACGCGGCCCTTCGGAGACGCCCTGGCCGGCGCTCGGTTCCTCCTCCTCTGGCTTCTCGGTAACGCCGAGCGGCAGCGAGTCGACCGCGCCGAGCACCGTCAACCCGCTCCATCCCAGGATCCAGAAGTTCGTCCTCCGCGACAGCGCACGTGTGGCGCCGATCGCCGCGTCAATCGCCTGCGAGCCGGTCGAGTAGGCGTCGTTGTTCAGATAGTTGTAGGTCTGGATCACGGAGAACTGAAGCGCGCCGCCCTTGGTGAGCGGCTGTCCGAACAGCCGGCCTCGCACGCGCGCTTCGCTGAACGAGCTGCCGCCGCCGAAGCGCATGCGCAGCCAGAACGCGTCGTACGGTGTGCGGCTGCGTCCAACGTTGGCGTCGCCATAATAGGCGTCGACCTCGAGGAACGGATCGCCCGCCGCAGTGAAGGCGCTCGACTGCGACCCGCGCCACAGGACTCCCGCCGCCGCGACACCGCTCAGCGACGACGGAACGAATTCCGATGGCTTGTCGGTGACACGCGAGGCGTCTCCGCTCGCGAAACGGTTCGCGCCCGTGATCGGATCGACCGCCAGGGCGCCGATTTCGCTCCAGAGGCGCCGCTTGCCGGTCGCCCGCGTATTGCGAATCAGCCACCCGGTCCGATGGAACATCTCGCCGAGCGTGATGCCGCCGAGCGTGGTGTTGATGAAGTCGTTCAGCGAGGGATGGTTGGTCTCGCCGAAGAACTCCCAGGTGGCGCTGCCGAAGGCGGTCACCGCGGCCGACTCGTAGAAGCCGAGGCCGTTGGCTCGCCCGGCGTTGAAATAGTTGTTGCCCTGATACGGGTGGCCGATCTGATTGACCGTGAAGTCATCCAGGTCCCACACCATGCCCTGCTGCATGTTCGTCCACCACGTCTTCGGTGTAATGCGTGCGGTGACCTGGCCGCGCACCAGGTTCGCAAGCTCGTACATGACGTTGATGCCGGTGGTCTGGAGGAGCGACGTGCCGACACGCCGCGGCGGACAGCCCTCGCAGGCGCGCCCTGGGTCCCGCGCAATCGCGGCCGGGGCCTGATCACCCTGCACAGTTTCCTGCGCGGGTATCAGCGTTCCCTCCGACGGTATCGGAGTTTCCTGCGGTGGTATCGGAATCTCCTGCGCGGCCGAACGCCGGGCGTCCCCGAGCAGGAGGCCGCCAATCATCAGGATAGAGAAGAAGCAGGCCGGGCGCCCACCGAATACCGTGGGGCTCGCCTGTAAGTACTGGCCGAAACGGTCCCTCATTGACACTCGACGATCACGTATAGCAGTAGTCGTACCTGTTGTGGTTCTAGTTCGGTGGCAGCAAGTAGCCGTAGTTCTTCATGCTGGTCTCGGGGTACTGCGTACACGGGACACAATCCGGCCAGTAGTTTTCGGGGACGCGTCCGCTGACGGGGTTCTTGTAGTGGAACCACATCGGCAGGATGCTGGGCCAGCCAATCTCGTCGCCGGTTCCCCCGCGGAAGCCGCGCTCGCGCTCACCGAGCTTGGTGAGCGGGATGTCGGGCGGATAACTGTCGTTCGGCGCCGGCGCCCGGCGCGGAGTGACTGGATCCTTGGCCGACGACCAGCCGCCCTCGTACGTGGGCGACGAGAAATAATGCTCGTCGATCACGACGCTCCAGAACTTCCACACGCCGTTCTCGAGGACGACCTGATCATGATACATGCCGCCGCCGAACCCCATCGCGCGTGTGTAGCTCGAGCCCGGCTGGAAGAGTCGAGAGCGGATCGATGCCGAGCGTCCATCCTCGGCGACCAGGATCACCGGCTGGGTGCGCCAGTGGAGCGGAAGCGTCGTCCGGGGGCGTGATCCGGGCGGCGGTGCCGTCGCGTCGCGATCGATGATGCGCTGGCGCCCGACATAGAAGCCGCTGAACGGAACCTCCTTGTGGCCCTTCAGGGCGAACAGCTTCCCGAGGCCGTTGAAGTCGAGATCGTCGAGGTAGTCGCCGTAAGCCGTCGACATGTTCTCGGCGCCATCCCACGCTTTCGAGACGGCGAGCCGCCGCTCGGCTTCTTTGATGCGCGCGTCCAGATCACCGGACGGCGCGGCAGGTTTGTTGGCTGCCGGTGTTGGCAACTGCCGCTCGTGGCCAACGGTCTTTGTGCCAGGAGGCAGGCTCACGGCTTTGCCCGTTACCGGGTTTGCTGCGAAGAACACAGGGATGGCGCCAGGCGTCATCGCATCGGAGGAGAGCACAAGCCGATCGGGCGCGTGCTCCTTTGCGGGCGGCGGATCGACGACCTGGCTCTTCGCCCAGCCCTGCGCGTAATCGGTCTTCATCAGCGGAAAGATCCGCATCTCGCGAATCCGCCAGACGTCGTTCTGCTTGACGTACCGATTTTCGAAGATGGCAAGCGTGTAGAACGCTGTTCCCTTGTCGGCCTCGCCGAGCATGCCGAACTCGAGGCCGCGCGCCCGCGCTTCCATGCCACCAGGCTCTATCGCCACCGCCATATCGAGTTGCATGACTTCGTTCAGCTGACCATGTTTCAACCCGGCCGGACCGCTGCGTTCCAGCGCGCGGCGGATGCTCTTCGGGCCGTCGTACACGCCGACGTTGGCAATCGAGAGCGCGCCATCGGCCGTGAAGAGATCCGTGACGTCATCCCACATCTTCCGGTCTGTGTAATAGCCGTAGGCGTTCTGCAGGTTGCGGACCTTGTCCTCGTCGTTCATGACCGAGATGCGTTGCTCGAGAGCGGCAAGTGCCGTGACCGGATTCATCTTTGGATCGGCAGGCGGCATCGCTGACGAGGGCAGATCGGGAACGGGGATTCCGGTCTCATCTGGCGTGAAGTGGTACGGGACGATCTTCTGGTCCTCGTCGACATTGCGCCAGCCGGTGGCATATGGGCCCGCGAACATCGGGTTGTAGCGCATGCGCGAGATCTTCCACACGCCGCGCTCGCGCACGTACTCGTTCTCGAATATGCCAGCCGCCCACTCGGCTTTCAGGCCGTGTTGCCCCGTCAGGGAGAATTCCCACCAGCGGCCCTTTGCGGCCTGACCGTCGGCGGAGACGTTGATGAGCGGCCGCAGAGCCATTTGCGTATGCAGGCCGCCGGGCTTGAGGCCGTGCGTCCCCTCGCCGAACTTCGTGAGGAAATAGTTTTGAATCGCCAGGCGTCCCTGTTCGTTGTCCTTGCCGTACGACGAAACGGCGTTGTCAGTGAACAGCGCCGCCATCTCAGGCCACAGGCCGAACTGCGAGTACTGGGCGTAGGTCTCCTGTAGCCGCTTGACCGCTCGCACGGATTCAGCGCGTTCGACGTTCTGTCCCAGTCGTTGGATGCGTGTCGCAGCGCTCGGGCGCTCATCGCCGGCAACGATGACATGGAGGGTGCCGCCGAGCGCCAGGACCACCGCAAGCGCGGAAGTCAGCCTCCGGCTGGGTGTCAGGCAGTGAAACGTGAACGCCTTCGTCATAGAGCCTCGCATTGAACCGCTATGATGCCCGGAACCAGTTTTGTACTGTTGCGTGGCGACCGCATAGCGGCCAGAGATACTGGCGGCGACTATACTCCTCGACCGCTTCCCTTGCGGATACCTCTATTGGGGGAGTCCACACTCCGTCAGTGTCACAGTAGACTCGTCCGTACGTTTCTTGCCCACCGTAGCTTCAGCGGTGGGCAGGTGAGGCCATCGATGAATGCGCGCCTTTCTCGTTCGTGCGTTGCCGCCCTGGCCGCGCTGCTTGCCGTGCAGCCGTTCGTCATCGCCCAGGGGCAGGGACCGGCGAAAGGGCCAGGCGGTCCGAGCCCTTACTTCTTCGACACCGGCACGGGGCAGCGGATCAAGGTCACTCAGATAGCCGGCGGCCTGGTGCACCCCTTTGGCATGGCGTTTCCCGACGCCCAGACGATCCTCGTCACGGAGCGGGCCGGGCGCCTGCGGGTCATCAGGGATGGGAAGCTGTTGCCGAAACCCGCGTGGGAAGCGCCGCAGCCACCGGCCGGGTCGCCGCCGTCGAACAACGCTCCCGATCTCCTGCACTTCGTGGAGCTCCATCCCGCCTTTGCCCAGAACCGACTGGTTTATCTGAGCTATCCGAAGTACGGCCCTCGCGGTAACACGATGGCCGTCGGTCGCGGGAAGCTCATGGCTGATGCACTGACGGACTTCCAGGAGATGTTCGTGTCCGACGCATGGGAGAGCTACGGCGCGAATCCTGGACGCATGCTCTTCATGCGTGACGGTACGCTGCTCGTGACCGTCGGCGATCGCGATCGCTATTGCTGCGACGGATCCGAGAACACCAGCCAGCGGATGAAGGCACAGACGCTGGACAACGACTTCGGCAAGATCCTCCGCATCCGCGACGATGGCAGCATCCCGCCCGACAACCCGTTCGTGAAGCGTGCCGGGGCGCGGCCCGAGATCTATAGCTACGGTCATCGGAATGCCTATGGGCTGGCGTACCACCCCGAGACCGGTGAGCTGTGGGAATCCGAGATCGGTCCGCTTGGCGGCGACGAGATCAACATCCTCCAGGCGGGACACAACTACGGGTGGCCGCTCGTGTCGACCGGCCGCAACTACACCGGCACGCCCGTGTCCGATCATCCCTGGACACGCGAAGGAATGGACGACCCGCGCATGTTCTGGAACCCGGTGATCAGCCCATCGGGTCTCATTTTCTACACGGGCGACCGGTTCAAGGGCTGGAAAGGGAATGCATTCCTCGGAGCGCTGAACGGAAAAGCGCTCTGGCGCGTGTCGATGAACAATCCGAAGCCGCAGCAGGTGGAGCAGCGCGAGTTCTTGCTTCTCTCGCTCGACGTACGGGTTCGCGACGTGCAGCAGGGGCCCGATGGCAATCTGTACATCGCAACCGAACTGCAGTCCGCCGGCGTGAATCCGGATGGCACCGTCATGCGCATCGAGCCGGCGCCGTAATCGGCCGCTGCTGCGCGAACGCTTCGCCGCCTCGAGATTGAACACGCTGAGGAGGAGGTCGCTCGGCCGTTCAGTCCTGATCAGACGCTCGCCACGAACAGCACCCGGGAGGCAATGAGCATCCGTTTTCGGCCGAAGCGTCCAACCAGACGCCGACGGCAAAGCCGGCGATCTGCGCGAGGCTGCCGGTGAAATTCAACGCATGGCCGATCGCCTCGGAGAGATGGAGTGTCGTAATCGCGTACGTGGTCATGTAGGTAAGCACGTTAGGCTTGCCACGCCGTGAGCGCTGCGCGTTTCGACGCCGGAGCTGACTCCAGGAGGTAAGTCGTCGCCGGACCGACCTCTCCGCCGCACGAAAAGCCCTGAATCAGACGTGCGACCACCAGGAGGATCGGCGCTGCGATTCCAATCTGGGCGTACGGCGGCGTCAGTGCGACCATCACCGACCCGACCGCCATCATCAGCAGAGTGAGCGTCAGCGCAGCACGACGGCCCACTCTATCCGCGTAGGGGCCGATGATGGCGGCGCCGAGCGGCCGGGTCACGAAGCCAACACCGAACGTCGCGAGTGCACCCAACAGTCGCCCGAACTGCGACTCGGCCGGAAAAAACGCGTCGCCGATCATCACCGCGAAAAAGGTAAAGACCAGGAAATGGACGCGCTGGACAGGCCGGCCGAAGAAGCGTCGTTCGTCATAAGTGGAGGAGCGGGATTATATGACGTGGCCCAACGCCGCTGCCGTGGTTAGCGGTGCACGACCGCCGCCAGGTTCGTGAAATACGAGATGTGGTCGCACTTCACCTGGCCGAACCGCGCCATTTCGATCTTCGAGGCAATTGGCGTCAGCAACAACTCGAGACTGGACTGGGTGAAGAAATTGAGATGCGTCGCTTCGAGCAGGTGCCAGGGGACAACCCCGTGGTGATAGCCGCGTGGAATCGCCGACATGTCCGGCACGGTCACGACGAGGCGCTCTGAGGCGAGGCGCGCGAGTTCCTCGACCGCCGCTACCGGATCCGGGAGGTGTTCGATCACTTCGGAGCAACACACCGAGCGGAACTGCCCGTCTCGAAACGGGGTCGGGAGGCGGCCGTCGTACAGCGTGACCCAGGGGCGCGTTTCCTCGAGCAAGTGCTCACGAATCCGCTCGTCGTCCAATTCGAGGCCGTATGCTTCGACTCCCTCTCTCCTCAAGGCGCGCACCAGCGCGCCGGCGCCGCACCCGAAGTCGAGAACGGGACCTGGCAGGTGTCGCGTCAGCGCCAACACTTCAATCGACGCCTCCGGGATCGGCGGGCCAGACGAGTAAATGTCCTGCCGATGCAGAACACGCCGCTCGTTGCGCAAGTGCGGGTAAGCCGGCTCGTCCACGGGTGGCGCGGTGAAGGACGCAATCACACGGCCGTCTGCCCGGAGCGTTGCGGCCTGCTCTTTGTTCCGTGGGCTTGCAATCCACTCCACCGCCGCGCCAAAGAACGTTGCCTCACGGCCGAACACAGCCGCGAGATCGGGCCGGTGAACGCGGTAAATATGCGTGGGTTCGAGCCGCACGCCGGCGATCGTGAGCGAGAGCGCGCGGCGAAGGGTCTCGAGACTTTTCGACCAGCCCAGCGCGGCGATCGTGCCGTCGGCGTGAATCGCGATCACGTCAACGTATCCGTCCTCGACTGCCTCGCCAACCGGCACTTCACCGTACGGAAGACTCCTCGTTGGCTGGGCTGCGGGCGCGGACCGAAAGAGTGTTGAAAACCAGCGAATGGCCGCGCGTTTCACGATGGTGTCCGCGGGCGCTCGATTGGTCGTCACGCTTACCTCACGTCGCGAATGTGCTCGCTCCTTGACATAGCCGGAACGAGCGCCTGATCACGCGAGCCGCATCCTGCGATGCCAGTTCCGTTTCGAGGCTGTCGAGGGTTCTCAGACCCACGCCAAGGACTGCGCTCATGCGACATGGCATAACCCGATGGTGAACCCCGGCACCCGACTCGGATCGTACGAGATCGGCCCGGTGATTGGCATTGGCGGGATGGGCGAAGTCTATCGTGCCCGCGCTACGAAGCGCTTGGCACCAACATACCGCGCGGAGGCTTGTGGGCGGCGGACCCGCAGTCGGGTCAGCGGCGCCGCCTGCTGCCCGATTTTCAGATGGAGCATTACAACGTCTCTTACGACGGCCGCCGCGTCGTGTTCGTTTCGGCTTCGGTCTACGCCTATCAGAAGCTCTCAGCGCAGCGAAACATCTTCCAGGTTCCGGTCCCGTAAGGGGCCGTGTCGTATCAGACTGGCGTCGTGGGTCCTTTAGTGCCACAGTTGACATGAGGAGAGTCGGTGATGTCGGAATGAAGTTGAAGATTCGGTTCTGAACAGTGGAGGTGGGCAATGAAGCGACAACCCTTCGCCGTCTTTTGTTTCGCTTGGGGACTCCTGGTTGCTCTCTCGGCTGCTGCGTACGCGCAAGACCCCAACCTGGGCTCGTGGAAAGTAGACCTCTCCAAATCGAAGTACAGCCCGCCCGAACTGGCTCCCAAGAGCCTCGCGGTCAAATCCAGTTCCGCCAGCAAAGGTCTGAACGTTGTCGTCGATATCGTCGACTACACAGGGAAGCCGCTGCACTACGAATACACCGTCGATTACGACGGTCGGGACGCTCCAGTCAAAGGCGATCCGGGCCGTGACACCACAGCGATGAAACAGATCGATGGTCGCACCTTCGAGCAGACCAACAAGAAAGACGGAAAGGTGACGACGGTGTCTCGATTTGTCTATGCGAGGGATGGCAAGTCGCGGACCCAGACGACAACGGGCGTGAATCCCCAAGGACAGAAGATCAACAACACCATCGTCTGGCTCAAACAGTAGGGATGAATCGTTCGCCGGGTTTGCGGAACCAGTAGCTGGCGAATACTGCAGTGCAGCCGTCGGCCGGCATCACGGATCGTCGAAACGATTCGAAGCCGGCCGTGGCTAGCCGCGCTCCCTACTGCTATCCTGTGTTCTCCCGTTCAATCACATTAGGAGTGCGTTGTGCGTCTAGCCGTCCTTCTCGTCGCTGCCGTCCTCGTGAGCCCCGCCCACGGCCAGGAAAAACCTCAGGAAGCGAAGCCGACCGGTCCAAAGCCGAGCCGAGTGGAAATCACGCCGCGCACGGTTGAAACGGTGGCCGGGCAGCAACTGACCTTCTCTGCAGCGGGGTACGACGAGGCAGGAAACAAGATCGATGCACAGCCCTCGGCCTGGTTTGCGGCGCCGTTCGATCTCGCGTTTGCCGATGACAAGGGCACAGTGACATTCACCGGATCGGGTGACGTACGTGTGGGCGCCATCATCAACGGCAAGTCAGGCTTCATCATCGTCACAGTAAGACCGCAAGCAGTGGCACGCGTCACGATCTCTAAGCCTCGTGCCGCGCTCGCCGTCGGCACAGGCCTCACGCTGCAGGCACAGGCGGAGATGGCGAACGGCGACCCACGCACCGACCAACAGGTGAAATGGGTTTCGTTGCGTCCAGAGGTCGCCTCTATCGACGAGTCCGGCTTCGTTACCGGTCAGGCCGTGGGAACGGCGATGCTCCAGGCCTCGGTCGGCGATATCAAGGCGACGACGTCGATCGACGTCGTCCGAAACCCGGTGCGCGAACTGTCGATCACTCCCAAGACTACCCGCGCGCGAACGGGCGACGTCGTGCGCTTCGAAAGCGTTGCATCGAGTCAGGGCAACGCCCGCGTCTCCGCTGTGGCCCGCTGGTCTGTCAGTGGCGTCGGCGCCACGATCGATGCCGACGGCGGCTTCGTCGCCGAGAAGCCGGGCTCCTACGCGGTGACCGCCACGATCGGAGATCGATCGGCCGTCGCGACCGTCTCCGTGGTGCCACGCGAGGTCGCCCGCGAACTGGAGGTCGTCGGACGAACATCGCAGGAGGAATTCCAAACCGCCGAGCAATGGATCATCGGCAAGTACGCCTATCTCAGCTCCATCATGGCGGGGCGCGTGTGGGTCTACGACATCTCCGATCCGGCGAAGCCGGTCAAGGTCGATTCCGTCTCTTTCGACGCGCGCGTGATCAACGACGTGAGCACGACAGCCGATGGCAAGATCGGCGTCATCACCCGCGAGGGCGCATCCAATCGAAAGAACGGGATCGTCTTTCTCGACCTCGCCGATCCGGCACATCCCAAAGTGCTCTCGGAGTACACAGAGACGGTCACGGGTGGCGTCCACAGCGCCTACATCAATGGTCACTATGTCTATCTCACTGACGATGCGACGGGGTCGTTGCGTGTGATCGACTTTGCCGATCCCGTGAAGCCGAAGGAGGTTGCGCGCTGGCAGACCGAAAATCCGCTCGCGCAGCCGGTCAAGGCGCCGGAGGGCGAGACGTACATCGGCGGACGAATGCTGCACGATGTCCAGGTCGTCGACGGCTTGATCTACATGGGGTACTGGAGAGACGGGCTCGTGATCCTCGACGTGGGGAACGGCATCAAAGGCGGTAGACCCGAGCGTCCGCAGTTCGTCAGCCAGCTGCGCTTCAACTACAGCGAGCTTTACGGCCCGGGATGGATGGCGGGCGCCCATTCGGTTTTCCGCTACAAGAACTACGTCTTCCTTGGTGACGAAGTGTTTCCGGCGCAGTACGACCTGACCGACAAAGCACGGATCCCCACCAAGGGGATCGTGCACGTCGTCGATGTCTCCGACATTCTCAATCCTCGCAAGGTTGCCGAATACGACGTTCCGGAGGAGGGCGCCCACAACATGTGGGTCGAGAACGACGTGATGTACATCGGTTACTACGGCGGCGGCGCTCGCGCCGTCGACGTGTCGGGTGAGCTGCGCGGAAATCTTTACCGGCAGGGACGTGAGATGGCTCGCCTATGGACCGGCGACGCAAAGGGATTCCGGCCGAACATTCCGTTTGCATGGGGGGCGCAGCCGCACGACGGGCTGATCTATTTCAACGACCTTCACACCGGAATCTGGGTCACGAAGATGGTCGACCCGGCCGAAAAGGCCAGACAGAAGCCCTAGCGATCGACGGTTCTCAGGACGTCGATGCCTCCTGCCTGCGGCCCGACGTCTACGCTGGCCACCATCGTCAGCGACTTGAGGTCGAGGACTTCGACCGTGCCCGGCTCGGACGCGATGCCTTCGACCGAGATGAAGGCGTAGCGATCATCGGGTGCAACGGCCACACCGTGGACCACCTTGCGCCTGGTCCGAACGCGTGCGAGCTCCTTGCCGGACTCCACATCGAAAACGGAGACGGACTGATCGCGGCGATTGGTTGCGATCAGCCGTCCATCGCGAGTCATTCCGAGGTTGTAGACACCGGGGCCGGCGGGAATCCGTCGCACGAGCTTCCATTCATGAAGGCTGACTTCAACGATCTCGCTGGAGCCGTTGCACGCAACGAACACAGATGCCGTCGTCTTCGATGGCTGTGCCCAGGTCGGAGAGCAAGATATGTCGCCGGCGGCCGGCGCCTCGGTGCCGTGCCCTGACGTCGAAGCCGACGTATGGTCGCGCTGCATCCGCATCGGTGGTCCATTCATTCCCGCCTCGCGTCCCCTGGTCAGGATGAAGTGCCTCGACGTTTTCAGCGTCGCGGTATCGATCTCCACCAGTTGCTCGTCCATCATGCAGACCGAGTAATGCCGCGAACCGTCGGCATTGAGGCGCGAGCCATGAGGCATCGTGCAGGTTGGAATGCGTGCGATCTCGGTCATGTCCTCGGGCGTCACGACAGACACGCTGGAGGGAACCATGTCGCCGTGCAGATTGAAGTTGACAACGAACAGGAAGTCGCCGTCGGGTGCGACATCGAGTGTCGCGGGGAACATGCCGAGGCTCACGCGTCCAACGAGCTTGTCGTCTTTCGTCGAGTACTTCCACACCGAGCCGTTTGGCTGCCCGTGGGCAATCGACACGTAGTAGTACGCCTTGTCAGGCGAGACAGCGAGCCCGTGCGGCCCGTCGATGTCGGTCGGCATCATCCCGGTCGCGATCTCGTGATCGACGGCGATGCCGTCCGGCCCGAAGCGAACCAGCGCGATCGTGTCGGCCGCCTCGGAGGCCACGTACACGAAGTAGGTGCGTTGCTGCGCCGCGACCGGGTCGGCACACGCCGCCATCGCCAGGAAGCCAAGTGCAGCGAGTCTCTTCCGGCCCACCGGTTGAGTTTATACCCGGCTCACCTTTTCCTGTTGAGGACGCGCGTCCGAGTCGTATAGTGGCGCGATGGTGCAGACAATCGACGCTCAGCAGGCAACGACCGAGGACGGTCAGTACTCCGGCTCGCGATACGCGGACGTCGTGGCAGCGATTTACGCCAATCCGTATCAGCGGGTCTGGGGCGCTCCGGGCGAACCTCCGTTACCCGTGCACGAGGTCTCGATTCGGACCGTCGTTGGCGGCCTCGCAGGGCTGGTGGCCCCACGGCAGTTGCAGAAAGACAGCGAGCGGACGATCGATTCACGGGTCGATCTGCGGTTCGGCCCCGATGGCAAGGG
>DASRJE010000106.1:0-37107 GCA_035649635.1 Vicinamibacterales bacterium | reverse complement strand
GGCAGGCGATCCCGACAGGCGCGGCCCCAGTTCGTCGGCCAGGGTGTGAAAGAGTTTCCCTACGTCCGATCGGTCCATCCCCTCGGCTTTGATCCTGGCGATCATCGCCTGGTCAATCGGCTCCTGCGCGGCCGCTCTCACATGGAATAGTCCCACCAGGATCGCGGCCGCTGCCATCGCAGTGCGCGTGCGTCTCATGATGCGCGCATCATAGAACATCGGTGCTCTCAAAAGATGTGGCCGAGGCTGACGTGGATGCGCCAACGACGATCCGCGCGTTCGCCATCAACACGCAGGCCATCCGACCGCGCGTCCACCGATCGGTTGCCCATTGGTCGACAGCGGACTGACCTCGAATCGCCCCCAGCCTCGGAGGCTGTCGGCTCCGCCCAGGAAGTAGCGTTTCGAGAACGGCAGGTCGATCACGCGCTCCGAGACAATCGATCCAAACTGCAGTCGCCCCGCCAACACGACGGCGCCAACCGGTTGGTAATAACTCCCGGTCGTGAACACGTTGTCGTAGCTGAACGACCCGGGCAGCCATCCGCCTGCGTGTTCCACTCGAATGGCAGCGCGATAGCCGGATCGCGGACTCAACGACTCGACTCGCGCGCCCGGCGCCGGCGTCGTCTCACGGGCTGCACCGATTCTCAACGCGGAGAGCATCCCGTCCTGACTCGCATCGAAACTGTCGCTGCAATTGGCCGCCTACGCTTGGGACTTCGACGAGCCGGTCTATTCGGCGCTGTCGCTCGGGGGCAGTGGCAGTCTCAGTTACCCGTTAGGTCGTCGGAATCGGGTAACTGCAACCTATCTCCAGCAGTTCGAGAGTAACCAGATTCCGGTTGACGCAGTGGCAGCTGACTCGCCAACGCTGCTGACTACGCTCGGTCTGAGTCCCAACGCAACGAAATGAGCCGCACGATCTCCTCGTTGAGACCTCGCGGCACGGCATCCTGCTCGACGTCAGCGACGAAGCCGTATTTGTATTCGCGAGCTGTCAGTTGTTCGATGGTCTGCGTTGACGTGCTCATGAACAGCCCCGGCCGTAATACCGACTATTTCAGTCCTATATTACTGCCGGGCGCCTTGCAACGCGAGCTCAGCGCGTTTCTGGACTCGGGGCTCGGGACTCGGGCACCGTCAGCGCCAGCGACTCATATCTATGCGATCGCTAGTGAGCGCCATGCGGCTGAGCCGTGCAGTTAGAGCACAGCGAAAATATCGAACTCGCGGCTTGGGCTGACGTCCACTCTGTCCACCGCTACCCCGAATGGGGTAGTGCCAGCAAGAAGTGCGTGTGGTACGTTCCGCGCATCGCAGCGTAGCACATCACCGTTTGTGGTCCACGTCACGGCACGTGACTCCCAAGGTCCCACAGTAACGCACTTCCAAAACGGGGAGGCTATCCATGCTGGGTGTTCGAAGGCTGGGACTCCTGGTTCTTGCTGCACTGGCGCCGCTCACGGCGTACGCGCAGGGCTCCATTACAGGCGTGGTGAAAGATGCATCGGGAGCAGTCTTGCCCGGTGTGACGGTGGAGGTCTCGAGCCCCGCCCTGATCGAGAAAGCCCGTGTCACCGTCTCCGATGACACCGGGCAATACCGCATCGTCGATCTGCGACCAGGTCTCTACAAAGCCACGTTCACGTTGACCGGGTTCAACACGGTCGTGCGAGAGGGAATCGAGCTCGTCGGCTCGTTCACCGCAACGATCAACGCCGAGATGGGTGTGGGCGCGGTGCAGGAAACAATCACCGTCGCGGCCGACTCGCCCGTCGTCGACATCCAGAACACCAGTCGGCAGCACGTGATCAGCAATGAGGTAATCGACGCCATTCCGGCCGGCCGGAGTCACTACGATCTGGCGGCGCTCATTCCTGGTCTCACGGGCATCCAGTTCGGACGGTCGGGCTTCCAGGATGTCGGAGGCACGAACAATCTGCAGATCGCTGCCCTCTCCATTCACGGCGGCACGTTCATGGACACGCGGGTGATGATGAACGGCCTGACCTCGCGCAACCTCCTGTCGTCGGCATGGGCAACCAACTTCATCGCCGACACCGGAACCGCAGCGGAATGGACCATCGACTACGCGGCCCAGGGTGCGGCCGCTGTCGGCAGCGGTGTGAGCTTCAACATGATTCCGAAGGAGGGCGGCAACAAGTTCAGCGCGTCGGTGTTCGCGACCGGTGCAAACAGCGACTTTCAGTCGGACAACTACACCGACGAACTCGCGGCACAGGGACTGAGATCGCCAGCGGGGCTGGCATTGCTGTACGACGTCAACCCTTCCGGAGGCGGCCCGATTCTCAGAGATCGGCTGTGGTTCTATGGTTCCCTGCGCTGGCAGACGAACCAGTTCTACATCCCGGGCTCGGTTGGTAATGCCAACGAAGGTTCGGAAAGCGCGTGGCTGTGGGCACCGAACGACAGCGTGCGCGGCAAGTTCGACACGACGCAAAAGGGTGGCAGCGTCCGATTGACGCTCCAGGCCACGCCGAGGAACAAGTTCTTCTTCTCGCACGAGCCGCAGTCGAGGCACTGGATCGATGCGCGCGCGGAGACCTCGCCGGAGGCGTTCACCGATTACCGGTTTCACTTGAACCGCTTCACGACTGCCGGTTGGACCTCGCCGTTGACGAACAAGCTCCTGCTCGACTTCAAGTGGGCCGATCATGGTGAAGGCTTCGAAGACTATCTGCCGCCCGACGGTCCGTACGCGACACTCATCACCGTTCACGAGCAAGGCGGAGCGTTCGTCCAGCCGCAGCATTATCGCGGCAAGGGGCACGGCGGCAATCAAGCGGTGTCTTTCGGCTGGAACACCGCCCCGCACGTTCAACAGTTCCATGGATCGCTGTCGTACGTCATGGGCGGGCATCAGATGAAGTTCGGTGTCCAGCAGGAATGGGGCACCATCACCAACCAGCAGCGCAACGTGCCGGCCGGCGTTGACTACTACTTCGTCAACGGCATACCGGATCGCGTGCGACAGTGGGCGCTGCCGATCGAAACCGTCAACCGCCTCGACGCCGAGATGGGCATCTACGCTCAGGACACGTGGACGTTGAATCGCCTCACGATCAATGGGGGCCTGCGGTTCGACTACTTCAAGAACAGCTTCCCGGTGCAGCACCTCGGCCCGGGGGCATTTGTGCCAAATCGCGACGTCACTTTTCCCGAGACAGACTTCTACGGTTTGAAGGACCTTACGCCGAGGGTGGGACTCACCTACGATCTGTTCGGCGACGGGAAGACTGCTCTCAAGGTGCACTGGGGCAAGTACGTCGAGGGCCTCGCCGCCAGCACGGGCAACCCGGTGGGCAATCTGTCACTCGAGGCAACCCGCACGTGGACCGATGGCAACCGGAACTTCCAGGTCGACTGCGACCTGACCAACGTTAACGCCCAGGACAACCGGGCGACCGGCGGTGACTTCTGTGGCGCGAATCCCAACCGGAACTTCGGCCTGAGCACGCCGAGCACGGCGCGCGATCCGGATACGTATCTGGGATGGGGCAACCGGCCGTGGAACCAGACCTTCTCGGTTGGTGTCCAGCGCGAAGTGGTTCCGCGTGTTGCCATCGACGTCGGGTACTTCCGCCGTTGGGCGGGCAATTTCGGCGTGACGGACAACCGGGCCGTGACCGCGGCCGACTTCACTGCCTACTGGATCACGGCACCAACGAACTTCCCCGGTGCGACGATTCCGCTGCCTGACGACGCAGCCGGACGGACCACGTCTGGCTTCTACGACGTGAATCCAAACAAGTTTGGCGTCGTTGACAACTACGTCACGCTTGCCAAGAAGTCGGGCGTCGGCGATCAATCTCAGGTCTGGAACGGCGTCGACGTCACGGTCAACGCGCGCCCGGTGAACGGCTTCGTGCTGCAAGGCGGATTCAGCACCGGAAAACAGGTGACCGACAACTGCGCGGTCCGGGACGTCATGCCCGAGATCGCTCCGACGAACCCCTATTGCCACGTCGGGCAGGACATGCAGACTCAGGTCAAGTTCCTCGGAACGTACCTGATCCCGCGCGTCGACGTGCAGTTCGGGGTCACATTCCAGAGCAGCCCGGGACCATCGATCGCGGCGAACTACTTCGTGCCGGCGGCGAACATCTCGGGTCTGGGTCGTCCGCTATCGAGTGGCGCGCCGACAGTGCTCTACAACCTGATCGATCCGAACACGCTCTACGGTGAGCGGGCCAACCAACTGGATCTTCGAATGTCGAAGATCTTCAGAATCGGTCCGAACCGAGTCCAGTTGAACTTCGACCTGGCAAACCTGTTGAATGCGAACGACGTCCTCGGTGTGTCGACCACCTACGGGCCGGCGTGGCAGACGCCGCAGGCAATCATGGACCCGCGGCTCTTCAAGTTCGGAGTGCAATACGACTTCTAAACGTACCTTTGACTTTTGATATTTGACTTTTGCCCTTGAGCGCTCCCGTTGTCACGCTCTCACGTCGAGCGACGCACGAACTGGAGCACGAATGCAAGGACAACGACAACGACAACGGCGATCCACCCGGAGGAGAGCGCCCAGGCGAGCCAGTTTGCCTCGGGACTCGCGCGCGTCCATGTGACGAGTGCGATGACGACCAATCCGAACATCACCAGAAGCGGCAGCGCGAGCAGCACGATTGCGGCCGCGATGAAAGCCACCTGCCGCTCCGATCTCGGCGTGTCCGACATTGTGTTCTCCGGTCAGTCACTTTCCGACAGAAGACCTACAAACCACAGCAGAACCTGGAACCACAACAACACCCGACAGAGAAGGTGACGTGTCCCAAATGTGGCAGCCAGGAGGCAGCCGTCGTGTTTACCCATTTCGCGTACATCGCCTGCTTTTGTCCGGAGTGCCATCACTCATGGAGCTGTTCTCCCGCTACTGACTAACGGGCCTGAGGTGAGAGTCGGGGGGTTCGCGATGCAGCCTTACTGGATGATGCCTCGTCTGCTGGCGTAGCGAACGACTTCCACAGTGTTGTGCAATCTCAACTTCTGCAGCAGGTGGGCGCGATGTGTCTCGACCGTCGCCGGGCTGATCGAGAGCAGCTCGGCAATCTCCTTGCTGCTGCGTCCTTCCGCCACGAGCTGCAGGACCTCGCGCTCCCGCTCCGAGAGTGAATCGTAGGGATCGGTGATGCCCTTTTCACTCAGCGTCTTGACGTAATCGTCGAAGACGACCTGGGCAACCGACTGGCTGAAGTACGACTTCCCCGCCGCCAGTGTGGCAATGGCTTCGAGGAGCTCGGCACCCGCCGATTCTTTCAGCAAGTATCCACGCGCTCCGGCCTGCACGGCCTGGGTGACGTATGCCTGGTCGCTGTGCATGCTGAGGATCAGCACGTGCACGGACGGTGCCCGTCGCACGATCTGTCGCGTCGCTTCGATGCCGTTCAAGAGCGGCATCCCGATATCGAGAATGGCGACATCCGGAGTGAGCGCGAGCGCCTCACGGACGGCATCGCGCCCGTTCCCTGCTTCGGCCACCACACGCCAGTCGCGCCGCTCTTCGAGGATCTTGCGAAGTCCGTGTCGAAGCACCGTGTGATCATCGCCGAGCAGGATTCGCAGTTCACCCATGGCCGACCTCCGGCGAGTGAATCAGCACGCTGGCCTCTCCCGGGTCTTCGCGCATATGCTCGCTGACCGTCGTTGACTCGGCGAGGGGCAAGCAGACCTCGAGACGCGTGCCACCGGCCGCACCGCTCTCGATCGTTACCGTTCCTCGCAACTGTGACACGCGTTCGCGGATGCCCAACAGGCCCAGGCCGCGCCGGCGGCCAGGCCGCTCGGCATCTGCCACATCGAATCCGGTTCCATCGTCTTCAACGACGAGCCGGCAGGTGTTGATTGTCTCGCTCAGACGCACTCGCACGGCGTGGGCATGGGAATGCCGGGCCACGTTGGTGAGCGCTTCTTGAACAATGCGATAAATCGCGCGCTCGGTCTCGTCGCCGCGTCGACTCTGAAATCCTTCGTGGGCGAAGTCGACCACGAGGGCATGGCGCCTGCGAAAGTCGGCGAGATGCGACTCGAGGGCCGCCACGAGACCAAGGTCATCAAGCGCAGAAGGGTGGAGTAAACGTGAGAGATCGCGAACTGTGCGCAATGCGCTGTCGGCGCTGGAGAGGGCATCCGCCAACAGGCCGGTCTCGCTCCCTGTCCGCTCGAGCTTGCGACCGGCGACGGTAAGTTCCATTTTGACCGCGCTCAGCATCTGCCCGACTTCGTCGTGGAGCTCGCGTGCGATCCGCCGCTGTTCGTCTTCCTGGGCGTGCAGGAGCCGGGCGGACAGCCGCTGCAAATCAACGGCGGTCTGTTCCTCGCGCGCACGTTGTTCGGTCAGCCGGCGTTCGAGGCGTGCGCTATGCCGAAACGCGAACCATCCAATGGCCAGGCTGATGGCCAGCGTGAGCCCGAACACGGTCCACACCTGCTGCTGCAGGTTGGACTGCATGCCGTTCACGGCTTGCTGCTGCTCGATGAAGGCGGCGCGATTGAGCGCCTGCACCTCTTCAGAGATGCGAATTGCCGCCTCGCGTCTGGGCATGAACCGTCGCATCAGCACAGCCGCATTGCGAGACCATTCGCTGCTGTCGGTGGCCAGTGCTGCGTCGCTGGCCGCGCGGAATTCGCGTATCTCCTCACGCAGCCGGCCAACACGCTCGCGCTCGGACGGAGACCCAACAAATGGCACGTAGCGGGCGAGCTGGCTATCGATCGCGTCGTAGGCGCGCGTGATGTCCTCGCGATGGGAGCCGGCGGATCGAGCGTCGGGATCGAGCAGCGCTTCACGCACCAGCGCCGACGCGACCAGCGCCTGTGTTCGGACCGATGCGAGCAACTCCTGGGCTTGCAGGTAACGAGTGCTCGCTGCCGCCCCCTCACGCTGCGCCTCCTGCAGGCGCAGCGTCACCTGGTATCCGGCAAAGAGCCACAGCCCGAGCGTGAGCATGAGGCCCGCGAGGAGCGCCGCGCGAATCGTCAGCCCTTCAGCAAACCGATTCCGCATCTCGCTGCATCGTAACGCGGAACCTGCACGGGGAGCACGATGCCGATGCGCCTACAGGCTCGTCGGGCCGTGAAATACCGACTGGTCAGGATACGCGGCGGCCGCACGTGCACGATATGGTGCCCTTAGGGCAGGAGGATCATTGTGACTGCACGGCTCGTACGAGATGTGACCGCCATCCTGTTGTTTGCGGTCCCCATCGCCTTTCCAGCGCGGGTGGCGACTCAGGCCGCTCCGCCTGCGCCAACCGCTCATCAGAAGCTCACGTTCGAGGGCGACACAGCGCTGTGGACTGTCGCCATCAAACCTGACAAGACTGCGGACTTCGAGCAGGTCATGAAACGCGTGCGTGAAGCCTTGATGAAATCGGCCGATCCGCAGCGGCAGAAGCAGGCAGCCGGCTGGAAGGTCATGCGAATTTCCAAGCCGCTCGGCGATGGCAACGTTCCCTACGTACACATCGTTCATCCGGTGGTCACCGGCGCCGACTACACCATCATGCAGATTCTGTACGACGGGTTTCCCGATGAGCGCCAGGCGCTATACGAGCTCTATCGAGGCGCGTTCGCGCAGAACCTGTCGCTCGCGACAGGCACCATCGTCGCCGAGCCTTGATGGCCGAGGACCTTTCCGGGACGCTGCTGGAGTTCATTCACGCCAGCATCCCAACGTTCCAGGCGGCTGAAGCACTCCTGTTCCTCACCGCGAATCGTGACCGCGACTTCAGCCCCGAGGAGATCGTCGTCGGCATGCGGCCGCGGGCGATCACCGCCGCCGCGGTGAGGGAATGTGCCGAATTGTTCGCGGCGCACGGTCTCCTAACGGAAATCGATGGCCGCTTCAGGTATGGTCCTGCGTCAGCGGAACTCGAGCGCCGCGTTGGTGAGCTGTCGCATGCGTACAACGAACGGCCGGTTACGCTGATCACGGCTATCTACCACATCGCGGATCGCTCTTCTTCTTTGAACTGCTCGTCGCTGCGGCCGTCATTTTGACCACTGCCGGACGCACGCGTGCTACACGGAGGTGAGAATCGCTATAGTTAGAATCTGATTGGAGCGCGTGGACTTGCGCGCCTGCCGCCGCCGATCTAGTCGTGACTACCGATCCTCACAGCAACCGGCTGTTCGGTCGCATCCTCTTGGCCATTGGAGCCGGTGTCCTCGCCGGCCTCTTTTTCGGCGAAACCATTCGGCCGTTAGGCATCGTTGCGAGCGGATTCATCAGGCTTCTCCAGGTCAACGTGCTTCCCTATCTTCTGGGCTCGCTGATACTGAGCCTCGGAAGCCGCGGCGCCGCGGAGATGAAGGCAATCGCTCGATACGGCGTCGCGCTCCTGATGTTGGTCTGGGGGCTGACGCTGCTGCTGGTGGTCGCCGCCCCACTGGCCCTTCCGGCATTCACCGGCGTACCGGTGTTTGGACTCGAGGAAGCTCCGCCACCGATTGATTGGCTTGAGCTCTACATCCCCGCAAACCTCTTTCACGCGCTCGCGAACAACTTGATTCCGGCAGTCGTGCTGTTCGGGATCCTCGCCGGCATTGCCCTGGGTCAGATGACGGGCGAGAAAAAGGAGGTGCTGCTCCATTCACTCGCGGCCTTCAACGAGGCAATGGCGCGAGTCAGCCGCCTGATTCTTCGCCTGACGCCATATGGTCTATTCGCGATTGCAGCGGTCACCGCCGGCGACATTCGCGTTGAAGACGTACTGCGCCTCCAGATCTGGTTTCACTTCTATGCCGGCGGCGCGCTGCTGCTCACGCTGTGGGTGTTGCCGGCGATGGTCGCACGACTGACGGACGTGTCGTACGGCCGCTTCGTTAGCGCCATGAGGGACAGCATCGTCACAGCCGCTGCCGCGGGCGATGTGCTGGTGGTGCTGCCCCTCATCGCGGAATCTGCCAAGACGCTCCTCGTCGAGCGTGGCATACGAGCCGAGGATGCTGATCGCTCCGTCAGCGTCGCGATTCCGCTGATTTACAACTTCCCACACGTCGGAAAGATCCTGAGCCTCGCCTTCCTACCCTTCGCGGCGTGGTACTCGGGCGGTACGCTCGGACTGCAGCAACTGCTCCTCCTTGTCAGCGCGGGGCCGCTGAGTCTCTTCGGAAGCATCAACGGAGCAATTCCGTTTCTGCTCGACCTGTTGCATCTGCCAGCAGATCTCTTCGACCTCTTCTCCGTATCGAGCGTTCTGAATTCGAGACTGGGATCCATGGCGGCGGCGGCCCATGTGGCGGCTCTCGGCGTCGTGGTTGCCGCCGCGATGCTCGGCGCGGTTCACGTCTCCATTCGACGTGTCGCTCGATTTGTGGTCGTGACGGTCGCGTTCATGGGCATCTTTCTCGTCGGCACACGGGCAGTTTTTTCGTGGGTTCTGCCGCCGACGCCGTCGGGGGTCGCCACTCTGTCGTCATTCGAGCTGAGGCCGCCGTTCGCCGCGGCGCCGGCCGTCTCTGAAGCAACGTCGGCTTCGACTCCTGAACCGGGCAGCCGCCTGCAGCAAATCAAAGCGCGTGGAGTTCTGCGCGTGGGTTACTTCAACGATGCCGTGCCGTGGGCGTTCGTCAATGCGAGCGGCAAGCTCGTCGGACACGACATCGAGGCGGCGCATCGGCTGGCGAGTCAGCTTGGTGTGGGGCTCGAGTTCGTCCTCATCGATCGTGCGACCCCGGAGCCCTCGCGCGCGCTCATCGACGGACGGGCCGACATTCTCATGACCGGCTTCACAGCCACGGTGTCGCGCGCCGAACGAATGGAGCTGTCGCATCCATACAGCAGCGAACATCTGGGATTTCTCGTGCGCGACTTCGACCGGAGCCGGTTTGGAACGCTCGCGGCGCTGAACGAGGGCGACGGACTCGTTGTCGCGGTGCCTCCGGTTGAAGGGGCGATGGAAGGCGTCAAGACCATGTTGCCGCGCGCAAACACGCTCCCTTACAACTCCCTCGACGAAGCGCTCCGCGATCCAACGGTGACCGCGGCATTGACGACGCTCGAGCGTGCGTACTACTGGAGTCGCATCTACCCGGAGTTTGCGGCGATCCGGCCCAAGGAAGTGCAGACGGCCACGATCGTCGTCTATGCGCTCCCCTACGGCGAACTCGACTTCCGGAATCTCGTTGATCTGTGGATTGAAACCAGGCGTGCCAGCGGCGAAGCCGACGAAGCATATGACTACTGGGTTCGGGGCAAGGCGCTCGCATCACGCACTCCACGTTGGAGCGTGCTACGTAATGTGTTTGGGTTCGGTACAGATTAAGGTCAAAAGTCAAAGGTCAAGAGTCAGGCCAAAAGCACCGAGAGCCTTCACTGGGAGACCGCGACTAGTCGACGCGTTCGTACATCGCCGTAAACTTTTCGGCCTCGACAGCGTATCCGTCGTTTCCGTTTTCGTCGTTGAACACCAGGTAGTCGCCGCGCTTGTAGTGCGTGGTGCCTTCCTTGGTCTTCACGCGCCCCTCGTTCACCGCGCGCTCCGCCCACACCGGTGTGACCTTCACGTATCTGCCGTCATCGACCTGGCGATAGGTCCGGGCGAACGTCTCTCGATCGACTGTGTATATGTCTCCGCCGTTATCGACGATCCAGTCTCCGGCCTTGCACATTTGCGGACCGCCCCACTTCTGGTAGGTGAAGCCATCGGTATCGAGTGCGAGTTGAACCGCGACCACGGCCTGATCCGCCCGCTTGACGTACTTCAGCCGCTCACCCACCACTGCACCTCATAGCGCATGGTATGCGATCGAACTAGTCAAGGGCACCGCTCTTGATATCCCGGCGGGGCCCTTGACTAGTTTGAAAGCGTCTTCTGGGCGCGCTCCGCGCGCCTGCCCGTTGTGCGGTCGTGGCCACGAGTACAAGATTCGCGTTTGGGCCGCACAACGGGCTATCGGCAGAGCACGTGATATCGTGTGCTCCGGGCACGTTCCCCAATTGCGCACGTAAGGCTCCACATGGCAGACAGACCGCACCGGGTCGATCATCGTGTCAACGGCGCGCTTGCGGCGATCGTCCTCGTCCACGGCTTCGGCGGCGATGCAGCGGCCACATGGGGGCTGTTTCCCGACCTCCTCAAGAAAGAGCAGCGGCTCCAGAACTGGGATGTCTTCAGCATCGGCTACTCGACGAGCCTGGCATTCGATCTCGCCGGCGTGTGCAGCGCGGATCCCGAGATCATCACGCTCGGCGGCTTGATCCAAACCGTGACCGACGTCACACCCCTCAATCGATACAGATCGATCGCGATCCTGGCGCACAGTATGGGCGGGTTGCTCGTCCAGCGTGCGCTGCTCTCGAGCGCCGCGCTGCGCGCGCGGGTGTCGCATCTGCTGCTGTTCGGTACACCGAGCGCCGGGCTGGAGAAAGCGTCGCCGTTTCGGTTCTGGAAGCGGCAACTGCGCGACATGAGTCGCGACAGCGACTTCATTCGAACGCTGCGCCAGGATTGGACAACGTCGTTTCGCGAAGCGCCTCCGTTCTCGTTTCTTGCCATAGCCGGAGATCGCGACGAGTTCGTGCCGCGTACTTCTTCGCTCGATCCGTTCACGGAAGGAGCGCGCCGGGTCGTCTACGGCAACCATCTCGAGATCGTCAAACCAGAGAACGCGGACCATTTGGGGTTCACCGTCACGGTCAAGGCCCTCGTCGGCGTCGATGACGGCAGCGGATTTCTCGACACCGCGCTGAGGGCGGTCGAGTCGCGCGAGTTTCAACACGCGATCGACACGCTCGCGCCGCACGCCGATGAACTGGACGACAAGGGACTCGTGACCCTGGCGCTTGCACTCGAATCGGTCGGCCGCGAGAGTGACGCGATCGACATGCTGAAGCGCGCACACCCCAAGGGGACCGATCCGCTGGGCGTCCTGGCCGGTCGCCTGAAGCGGCGATGGCTCGTCGAACGTCGCCGCACTGATGCCGAACAGGCGCTCGCACTTTATCGCGACGGCCTGACGCATGCGGAAGCGAACGCAGATCCCTCACAGGCCCACTATCACGCGATCAATTGCGCGTTCATGGAGCTCGCCCACGCCGAGAGTCGCAAAGCGTGCCGCGACTATGCCGCTCGCGCCTTGACTCATTGCGCGAACGCGAGCGCCAATGTGTGGCGTTTTGCGACAGAGGGCGAAGCGAACATCTATCTCGGTAATCACGCAGCGGCGCGCGAGGCCTACGCGCGGGCTCTCGCCCTCGACCCCTCGCCCCGCCAAATAGGCTCGATGTACCAGCAAGCGTTCCGCGCTGCTGATTTGATGGACGAAGACGCGCTGGGAGCGGAACTGCGCGCGCTCTTCGGTCACTCACCAACGGTGGCCCGGTCCTGATGCGGCGAATCGGCTAGACCCGCCTTTTCCAACCGCCAGGTTGGGAAAGAGCGCGCACAAAGCAAACGTCTGGTTCTTACAGAACTCTTCCTACCGGAACAATAACGACCGATTCGCCGAGACAAAGTCGCGATATGTATGGAAGTTTCATGCGCAAAAGCCGAGCGCGGACTTTGCAGAAACACGAGACGTGGGGCACACGTTCAAGGACAGTTCGTCGTTATCGCTGAAGACGGGGCTTGGGGAGTTTCCGAGCGAATCCGGGACCCGCGTTGGCGGGCCGCGACTGACTGTGCGTGAGCCACGCAATCACAGGGGGGAGCCGTTCTTGGAGAAAGACGAGGTTGATCAGGAACTCATGCACCGGCTGCATGGGGACATGAGAAAGGCTCTGGAAGAAATGCGGCAGACGCAGGCGGCAACCATGGCTGCCCTGTCCAATCTCCAGGCGACTCTGATCCGATGGATCATTCTCACAGGGCTAGTCGTGATCATCGTGTTGAAGCTGTTTTGAGCCTTTTTCGCGATTGAGTCGCTTTCGCGACTGCGATCGCACGCTCGGCCCAGGCCAAGAGCGCCGCGCCATCTTCCAGCGTCTCAGTGGGCACGTTGTAGTACGGCATCTTCATGGCGCGATCGGCGTACGGCTTGAAGGGCTTCGAACCGGCCTGTTCGTATTCGGCCAGATTGGTGTCACCGACTTTGAAGTAAAGGACATCCGCGGCAAGGATGCCGAAGAACACGTCGCCGGAATACAGGCCGACGCCCCCGAACATCGCCTGCGCCCGGAAATCGCGAACGCCTGCCAGTTGATCCAGCACGAACTCGCGGAACCCGTTGCTGACGCGCAACGATGCCAGCTTCGCGCGCGGCGCGGCCGATCTCTTCGGCCGCGTCGTCTTTTTTGCCTTGGCCTTTGCGCCCATCCGCTTCCCCACAACCGGTCTCCGGAATAATATCGGGGTGATTCGTCGCGTTGCAGCAGGCGCTCTGGACCTCCGGGCGGATACATGAGCAAGACGGCGGTGAGTCTCACGATCGCGTGATTCGCGGCGTCACCCCGGCGACGATCATCGGAAAGGCGACGACCTATCAAGGAACGCGAGTCAGGCTGATCTGACGCCAGGCGAGCTGGAGTCAGTTTTCTCGAATCAGGATCTCGCCGCGACCGACGGCCACGTGATCGCCGTGGTAAATGCCGTAGTTCGCGTTGTGACACTCGCTCGGCACGGCAAACCCCAGCGACTCGAGATGCCGCAGAATGAGCCGCAGGAACGTCGGCTGACACACGCAGCTCTTTCGAAACGACACGAGGAGTGAAGGCGGGTTGGCGCCGAACAGACCCACGGTCCCGCGACGCATCGCGGCAGCGGGCCGATTGCCGCAGGGGCCGAAGACGAGCACGGTCCCGGCGATCAAGTTGGCGCCGACGAAATCGCCACACTCTCCGCCGACCGCCAGCAACCCGCGACGCATAGTCAGCCCGACCTCGTTGCCCGCAGAGCCGTCGATCAGAATCACGCCGGCGGTCATACCTTTCGCGCTCCCGCGGTAAGCGCTTCCGACGAGGTGACCGGCGTTGCCGTGCACGTGAATCAGTCCGCCGTGCATCTCGCCACCGACCCAGTCGCTCGCGTTTCCGTGGACGTGAATTACGCCACCCGTCATCTCGCTGCCAACATGCCGTCCCGCGTTGCCGCGAACGTGTATTTCTCCTTCTGACATCTGCGCGCCGATCCAATGGACGCCTGCCAGATCGCCCTCGAACTCCATCCGGGCATCGGCCGGGTCACCGCTGATCTCGAAGAACTCGGCGAGTGGAACCTTGCGGTTTCCATGAAACAGGTCGAATCGCTGAATCTCCGCGATCGACAGGCCGCGGACCGCAGACGGAGTCAGCCCCTCGACTTCAACCGGGACCGTCGTGTCGGCCTTGTAGCGAAGTGTGAGCATGCTGCGGCGTCCTAGAGTCCCGCGCAGGCGACTTCCTCGCGGTCGTGCAGGTAGTCGAGCGGCACCGGGTAATTCCGGAATCTGATCGAGTAGTACTTCTCGAACCACTCGGCGATATCGCTCTCGATGCTGGTGTCGTACTCTGGCGCCACATAGAGCAACTTGCCAGTCAGCGGTTCTCGCACTTCGCCGTGTTCGACGATCACCACACCGCTCTTGATCACGGCTCGCGGAAGCTCGAACATCTTCGTCTTGTCGTCGTTCGGCGTATAGATGGTGATGTCAGCGTCGGCGCCAGGCCCGAGGTGTCCTTTCCGCGTCAGGCCAAGGATCTTTGCGGGACCGCTGCGTGTAATGATGCAGATCTCGTTCAAGCTGTACTCTCGCGTGAGGTCCGCGAGCGTCGAGCGCTCGAGGACCGCCGGGTGCACCTGCTTGAGCATGTCCTGGCGATACGTGCGATCCATCAACAACTGGATGATCTGCGGGTAGGCGAGAAACGATCCGCCATTGGGATGATCCGTACTCATGACGACCCGCCACGGGTCCTTCGCGAGCAGATACCACTCGAGGCCGATTGCCCACTGCAGCGAGTGCACCAGGCTGGTGTTCCTGTACTCGATCGGTGCGATGCCGCACCCTGACTCCATCTCGGTGTCGGACGAGAACCACTTGCTCTTGAAGGCATTGCTCAAGTAGTAGCCGAGCGGCCCGTCCGCCGTCATCGTGGTCGTTTCGCCGAAGAGCACCTGCCCGACGTCCACGGTCAGATTGTGGTGTGCATTCACGTACTCGACGAGCTCCACGACCTTGCTGTTGAAGGTGTTCTCGTCGCCTTCGCCTCCGCCGTAACTGTGAAACTGGATGTGCGCGAGGTGGCCGCGCGAATCGCCGAACGTCTTCATCGTCTCGAGCGTCGTGATCCAGTTCCCTGGCATGCCGAGATTGTTGGCGTGAAGATGAACCGAGTGCGGAAGCTTCAGCGCGTCAACGGCGCGCGCGATCTGCTCGATGATCTGCCGCGGCGTCACATCGAAGTGCGCCACGTTCTCATCCAGCCCGTGCACGTTGCCGCTCGGCAACTGCTTCCAAATCTCGACGCCGCCGGGGTTGACGACCTTCGGCGTGAAGCCTTTGGCCGCGCCGAGCAGCCAGGCGATGAACGAACGCAGCTTCTCCGGCTCCTTCCGATGGATCGACTCCATCACGAAGTGGTTGTTGCCCATGAGGACGAAGAACCCCTTGTCGAGGCACGGCGTGTCTTCGAACTCTTCGTGGACGTGCCGCGCAGCCAGCGGCGGGATGGCGGCGTCGAACGCCGTCGTGTAACCGAGACCGGCGTACTTGTAGCCGGTGGCGAACGTGCTCGGAACACTGCCCATAGTTCCGCTGCGCGTGTTCGATGTGCGAACGACTTTTTCCGCCTTGCGCTTCTGCTCGGGCCGCATCTTGCGTGCGGCATTCACCTTGGGTCCCGCAATGTGGCAGTGCATATCCACGCCGCCTGGCATCACGACGAGTCCTGAGGCGTCGAGCGTCTTGTCCGGCCTGATGTCGAAATCCGATGGTGTTTCTACGATCTGTCCGTCCCGGATCCAGATGTCGCGAACGTCGCCGTCGACTCCGTGGATGGGGTCGTAGACAGTGCCCCCTGCAATCTTGAAATACCCGCTGCTCATGACGCGCTGAAATGGGTTCCTATTTCTTCAGCTCGGTCACTCGCCGATGGATCGCGGAAAGAACCTCGAGGTCGGTCGGATGCGTGGATGACAGCGCCGGACGAAGGTAAATCGGAACATCGTCCATGCGGTACACGGTGCCGGGAGTGTTGATTCCGTATGTCGCCGTCGTGAACGCAACCGCCGCCGATCGAGTAGTCGGCGTCTCCTTCGGATCGAGCGCGATGTACGGAATGGACTGCAAGCGCTCACGTGCCGGCTGACTGAAATTGGCCATCGGGTCGCAGGCGACGAGCAGCGCAGCATCCGCTTCGCCCCGCGCGAGGGTATCTGACGTGGTGTATTCGCCCGGGTTGAATCGTGGATACCCGCGCGACATGTTGACTCCGAAGGGATAGCCTGTTTGCCAGGTGACCACGTTGTCGGCGCCTGTGACATTCCCGTGTCCGCGCATCGGCTTGACGACAAAGCGCGTGAATGCGTTCATGTCACGAGCCAGTGACAGCAGCGCCTCGCTATTGAGATGCTTGCCGCGCGTCATCGTGAGACCCATGCCGAACAGGATGACGCCGAACTTCGCGGCCTTCATCCGATCCATCAGATCCTGCCAGCGCGACAGCTCGATGCCGGTGTCGCGCTTCACCTGCTCGGGATCGACCTCGACGCTCTTGGCGAGCGCCCTCAGCGTCCACAGCGCTTCGAAATCGCTGCGTGGCTTGATCTGGAAGAACAGATCCATCGCCTTGGCGGTTTTGGTCTTGCGAACGTCGACCCCAACTGCTGTTCGGTCCTTGCGCCCATTGGGGACGAACATCCCCTTCGGCATCAGGCTGTACTTCGAGAAGTGTCGAGGATGACTCTCAGCCGGATTGCCACCCCAGAAGATGATCAAGTCGCCACGATTGGCGACCTCGCCCAGCGTGCACGTGACCTCGCCCACGCCCTGGAATGCCATGCCCGACGGTCCGTGACACACGCTCGTCGTGGTGTCGACCGTTCCTGCGATGGCATCACCAATGGCAACCGCCACGCGCTGTGCTTCCGATGTCGTGTCGCTCAGACCGTAGACAATCGGATACCTGGCTTCGGTCAGAATGCGAGCCGCGCGCTCGACACCTTCGGCAACCGATGCCGGTTGCCCTTCGATGAGGCAGTCGGGTCGATCGTCGGCGGCGTGACCGTAGAACCACGACTTGCCAAGCACGCATGCGCGTTTGGCGTCGGTGATGTGGTTGTCCTTGACCGTAATGTCAATGTCGTCGCACACACATCCGCAGAAGGTGCACGTGGCGTCAGTGATCACAGTGGCGGGCGACTCGATTGGTTTGGTAATGGGAGGGGTGGCCATGTCGCTAACTCAGCTTCTCCATCGTGACGTCGAGTCCTTTGCTCGTCGGCATCCCTGACCCGTGCGTCTCACCGTCCATCAGTCGGCTCGACAGATCGCCGTAGGCGATGAATAAAAGCCCAGGAGGCAACTCGTCGCCGGTGGCCGCTGTCACGGCGACATCGATCTGCCTGCCGCTTTCGGTCGTCACGCGCACACGATCGCCGTTGGCGAGGCCCATTCGCTTCATGTCAGCGGGTGCGACCTGCAGAGTCGTGATCTCCTGCTGATACACTCGATCGAACTTTCCTTCGCTGACGCCGCACCCCTGCTTGCTGGTCCGGCCGGGTATAAGGATAAATCTCTCAGTCATTTGGACTTTGCGCTGAGTTCGATGGTACTTGAAATCGGCGAGGCAGACCAGATGCGAGCGGCTGCCGAACGCGGTAATGAGGCAGCTGATTGATCCTCTCCTCCGTCTGCCCGCCTCTCCAGGGTAATCGGCGGAGGGTGAGAGTGCGGATGTAACGGCGCGGTCGCACGATCAACGTCGAGCTGCGTGCGCGGCTGTGCTCGCGATCGAGCGATACACCAGAGTAGAGTGGCAAGATGGTTTGCGAGATGACCGATCACACGGGAAAGTGAAGGTGAACCATGTCGTTGAAGGGTATGTATGCGTGGGCCGAACAGGTCGCGCAGGGCAAGTTCCACGGAACGATTGAGGAGCAGGGCGGAAAGCTGGTGTTCAAGGGAACCGTCGCCACCGAAGCTGAGAAGAACGAGATCTGGAATGCCATCAAGACCATTCCTACCTGGCAGCAGGACATCAACGCCGACATCCGAGTGACTGGCGGACCGAGCGCGGCGTCCAGTGCGCCGCCCCCCGCTCCGGCGCCCGCGGCGAGTGCGCCAGCAGCCACGGCAGCCGCAAAGACCTACACGGTCAAATCGGGCGATACGCTCAGCAAGATTGCGAAGGAGCACCTCGGCAGCGCCGGCGCTTACATGAAGATCTTCGAACTGAACAAAGACCAATTGAACGATCCCGACAAGATCAAGCCCGGGCAGGTACTCCGGCTGCCTTAACTTGGTCCTTGGGTCTTGGTACTCAGTCCTTGGTCCTCGGTCTTCGGTGATCCTCGAGCCGACTCGTGGCACTGAAGACCGAGAACCGGAGACCGGTAGCATTCGTGCATAGAGCTTAGCGGTCGCAAAGGAGGAGGCGCCGATGAAAGGACTGGTCGCTCGCCTGCAAGATCACGCGGTTCGACACAGTCACGAGCTGCTCAAACATGTCCCAGGTGTGCGTGAGGGTGATCCTGACGCGATCCACGACGCCCGAGTGGCGACCCGTCGCATTCGTGCAGTGCTCGAAGTCATGGGTGATGGCCACGACGACCGCCACGCCGCAGCCGCGGAGGAAATGCGCGGTCTCGGTCGCGCGCTCGGCGCTGCGCGGGATCTGGATATCGTGGTCGAATTACTCGAAGAAAAAATCTGGCAGGTGCCTGATGCCGCGCGCGCGGTGGTTGGCCTGAGCCGTGGCGCGCTTCACGAGCGCGCGCTTGCGCGCCGTGAGCTGATCAAGACGATCGAACGAAGCCCGCTCGATGATTTTGCGGCGTCCGCATTCCGGCCGTCGCGTGTGTGGCGCTCTGGTGCCTCCAGGTCCATCGAGACGAGCCTGCGGCAGCGCCTGCACAAGCAAAGCACTAAGCTTACCGACGCCGTCGACCACGCATCCGGGGTGTATTTTCCGAACCGCGCACACCAGGTGCGCATTCACACCAAGCGACTGCGCTACCTGGTTGAACTGGCGTCGACGACGACTCGGCCACGAGATGACCGTGAGCTGACAGCGCTCAAACGCGTGCAATCAGTGCTCGGGGATCTGCACGACCGTGAACTGCTGTTGAAGCGCCTCGACGAGGGAGGTGCACAGGGCACGGAAATCGACACGCTTCGTCAGCGAGTGATCGCCGAACGGGACGATCTCTTCAAGGATTATCTTTCACGGCGCGATGATCTGCGAGAAGTTTCGGACTCGATTCGCCGGCGCACCGTAGCGACAACCAGGAACTGGATGCCGATGGCGGTGTTGCTCGCCGTCCCATCGGCGCTCGTCATCGGCCTCGCCAGCCGGAGTAAAGTGAGAGCGTTCGTTCAGCGCGCGCCCATGGGTCGTCCATCGGAGAGTGGTCGACGCGATCCTGCTCGTGGTCCGTGGTCTCGCGGTGACCTTCACCCTCGTCCGGCACCGTGATCGGAGGTGGCATGTCCGAACAGAACAAGCTCATCGCTCGCCGATTCCTTGCCGCATTTGCCGCAGGTGATACGGCGACGTTGACGCAAGTCGTCTCCGAAAATATCGTGGACCACAGCGCGCCGCCGGGCGCGAAGCTCGGGCGGGCGGGGCTGTTTGACGCAGTCGCCATGTTCCGGGCGGGGTTCCCCGACATACAGATCTCGGCCGATCGCATAGTCGCGGAGGGCGAATCGGTCGCCGTGCACGGGCGAATGAAAGGGACGAACACCGGGCCAATGATGGGGCGTCCAGCAACCGGCAAGCCCGCCGACGTCGGTTACATGGACATGTACCGGATCGCGAACGGCCAGATCGTGGAGGTCTGGCACGTCGAAGACATCGCGGGCATGCTGACCCAATTGGGACTGACCTCCGGTTAAGCGCCAGCGGCAGCCCAGAATCCTGTCACCGCTGCTATTCGTCCGTCCACATCGAGCACGAACAGGTTCGTTCCGCCGCCGCGCTGCTGACCGTCGCTGCCCACGGCCACCCAATCGGCAAGCACGTGCCACTGACAGTGCCGGATCGCGCCGCGACGCTCGAGGCGCATGCCCGGCATGAAGCGCTGCGCCGCGCTCAGATGCGCGTTGATCTCGCTCATCCCCTCGAGACAACTGAATCGGTCTTCGAAACGAGTGTCCGGAGTGGTGATGGCCGAGAGCGAGCGTTCGCGCACGCCGGCATCCGGCTCGCCCCACGCGGCAAACCACTGATCGACGACCGCCGTTGCGCCGTCGCTGGCCCGATCGGCAATGAGGTTGGCGAAGAGCGACAACTGAAAACGCCAGCCCTGGATGTGCTCCTCGCGCGCATCCCCGTCGGCGAACTCGTGCGTCAGTTGGAGGAGCGTACCCTGCGGGTGGCTATCAAGCCGGATGGTGACGCGTGAGCTTCCCGGCGGATTTGGTTTCTGTTTTTCGTACCCATACGTGAACACGATGCGTTCGGGGGCACGAACTTCCAGCACCTCACCGGACGCCTCGACGCCGTTGGGGTGCCGGATCACCATGCGACCTCCGGGGCGCGGATCGATCGAGGACCCGGGGCCCCACCACGCCGCCCACTGCGGCGTGTCGCTGAAGAATTGAAATACCGTGTCGCGGCGCGCGCGAATGACCAGCGTGCGATCCAGACGATGTTCGAGAGCTGCGGCGATCATCGGTCCTCCGTTTTCGATAGAGAGCGGCGGCGCGCGAGCGCGGGACGAGAACGCCGCCGTGGCTTGGGTCCGCGACGCGTCTCTGCCAGTTCCGCCTTGAGCTTGAGACGCCAGAGCGCGTCGGTCCACATCTGCTCCAGCATCGGCGCAACCGGCGAGAGGGCCTCCCGGCGAACGCGATACACACGAAACTGCCGGTCGGCCTGACACTCGACCAAGCCGGCGTCGAGTAGAACCTTGAGCTGTAACGACACCGCGCCGAAGGTCACATCGGGCATCGCTTCATGAATCGCCCCTGCCGTCAGGTCACCGTCCCACAGCAACCGCAGGATCTCGCGGCGTCGAGGAGAAGCGACAGCGGTGAGAAGTGCCAAATCCATGGCGTCGGACTCTTAATTTAGATCAAACTAAAATAAGAGTCAAGCGCCTCAGCGCGTCCACCGAAGTCAAGCGTCGCCCGGGGGCGGGTCCGCACCGCAGGACCCGCCCTACTGGCGGTCTTCCCAGTCCACCCACTCGACGTCGTGGTCGGCCAGATACGCGTTCACCGCTTCTCCAATCGTGGCAAAAAACGAGTTCTCACCGAGACGCGTGTAGACGCCGAATCGCTTCAACTTGTCTTTGACCGGATCCTTTAGCTCGGCAAAGTACAGATCGATGCCGTCGCCGCGCAGCGCGTCATCGAGCTCACAGATGACATCGGCGGCGGTCACGTCGATGCTGGTGACTGGTTCGGCCGCCACCACCAGCCAGCGAGCGCGCGTCGGTGAGCGGGCGATCGCGTCAAGCGCTCGTTGATGAAACCACTCGGCATTAGCGAAGAAGAGCGGCGCATCCCAGCGAAACAGCACCAGACCGGGAATGAGGCGAGCCTGTGGATACCGGGTGATATCGTGATAACCCTTGAGACCGTCAACGCGGCCGAGCACGGCCGAATGGGGTCGCCACCCGTCCCACAGGAATTCGATCACGGCAATTACGATCGCGATCGCGATGCCCGGAATGGCCCCGAAGGCGGCGACGCCGGCAAAGCACGTCATCGACAGCCAGAACTCCCACCGCTGAATGCGATAGATGCGGCGGAGATCGGCCACCTCGAACAACCCGATCGCTGACGCGATGACGACGGCCGCCAGCGCCGTCTGCGGAAGATGTTGGAGCAGGTCAGGCGCGAGCGTGAGCAGCAACGCGATGGCCAGCGCGCCGACCACCCCGGTCAGTTGTGTCCTCGCGCCAGCGGCCTCGGCCACTGGCGTTCGCGAGGAGCTGCTGCTGATCGGCATACCTTGAAAGAACCCCGTCGCGAGGTTGGCGATGCCAAGAGCCGTCATTTCCTGATTCGGATTGACCGGTGTCCGCAGTCGTGCTGCATACGCTCGCGAAAGCACGCTCGTGTCGGCGAATGACACGAGCGCAACCGCCGCGCCGCCCATGACGATCGCCGACCAGCTGTCGGCAGACACCAGCGGAAGACGTGGTCCCGGCAAACCCTGGGGCAACGGCCCGAGTACGGCCAGGCCGGCTCGCGTTGCCAGATCGAACGCCGCCGTGATCACCGTGGCGAGCACGACCCCAATCAGCAGGCCGGGGACGCGCGGCAAGCGCTTCAATACCAGGATCAACGCGAGCGTCCCTGCGCCGACGGCAAACGCGACGAGGTTGGTGTTCCCTGCCGACACGTTCTCGACAATCCCACGTACCTGACGCAGCGGCCCCGCGGCACTCACCGAGAAGCCGAGCAGCTTGGGGATCTGACTCAGCACCACCGTGAGCGCGATGCCATTCATGTAGCCGTAGCGGATCGGTTTCGAGAGCAACTCGGTGATGAAGCCGAGACGACCAAGGCCCGCAGCGACGCATACCACGCCGGAGACGATGGCCATCGTTCCGGCGAGAGCAACCGCGCGCTCTGGATCGCCTCCCGAGAGCGGCAGCACAACTGCGAGGATCACCGGGGCAAGCGCCGAATCGGGGCCGAGGATGAGGATGCGGCTGGGGCCGAACACGGCGTACGCGAGCAGCGGCACAATCGTCGCGTAGAGACCATTGATACCGGGTACGCCGGACGCCTCTGCGTACGCGATTCCCACCGGCACGAGCATCGTCGTCATGACGAGGCCGGCGACAATGTCGCGCCGCAGCCAGGAGGGTTCGTACTGACAGAGCGTCTGGAGGCCGGTAAGCCAGCAGATCCGGGTTTGACTCGTGTGCACGGGTGAACTGGACGCTCGGTTCGCTCCTCGAAATCAGTTCTACCGTCGGCGGCTGTCCAGGCGACGTCAGGATACCCGTTTCCATTGACTGACGTTGGCATCCTTGCCATCTTCGTATTTCGTGCTCAGGGTCAGTGTGCCGTCATTTCCAAACATGTAGTAGCGAATGCGCTCCAGCGCGAAGGGGTTCGCGCGGGCCGCCGCCAGCTTTGGATCGAATCCCAACGCCTTCTCCTCGAAGTCGTCTGCAAGATAGGTGATCCGATGCTGCTGGGTATCGATGACCACTCGCCCCGTGGTGGAGATCACCGGATTGGGCGATTTCACTCCGATGCTGGCGAGTGCCTTCAAGCCAGCGTCGGTCATCTTGTACTGGATCTGGAGCACGCCGAATCCATCAAACGACAGATCGCCAGCGGCATCGACGTTCGTCTGACGCCCGTCAGGACCGCTGACCTTGAACGAAATAAGGGACCATTGCCCCTCGAACTGCTTCCTTACCGCCGTCGTCGAGTTCGGGCCCTCTTCAACCCGCTCGGTTGGTAGCGGTCGGCCGCGAGGAGCCGAGGCGCACCCGGCCAATGCAAAGACGGTAACGAGCGACAGAGCAAGTTCAAATCGATGATGCTGCATCCGGACCCCCTCCAGTGGGGCGCCGCTGTGTTGGCCTCATGGTCGAGATTGAGAAACCCTTGCCATCGGGAGTAGCCACCCGACAGATCGGATTTTCCTCGAAAGAATGGCGAGTTGCTATCGGAGAAGGGCCCTTCGAGCCGATAAGAATCTCAGCCCCGTGGAGGGGTCCTCACCAAATACCGTGAGTGATTCGCATGACCCGGGCATGCATCGTGCGTGCAACCAGCACAGGAGAGTGACGATGAAACGAACGTCACACGAGCGGGACGCGAGCACGTCAGGTCGGTACGAATCTCAGGCATCGGGCGTCGCCCGGATCGATCGGGAAAGCCTCGAAGGGGTCATGAGAGAAGACGTATTTCTGACGGCGGACGGCAAGGCACTCGCCCTCGATCGCATCGAAATCTGGACGCAGTCGCCGCGCCTCCGCGGACGTCGAGCCTAGGACCGAGGCCTTCGCTCAACCCCCACAAGGGGCTGACGGCCGTGTAGCGGGCCGGCGTCACCCCTGTCGTCTCCCCGACACTATCTCGGCGGCGTCGGTTGCAGAAATGCCGGGTAAATTGGTAGATCAACCACGACGACAGCGCGACAGTCGCGGCCTCTCGCTTGCACATTTCGGAAAGGGGATGGGCACGCACGCGAGGCGAGCGATTGGCGTTGGAACAATCTATTTTCTCGCGTGTTACATCGCGTTACTCATCGACACTACTGACGGGACCGCCTCGGTTTGGCCGGCGAGTGGGCTGCTGCTCGGGGTCCTGCTGCTCACCCCGCGCCGCTACATCCTCTCAACCTTGACAGGTGCCTTGATCGGCGGGGTCATCGCCAATCTCGGCGTCGGTTTTCCAGTTGCGACAAGCATCGGCTACACGTGCATCAACCTCGGCGAGGCACTCGCGGGGCGCTGGCTCGTGCAGCGCTACTTCCCCGATGCGCCGCGTCTCAGCCAGCCGCTGAACGGCTTCGCGCTGATTGCATGCGGGGCGGCCGCCGCGGTTGCGGGGGCATGCATCGCCGCAACGCTCGCCTACTTTACGGCCGATGCGAATTGGTGGAGGGTCCTTGGGACGTGGGCAGGATCGGATGCCGCCGGAGTCGTCATTGTTGCACCCGTTATCCTCGCTACGGCGGGCGCAATGGAGGAGATTCCGCGGCCTTTTCCCCGCTGGCGGGTCGCGGAAGCGGCCGTTCTGCTCGCCGTCCTCGTCGGTACTTCGTACTGGCTTTATCTCTGGAAGCATCCTTCACACTACCTCGATCAGTTCGCGAACCCGTTGTTGATCCTGCCTCTCGTCGCGTGGGCATCGATCAGATTCGAGGCGACCGGCGCCGCATGGGCCATCTTCATCGTCAACGCGTTTTGCATTTTGGGTACGGCGCTCGGCATGGGTCCGCTCTTCGAGCTCACGCCATCATCGCTCGTCAATCTGATCATCCAGGCGCGGGTTGGCGTGACTGGCATGGTTGCTCTCTCTCTTGGCGCCGCGGTCGGTGCGGCGCGGCGATCGGCGGCCGTCCATAAACGGCTCGCGGAGGAACTGCAGGCCGCCGCGGATTCAGAGCGTACTCGTCTCTCGCACGAGCTGCACGACGAGGTGGCACAAAAGCTGGCCGCTCTCAAAATGCAGATCCAGCTCGCGGATATCGCTCCCCACAGCAGCCGCGTGGCGACGTCGTCAGTTGCGATCGTGGACGACCTGCTCGCAAATGTGCGAGCCATCTCGCACTCACTGCGGCCAGCGCCCTTCGATCGCGGTCAACTGGTGCCCGCGCTGACCGCGATGGCAAGAGCGGAAGGAAGCCGGGGCGGATTGCGCGTGCTGATCGAGTCACCGGTCGCGGATCTGTTGCTGCCGCATGAGATCGAATTGGTGTGTTACCGAGTCGTTCGCGAGGCAGTTGCGAACGCTGTCAAGCACGCGCGCGCTCAAAATGTCGGTGTCTCCCTGAACCATCAGTCCGATTGGCTCACGCTCTGCATCGTCGACGATGGACGTGGGTTCGATGTCTCGCCGACCACCCGTCAGGCCGTGCGGGACGGACATCTCGGTCTCGTGGGTATGCGTGAGCGTCTCGACCGGGTCGGCGGCACGTTGAACATCAGTTCGACGGTCGGTCGCGGTACGACCATCAAATGTCTCGTTCCGATTGGAGTGGCGGCATGATCCTTCGCGTCCTGATCGTCGACGATCACCCGCTGATGAGGGCGGGTATTCGTACGCTTCTCGAGAAAACCGTTCGGAACGTCGACATCCTTGAAGCGGTCGATGGCCTCGATGCGTTGGAGCTTGCTACTCAAACCCATCCTGACATCGTGTTGATGGATATCAGCATGCCCGGCTTGAACGGAATCGACGCCGCCCGCCGCATGGCCGCCGCCGTGCCGGGCTGCAAGGTCATCATGCTCTCCATGCACCAGGACGAGCAGCGCGTGGTCGAGTCGATCCGCGCGGGTGCAGCTGGATACCTGATGAAAGACGTTGCGGTCGCCGAAGTGGCGACAGCAATCGAGCGTGTACTGCAAGGAGAACTCTTCATCAGCCCCAGTGCACCGAAGACGGTTACCAGAATTCTCGCTAGCAACACGATCGAGACAAGCCCGCTGTCGCTGTTGACGACACGTCAGCGCGAAGTCCTGCAGCTCATCGCCGAAGGACAATCGACCAAGGACATCAGCTACCGGCTATCGCTCAGCGCGAAGACGGTTGAGACGCATCGGCGCCTGCTGATGGAGCGCCTTGCTATCCATGATGTCGCCGGGCTTGCCCGATTTGCCGTCCGGGCGGGTCTTGTGTCTGCCGAACTCTAGCGCGCGTCTCGTCTGCCACTCGTGCGTGAGTCAGCGGTGATCGAGGACGTAGCGCAGTTTCGCCGCAGGGGCGGTCGCCTGATTCATCACCCGGCGGAGCACAGCGTCCGACGTGCAACCGCTCATGAACACCACAGCGACGGCGGGATAGTCGAGACGCACCCGTTTCAGCTAGCTGCGGCCCCCTCGGGCCTGCCATCACCACGTCGGTCAACCGCGATTGATGAGACATCGTCTTGCCGTGATCATTCGCAGCTCGATGCGGCAACGCTTGTGAATCGTCGCGGATAATCGCAGGGCGGGTCTTGTTCGTCAGACCGCGCCTACGAAACTCTCATCGTCGCAAGACATAAACGACGGCGGCGATCGCCATCACTCCACCCACGGAAGCCATTTCAATCCAACTCACAGTAGCGACGATCACGGCAACGATGATGGCGCACGTTAACGCGGGAACGATTGCCCCACCGGGAGCGACGAAGGGCTCTCCGTGGGCACGCACGTCTCGTCGTCGCAGCTCCCATGCTGCGACGGCCACGCCGACGTACACGAGCAACCCGCTGATATTCGCCAGTACCAACAGACTTTCGAACGATCCGGTCAGTGCCAGCCCGAGGGCAATCGCTACGTAAACGATGATGGCGACATGAGGCGTGCGCCGCGAGGGATGGACCACCGCCAGGGCACGAGGGGCGAGACGACGCTGGGCAAATGCGAACAACGATCGAGGACCCGTGAGCACAGTGCCGCACAGAAAGCCAAACATCGAGACCGTCGCCCCAATCAGCATGAAGGTGCGCCCAGCGGGTCCAACAACCGTCGCAGCCGCTTCCGCCAATGGGGCAACGCGGTCGCCGGGCAAGGCGTCACCAAGAAGTCCCTGCGCCACAACCTGGATCGAAATGTAGAGCACTACCACAGCCGCGATCGCCAGGGACAAGGCCCTTGGTACCGTTCGCGATGGGTCGTGCACCTCGCCGCTTGGTTGAAGCGCGCCTTCGATACCAAGAAACGCGAATACCAGAACGCCGGCCGTGCTCATGACCGACAGCAGCGGCGGCGGCGATGGCCACGACAGGTACTCGACTCGCACGAACGCCGCGCCCACGACCACGAAGAGGATCAGCGGCACGGTCTTGGCCACAACGGCGGCTTCAACCAGCCGTGCTCCCCCACTCACGCTTCGGATGTTGATCGCCGCTGCCGCCGACAACACGAGCGCCATGAGTGCGCCCTGTACGAGGACGGAGGATGTGCCGATCAAGGCCGCCGCCGAAGCCGCAAACGCTGACGCCACGAACCCGGCGGCCGCCAGAGCACTCAGCAGGTTGAGCACTCCTATCAGAAAACCGGGCAGCGGTCCCAATGCAGCCTCGACGTAGGCGTAAGGGCCTCCGCTGGTCGACACGCGACTACCCGCCTCGGCGAAGCACGTCACACTCAACGCCATGATGAATGCGCAGATCAGGTACGCAAGAATCGCGGACGAACCCAGTTGCGCAGCCACTACGGCAGGAAGCACGAAGATGCCGCTGCCAACGGTGTAATTGAAAATAACGGCGGCAAGCTGGCGGACACCCAGCTCACGTGACAGTAATTCGTCAGGGGCTTTCACATCCTGGCTCGGAGCTCTCGTCTCGAAGGTCATGGGCCGAAGACTGTACACTGGACAAAGGCAGTCCGCCGCCTGAAAGGTGCGCGGATGCGGCGTAAGGGACGGAAGACGGAGACAGGAATCGGGAGACACTGAAGCAGCCATGATCGTCCGCGACTGGCGTGATGCCGACCCTTCAGACACACAAGTGCTCTACGCACGCGAACAGGAATATTGGGTTCGCGAGCTGGCGTGGGATGCGTCGACCGCGTGGCGGGAGATCGAGCAGGCGCGAGTCACGTGGGGTCTACCCGGGTTTCTCGCTATCGATACCGACCGGACATTGCGAGGCTGGGCTTACTTTCTTCCCGAGGGAGAAACGGTACATCTCGGTGGTGTCGTCGCAGACACGCCGGAGGCCACGAAAGTGCTGCTCGATGCCTGCCTGGAGTCCGCGCTACGGCCGCCGCGACCCGCCCGCGTTTCGTGTTTTCTGCCGATTCGCGCCGAAGGGTTCGAGGAAGTGCTCCGCGAGCGCGGCTTCGTCTGCGAGCACTATCGCTACCTGAGCAGGGCGATCGCCAAGGGTGAGGACACTGCCGAGGCCGAGGCATGGACGGCCGGCGATCTTCTGCCTGCGGCAGCGCTCCTGCGCGATGCGTATGGCGTCGAAGGCAAACACTTTGCCCCGCGAGGCACGCCGGAGGAGTGGGAACAGTACGTGCGAAGCCTGGTGGAGCGTCCCGGTTGCGGTGTGATCGAACCGACGATCACGCGCGTCGTCCGCAATGGCACCACTCTACAGGCGCTCGTGCTCGCAACCAGGATCGCGCCCGGCACGCTGCATCTGCCGCAAGTTGCCGTCCATCCGGCCCGGCGTCGCGAAGGGCTCGCGCGTCGCCTTGTCGAGGAAGCCTGCCGGTCAGCCGCGGCACGCGGGGTGAAACAGGCAACGCTGCTCGTGGCGGAAAGCAACGCCAACGCGCGGGCGCTCTACGAGAAGATGGGATTTACCGATACGTCCGCGTTCCTGGCGGGGACGCTGGTGCTTTAGAGTCAGGTGTCAGGCAGTGAAACGTGAATAGACGGCTGTCCGTCCCCGTCCGGCAGTGAATCGAAGCGAAGCTTTCACGATTCACTGCCTGACACCGGGCGAACGATCTCCACCGAACCAGGTCCTGTAATGCGCGCCTTGAGGCCGCGGCGGCTCGATGGGACAAGCACGCGGATCAAATCTCCCACCTGACCGCTGCCTGACGCGCGACCAACGCCGCTGACCTGGATCGCCCCGGTCGACAGACTGACTTTGACTTGATCCCCTGACTTGACGACAGGAGGAACGACCACGGCGGCGGTGGTCAGGATCTCTCCCGCCCCGAGGTCGCGACGCGCCTGCGCTCCGACGATTTCGGCCATCGTCGGCAGGCGGTCCAACAACATGCCCTCAAGCTCGGCCTCAACCAATTCGATCGCATCCGCGTCGATGTTTTCGCCGCGGGCGACGGCTTGACTCGAACGAACCGCGGCTCCGGTTACAGTGAGCCTGGCGACGACCGATCCCACACGCGTATCACCCACGGCGAGAATGAAGCGCATCGGTCGCCCGAGCCGGGAGCCGGGTTCAGGAAAAGCAACCAGCGGTTCGCATTCGGCGACGGTGATGCTGCCGCATCGCTCGCCTGTACGAGTCAGCTCGATCACGACGACGCGCACGTTGCCCATGCGCTCCTGAACGGCGCGCTCAATGGCAACCGGCACTCGGCCGGTCAGCGCGAGACTGAGAGCAATGACATGCCACATCACGGATTACCGGGCCAGGTTGTTGATTTGCTGCAGCCTCTCGTCGGCGGTGCGAACCATCGTTATCGCGCGCCCGTCATCGCTCACGCCTCAAGAAATCGCCGAAGGTGTCGCCAGGTGATCGAGCAAGGGAGGTACCCGAGTACAACTTCGCGCGATTGCACGGAAAGCACCGTCACGAAGCAAGTCATGAGATCGGATAGCCGACAGCGCCTGACGGACAGGCAGACGCGGCGAGACTTCAAAGTTCGAGTTTGCGACTTCCGGCTGGTCGAGCACGAACGGCTTGGCGACGTAGTCGTCGGCCCTCCCAGACGGCACGAACGGCGACATCGATGCTCGCGTAGCCGGTGATCATGACGACATAGATCGAAGGATTTGCGTCTCGCGCCGCCTTGAGCATCTCAAAACCATCGGCGCAGGCAGGTGCAGATCCAGATGATCACGGCAAATTGCCTCGGATCTCGCGCAGTATCTGCGATCGCAGCCCGCCCCTCGTGCGCCGTGGAGACTCGAAGCCCTGGTCGCGACAGAACTCCGAAAGAGGTTCCCTCGCGCGGACGTCGTCGTCTACAATGAGCGCTTCCTTTTGGGCAGCTGCACTGATGCCATCTGAGTTGCTTTCCTACCTCGGCAACAACACTGTCGCCATGTCGATCAATCGACGAACCGGCTGGATGCTTCAAAAAACGTTAACCAACTCCGGGATCTTCCCGCTCGGAGAATCGGTCGGTATGTCGGACTGCCGACGATCCGACGATAACTGACGTAGACGAACCTATGAGCCAGCGCGCACTGCCGTCCATTCTCGTCGTCGAAGATGACCTCGATCTTCGTCAGACCATCGTCGCCAGCCTTGAATCCAATGGCTTTGCGGCCGCGCAGGCCGCCGACGCCGCCGACGCCATCGAGCGGCTGCGTTCCTTTGCGTACGATGGGCTCGTCGTCGACCTCCGGTTGCCGGACGCCGACGGAATGACGGTACTTGACGAAGCCCTTGACCGCTATCCGGAAATCCGGGCGATCGTGATGACAGGCTTCGGCGGCGTGGCAGAAGCGGTGGCCGCGATCAAGCGTGGCGCGGTCGACTTCCTCATCAAGCCCTTCCAGCTTTCGCAACTCTCTCGCGTGCTGCATGCCGGGCTCGAGCAGCAGCGACTTCGTGAAGAGAACGCGGAGCTCAAGGCGCAGCTGAAAGGCAAGTTCAGATTCGAGAACATCATCGGCCGGCACAGCACGATGCAGGCGCTCTTCACGACGCTCGAACTGGTGTCGCCGATGAACAGTACGGTACTGATTCATGGCGAGACGGGCACCGGCAAGGAATTGATCGCGCGCACGATCCATCACAACAGCCCGCGTGCCAACGAGCGCTTCGTGGCCTTCAACGCCGCCGCGATTCCCGAGACGCTCGCCGAGGCGGAACTCTTTGGACACGTCAAGGGCGCCTTCACTGGCGCCGTGAACTCGCGCGCCGGTCGTTTCGAACTGGCACATCGCGGTACGTTGTTCATCGACGAAGTGGCATCGATGTCGCTGCCGCTTCAGGCAAAGCTGCTGCGAGCGCTGCAAGAACGTGAAATCGAGCGCGTGGGTGAGTCGAGGCCGCTGCGTCTCGATATTCGCGTGATCGCGGCGACCAACACCGACCTGCGCAAGCTCGTCAAGGACGGGACCTTCCGCGACGATCTCTTCTACCGTCTCAATGTGATTCCGGTGACGATGCCCGCATTGCGGCAGCGTCGCGAGGATATCCCGCTACTCGCACAGCACTTCGTGCGAAAGTCGTGCACCGAGAACAACATTGCCATCAAAACCATGACGCAGGACGCTTTGCGTGCGCTGATGGCGTACGACTGGCCGGGGAACATCCGTCAGTTCGAGAACGCCGTGGAGCACGCCGTGGCGATGGCTGCGGCGAAATCGGAGATCGGCCCCGAAGCGTTTCCCGATGACGTACGCGAGCGCGCGGGATCAATGCTGGTTCCGACGGTTGCGATTCCCGATGAAGGATTGAACTTCACCTCGCTGGTGTCGCAACTCGAGCGCGAGTTGATCCTACGCTGCCTCGAGAAGACCGGCGGCAACAAGCGCCAGGCGGCGCGTCTGCTGAATCTGAGCCGGACGACGTTCATCGACAAGTTGCATCGCCTGAACCTCGAACGCGGCGCCGCGTAACCCTTCCCTCTGATTGTAGAGGCGGGATCTTAGACCCGCATTCAACCCGCGGCAGGCAAGCGGATTTCGAAACACGCGCCGATGTCCCGAGTCAGCAGCGTCAGCGTGCCCCCGCATTGTTCGACGGCCGAACGCGCCACCGACAATCCCAATCCGCTCGCCTCTTCGCGCGGCCGCGTCGTGAAGAACGATTCGAACAGGCTCTCGGCCGCGGCGGCCTCGATGCCAGGACCGTTGTCCGAGATCCGTAGTGACACGGAGCCTTGCGATTCCTCGAGTTCCAGCCGGATCGCACCGTCCATCTGCCCCGCAAGCGCTTGTTCGGCGTTGACGATCAAGTTGAGCACGGCGAGTTGCAGGAGGGCGTCATTGCCGGTGACGAGAAACTGGCCGGTCGAAGGCGAGTCGAGCCTGACGGAGAGGCGGGCGCGCCCTATTGCAAACGCACGCAGCGCCACAGATCGCCGGGCAACCTCGCGCAGATTCGTATGGCCCATGGCATCGACCTTCTGTCGCGCGAAGAGCATGACCTCCTGGATGGCGGTGGCTGCGCGGGCGTTTTGCACGGCGATGCGCTGCAGGCCGTCGGCAACCGAGGCCGGTAATCCCGGGGTGACTTGCAGGAGCTCGGTCGTCCCCCCGATGACCTGAAGGGCGTTGTTCACCTCGTGGGCGACGCCGGCCAGCAGGCGCGCAACGGTGGTTGCGCGATTCAGCGTCAGCAGGTCGATCGGAGTGGGCGTCCTCGCAAATTCGTTCGACATTCGCCTAAACCTTCTCTTTGCCCCGCCGATTACACAGCTGACTAGCCGATCGGCCTTGGGCATGTTCGCGGGCTCGCGGCTGGGTAGCACAGTGTCTCTTAGGCGCGCGCGCAACAGCCTGCTCAGGATATCAACATGCGCTTTCTGATCATCGACGACTCCAGCACGATGCGCCGCATCATCATCAACACGTTGAACAAGCTCGGACACCAGGACGTGGCCGAGGCCGGCAACGGCCGGGAGGGCTCGATCGCCTCCGTGCAGGCGGCCCGGTGGATGTGATCAACACCGACCGGAACATGCCGGAGATGAGCGGCTTCGACTTCATGCGCTCGATGCCGGACATCAAAGATACGCCGGTGCTTGTGGTCACGACCAACACGGCCAAGGACGACATCGTCGAGGATATCCGGACGCGTCCCTCGTTATCGCCCGTAGGGCAGGTCTTCTTTGTAGACCCGCCGCACCTATACACTAAATCCATGCAATTGCGGTCCGCCCGCCTCTGCCTGGATTGCGACGAAGTTCATGATGCGCAGCGATGCCCGCACTGCGCGTCAGAGACGTTTGCGTTCATCACCCGCTGGGTGCCGGTTCCCGATCGACCCGATCGACCCCAACCGGATCGACCCGATCGAAAGGATCGACCCGATCGAGCAGAGACCCGTGACCGGTCGCCCGAGCCATCGAGTCCGGAGACTCTCGGCGCCTATCGTGAGATGCTACGTCCCGACCAACAAGGGGGCGGCGGAAAGTGGAAGACCATCCGGCGCGGCGCCGTAGGTCTGGCACTGTTCGGAATCGCCGGATGGCTCTGGCGGCACAACAACCGGCCAACCGACGAAGCCGATCAGACTTCCGGCAACGACGCATCCAAGCAGCAACCGACATGAACGCGATGGTGCCCGCAGCGTGAGTTCGCATGTCAGCGTCACGGAGGCGCACCGATTCGCGCAGGCCCGAGCGTCGATCACGTGGCGCGTCAACGCGGAGCGGGTCGTGCTGCTCGGCTGGGCGCGGGCGATCCTGCTCCAGCTTGCACATCCGCTCGTTGCCGCCGGTGTCTTCGATCACAGCGGCTTTCGCGGCACGCCTTACGCTGCTGCGTCGCGGCTGTATCACACCGTTCACGCCATGCTCTCGCTGACCTTCGGTGACGAAGTCGCTCGCCAGCGGACGCTCGACGCCATCCGCGCGATTCACAGGCGTGTGAATGGCGTGCTGGCTGAAACGACTGGACGCTACCCGTCGGGAACGCGATACTCAGCCGAAGATCCCGACCTCGTCTTGTGGGTACATGCGACACTCATCGAGTCGGTCCTGCTCGTCTACGAGCGGCTGGTGGCGCCGCTCACTCCAGCCGAACGGGATGAATACTGCGCGGAAGCGTTTCCCATTGCGGTCGCGCTCGCGGCGCGCGAAGACGAGGTACCCAGGACATGGGCCGATCTGATCGCGTATCTTGAACGCACGTACACGTCGAATGCCATCGCCGTGGGAGCACAAGGACGAGAGTTGGCCCAGGCGGTCCTGTCGCCATCAGGTGGCTGGATGGTAGCGCCGGCCACCTGCATCAATCGCATGATGACGATTGGGCTACTTCCTTCCCAGGTGCGCGAACAGTACGCCATGATGTGGACCGCCCGACAGGAGCGCACGCTGGCGCGACTGATCTCTGCTCTGCGCCTGACGCGGCGCGTGCTGCCAGAGGCTGTCGCGCTCTGGCCTGACGCCCGGAGGTAAACAGGATGCCGCTACACATTGGGATCGTGGCCTGCTCCGCCGAAGGCGCAGCCCTGTGTTACCGCACGATCTGTATGGAGGGCGCGCAGGTTCTCGGCCAACACGATCATCCCGAGACCTCGATGCACACGCACTCGCTCGCCGAGTACATGAAACGCATCGACCGCGGTGACTGGATGGGGGTGGCGGAACTGATGCTCGGGTCGGCGCGGAAGCTCGCCGGCATCGGGGCCGATTTCCTCATCTGCCCGGACAACACGATCCACCAGGCGCTCGCATATGTCGAGCCAAAATCGCCGCTCCCCTGGCTGAACATCGCTGACGTTGTCGCCGACCATGCCGTCGAGCGCGGGTTCCGGCGCCTCGGCCTGACCGGTACTCGGTCGCTCGTCGAAAGCGAGATCTATCCCGAACGCCTCGAAGCGCGCGGCCTGGAGTGCGTGCGCGCGAACACCGTCGAACGCAACGCCATCAATCGCATTATCTTCGAGGAGTTGGTGAACGGCATCTTCACCCTCGAAGCGGTGACATATTTTCACCGCGTGTTCGAGCGGATGAGACGAGATGGCTGTGATGCCGTGATTCTCGGCTGCACTGAGATCCCGCTCATCATGAATGATGCGAACGCACCGCTGCCGACGCTGGACTCGACGCGCCTGCTTGCGCGCGCCGCTCTCCGTCGGGCTGTGACAGGCGCGAGTCTCGGCTCTCGGCGCTAAGGCCTTCGAGGAATTGAATTCTCTTTTGGCGGGAACTCCCCTTCCCATCGCGCAATCACGACGGTCGCCAGGCAATTTCCGAGCACGTTGAGCGACGTGCGAAGCATGTCGAGGACCGCGTCGATTCCGAGAATGACGAACACCGGTTCGGCGGGCAGCCCGAAGGACGACACCGTGCCCAGCAGGATGACGAGCGCGCCGCGCGGAACACCGGCCACACCCTTGCTCGACAGCATCAGCGTGAGCAGCAGCACGAATTGCTGGCCCACTGGCAGCTCGATTCCCGCCGCCTGCGCTACGAAGATTGCAGCCAGTGAGAGATACAACGTGCTGCCATCAAGGTTGAAGCTATAACCCGTCGGCATTACGAACGCCACGATCTGCCGCGGCACGCCGAGACGCTCCATGGCTTCCATCGCGCGCGGCAGCGCCGCCTCGGAACTGGTCGTGGCAAACGCAATTGAGATCGGCTCGGCCACGGCCTGTATGAATTGCCGAATCGGTACCCTCGCCATGTACGCCACCGGCAGCAACACGACGAGCACAAAGATCGCAACGGCGATGTAGAACGTGGCGAGCAACTGAAAGAGATTGACCAGGATGCCCAGCCCCAACTGGCCGACCGTGTAGGCGATCGCCGCGCCCACGCCGACTGGCGCCATCAGCATCACAATCCGCGTGAAGCGGAACATCGTCTCGGCGAGGCTCTCGGCAAATGCGAGCATTGGACGCCGTTTGTCGTCAGGGATCAACGCGAGCGCCACGCCAAAGATCACGCTGAAGACGACGACCTGGAGCATCTCGGCCTCGGCGACCGCCCTGGCGATATTTTCGGGAAACACATCGAGGACGATGTCCTGCCAGGTGCGTGGTCCGGCCTGCTGAATCTGCGTCGTCTCGACGGTCGCGGGCAAGGTGATGCCCACGCCGGCGCGACTCACGGTGATCGCGCCCCACCCGATCAGGAGCGCGAGCGTGGTGACGACCTCGAAGTAAATGAGCGCCTTCACGCCCATCCGGCCAACCTGCCGAAGATTCGAATGCCCGGCGATTCCGACGACGAGCGTGGCAAAGAGGAGCGGCGCGACGATGGTCCGGATGAGGCGCAGAAAGATTTGCGCGAGCACGCGGAGGTTCGTCGCGATCGCGGGATAGTCGTGACCGAGCTCTGCGCCGGCGGCCATGCCGACGAGGATCCACAGCGTGAGGGACCGACGGCGCCACGCCCAGACGGCGAGGAGGACGATCGCGGCCACGCGCAGGAGCATCAACATGCGCATGTTATACTTCGATGTTCCTGCCTTTTTACTCTCGTAGTGTGTCTGGCTTCAGCCGGACTTCACGATTGCAGCTGCGGAAGTGGCGGAATTGGCAGACGCGCTAGCCTCAGGAGCTAGTGGCCGCAAGGTCATCGGGGTTCGAGTCCCCGCTTCCGCACCAAACGATCGCTTCGCTCGGTTTGGCGCGTCACCGTGCCCTCAGGCACTTGGCCATCGCGCTCCGCGCTCGACCTTCGAGCACGAGTCCCCGCTTCCGCACCAAAATCAAAAGCCTCCAGCAAACACTGGGGGCTTTTCATTTCAGGGCACAGAGTTTCACGGATGTTGCACGGATTGCTTTTTCGACGTTTATACGGACTTCACCCGAATCTCCACATTCGATGCCCCTTCCCAAGAATTGGAAGGCATCCCGGAGTTGGTCCTTAAGACCGGCGAGCACGTAAATAATCTGGGGGATGGCAAGTATCAAGTTGTGGAAACTGGAGATGCGCGCATTGTGTTCCCCCTCGTCGCTATGACACAGCGCTCGATGGGTTCAGAAGCGGCGTCGGCGAGTTTCGCTGGTGGTTTACCAAAAGGCGGGGATCT
>DASRJE010000105.1:0-8637 GCA_035649635.1 Vicinamibacterales bacterium | reverse complement strand
GACGGCGTGTCGATGATCGACGGCATGCGCATCGGCAACATGTATCTCAGCTCGAACCTGACCAACATGAGCCTCTCGGCGCTCATCTACGACGAGGTCAACCTCTCGTTCTCCGGACAGACCCCTGAATCGGGAACCAATGGCGTGATCATGAACGCGATTCCGAAGTCGGGCGGCAACGCCTTTCACGGCTCCCTGCTCGCCAACGGATCCGCACCGTCTCTCCAGGGCAGCAACGTGAGCGATCGGCTTCGTGACAGGGGCACGTCCACCACCGACTCGCTGAAGAAGCTGTACGACATCAATGGCGCCATCGGAGGTCCCATCAAGCGCGACAAGCTGTGGTTCTACTACACGTCGCGTTACTTCACGAACGAGTATTACCAGGCCGGGCTGTACTTTCCTGTTGATCCCGCGGCCTACGTTCGCACACCCGATCTCACGCGGCAGGCATTCGCCGGCACGTGGACGGCGGACAACAACATCCGCCTGACGTGGGCACCCACCGCGAAGCAGAAGATCTCCGGCTGGTACGCGTACCAACGTAAGGACGATCCGCACTGGCTGTCGCAGCTTCTCTTCATGTCACCGGAGGCGGCGCAGATCGTACGGTGGCCGACTCAGTTGAGCACGATCACGTGGACGTACACGGCCACCAACCGCGTGCTCGTCGAAGCGGGGGTCGCGCCCGGCGAGAGTCCTGACACGATCACGCAGCCGCCAGACAAGATCGCGGGGGTCCCGATCTTCGAGCTGGGCGGGCCGGATGTCCCGTTCAGTTTTGCGCATCGAGCGTCGTGGTTCGCGAATAACGACGATCGTCTCCCGTCGCAAACCTTCAAGGGTTCGGTGAGCTACGTCACGGGCAGCCATAACCTCAAGGTCGGCACGCAGATGCAGCGGGGGCACTTTGAACGGCGCGACACCAACCACGCGCAGGGTGACTACTACATCATCTCGCTCAACGGCGCACCGCTGTTCGCGACGATCACGTCGCCGCTCGCGGGTTGGGTGGACCGGTTGAACTACAACCTCGGGATCTACGCGCAGGACTCCTGGACGACGAAACGCCTGACCCTGAGCGGGGGCGTTCGTCTCGACTTCCAGAACGAGTCGGTCGACGCCTACCATTACGGGCCGGGTCCGTGGATACCGAACCGGAATATCGACTATCCGGAAATCAAGAACGTGCCCAACTGGAAAGATGTCGACCCGCGGATCAACGCCAACTACGACCTGCTCGGTACGGGGAAGACGGCCATCAAGGCGAGCGTGAGCCGCAGCGTCCTGCAGGACTCGATTGGCGTCGCGCGCGCCAACGACCCGGCGGCCAATGGGTTGGTGACATCGACCGACCGCCTGTGGTTCGACAACAACGGCAACAGGACGCCTGACTGCGACCTGTCCAATCCGGCCCCGCAGAATTTCTTCGGGCCTGACTTTGATCCGACACGGGATTTGTGCGGACCTTGGAATAACGTGAACTTCGGCAATCCGGCCCTCGCCACGACGTGGGACCCCAAGATTCTCGACGGCTGGGGTGTGCGGCCGTACAACTGGGAGTTCTCGGTCGGCGTCCAGCAGGAAGTGATCCCGCGGGTCTCCGTCAGCGCAGCCTACTTCCGCCGCGTGCTGGGGAACTTCTGGGTGACCGACAACGAGGCCGTGAGCGCGTCCGACTACTCGTTCTACAGCGCGACCGTGCCGACCGACCCACGACTGCCGAACTCGGGACAGACCATTCCAAACATCCCAGATCTGAATCCAGACAAACTGCTGGTTCCGTCCCGCAACGTCGTGAAAGACGACTCGCCATTGGGCAAACACATCGAACACTTCGACGGCTTCGACGTCACGGCCAACGGCCGCTTCAGCAAGCTGTTTCTTCAGGGTGGAATCAGCACCGGACGAAGGCTGACGGACGTCTGCGGTGTCCGCGCGCAGGTGCCGGAATCCGCGTTTCTCCCGATCACGGGACAAGCGACGCCGATCATCTTTCCGTTCTGCCATGTGAGCGAGCCGATGCAGCACAACGTCAAGGCGTACGCGTCGTACGTCCTCCCGTGGTACGACGTGAGAGTCAGCGGGACGTTTCAGAGCGTGATTGGCCCGATTATCAACGCCTACAACACGTACGCCGGCACGGCGCCTGGACTCGGGCGACCGTTCTCTTCCGGCTCGTCGACGGTTAACCTGATTCCGGGATGGGTCGATGCGTTTGGGTTCAGAGGTCTGCCGACGGGCACCGAGTTTGGCGACCGCCTGAACCAGTTCGACCTGCGCTTCACGAAGATCCTGAGAGTGGGCAAGGGGAGTGTCGACCTGAACGTCGACCTCTACAATGCTTTCAACTCCGACGCGATCCTGCAGGAAGTCCAGAATTACGGTGTGGCCTGGCGGAACGCGACGTCGGTCATCCAGCCGCGCTTCGTGAAGTTCGGGGCGCGCTGGGACTTCTGAGTACGTAGGGTCCGACCCGCACGATCGGAAGGGCCGCCTTCAGGCGGCCCTTTTTCTATCGGATCGATCGGTACGGCACCTGCACCAGAGGGTGGCGTCGCATCTCGGCAAGGAGAACCCCGTCATGTCGAAGAGCTTTCCGGTTTTGATTGTCATCTTTACTGCCGCGTTCGCTCTTTCAACACCAGTAGCTGCTCAGACGAACCCCGAGGCGTCTCAACAACGATCGACTGAATCCGTCCCCGTGTGCGTACCAACCACGACTGCCACGCGGGAAACTGTGACGCCTTCTGCGACCGTGACCTTCTACAATCCGACGATGGCATCGACTCCGACGTTGACCTTCTACAACCCGAGTTCGTTCCCGCCTCCGCCGTTGACGTTCTACACTCCGCTGGGCCGGATCGACCCGCCGATCCGTGTCCAAAGACCGCTGCCGCCGTCCTCTGGACAGACGATGCCGTCGGTATCGGCACCGGCAAGGCCGTCGCAACCGGCGATGCCGAGGACAGAGACGATCCCCGGGTCAGATCCGTGCCCTCCGGGAACACACGTCGAACGGCTCATGCCCTGACGGTTGCAACGATCTCGAGCACGAGTCGGATCACGAGCGCAACATTGGCTCGAACTCGGCCCGGTTGCGTCCCAGCTGCTTGGCCCGGTAGAGCGCCCGGTCGGCGCGGCTGATCAACTCGCCGAATGCTGGCGCGGTCTCGCCACGAAAACCTGCCACACCCAGGCTGGCCGTCACGGTCAGCTGCGAGCCGCTGAAGGAAAACGCCCGCGTCATCAGCTTCTCGCGGGTGCGCTCGACGAGCATCGGCATGCGCTCTTCGTCGGCGTATGTCACCGCATGGAGGAATTCCTCGCCGCCGATCCGCCCCGAGATGTCCGACGAACGCGTATGCGATTGCAGGATCTCGGCAAACGCCTTGAGCACGCTGTCGCCGGCCTCGTGGCCATAGCTGTCGTTGACGCGCTTGAAGTGATCCAAGTCGATCAGCACCACCCAGAACGAGAAGCCGTGTCGGGCCGCGGCAGCCAGCTGGTGAGCCGCCCAGGCTTCGATGGCGCGGCGGTTGGGCAGCCCGGTCAGCGCATCCGTCAGCGCCGCCTGTTCGAGGAGGCGATTCTTCTCCTCCAGCTGACGATGCAGGTCGAGCAGCCGCCGGCCGACCTTGACGCGCGCCAGGAGCTCTTCGCCGTGAAACGGCTTGGTCAGATAGTCGTCGGCGCCCGCGGCCAGGCCCTTCACGATGTTGTCCTTCTCGGTGATGCTGGTCACCATGATGATGTAGACGTACGAGGTCTGCGCCGCGCGGATGCGCTGACACAGCTCGAAGCCGCTGAAGTCAGGCATCATGCAATCGGTGATGATGAGCGACGGCCGCTCGCGTTCGAAGATCGCCATCGCTTCCTGGCCGTTGCGCGCCTTGTGCACCGACTCGAATTCGCGCGACAGCGTCCGCTCGAGCATGTGAAGATGGAGCGCCGAATCGTCCACGACCAGTGCCTGAAGTCCGTTCACGACACTGTTTACCACAGGCCGATTGTAGTGCGCGATCGTGCCTGTCCGACACGCCTTATTGCTTCTCGTACACCTGAGGAACTTGAATGGCTTTCCCTGCGGATCGACGAAGTCGCCGGTCTGCGTAATGGTCTTGCCATCCTTGCTCAGCACGAGCCTGGAGGTTCCGACCACTTTGCCCTCGCGCGTCATCGTCTGCTCCCGTGTCATCGCATCGACGACTTTGATCGTCGCCGTCATGCCGGCAGGCGGTCCGCCCTCGAGGTACTTGACTACGCCGCCTTTGACGGAGACGGTCGAGCGCTCGGTAAACGAGCTGCCGTCTGCCTCGGTCCCCTTCACCGTGAGCTCGAGCTGATCGCCTTTTTCCGTGGCAATCGCGATCACCTCTTTAGGTAAGTTCGCATCCTTCGACTTCGCGGCGTTCAGTTTCCATGTGCCTGCGAACGGGTCGGCGGCGTGAATCGTCGCAGCCGCTGCGAAGACAATCGCGATCGAGACGAGTCGCTTCATCACGAGCTCCTTCCTTTGAATCATCACGCTCACCGTGTGCCGGGCGACTCCAATCCACTCCTCCTGACGGCGTCCGATGCCGCCGGCGAGGCAAGGAATCGGATGTAGGCCCGGGCCGCGTCAGGGTGCCTCGAGTGTGCGGCGACCCCGGCGGCGAAGATGGTCACGCGCTGAACTTCTGACGGCAACGGCCCGACGATGTCGATGCCTTTGACCGACAGTAATTCACTCATCTGCTGAAAGCCAATCTCGGCCTCACCTCGCACGATCAGCGCCCCGACGCGCTCGCCGCCACTTCGTCTGATCTTGGCGGCCATCTGCTCGGCGATGCCGAGTTGCGGGAAGAGCTCCTTGGAGAAGTAGTCGCCGCTGACGCTGGAAGAGATCGCCACTGACTTCGCGGCGAGCAGCGCACGCTTCAGTGCCTCGACCGAGCTGATGTCGGGCTTGCGTGCACCCGCTCGCACAGCCATTCCGATACGGGACCGCCCGAGGTCGACGCGGCTCGCCGCGATCACCACGCCCTGCTTGATCAGATCGTCAAGCGAATCGGCGGCCACGATCACCACGTCCGCGATCTCGCCGCGTTTCAATCGACTGGGAATGGAATCGGCGCCCACGCCCATTGACGTCGTTGCGGTCGTCACCTTCGTGTTGTTCGAGCGCTCGAAATCGACCGCGAGCTCGAGATGAGCGGCGGTAAATGTGCCCGACGTCATCACGACGAGCTCGAGCGGTTTCGTCTGCGCCTGCAGCAGCAGACAGGCGACGAACAGCGCTCCCAGCCGGCGACCCACGACCACGACCCGCACCCCCTCTATTGGTCGGGCGCGCCGGGTGCCAGACCACCTTGCCACGTCGACGGCTTGGGCCGTGGCAGGCCTTTCTTGACCGCATCCTCGATGGCACGGTCCTCGGCGCGTGCGGCGCTGAGGATGTTGAACAGGGCGTGGTTGCCCTCGTGGCACTCGTACGGCAGCACTTGATATCCAGGCTGTGACGTGAGCGGCAACAACAGCTTCACCGCCTTGGTGAAGGTCTTTGGATCGGTGATCGATACCTCGTAGTTCAGCGTGTCAGGCGCGACACGAGTGAAGCGTTCGACGACGTGCAGGACGTCACTGGTCGGCGGGCCGCCGCCGTTGCCGCCAACTCCAGTCGTGTTGCCGATGAAGTTCGTCGTCTCGACGACCAGCGTGTTGCCTTCGAAGCGGCCGCGGGCATCGCCCATGTACTGACGGATGCCGGCACCGAGGTGCGGGCGGCCGTCGAGCGGGATGATGCGCGTATCGTGCACCATCTCGTAGGTGATCGACACGACGCCGGGTGCCTGGAAGATGAAGTTGCCATTGCCGTAGATCACCGGTAAGACAGAGCCGAACACGCCGCGGGTGATGCACCGGTCGTACAGGCTGCGATCGGTCCACGAGCTCGGCGGATTGCTGCGCTGCTGCTGGCGGCTCGCCACTTCGCGCTGTGCGTCGGCCGTCAGGGGTGGCAGTCGTCCGTCGGCCGGCTCCACGACGAGCGAGGTCTGACGGAACGTGCGCGTGCCGACGTCGTTGCGAAAGGCGCCGACGCGATTGAGCTCGCGGGTTCTTGCGTCGTCATTGGCCGATCGGCGTTTGGCGAACTCTTCGTCGGTCAGTTGTGCGCGAGTGCCGAATTCCGCGGGCCGCTGGAGCGGCACGTTGCGCAGGTCATCGCTCGACCAGGTGCCGGAAATATCCGGATCACCCCATGGCGTTTTTTGCACCGTGAACGACGGCGACTGTGCATGAAGCACCGAGAACGCCGCCGCCACTCCGATCGCATTCAGCACGGATCTGACGATCAATCGCTTGCGCATGCCGGCCTCCTGCTGGTTCTGGACGTGTCACGTCAGGAGAGAAGGGTGAGACCGAGTCGTCCGAGGTCCTGAATGGTCGCATAGACCATCAGCAACAGCGTCAACACCCACCCCGCCAGAGTGACTGGAGCCTGAATCCGGTAAAGGGGCTGATAGATCTTCTCGAGAAGCGAAAAAGCGATACGCCCACCGTCGAGCGGCGGGAAGGGCAAGAGGTTGAAGAGTGCGAGATTCAGGTTGATCGCCACCGAAAACGCCAGCAGGCCAGCCGCGGTGGACCCGAACTGCGAGGCACCAATGGCCACGATTCCAACGATGCCACTGAGCTCACCCATTCCCGAAAACAGCGTGGCGATGGCCTGAACCATCGATTGCACATCGAGCCACAGCCGTGTCGTGGCGAACGACACGGCGTCGAACGCGGATAGGTTGAACTGCACGGCGCCGAAGGCGATCAGACCGAGATACGCCGCGGCCACGTTCGCCACGGGTCCACCCAGTGCGAAGAGAATGTTCTTGCGGAGCGGGAGACGACGGAACGCGTTCGCGTCGAGCGCCGGCAGAACGTATCCGCCTATCGGAACGATCGACAGCCAGTACGATGTCTCTCCACGCCTGAATCCAAACAGCTTTGGTCCAAACCCGATGGAGAATCTCTCGACCGGAATCCCACACCATTTCGCGGCGAGTAGGTGGCCATACTCGTGAATCGCGATCACGAGACCAACGATGAAGATCACAGCAACGTAAGACATGGTGACCTCGGACTCACGGACCGGAATTTAGGTTACTCCGGCAAGGGGAACGCGATGTACATAGAGCCCGTTTACCGGAGCGTTCGGTAATTCGGGTAGGCGGGCCGGACCAGCTTCTTCGGCGGACTCTTTTCCAGCTCCGCCATGATCAGCTCGATGGCCTTCTCCAACTGCGGATCGCGTCCTCGCCGCACCAGCTCCGGTTCGTGCTCGACTTCGATGTCCGGCGCGACGCCGGTATTCTCCGCAATCCACTTGCTCTCGGCCGGATCCCACACCGCGGACGATGGGGCGCTCACATTTCCACCGTCCATCAGCCGCGGCGAAGCAGCGCGGCCTACCAGTCCGCCCCAGGTCCGTTTGCCAACAAGCTTGCCGGCGCCAGCTTTGCGGAAGTACCACGGCATTGCGTCGCCGCCCGACCCGGCGAATTCGTTGATCAGCATCACTTTCGGCCCGAAGATGGCGCCCTGCGGCTCGATCTCGTCGTCCCCGTCGCGAGTGGCCACCGCCGACATCAGCTTCCGCGTCATGAACTCGACCAGGTCGGTCGCGAGCTGGCCGCCGCCGTTGAAGCGCTCGTCGACGATCACGGCTTCCTTTCCCACCTGCGCGAAGAAATAGCGCGTGAAGTTGGTCTGCCCGCCGCCCGCTGTGTCGGGCAGGTAGACATAGGCGACCCGCCCGCTGGTCATCTGGTCCACCTTCCGGCGGTTGTCCTCCACCCACGCCAGGTTGCGCAGGCGGTTTTCGTTCGGCACCGGAACGACTGTGACCTCGCGTGCGCCAGCGCCGGAGGGATCGGTGCCGACTTTGATCCGTACCTGCTTGTTGGCGGTTCCCTCGAAGAGGCGATACACGTTATCGGAGGCGGTCAGACTCCGTCCCGCCACTTCCAGCAGGTATTCACCGGCCCTCACGTTGACGCCCGGCTGTGTCAGCGGGGCGCGCGCGTCGGGATTCCAGTTCTCGCCGTTGTAGACGCGGGCGAAGCGGTACCGCCCGTTCTCGATCTTGTAGTCGGCGCCGAGCAGCCCCGTCTGAACGCGGCGCACGTCGGGCTGATCGCCGCCGCCCACACCCAGGTGCGACACCACCATATTGCCCATCATCTCGGCCAACAGATAGTTCAGATCGGATCGCGACCCGATGTTCTCCACGAACGGCTCGTAGCGCTCTTCGGCGGCCTTCAGGTCGAGACCGTGGAAGTTCGGGTCGTAGAAGAAGTCGCGCTGGATGCGCCACGCCTCGCGGTACATCTGCTTCCACTCGGCCAGTGGGTTGATCCGTACTTCCAGATTCGCGACATTCAGCTGCCCGGCGGTCGGCGGCGGAGCCGGCGAGGGCGCGGGAGCCGCCGCCGCGTTGGCCGGCGGAGCGGGAGGCACGTTCCGGATGAACCAGTTCGTGCCCTGACGAATCAGCATCTTGTCGCCGCTGCGTGCGATCTTGAACGCCTGAATCCCGGTTGCCGCCACGTCGGCTCGTCGCGAGCTCAGTGTGTAGCGGTGCACCACGATGCCGGCTTGCTG
>DASRJE010000104.1:0-14276 GCA_035649635.1 Vicinamibacterales bacterium | reverse complement strand
CCACACCGACAGCGAGGGCAATCTCTACACGGCCGATGTGCATGTCGGCCGGCCGCAGAAGTTCAGTCCCAAGAAGGGCGCGAACCCGGCGAACCTCGTCGGGCGGTACATGCGCGGCACGGCGACATCAACGAACTGAGGCACCAAGGAGAGCGACTGGGTAGGCGAGAGGCCGCACTGGCGACCTCTCATTGATCGTCGCGTTCAGATCAGAGTCATTTGACGTCATGCGCGGCGATGAATCGCACCGTCTTGTCGATGTCGTAGTGTCTGAAAACTCGGGCGGCACATTGGCGGCGCGTTCTTCGATCGCGTCCGGCTGGTGAGGCCAGGCCTGGACCTCTTCGTGGTCGATACGGCGCTGCGGCTCTCCGACAAGGTCGTTCCGATGTTGACCGACGAACTGGCTCGCCGTTCTGAAACGGTGCCACCGCCCTCCCGCGTCGAGAGGGAATTGTGGGCGCTCGGCCGGGATCTCTACATCGTGAACAGCCGGCATGATCTGATGACGAACATCGGGCGTGCCATTACAGAGGGTCTGCTTTCACAGCACCCGCCGCTCGTCTAGAGAAGGATCGGTATATGTGAGGTGAACAGTGCAATTCGAGCACTTCGAGTTCGGTGTCATCGATATCGACGGAGTAACCTACGAACACGACCTCGTCATCGATCGAGGCGTGATCCATCGCCGGAAGAAAAAGGCGTCCAAGAAGTTCCGCGAGACGTTTGGACATACGCCGCTGTCGGTGGAAGAAGAGATTCCGTGGAAGTGCACGTGCCTGGTCATCGGCACCGGGGCGTATGGCCGATTGCCTGTCATGGATGACGTGAAACGGGAGGCCAAGGACCGCGGGGTCACGTTGGTTGTGCTGCCGACGACAGAAGCCATCAAGGTGCTGCAGAAGCACCCGAAGAAGACAAACGCGGTCCTTCACGTCACATGCTGACTGACCCGTCCGGTACCCTCCCGGCCTACCTTCGGCTCGGCGGTGACGCGCTCGCCAGCCGCGCGCGTCGCGCCGTGGCCACCCTTGGGGACTGTCGTGCCTGCCCGCGCGATTGCGGCGTGAACCGTCTCGAGGATCGCTGGGCGGCGTGCAAGACTGGCCGTTACGCAGTGGTCTCGAGCTTCTTCCCGCATTTTGGGGAGGAGGACTGCCTGAGAGGATGGAATGGCTCGGGCACGATCTTCTTCGGGCACTGCAATCTGCGTTGCGTCTTCTGCCAAAACTTCGACATCAGTCAGGACATCAAGCCGGCAGCCGAGCGCGGATCGACGCCGCGCGAGATCGCCGACATGATGCTGTGGCTCCAGGCCCAGGGGTGTCACAACATCAACTTCGTCACACCCGAGCACGTGGCGCCGCACGTCATCGAAGCCGTCAGCATCGCCGCCGAGCTCGGCCTCCACCTGCCGATTGTGTACAACACGAGCGCGTACGACGCGCTCGAGAGCGTCGCCCTCCTCGAGGGCATCGTTGACATCTTCATGCCGGACTTCAAGTACTGGTCGGCCGAGCGGAGCAAGGTCTATCTGAAAGCGGCGGACTACCCACGCGCCGCCCGTGCTGCGATACAGGCGATGCACGCCCAGGTGGGCCCGCTCGTCGTTGATGAGGACGGGCTGGCCCGGCGAGGTCTGCTCATCCGGCATCTGGTCATGCCCGGCTGTCTGGACGAGACGAGAGCCATTCTCGAATGGATTGCCACGACGCTCGGCTCCGACACCTACGTCAACCTGATGGACCAGTACCATCCCGCCGGCAAGGTGGGTGAATCGGCGTATCCCGAAATTAACCGGACGTTGACCTCTGCGGAGTTTCGCGAGGCATGGCGCATCGCGAGCGACCTCGGGCTGCAGCGTCTGGACATCCGCCGCCCGCACCCGCGCCTGCGACGACGGATGCTGCTCGTGAGCGTATGACCCACAATACACCTCGGTGGCACAGGAGTTTGCCATGCCGGTCTATGAATTCGCCTGTCGTGATTGTCAGAAGACTTTCGAGATCTCAACACCAGCTCGGACGCAGCATTGCGTGTGAGCGACCACTTGCGCAGCGAAGGCGTCGAAGGACGCTGAGCCAGGAGGTGCGAACATGACGCAGACCACGAAGGACGCGCCCCAGGGCGCCGCTTCGGCGCAGGGCGTGGGCCCGGACACGATCAAAAGGGTTTCGCCCGACGAGGCGGCAACAATGTTCACGGGCGCCCAACGCGTCGTCATCGTGCCGGGGTACGGGATGGCGCTGTCCCACGCCCAGCACACAGTCCGGGACTTCGCCCACGTTCTCGAAGCCCGCAAGGTTGAGGTGACGTTCGGGATCCACCCCCTCGCGGGGCGCATGGCGGGGCAGATGAACATACTCCTGGCGGAGGCCGACATCCGCGACGACAGCGTGAAGCAGCTCGAGGACATCAACCCCACCTTCGCCGAGATCGACGTCGTCGTCGCCGTGGGAGCGAGCGATGTCATCAACCCGCTCGCACCGACGGCGCCTGAGTGTCCGCTCGCGGGCATGCCGGTCCTCGAGGTCGGGAAAGCCCGCCGCGTGCTGGTCGTCAAGCGCAGCACGGCAGCCGGATTCTCAGGGATGCCGAACCCGCTCCTGGCCGCCCCGAACACCGTCATGCTCCCCGGAGATGCGACCAAGGCCCTCCTTGAGCTGATCGCGTCGTTACTGCGCAGCCGGCCCCGCCGGGCCGAGCCCCGGGTAGGAACTGTGACCCATTGGCAGCAGATCTCCCCGCTGCTCGCGATCTTCCGCCTCATGCCGCAGGAGGGTGCGCGCTTCCCAGATTACAAGCCGGGGCAGTACATCGCCCTCCGCCGCGAGAGCTGTCGCCTGACCAAGCGCGTAGTCGGGCACGACGAGAAAGCCCACTTCATCCCGGACCTGGACGAGCGTGGTGTGCAGAAGCGCGGGCCCGTGACGCACTCCTACTCAATCTCCTCGGCGCCTTTCGAGACGCGGCGGGACGGCCACCTGGAGCTGTACGTCGTGCTCGAGGAGGACGAGTGGGGCTATGCGGGGCGCCTCACCGATTCGCTGTTCCAGATCCGCACCCTTGTGGACGACAAGGTGGGATACGTCGACCGGATCGTCGGCGACTTCACCCTCGACAAGCGCGCACGGGGCTTTCGCAACGTGGTCATGGTGGGCACGGGCACGGGCCTCGCGCCGTTCGCGGCCATGATCAAGCAGCTCCACCACGAAGCCGGAGAGGGCAAACGGGACGCCGTGCGCTACACGCTGTTCCATGCCAACCGCACTCCGGAGGAGTTGGCCTACCACAAGGAACTCCTCTCTATTCAGGCCGCGGGCTCGTTCGACTTCGCCTACGTTCCTTTGGTGAGCCGCCCCAGGGCTCCCGAGTCGCCCGGCCCGGGCCTCGGCACCGGGCGCGCCAACAACGTGCTTCGCCACCTTCTCGGGATGCCCCTCAAGGAAGAGGAGGACCTGCGTTCTGCCGGATCGGAGGGTGAGGCCACCGTGCGTGCGGCCCTTGAGCGGGTCGTGCGGCCCCGGCTTCCCGAAGGCGTCGAGAGCAAGCGGCTCCTCGAGCGCATGACTCCGGGCGAGACCGTCGTGCTGAACTGCGGCAACCCCGCCTCGATGAGGGACGTCCGCAGCATCGCCGAAAGCAATGGGATGCGCTTCGAGAAGGAGGACTGGAAGCACGACGCGTAGCGCTGAATCGAGTTCAGCCGACGCCATCGGCCACGAACTTCAGATTCGGCCGGTCAACGTCTGACCAGTGAGGCTGGGCAAGTCTTGTCAGTTCGCCCGATTACTCCTGTGTGGTCGCCATGTGGCGGGATCCAGCCCCGGTTTGATCAGGTCGCGGCGCACCTGGTGGGCGCAGTGGTGGGCGCACTTCATCCCAGTACGGCATCTATCGGGCGAACGTTAGCCGCGTTGGCATATTGCGCGCACCGGCGATCATTTGTCCGCGTAGTGTCTGAAAAGTCGGGCGACACCTTGGCGTAGACTGACTCGGTGATTCCGTTACAGATGCTCCTCGCGGCGGTGCTCGGATGCGTGAGCGCGAGCAGCGCGATGTGATCGCGTTTCTTCGCGAGGAAAACCGCACGCTGAAAACCCAACTGTCTAGACGCCGGCTGCAGTTAGACGATGCACAACGCCGACGACTCTCGGTACTCGTGCATCGACTTGGGTGCGCGGTCTTGCAAGAGGTGGCGACGCTCGTCACGCCGGACACGATTCTTCGATGGCATCGTGAACTGATTGTTCGGAAATGGACCTATGCCCGGCGGCGACCGGGGCGACCGAGCGCGCTCGGAGAGATTCGGCGCCTCGTCGTGACGCGCACACCTCGCTACGTCGCAGGTCCACAGCGTCCTGCCGGTCTTGATCGTCTACCGCTCACAGGCTACACGCCCCGACTATACACGTCCACACGATTCAACGTGCATAGCTGATGGGCCGCGTCCGCCGCAAAACGCCAGCGGCTTGGTCCAAACGGCTCTATCGAAAGTGACCCGGCGATGAGCGACCGGGCTGAAGGCATGCGCGCGTGCGCCGGGTCACTCCCGATAGAGTCATATCGTTTTGCGGGACTGACCGCGCCTCGTCCAGTGCGAGTCCTTTCAGCGGAATCGGTTCAGCATCGCCAGCGTAATCGACCTCGCGACTCTGTCCTTCCTCCGCGAGGCAAGAGACGACGCGCTCCGCCGCCAACGCGTCAGTCAGATTGACTTGGAGCTGACTGTTACTGAGGCTGGGCCGGCGCCGAGTAGTGCATCTGCACGATGACCCAACGGCCGTTCACTTTCTGATACACGTGGCTCTCCCAGCCCTTCGACGCGAAGGGCTGCCCATCCGCTCGCTTTGCCGCGAACGACCAGTCGAACACGGCCCATGCCGTGTCGCCGACAACCTGTACCGAGACGTCGCTCGACGTGAGGCGCCGTTCGCTGAACAGCTTCTGGAGGAAGTTGATGTACAGCCCGTTCCGCACACTGTCCCACCCCTTGAATCGACCGATTGGCGTCACGGCCTCGACCGTCGGGCCGTGCGCCCACACCTCGGCTGCCAGCGCGACGTCCGCAGCGTCGATCGAACTGAGGTATCTGTCCAATACCTCTCGGACGCGCGATTCCTCCGCGGTGATCTGAGAAGAGGTCCCGACAAACCCGTCGCATGCCGAAACAAGGAACGCTCCAATCGCGAGCACGATCACAAAAGCCCATCTCGGCATCAGTGCCTCCAGGCTTGCGAGTGTGCCCATTCGGGTGTGTGCGCGGATAGGAAAATTGGAACATACTCCGGTCGATGAACCCGGTAATTGCCGTCTATCGCGAGTTCGCACCGCATGCGGCGTTGCAGCCGTACATCCGTGCCGTCTTTTCGTTCATTCCCGGAGCTGAGGACGGTCTACTATCGCGGACGCGAACCAGTGAGTTCCTGGCCTTCGGAGGGGATGCCACCTGCCCTCCGGTTCTGGCGGACGGTCACGCCTCCTTGTCATTCACCCTCGGCGAGGTGTGCCATGCGGATGGTCGGTGGCGCGCGGCTCCCGCTCGATACTCCGGTCACATCGTGGGTGCAGTGACCCACGCGGATTTGTCAGAAGTGGAGAGGCCGTCGATGATCGGCGCGTACTTCCGCGCGGGAGGGCTCGCGGCCTTCACGAGCGTGCCGGTTGATGAACTCACCGATCGGGTCGTTCCTGTCCAGGACGTGTTAGGCCCAGCGGCGGCGAACGTTGAGGCCCGCCTGGCAGAGGCAAGTGAGGCGGTGCGCATCGACGCGTTGGAATCGCTGTTGATCGAGCGTCTTCGAGGGCAACGCCGCGCGACCGCATCAGTGGATGTGGCGGGCCTTGCCGCGTCGATCGAGCAGAGCGCAGGTCAAGTCACTGTGGAGCAGTTGGCCCACAAGGCCGGGATCTCGCGGCAGCACCTGACTCGTTTGTTTCGAGAGCGCGTGGGTGTTACGCCCAAGCTCTACGCGAGACTGGCCCGATTTCAATCGAGCCTTGCCTACGCGGCCGCCGGCGGGCAGGCGGATGGGGCTCACGCCGCGCTCGCACTCGGCTATGCCGATCAATCTCACTGGATCGCGGAATTCAAAGAGTTCAGCGGGCTCACGCCTCACTGCTTCGCCGCTCGTCGTTGGTTCCACCCGTTCGTCGAACGCGCTGTTCGCGTACAGGTGCGCCCGCCGGTCGCGAGAGGCGACGCGTCGTAGGACCGGAGCTGGCCGTCGCTCAGAGAACCACTGCGAGTTACTCAGGGCCGACCGCCGGAAGCACCCGAAGAACGGTTCATTCAAGGAGTTCGAGGAGCGGCGTGTTCTGAGCGCAGTTCACTTCACAGCAAGCGGCACAGCAGCCGCTTGGAACCGCGCACAGCCGACTATGCGATAGTGTCACCCGCGGCTCGTGGCTCACGCGGCGACGTTACCTTCAGGAATCGAAACGAAAGGCAAAGATCAGCATGCCTAGCGACAACGTGCTCAGCGCTGGCGCTGCTACTGCCGTCTTGGGTGTCTGGTGGGCCATTGACGCCTTTCCCCGACATCGGGCGATTCCGTCACGCGATTGGGACAAGGGATCGTTGTTGGCGTTGAATGTGGCGCACGGCTTTCAGTTGGTCGGCATGCTGGTCGGCTTTCTGGGCGTAGGACGCATCGATGGTGCCGATGCTCCTCTCCAGTTGTCCGGTTTGGGACTCATGGTCGCCGGCATCGCTGTTCGCTGGACGGCGATTCACACCTTGGGGGTCTTTTTCACGGGTCGCGTCCAGATTCGAGAAGGTCACACACTCATACGGACCGGGCTCTATTCGCGACTTCGTCATCCTGCGTATGCCGGCTCTCTGCTCGCTTACTTCGGTCTCGGACTGGTGTTCTCGAACTGGTGGACCCTGGCATGCAGCGTTCTGCCCTATCTACTCGCGATCGGCTATCGGATCCACGTTGAGGAGGCCGTCCTTCAGGAGACGTTCGGACCAGCCTACGCACAATACGCGCGGACGACAAAGCGCATCGTTCCCTGGGTGTGCTGAGGCACGGCCCTGACAACGGGCAAACGATGCGTGACCTGACTGATCCTATTGAGGGAATACTGCGCACGCCTTCCGTGTTCGCCGCGGAACGCCGAGGAGCCGCGACCGTCGTCCAAGTAGGTCCACCTCATCGGACCGTATACAAAGCCCGGTACCTGTTTGCGCGCGCGCTTCATCCGCGCGCGCTTGACAGGTGTGTGTCGTGTCGGGCCTCGCGCTCAGAACATCGCCAGAGGATTGACCAGCTCGCCGGTGCTGCCTGGCACGTTCGGCGGCGCGATGACCAGCAGGAACTCCCACTGGTTGAGCCGCGCGGCGGTCTGGGCGAGCTCGTCGAGCCGCGGGCCATCCAGCAGATGCAGCCCCATGGCCACGAGCGAGACGACGTGGTTGGCGCGCGGGTCCTCAGGGATCGAACGGATGGCGCTGGTGATGGACACGCCGCGCTCTTTCATCCACGGCAGGACCGAGATGTCCATCGAGCCTCCGAGCCCAGGCCGGTTGCCCTGCGGCGCCGGCGCGTTGTAGACGAACAGCGCGTCGCCAGGAGACACCTTCAGGCCGGTCTGCCGTTCCCAGGCTTCGAGGTCTTCGACGTAGGCGCGCGCTCCACGCGACCGCGACGGGTTTTTTAGACGGGTCATGTCGACGAGGATGCCTCGCGTCACGATGCCCTGCTTCACCGCTTCGGTGCCCAGCTTCGAGCAGCCCGCCTGGTCGCTGAACCCCTCGGCGAGCACGAACCCGTTGTACCACTTGCCCTGGTAGCTGGCGTGGCACAAGGCGTCGAGATGCGTCATCGGGCCGTGGACGTGGTACTCCTTGATGTCACTGCTGAAGCCGGGATTGCCCGTCTCGAGATCGGGGTCGGGAAAGGTCCGGAAGCGGATCTCGTAGAACGAAGACGCGTGGGAACGGCCGTCGCGTTTGGTGGCCTCTGGCATGGGCACGAGCGCCACCGGCTGCGCGAGCGAGACGACGAGGCCGCGTCGTGCCAGCGACTGCGCCTGCCGGCGCTTCTCAGGAGTGATCAGGTTCAGCGTCCCGAGCTGATCGTCCTTCCCCCAGCGTCCCCAGTTCGACAGCTCGGTCATCCAGCGCTGGACCTGGGCTTTAGTGACGTCCGGCCGCGGCGTCTCGGCCGCAGGCGTCTGCCGGGCGTGCACCGCCAGGCCGCAGCAGATGATGAGCACACCCGCGCCGATGGTGGGTTTCAGGATCATGTCGCTTTCTCCTGCCCCTATCGCTGCCCGTTCGGCGGACGCCACACTGTGCGGATGGAGGCGGGGCCACCTGACATCTGGATAGCAGGCCTTGCGCGTGAGCTTCTTCCCGTCGAATTCGAATACTTCGCTCTGCTTCTCGATCATGCATTGAATCACAACGGTGCGTTCGTCGGCCCGCGATTCGTCGCCCGTCACACTCCCTAGTGTTCCCTGAGGATGCAGAGGATGCGACACAAGAAATACTCGTTCGCACGGTAACCCGGCTTTCGCAATTCGACTTCCGTAGCAAACTCAAGACGTGGGTCTACCGCATTGCCGTCAATTACATCCTCGATGTGAAGAAGAGCGCCATCGAGCGAATGCACCTGACGTTCGAGCAGTTCGCCGACGACCTTGCCGACGGCCTGTCATCGACTGGGCCTGCCGACGCCGAGCGATCGCTTCTCGTCGAGGAAGTGAAGATCGGATGCACACTCGGCATGCTCCAGTGCCTCGACCGTTCTCATCGTCTCGCCTACGTTCTGGCCGAAATTTTCGATCTCGCCGGACCCGACGCGGCCGAGGCGCTGGATATCTCACCCGAACTGTTCCGCAAACGGTTACAGCATGCCCGTGCGGCGATCGAGTCGTTTACGCGGACGTACTGTGGACTCGCCTCAGACAGCGCCGCCTGTGCCTGTCACCGTCTGGTGTCGGCTGCGGAGCGCCTGGGGCGGGTTCGCTCGGATGCACTCGACTTTGCCCATAGGCCATCGTCCTATCACGAGACCCGCAACCTGATTCGCCGTGTGGAACGTGCGCGATGGGCGCTGGAGGTTCACCGCACGAGCCACCCCAAGACCTCTTCGATCGACTTTGCGCGCCGGCTGGCCGAAGGACTTGGCACAAAACCCGACTGACACTCACGCGACTGCAAATGGATTTCCTGGGCAGGACAGTAGATGGTTCTGTAGGCCTTCACCTTCTCGGCTGGCGTCAACCCTTCTTGTGCGCGAGCGACCGCTATTGCGAGTGCCGTCTCGAAACTGCAACTCACCCAGAACGATAGATCATAGTTTCGCTGGAACTCACGCTTGGAGTAGGTCATCGGCGAGCCGCTTTGTGGCGCCGGATCGGAACAACCTGCCCGAGTCGCGCGTATCCAGGGAAACATGACGGTCACAGCCGTCCCGACTCGACGGCCGATGCGCCTCTGGCCCGGCATCGCCATCGTGGCGCTGGTGTGGCTGACCAGGGTTGCCGCTCCACTCGTGGGCGTCGATCCGTGGACGGAGTTCCTGCTCAGAGTCCTCGGCGGCTTCGCGGGCGCACTGGCCGTCCTGATCTGGTGGCTGGGCTTCAGCCGTGCGTCGTGGTTGGAGCGCGTGGCAGTCGTCGCCGTGATCGTCGGTGTGCTGGCGGTCACGCTGGCGCTCGGCCACCCGTCAATGTTCGTGTGGGTGCTGTGGTACGCGGCTCCGGTCCTGAGTCTCGCCCTGGTCGTCGGAGCGCTGGTCGGCCGCTCGCAGAACGACCGGAAGAGGCTCGTGGTGATGGCGGTGGCCATTGTCCTCCCGGGTGTGGCCGCGCTGGTCCTTCGCATCCCGGGGGTTGCCGGTCAAGGCGTCGCGGCGTTCGCGTGGCGATGGACCGAGACTGCCGAGCAGCGTCTGCTGGGACGTTCGGATGAACCACCGGATGCGACCGTTCGCGAACCGGTGGTGGGGGATGCGCCACCAGCCGCCGTGACCTCAGCTCCGAAGCCGGATTCGTTGGTGGACGCCGCCGCTCCGGCACAGCCATCGGCAGCCACTCCGGCACAACCGCCGGCAGTGACCCCGGCGGAGAACGCAGTGCGACTGATTCGCTGGGCCGGGTTTCGAGGTGCCGATCGGAATGGAACACTTCCAGGCGTACGGATAGACCCGGATTGGGCCGTCTCGCCGCCGGTCTCACTCTGGCGGCGGCCAGTCGGACCGGGGTGGGCGTCCTTCGCGGTGAGGGGCAACGTCTTCTATACGCAGGAGCAGCGGGGCGAAGAGGAGATCGTCAGCGCCTATAGCCTCTCCACCGGTGAACCGGTGTGGCGGCATCGCGATCGCGTGAGGCTGAACGACCCGATGGGCGGCCCAGGCCCACGGGGAACGCCGACCCTCGCCGGCGATCGTGTGTACACGGTGGGTTCGACCGGGATTCTCAACGCGCTCAGCGCGGAGAGCGGCTCGGTCGTGTGGTCGCGCGATCTGCGAATGGATCTCGGTACGACCATCCCAACCTGGGGCTACTCGAGCTCACCACTGATCGTCGACGACCTCGTCGTGGTCGCAGTCGGCGGAACGTTGGCTGCGTTCGCCCTCGGTGACGGGCAGCCACGCTGGGTTGGTCCAGCAGGTGGCGACAGCTACAGTTCGCCGCAGCCGGCCACTATTGACGGCGTTTCGCAGGTGCTGCTTCCGACCACCACCGGGACGACCAGCGTCGCGCCGGCGACCGGCGAGGCGCTGTGGACGCACCCGTGGAATACGCGTCTGCCTTTGTTGCCGATCGTCCAGCCCGCCGTGCTCGATGGCGGCACTGTGTTGATCGGCGACAACAGTTCCGGGCTGCGCCGGCTCGCCGTCAGTCGCCGCGACACCGCGTGGATCGTCGACGAGCGGTGGGTCTCGAACCGCCTCAAACCGTACTTCAACGACTTCATCGTTCATCGCGGCCACGCCTATGGGTTCGATGGCGCTATCCTCGCGGCGGTCGATCTGGCGAACGGCGAGCGGACGTGGAAGGGGGGCCGCTACGGTCAGGGGCAGCTCGTGCTGCTGCCCGATCAGGATGTGCTGCTCGTAGTAACGGAGGACGGCGATTTGGCGCTGGTGAAGGCGGTGCCAGACGCATTTACCGAGATCGCCCGGGTTCCTGCGCTCTCGGGCAAGACCTGGAACCATCCAGTCCTCGTTGGCGACATTCTCCTGGTTCGCAACGGCGAAGAGATGGCCGCCTTTCGACTTGCGCTCGTCCGCTGAGTGTGACGCGATGGGGACGCGAGCGAGTTCTCAAGTGCGGTTTGACAACTCGAGAAACAGGAACTCGGGGCCTATCGTTAACGCTTGAGGGTCAGCTCCACCAGCGTCGCCGCTGCCGCCTCGCGGTCGAGTTCGCGGCACGTGGCAATCAGGCGTTCGAATTGCGAGGCGGGAATCGGCAGTCCTGGAATCACGCCTCGAATGCGACGCGCCTCTTCATCGAAGTTCCAGATGAACTCACGCCCCGTCGCCTGCTTCGTGTAGCTCTTGCCGTCCTTCGTGAAGATCGTGATTCTGGGACCGAAGAGCGTCATCTGGTGTGACGGAATGATCGTGACGCGTTTCATCAGCTCCAGTACTTCCGGTGGGTCCGGTGTGCCAGGAAGCATCGGGAACCCGCGCTTCACGACGCCATAGGCACTGTAATACCTCGTGCCGCCTCGTCGCGGCTCGCCGATGTCTTCGCGCTGCGTGGGGAACGCCGGGCTGGGATACTGCGTCTCCAACCAGTTCACGATTGCCTCGACGCGATCGACATCTTCGTAGCGGATGTTGTGCTCTTCGCACAGCCGTGCCGTGACATCGACGTGCGCGATGTTGTAGCCGGGAATCGAATAGATCCGGTACAGCGTCTCGAGGATCGTCCACGACGTGCCGAGATCGCGGGTGAGGGTGTCGAGGCTCGTGTGCGTCAGCCCTGTGAAGCTATGCGTCAACTCCCCGGTGTTGTTGCCGGCAAACGCGCGGTAGAAACCGGCCGGGCCTTCGAGCACCGCCTCGCCACCGCCGACCGGGCCCCGTTTTGCTAGCGCCACGGCCAGCATCGCGTTGCGCACCGCGGCGCCTTCTCGCAGCGCTCGGCTCTCGAGGTTGGCGCCCGCCAGATTGGTGCAGAGCGAGATGACCGCATGGACCTGGTCCTCGTTGAACCCCATGATCTTCGCGGCCGCGATCGCGGCTCCAAAGATGCTGAACACCGGCCCCGCGTGAAATCCCCGGGCCATGACGGTCGGGATCCACTCTGCCGCCATGCGCTCCATCACCTCGTAGCCCGCCACGATTGCGGTGATGAACGTTCGCCCCGATGCCCGTTCGGTTTCAGCCGCGACGAGGGCGCCTGGGATGATCACCGTGCCCGGATGCGTGAGCATGCGGAACGTGTCCCACTTGCCACCGGCGAACATCATTTCTGCGTTCGCGAATGCCGCGCCGCCTTTGGTTGCCTTGGCGCCGGAGACCATGATGGTTCCGCCCGCTTTAGCCCCGCCTTCTTCGTCGATCACGAACTCGATCGCCTGCTTGCCCGCGGGCATCTGCGAACCGACGAGCGCCGACGCCACGTTCTGCAGCGTGAGCCCCTTCGCCCGGTCGACGACGTCCGGGGGAAGATCCTCGTAGCGGAGCCGGACCACCCATTCGGCGAACTGACGGCTCAGTGACTTGGACGACGCATTTCGCGCGGCACCGCGCGCCTGTTGTGGGCTTGTTGCGAATGCCGACGGTTGGATGCCGATGCCGCCCGCGAGTGCCATGGTCGCGAACATGGACTCCTGCAGGAAGCGCCGGCGTTCGTGTCGAGAAGAATGGTTTGTCATGATTGACATCCTGCAGTCAGCACTACTGCCTCAGTCCGAAGGCATACAACGCATTGCCGGCGTTCACCGTGACGTACTGACGTCCGCCGATGGCGAACGTCATCGGGCCCGACTGCACCTGGCCGCCGGCGGCAAATTTCCACAGCAGAGCGCCAGTACGCGCGTCGAGTGCATAGAAGTCGCCCTCACGCCCGCCGCTGAACAGCAGGTCTGACGCCGTGGTCAAGATGCCCGCGTCGGTGAAATCGGTCATCTTGTATTCCCACCGCTTTTCGCCCGTGAGTGGATCGAGAGCGAGAATCGCGCCGTAGCCCTCGTCTTCGGTGCGCAGATTGTTCGTGGCCGTGCGCAATCCCTGCGCATCGGTCGCTCGTCCCTCTCCGCCACCAAAGTACTGTCCTTCGACATACGTCTGCGGCCGTTTGATGAACAACGATGCGTAGTTCACCCAGGCTGGCACGTAGAGGAGTCCCGTACGCGGACTGTACGACGGGTTATACCAGTTCGTGGCACCCTGATTACCCGGATACACGATCGTGCCTTTCGGCGTCGGCTCCTGACCTGGTACGCGCTGTGGTCGACCATGTTCGTCGAAGCCATCGGCCCACGTCACCCGGACGAATGGCTTGGCTGAGAGAAACTGGCCCGTGCCGCGGTCGAGGACGTAGAAGAAACCGTTCCGATTCGCCCACAACATCAGCTTCCGCGGTTTGCCCTGCCACGGGAGATCTGCCAGCACTGCGATCTGCGTGGCATCCTGATCGAACTCGTCGTGCGGCGAGAATTGGTAGTGCCATTTCAACTGACCGGTGTCGGCATCGAGTGCCACCACCGACGCGGTGTAAAGGTTGTCGCCCGGACGCGAGTCGCCGTTTCGATCGGGGCCCGCGTTGCCAATGCCCCAATACGTCAGATTCAGATCGGGATCGTATGAGCCAGTCACCCAGATCGAGCCGCCGCCCGTCTTCCAGGAGTCACCGCCCCAGGTCTCACCACCGCGTTCGCCGGGTCCCGCCACTGTGTTGAAGCGCCAGACCTGCTTTCCCGTCCTGGCGTCGAATGCGGCCAGGAACCCTCGTATCCCGTATTCACCGCCCGCCGGCCCGACGATGACCTTGTCCTTCACGACCAGGGGAGCCAGCGTCAGGCTGTAACCGGCCTCTGGCCGCGCCAGCGCAACATCCCAGATGAGACGTCCGCTTTTCGCGTCGACGGCCACGAGATGGCCATCGATCGTCCCCATGAACAGCGTGTTGTCGAGAATCGCCAGCCCGCGGTTGACGCGGCCGCAGCACAGCCTCGCCAGCTGCGACGGCTGATGCGAGTACACCCAGAAGATCCGTCCGGTTGCCGCATCGATCGCGACGATGTCATTCGGCGGCTGCACCGTGTACATCACGCCGTCGATGACAAGAGGGGTTGCCTCGAA
>DASRJE010000103.1:0-5800 GCA_035649635.1 Vicinamibacterales bacterium | reverse complement strand
GAAGGATCTCGAAGCACAACTCAGAACGTTGCCGCGGCGATCGGCTGTGTACTACGTGCTCGTGAGCCAGGACGGTGCGGGCGAGCACTTCCAACAGATGGCCTACCTCTCCCGCGTCGCGTCCGCGGCCAACGCGCCGACTTACAGTTGGGCGGATGCCGCCGTTGATTCGGGCATCGTCGGTGGCAGTCGCCGCGATCAGTTGACCCAGACGAAGGCGATCGCCACGCTCGCACTTCGCGTACTTCGCGGAGAGCGAGCCGACGACATACCGGTGTCGTCACTCAACACAGATGTGGAGCAGGTGGATTGGCGCCAGCTGCGCCGCTGGGGGCTCGACGAATCTCGTTTGCCAGTTGGGGCCCGCGTCCTCTTCCGACAGCCGAGCGTGTGGGATCAATACAAGCGCTACATCATCGGCGCCGTGATCCTGATCATGGCGCAAACGACGCTGATCGCCGGCCTGCTCGTGCAACGGACCAAGCGACGTCGCGCCGAGCTTGAGTTTCGCGACAGCCAGGTCAAGCTGAGCGTCAGCTACGACCGAGTCCGGAACCTTAGCCAGCGGCTCCTCGGCGAACAGGAGGCGGAACGCGCCCGCATTGGCCGTGAATTGCACGACGACATCGGTCAACAGCTCACGATCCTGTCCATCGGTCTCGATCGCATCCGTTCGGATCCAGAGCGCGCCCATAACCCACAGCGGCTGGATCAGGCCCTGGATATCACGCAGCGCATCTCGGCTAGCGTGCGCGAACTGTCTCACCGGTTGCACCCGTCGCGCTTGCAACTGATCGGACTCGTCGCCGGCCTCGACAACCTTCGACGCGACCTCTCACCACCTCACCTGCCCATTGCCTTCAACCATCGCGACGTACCCGCAGGGATCGATCCGAATATCGCGCTCTGCTTGTTTCGAGTCGCGCAAGAGGCATTGGGGAATGCCGTCAAGCACAGCGACGCACGAAATGTCTGGGTCGACTTGACGGGCGGGCAGTCCAGCGTGACGCTCACGATCACTGACGACGGAAAGGGCTTTGACGTCGACCTCGCGCCGAAGGCGGGGCTTGGCCTGATGAGCATGAGAGAACGTGTGGAATCAGCCGGGGGTGTTCTAGAGATTCACGCCATACCAGGGTCAGGAACCCGTTTGAGGATCACCGTACCGACTCAGGTGTCAGAGTCGGCGCCGCCGGGGTCGTGTTGACATGACCTCAACGCCAGCCATCAAGGGAGCATTTCACTGATGTCCCGTCATAGAGTGCTCGTGGTCGAGGACCACGAGCCGTTCCGCCGGGTTCTCTGCGAGCTGCTGCAACAGCGGGCAGATGTGCTGATCGTCGGCGAAGCCGAGGACGGGTTGGACGCCGTTCGTCAGGCTGAAGCACTGCGACCGGACGTGGTCATGCTCGATATCGGCCTGCCGATGCTGAACGGTATTGAGGTCGCGGCTCGTCTACGTGTGAAGGTCCCGGACGCCAAGTTGATGTTCGTGACCAATGAACCTTCATTGGACGTCGTGGAGCGAGCCTTCCGTACAGGCGCTCACGGCTATGTGTACAAACCGCGCGCCGACCGAGATGTTTTGCGGGTGCTCGATGCAATCATTCGAGGCGGGCGATTCGTCAGCGGCGGCCTCGAGCGTGTCGCCCGGGGAGACAGCCTCGCATCCCATCGTCATGATCTACTGTTTTGTTCGAGCGACGCGGTTCTTGTCGGGGCGTTGAGTCGCTTCATTGCCGACACCCTTCACCAGGGGAACACCGTTATTGTGGCGGTGACCCAGACGCACGACGAGAGCCTCCAACGCAGTCTGCAGGCTTCGCACGTGGATCTCGCCCTTGCGATCCGGCAGGGGCGTTACATCCCAGTGAACATCAGCGAGTTGCTCGCGAAGGTTATGGTCAATGGCTGGCCGGACCGGACACGGTTCCTGAACGCCACCGAAGATCTCGTGACCGAGGCCGCGCGGCGCGCGACCGGTCGGCACGCGACAGTCGCGGCGATTGGTGAATGCGCGTCCACCGTCTGGGCCAACGGCCACCTCGAAGCGGCCATTCAGCTCGAACAGATGTGGGATGAGATGGCGAAGAACCGCGCGGTGGACGTTTTGTGCACGTATCCGCTGACCGCTCGCGAGGAAAGCGTGCGAGCAGTGAGAAGCCTCTGTGCGGAGCACACCATCGTCGAGATCAGCTGACGGCGGAACACGGTTCGGGAAGGTGCGCTGACCTGCAACTGGCGGGAGTCGCGATAGAGAGGCTCGATCACGCTTCACTTCTTGTTCTGCAGGCTTCGGTAGACGGCCTCGACGAACATGTCCGTCGTCCACACACCCGTTGTCGAACCGTAGCGCCCGTCGAAATCGAGCGTGGGCCGGGCAGCCTTGATCTGTGCCAGCGTCTGCCCTTTGTCGATCAGATCCTGGACGCGGTCCCGGATGATGACGACCATGTTGCGATACGAGGCGACATCGGCTGTATCGGACAACCGCCCGTGACCAGGCACGATCCACGTGCCGCCCTGCGAGCGGTACTCGGCGAAGGCCAAGTCGAGGATCTGGTTCAGACCGGCAATGACACCATCGACGCTCCCGCCTTTGTCCACGTCGATCACCGGATAGCTCACGGTGGAAAGGAGATCGCCGGCGGCGATGACATCCGAGCGTCGGAAAAACACGAAGCTGTCGCCGTCGGTGTTGGCCGCTGGCGCGTAATAGATGATCACCGGATCGCCGTTGAAGTGCGTCGGCAGCTTCGTGAAGTCGTCGAAGTAGGACGCCGTCGGCCACGCCGCCTGCGGCGCGGGCGCTTGCTTCCCGGCCGGCGCGCTCATCCGGAGAAGCACGTTCTCGTGGGCGATCACGGGTGCCCCTGCCACATTGTCGACAGCCCCGCCCAAGAGTCCCGCCTGGAGACCGCTTCCCGCGGCGACGAGTCTCGGGTTGCCTCCCGTGTGCTCGGGGCGTGCACTCGTGTTCACGATGTAGCGAATGGGTCGCGTCGGCGGCGGCGACGTGATGACGGCATTCATGTATGGGCTGGACCAGCCCCAGGTGCGCGGGCAGTTCACTCCCGTGCAGGTGTTGGGTGCCGCAGGCAACACCGCGGTCTTCACGAGCTCGTTGATGACCGTGAGGATCTTGTTCGACATGTCAGCGGACCCGGTGTTCACGACGGCGACGCCGTCCTGCCCCACCGACATCGTGATGTTGGTCCCATCCGCGACGAGCATGTAGACGTTGCCTTGCACAGGCAGCACGTGCACCTCACCGTCGCGAGGGCTCTGGTCTGCGATTCGCTTGGCTGCGTTGTTTGCCGACCGCAGCGACGGCACCGCGAGGGCACCGACGCGGCTCTCGACGACAGTTGTTCCGTCCAACGTCGATCGGTACTCCGGGTACAGGCTCTTGACACCGCCCCTGGCGGCCGCCAGTGGAACCCAGTCCTGAGGCTCCACCGCGACGCGCGCCTGCCCGGCAATCGCGCCGCTTTTCGTGATCCAGTCCGTGAGCGCGGTGTTCTGGCCCGGGAGAAAGTGCGGAACGAAATGGCGATCGGTTCCGCCGTTCTCAGCCACGGACGGTCCGTAGCACTGTTCCGTGTTCATGCGGAACGTCGGATCGAACGTGTAGGTCGTCGAGTGAATGTACGGTTGGTCCTGATAGATCGGATCGTCGATGACGGTGACGATGGTGAGGATATCGTCGTGCCGGGCGATGAACTCCGTCATGGTGTACATGTCGGAGGTCTGCGGTCCGCCGCGTCGGAGGTAGCCGTCTTTCAGATGTGTGGTCGTGACCTTCAGTGTGTTGCCGATCCACTCACCAGTGGAGAAACCGGTCCAGCTGTGCGGGGCGTATGCCGGCGGGTGCGGACGCCCGTCCATGAAGATCGGCCGGTCGAGTGACCGCATGAACTGCACGTGGTAGACGTTGACGTCGCGCGTGATCGGGTCTTGTTCCTTGAGGATGCGCGCGCCACCGAGGCCACGCCACTGATGCGGCGCCGAGTGCGGCCGGCACTGGTATTCAGGCGTCCCCCAGATCGACTCCGGAGTGGTGTCCGATCGGAGACGGCCGGCGTCGTTGAAGGGAATGCCCGTGTAGTCACCGAGCGGCGCCTGCGACGTGAGGTCCCGCTCGTTGGCGTCGAGTCGCCACTCCGCCGCGATGTCCGGCGGGCCGGGATTCTGGGCCGACACCCACGTGTGGGCAAGAAACACCGCGGCCAACAGTGGCGCGGCTCTCAGCGTTCGATTGGTACTCATGGCTAGCGGGGCCTCATCTTCTCCTTTACCGGGCCGAGCACGGCGTCGGAGTCCACCCGCTGTTATTGGGAAGCTTGAGGAAATCGGATGTGGTCAGGTAATGGCGGACGAAGTACTCGGGGTCCTCGACCTTGGTGGTCACCGTCATCCATTGATCGCCACTGGGTAGCGTGTTGACGTCGTAGTACTCCGTCACGACTGCCTGCGCACTGTGCGGTGCGCCATTCTTGCGGACGTAGCCGGGACGCAGGTTGGTCGTCACCACCTTCAGGCTTCCGCCGGGCCGCGCACCGCCCCGGCCTCTCCCGGGTGCCTGGACCCACGTTGCAACCGAGTGACCCTGCCAGCTTGGCGTCCCCGTGGCCGGGCCCGCCCCGAACTGGAACACCCGCGTTTGCGTGCCGTAGTCCCTTTCAACCTTGAGGGTAGTGGCATCCTGCCACGTGATGTGCAGACGCCCGGGCAGTCGCATGAAGTTCGCGGCGCCGTACGCGCGGCATTGCTCCCCGGCCGCCTCGTCGCGTGCGGGGTCCCAGCTCTCACCGACCTTCCGGCCCTCGGCGTTGAGCGGCACGCCCTCGAAGACGCCTTTCTTCGGCGTGACCATTCGCCACTTCCAATCCTCGACGATGACCGACACCCAGTAGCCGGTGAGATCGACGGCAGACGAGGCCTGCGGTGTGGGCGGCGGCGCGCCGCCACCGCCTCGCTGAGCCTGCGGCACAGCAGGCGCCGCGAGCAGGAGGAACACTACCGCCGCGATGACGACCGATCTCATTCTGATTCCTGCTCAGGGTAATTAGTCGACGACTTCGCCTCGGCCGCCCCAGCTGAACCCGTCGAAAGGTCGCTTCAGGCTGACCATCAGCGCCTTGAACTCACCCGTGACGCGCGACGGGTTGCCGACGACAGTCACTTCGTCGCCCGGCTTGAGCGACTCGTTCTTCACACCCGATCTCGACAACTGGGCGGTGCCGGCCCATTCGAGCGACCAGCGGCGCATGGTGCCCTGGGGGTCCGGCGCCTGGACCGTGACGAAGGAGTGCGGGTTCTTGAAGACGAACTGCACCAGCTTGCCCTCGAGAGTGATCGTCCTGCTGGTGTCGTACGTCGCGCTGTAGGAGTGGTGCGCGAAGGCTCCCGTGCCGGCCAGCAGGCTCACCGTGGCTGCGAGTAACAGCATTCTGCTCATTACTTTTTCTCCTGAAGACTGCGATAGACCGCTTCGATGAACGAGTCCCCCGTCTGCGCACCGGGGAAGACGCCGTAGCGCCCGTCGAAATCCGCCGACGGCCTGGCGGCCTTCACTTGAGCGAGCGTCATGCCTTTGTCGATCAGATCCTGCACGCGATCGCGAATCATGACAACCATGTTGCGATAGGACGCGACGTCGGCCGTATCCGACAGCCGGCCGTGGCTCGGGATGATCCAGGTGCCGCCCTGCGACCGGTACTCGGCAAATGACAGATCCAGGATGCGGTTCAGGCCGGCGATCACACCGTCCACGCTTCCGCCCCTGGCGACGTCGATC
>DASRJE010000102.1:0-183077 GCA_035649635.1 Vicinamibacterales bacterium | reverse complement strand
TCGCCAGACCTTGCCCATGCCGCCCTCGCCAATGAGGGCAGTGATCTCATACGGGCCGACGCGCGTACCGGGAGTCAATGACATCGCAGTTGCTCGGAACCGCTGTGATTATACGAGTGTGTGAACCAAAGATAGGTAATGGGCTAACGCCGTCGCCGTAGCGTTGCCCATTGCGTATCATCGCGACGAAACTTGCAGTTGCGGCTCTCTGTATTGGCTACCTGCCGGCATCCGCGGATGGGTCGACTGGCGATGGCACGCGGCGGTGGTCTTCGAACCTTTTTAGAGTGTGCTGCCTGCGAGCCCCTGTCGTTGCCAAGTACCGGCTAGTGGTTGTGATATTTGCATGCCCGAGCCAGTCCCGGACGTCATGGTCGGCCACTCCGGGGGTCTCGAGCAGTCGGCTTGCAAACTCTCGCCGCAGGTCGTGGAATGTGAGTCCTTCGATCCCTGCTCGCAAGCAGGCGCTCTTCCATCCGCCCTTGATGCTCTTGACTTGTGCGCCGACTTCGTTCCCAAACACGAATGCGTTCGGTGGGTACTCGCGTCCGGTGAGGTCGTGCTTGCGCGTCTCCAGCATCGCGCGAAGTCGCGATGTCATTGGGATCGCCCGTGGTTGGTTCGTTTTTCGTCTTGTTGGCAGGCAGCAACAGGATGTTGTCTGTCCAGCGAATCTGTGACCACGTTGGAGACTGGAGTTCCCCGCGGCGGCACCCGGTTTCGAGCGCGGCAACGATCAGATCGCGCAAGTACGGGTTCGCTTCTTTGTGGGTGGAACCGCGTTGCTGCTGGCGACAGTCGTTCGACTGCGTCGTGCGAGGCGCAATTCGCATCGAAATTCTTCGAACTTCGGCTGACTCAATGGCTCTCGCTCATCGGCAGGCCATTGCCGAGTAGCCCTGCCAAGTCGGGTCGGGGTCTTTCGGAAGACTGCGGCCCTCAAGGAAGATTTGACGGAAATTGTTTGGCACCTCGTAGAGCACGGCGACGATCTGCGGCGTCTGAATGATCTTCAATGGTCCGCTGAAGGTCACCATCGGCCCCGGCGGCAGGCACAACACACTCCATGAGAGCGACGCGGGATTTGCCAGTCGCCGTCGAGCCTGTTCCTGTGCCCACTGCTGAACGTCGGTCTCTTTGAAATCGGTGTCCCACTTCGGCCCGGCGTGCCACAGACCCGAGAGATCGGGTTTGCCGTCCACCGATCGCGGCGCCGCCGCAGACAGGTTCGGTTTACCGTCAGGGAGGCGAGGAATCCCCGCAGTCGGTTACGTCAACCATTGAGCGGAAGTGGTGGCCACGAGCGTCAAGAGGGAGACAGCGACGAGCGTCGCCGCGCGCAGGTTCCGGAGCATGGGATAGCCTCGCAGATCCGATTGAGTGGACGAGAAGAATATAAGCCGCTTCAGAGCTTCTCTCTGTGTAACGTTAGACGCTAGACAGACGCACAGCCTCAGTCGAGCTTAAAATCCTGGCACCCGCAAGGGCCACTTAGACCTTTGGCACTCAGAATCGAGCGATTGTCGTCAGATGCGAACGGGCGCGCAGACAGGTTGCGTGAACTGGTCGCCCTCCTTCGCGACGCCGTCGACGATGGCGCGTCGGTCGGCTTCCTGGCGCCGTTCGACGAGACGCTCGCCAACACGTACTGGAACGAGCGCCTGCGCGAGGCGGCGCTCGGCAAGCGAGTGATCCTGGCGGCGCTCGAAGACGACACCATTGTCGGCTCGGTTCAACTCGTGTTTGCCGCACAACAGAACGGGCGGCACCGTGCGGAGGTTCAGCGGCTGATCGTCCGGCGCGACTGTCGAAAGCGGGGCATCGCTGCCCACTTGATGGCAAGGGTCGATGACGTGGCGCGTGAGAACGGCCGCACTCTGCTCGTTCTGAATACGAGATCGGACGATGGCCCTGAATTGTTCTACCAGCATCTCGGATACTCGTCGGCCGGGCGAATCCCGGACTTCGCCCGCAATCCCGACGGCACGTTCAACACGACGACCATCATGTGGCGGCGCTTGTGAGCCACGTAGTGCCGGCCACTAGGCTGATACGAGGCATCTCACGCGGTCACCTTCTCGCGATGCACGTCAACGGCATGGTCGGCGCCGGAGTCCTTGGTCTTCCGGCAACAGCCTTCGGCATGTCGGGCGCCTACAGCCTTGTCGCCTGGGTCGTGGCCGCCACGCTCGTTGCCGGCATTGCCCTGTGCCTGGCCGAAGTCAGCAGTCGCTATGACAAATCAGGAGGCCCGTACCTCATTGCGCTGGATGCGTTCGGGCCCACAGTTGGATTCGTGACCGGCTGGCTGATTTGGGTGTCGCGGGTTTTGGCGTTCGCGACAGTGTGCGGATTGCTGGTTGAATACGTCGGATTGTTTGCTGACGGGGCTGCGCGCGGGGCCGGGAGAGTCGCGTTCGTCAGCAGTGTCGTAGCGGCCCTCACGTGCCTCTTGTTGTCGGGCATCCGGCAGACAGCCTGGGTCAGCACCCTATTGACGGTCGTTAAGGTCGCGTTGCTGGTCGTGTTTGCCATTGGCGGACTCCTGCTCGCGCAGGCACCGGTCGTAATCGTGGGCACGGCGCCGTCGTTCGCGAGCTTTACGGCGACCATCTCGGTGCTGCTGTTCGCGTTCTTCGGCTTCGAAAACGGTCCGATTGCGACCGGCGAAACGGTCGATCCGAGGCGCAACCTGCCGTTTGCGATCCTGGCAAGCGTCGCCATCGTTTCCGTCTTGTACGTCGTCGTTCAGTACGCGTGTATCGTCACATTGCCCGGGCTGGCGGAATCGCGGCGACCTCTCGCCGATGCCGCGACTCTCATGCTGGGCTCAGTAGGCGGCCGGATCGTTGCCGGGGGAGCGATCGTGGTGATGCTCGGGACGTTGCTTCCGCAGATGATCGGGACTACGCGAACGCTCATGGCGATGGGGGAGCAAGGGCAGCTCCCGTCGCAGTTCTCGGTTCTACACGAGAAACGTCGCGTGCCCGTCCTGGCGACGCTGCTCTGCGCAGTGGCAGCGCTTGCGGCCACTCTGCTCAGTTCCTTTACAACGGCGATCACGATCACGGTAGCCACCCGCGTGTTTACATACGTCATCCTTTGCCTGGCGCTCCCCGTTCTCCGTACCCGTCGTGCTGGGGCGCCCTTTCATCTGAGGGCGGGGATCGTGATTGCGCTCATGTCCGCGGTGCTGAGCCTTTCTCTAATTACTACTGCGGCCTTGCGCGACGTCGTGGCGACAGCGATTGTTGCCGTTTCGGGCTGGATTGTCTGGCGGGTCGTGCGCGAGCGCTGGCAGATGGTGGAGGATCGACTCGAGCGTTATCCGTCGTGAGGGAGAAGGGGCATCTGTCTCGATGTGGCGCAGTCGGGTGTAACAAGCTGCGTGTCCGAGTGAAGCCGGCAGAAGGCGCTAGTGCACCCCATGCTGCTGCCACAGTCGTGAATACAAGGTGCCTGCCGCAACCAGCTCGTGGTGCGAGCCCTCCTCGACCAACCGGCCTTCGCTCAGCACGAGAACGCGATCGGCCTCCCTTGCCAACAACAAGCTGTGTGTGACCGTAATCACTGTGCGCCCGCGCGAGACCAGTTCAATCGCGAACCGGACGAGGCGCTCGGACTCCGCATCGAGCGCAGAGGTCGGTTCATCCAGCAGAAGGATCGCGGGATCGCTCATCACAGCGCGCGCCAGGGCCACGAGCTGCCGCTGACCTCCTGACAGTTGCTCACCGCGCGTTCCGACCTTGGTGTCGTAGCCATGCGGCAGCAGGTCGATGAGGCGCTGCAGGCCCACAAGCGACGCAACCGCTTCGATCTCGGAGTCAGTGGCGTCGAGCTTACCCATCCGGATGTTCTCGCGGATGCTCTCATCGATCAGGAGAGTGCTCTGGAAGACCACACCGATTTGTCGCCGCAGTGACGCCATCGTCAATTCACGCAGGTCCCGCCCGTCGACTCGGATCCGTCCCATGGCAGGATCGTCAAACCGTGCAAGCAAGCGAAGCACGGTACTTTTGCCAGAGCCGATCGGCCCCACGATGGCGATGCGCTCGCCAGCCCGAATCGACAGGTTCAGCCCGTTGATGATCGGTGGCCATCGGCCGAACCCATACACGACATGCTCGAACCGGATCTCGTTCACCAGGCCCGGCATTGGTTGTGCCCCAACGGCATCAGTCACGAGCGGCCTCGTCGAGAGCAGTTCGTCGATCCGCTGCAGGCCGCCGGCCGCGAGCACGAGGTTGGGCACGTACTGCGTCACATAGGACAGTGACCAGCTGACAGTCATGAACAACGACTGAAATGAGACAAGTGTCCCGATGGTGAGCTGTCCTTCGAACGCCATGAGTGCGCCAATACCAAGGACGACCACCTGCAGGAAGAGAATGCCGATGCCGGCCGATCGCTCGACGAGCGCGCCCAGAAACGCCGTGCGCGTGCTGACGGTCACCAGATCGTCGACGCGGCGGGTAAAACGTGCACGCATCCAGCGTTCGAGGCCGAACGCCCGCACGACCTGACGCGCCGCAAGGTTCTCCTGCACGTCCTTGAGCACGTTCGATTCCACAGTCTTTCGCGTGTAACTGGCGCTCGACGCCCGCGACGAGATGAAGCGCGGACCCAGGAGCGCGAGCGGAAAGACGAGGGTGGCGATCAGCGCCAGTCGCCACTCGAGCGCGAACAGAAGTGTCGTGCCCAGGATCACGTCCAGGACGGGCAGCAGCGCCCACGGTGCAGCCGACACGATGGCATATTCGACGGCGGCGAGATCTGTCGAGAAGTGCGCCGCGATCGATGCATCGTCGTCATTGCCAGTGTCATTGGGAGAGAGTCGATGCAGGTGATCCAGCATGTCGATACGGAGGTCGCGCAGAATCCTGCTGCACAGCCGCGCATAGAGGTAATCTCGCCATAGGCCTGCGACCGCCACGATGACGACGCCGACGATGAGCGTCGCCAGCATCATCGTCAGCAGCCTTGTGTCGCGCGGCACGATGGCGCGATCGATCAACAGCCGGAATGCGAGCGGCACCGAGGCAGTGAATGCGCCTTCGAGCAGTAGCCCGAGTGCGATGATCGCGGCCTGGAGCCGATAGGGACGGATCCAACCGAGGCTGCGTACAACGAACCGGGTGAGTGGACCGACCGTCACTGCATCAACGAGCCAGCGGCGGGTAGCCGCACAGCAATTCCGCGACGTTGACGTAGTTGGCCTTGACCGAAGCGATGGGGCTGCGGCCGGAGAGCGCCGCCTCAATCGGGCCCTTCTCCTCGAGGAACGGCCACAGCGGCTGGGGATGGGTGGGAATCAGGCGAATCGGTCCGGCGACGATGCGATCCCAGGTATCACCGTACAAGAGCAGGTCACTCGGGCGAACCAGGCCACGACATCCAGCAAAACCGCACGAGCAGCTGAAGTCGTACTCCAGGTTCAGCGACCCGTAGTCGTCGGTCAGTTCCTCACCGGGGGCGATGTCTCGCACTGCCACCTCGAAGTCGTACCCAGCGCTGAGGCACGTCGGATTGCATGAATGATTCACGAACCGTGCGTGATCCCAGCAGAGGACGAAGAGCCCACGCGCATCGATGAACGAATATTTCAGGACGATCTCGTGGTAGGTCGCCGGCAGTCTTTCGACTGCCGCCGGGCTAAAAGCCTGATCGAGGCGATCGCGGACCCATGTAATGGTGCCCTTGGGAATGAAGCGCGTCGCGAAGACGCCGTGGCCGATCTGCGGATTGGCGAGCCTGAGTTCCGTGTCTGGGTGAATCATGCCGGTCGTTTGTGATTGGGAGAGATACCAGCAGAACGAACGACGGCCGGATTACGGACAAGCTCTGCCTTCGGTCGGCGCTTGGCGCCCGCGTCCGCTCTGAGGTCGGGAAAATTACGGAGCTAGTTGATCGCGAGCCGCTTCAGGAGCGCTTTGTCAGTGAGCATCTTCCCGGCGCCGATCACGACGGCGGAGAGTGGCTGCTCGACGATTTGTACCGGCAACTGCGTCTCCTGATGAATCAGGCGATCGAAGTTGCGTAACAAGGCGCTGCCGCCGCACACGGCGATGCCGCGGTCGTAGATGTCCGCCGACAGCTCCGGCGGAATCTGGTCAAGCGTTTCCCGCACGACCTTGAGGATGGTCTTGAGCGGCTCCGCGAGCGCTTCGCGGATTTCCGCGTCGGTGATTGTGACGCGGATGGGCACGCCGCGTCCTACGTGCCGCCCTTTTACCTCCATCGTCGCCGGCTTGTCGAGCGCCGTCGCCGATCCGATCTCGAACTTGATCTCTTCAGCCGTGCGCTCGCCGACCAGCACCTCATGCCGTTTCTTCATGTGATGGATGATGGCTTCGTCGAACGCATCGCCGGCGACCCGGACGGAACGGCTGATGACAACCCCGGCCAGTGAGATGACAGCGATGTCGGTCGTGCCGCCGCCGATGTCGATGATCATGTTGCCGGCCGCCTCGGTGACCGGAAGGCCGGCGCCCAGCGCCGCCGCCATCGGTTCGTCCACCAGGAACACTTCGCTCACCTTGGCGCGATAGGCGCTGTCTTTCACGGCTCGTCGCTCCACCGGGGTGATCTGTGCCGGCACGCCGATGACGACGCGCGGCCGCGCCCAGCCTCCAACCTGCTGGTTCGTCTTGCGGATGAAATGGGTCAGCATCTTCTCGGCGGCGTCGAAGTCTGCGATCACGCCGTCGCGGATCGGCTTGACCGGGCGCAGGTGCTCCGGGTTGCGCCCGAGCATCGCCCGTGCGTCGTCGCCGACGGCTTCTATCGCTCCCGTCGCGGTGTTGAACGCGATGAGCGAAGGTTCACTTACGACGACCCCGCGGCCACGCGCGAAGACACACGTGTTGGCCGTTCCGAGGTCGATGGCGAGGTCGGTGGCAAGGGCGAAAGGCATAGTTCAACTTGCAGATCGCAAGGGACGTTCCGCCGCGACCTACCTTCGAGGGGTTGAAAAGCGTTCGAAAATCCGCCGTTTCGTGCGGCGCCAGGAGTACCGGAAGGGTGCCCCTGTTACGAAAAGTGAGGGTCGCTGACAGTCTTGCCAGTCAGTGTCTTCACTGCCGAACCCCAGAGACTGACCGCGCAGACCGCCGTCGTCACCCAAATCAACGATTCGACTTGATAGCGGTAGCGGGAGGACTCGAGGTACGTGACGGCGCTGCTGACGCTCACGACGAACGCGATGTTCGCCAGGCATAGCCAGAGTATTGCGCCGCACGCGATCTTCTCCGTGTTGGTGGAGCGTACGAGTTGCCACGCGCTGCGTGCCGTCCAGATCATCACGAGTGGGAGCAGTGCATAGAGTCCGACCGGCGCGACGGGATACAGATGGAAGAGTCGATTGACGAGATTCTCGTAAGGGCCGAGGACGCGCTGATGCTCGTAGTGCGGCGACCGTGTCGTGCCGGTATAAGGATGCCACTCCGTCGAGGGCGTAAACAGGTCACGCAGCCCGCGCAGCACGTTGGCCGCATAGTCGAGCGGCTGCGTGCGCAGGTAGAACCAGGCATCGGCGTTGCGCTGTCGGTTCGCCTCGAGGATGACCCAGTGATTGAAATTTGGCGCGTGCACGGTTGGTCTGTCCAACTGCGTAAGTTGACGTGGCCAGTCCGTGTGAACCGTTCCGGAGTAGACGCGCAGGTACTCGCGAGGGCCCGCGTACGGACTGAGCGTCGCGAATGGCGACAATTTGTGTTCGCGCACCCACTCGGTCCTCATCTCTGGCGACATTCGGGACACCGTGACATGTGCGTAGCTCGAGGGCCCGTATGTAAATGCGCTGAACGTACCGAATACGATCAGATTCTTGACGTAGAGGGACAGCAGCACGACTGCCGGTGCGCTCGCAGCCAGAATCAGGCGCCGTCGTTGTTCGGGCGGGTTGAACAAGAAGCCGAGGCCCACCATGCCCGTGAACCAGATGAGATGAAAAGTGCTTCGGGTGAGCCCAATGACTGCGCATACCGCGAAGAACGCAAGCCACAGTCGAAAGGACTGGCGGCTGAACGCAGCATGAAACAGCGTCACCGAGAGGCACAGCAAGGCGGCGACTGGTTCTTCGTAGAGGTAAAGGTGCTCGAAGTAGATCGTCTGGGGCAGCAGCGAGAACGCGACAGCAACTACCAGCGAGATACGGGAGGATAACCCTGATGCCCGCGCGAGGTAGAAAAGTGATTGGGCGAGGATGAGCCCGAAGACCCAGAACGTCAACTGCGCCAGTGCGGCGGCGTGCGTCCCGCCCACCTTCAGGAGGATGCCGGAGAACAGGTCCATCCCGGGCGGAAACGCGTGAAAGTAGTAGATCGTTTGGAGAAGCCGATCCGTGAGATCGGCGGGATCGCTGAGCCACATCCAATCGAGACTGAAGTTGAATCGGAGACCGGCCCAGAACAGGAGCAGACGACTCAGCGCGAACACCAGCGCCAGCAGGACGTGCTCACGCAAACGTAGCGGCTGTGCCGTGGTCGCTCCACTCATACCTCAAGAAGGATTGTAGTTCGGACCGGTCCGGCTAAAGCCGGACACTACGTGTGAGGTCGATGAAGTCGGTCACGCGCTGCCAGGTGTCGACATCCATCTCGTACAACGAGGCAATGGAGCGCTTCAAGCCTTCGAGCACGTGAAGGGTGCCCCCCCGCTCTACTCTAGAATCGACCAGATGGCTGAATTGGACGCAATTTCCCCGTCACACTCCGTCGGCGTTCGATGGCGCGCTCGCATGACGCCTCGATCGCCGCACGAAGCGCATCGTCCGGCGACCCCGCTTGAGCTCTTCTTTGATCTTGTTTTCGTCGTCGCGATTGCTCAGGCCGCGAGCGAACTACACCACGCGATTGCGGAAGCACATGCGATAGAGGGGCTGATCGGCTTCCTCATGGTCTTCTTCGCGATTTGGTGGGCCTGGATGGCCTTCACCTGGTTTGCCTCCGCGTACGACTGTGATGACGTGCCGTATCGACTGCTGGTGTTCGTGCAGATCGCCGGCGCCTTGCTCCTTGCCGCCGGCATCCCGGCGATGTTCGAGGCGCGCGCGCCAAACATCGCGATCGTTGGTGGGTATGTCGTCATGCGCCTGGCTCTCGTGGTGCAGTGGCTCAGAGCCGCCGCCAGCGATCCTCAACGGCGAACGACGGCCCGCCGGTACGCGCTCGGCATAGTAGTGTTGCAATCGGCGTGGGTCGGCATGCTCCTGGCGCCGCAGTACTGGATGGCGGGGTTCCTCACGCTCGGTGCATTGGATGTTGCGCTGCCGATGTGGGCGGAGCGAGCGTCACCGACGACATGGCATCCGCATCACATTGCGGAGCGATACGGCCTGTTGACTCTGATCGTGTTGGGCGAGTCGATCCTCTCCGCGTCGACGACGATCGAATCGGCGCTTTCCTCCGGCAGTGTGCTTTCGGAACTGGCGCCACTCATCATCGGTGGCCTGCTCATCGTCTGCTCGATGTGGTGGGTCTATTTCGACCGGCCCGTGCACGATCTGTTGACGAGTGTGCGCAAAGCGTTCGTTTGGGGCTACGGGCACTACTTTGTCTTTGCGTCTGCCGCCGCCGTCGGTGCCGGGCTCGCCGTAGAAGTCGATGCGGTGACTGGCAGCGCCAAGATCGGGTCGGTGGGCGCAAGCTTCTCGGTTGCCGTGCCCGTTGCCATCTTTCTCGTCTGCCTCTGGTTCTTACACCATCGACCTGAGTATCGCCCAACCCGATCCTATGGTCCGATCGCGGCCGTGCTCGTACTGCTGACGCCGTTCTCCGGGTTCGCAGTGCCGCTCATTGGCGTCATTCTCGCGGTGCTCGTGGCCTTGAAGATCGTCATATATCCGAACCGCCACCACGGTGCCCATCATTGAAGTGGTCCGTGAGCCCCACGGAGGTCGAGGCGATCGTCGCTTTCCTGGAATCGCTCGAAGGCGAAGGGTACCAGGACAAAGCGCCGCTAGCCTTCCCGCAGTAGCCGCTCCGGCGGGTCCACACAGCAGGACCCGCCCTACTTGTTTGCGGCGATCCACGAAGCGACCGGCTTTGTTTGTCGCTCCTTGAGCGCAACGCAATTCTCGATACGCTCGATGGACTGCTGAACCCCCCGTTGTGAGGACGGGACCGGGTTCTTCTCGAAAAAGGCACGGACCTCCGCCGCACGCGATGCCGTGCAGAACCCCGCGAGCGACTCGACGATAGAAGGAATCCCCTGGAACTCGCCGAGGCTCTTGAGGATTGTTTTCCAGTTCGTCTGCACGAACTCCCACGCCATCTCCTGGCTCCATGGCTGCACCATCATGACTCCGAGCAGCGTCCCGGTGTCTTGAGTGCGCACGGCAGGTGTAAGAGCGTATTCGAGCGTGCGCTTCGACAAAGCGGGATCCTTGAACCAGGAGAGAGCATTGAAGAAACGGTAATACTCTTCAGGCTGTGCGGTCAGCGTCCCGAGCCTCGCCACATACTGATCATAGAGCGCCTGATCCCCACCGATGGCAGCCACGCGCAGGATCGTCGGCGCGATCGTCGCCGGAAGCGAGCCCGGATCCTTCAGATACTGCGTCGTCAGCTCACGGGTTCGTTTTTGTACGTCGCGATCGTCGCCGATGATGCCGACCAGTTCGAGCAGCGTTGCGCGCCGTTGCTGGACCTCGTCTGTCTCTTTCGAGCTGCCCGGCAATCCCAGGACGTTCAATTGCTTCCCGAAGTGCGTGCGAATCCAGGCTTGATAGGCGGGCCGATTGGCGGCCGAGACGATGTCATCGCCGATATTGCCCAGCCGATTGGCCAGCATCCGGATCAGCGCGCTCGAGTCATCATTCGCAAAGGCGCTGGCGACGTCGAGGTAGATGCCGACATCGTGCCGGCCGCCGCGTACCATCCACCATTCATCGCCGAGCAGGCCCAGACGTTCGACGGGTCCGAGCGTCTTGGATGAACGCGCAAGCGAACGAACCACTTCAGGAGAGTACTCGGTGAAGTAGTAGCCCTGGCTGTTGGCGTTGGCGAATATAGCGGCCGGTCCGTCCGCTGCATGCTCACCCTGGTCGCACCCATTTAACCGGACAGTCTGTTTCGGACGATCGATCACGTCACATCGAGGTCGACCGGAGGAGCTCTTGAGACATACCGGGAGCGTCCATGTCTGGTCTTCGCGCGGCGCACCGGGAATGCCAACGAACCGGCTCATGGCCAGATCGACCTCGGCCGTCTTGCTGGCGACGCACCGCGTCTCCACTGAGAGTACTGGCGCTCCCGCCTTGTCGACGAAGCTGCGCAGGATGCGGTCCACCGGTTTGCCCGTGACCTTTGCCACCTCGTTCCAGAAGTCTTCGCCGGCCGCGTTGGCGTATGAGAATCGCTTCAGATATGAGGCCACCCCTTGTCTGAACGCGTCGGGGCCTACGTATGACTCGATCATGCGGAGCACCGCGGCCGTCTTCTGATACGCAATCCCGTCGAAGACCTCGTTGATTTCCGCCGGGGTCTCTACTTTCATCCGAATGGGTCGCGTTGAACGCATCGCGTCGATGCCGAGCGCGCTTTGGCTATCGCCAGCGTCGTCAAGCTCGACGTGCCAGTCAGGTCTCCAGGCTGCAACCGGCTTGTTCGCCATCCATGTTGCAAAGCCTTCGTTCAGCCAGATGTCGTCCCACCACTTCATCGTCACCAGATTGCCAAACCATTGGTGCGCGATCTCGTGCGAGATGACCCCGGCCACGTTCTTCCGCGTCGCGAGGGAGGAATTGGCTGGATCGACCAGCAGCAGCCGCTCGCGGAACGTGATGGCCCCAGCGTTCTCCATCGCGCCCGCAGAGAAGTCGGGCACGCCAATGATGTCGAGCTTGCCGAACGGGTATTTGATTCCGAAGTACTTGTTGTAGAAGGCCAACTGCTGCTGCGCGGCTTCGAGCGCGAATGCCGTCAGGCCACGCTTGTCCGGCGTCGAGCAGATGCGAATGGGAATACCGTCTGACGCGCCCTCGCGGCAAACGAAATCGCCGACGAGCATCGCCGCCAGGTAGGTCGACATCTTCGGTGTGCGTGCGAACTTCAGCGTGTGCTTTCCGGGGTCCGGTCCCGGTGTGTCAGAGACTTGCTTGCCGTTGGATATCGCCGTATCGGCCGAATCGACCATCAGCGAGATGTCGAAGGTCGCCTTGAAGGCGGGCTCATCGAAGGATGGGAATGCCCGCCGCGCGTCGGTCGCTTCCAGCTGCGACACGGCGTACTTCCGGCCGTTCGCCTTGCTGATGTAAAAGCCGCGTAACTTGTCGTTGAGGATCCCGTTGTACGCGATCTGAAGAGTGGCTTTGCCTTCAGCGATCGGCTGCGGGACCGTAAAGGTGGCGGTCTCACGCGCTGCGTCCAGGGTGACGCGGGCAGTCTGCGTCCGACCGCCAGACGTGATCGTCACTTCCGAGAAATTGATCTCTGCGGCGTGCAAGGTGATGGTGGTCGATGGTTCTGTCAGGACCACGTCAATCGATTCGCGCCCGCGGAAGGTTTCCTTTTCGAGGTCGGGCGCAAACCAGAGCGAGTAGTGTTCGGGGACGACGTTGCCGGGGAGCCGTTGTGCACTGGCGGGGGCGGCAAAAACAAGGATGAATACGAGGAACCGTGTAACTCTGACCATTCTCTCAAGGTAGCAGAACTGGGACGGGTGGGACGGACGGTGGGACGAAGCCCAGCAGCTAGCCGTCACAAAATTTGGCAGAGATTTGGCAACCGAGAGGTACAGGCCCTACGAACAAGACGATTTTGCGACGAAATTAGGGGTTGCGCTCACATTTTCGGCTTTGGGTCTCCGGCCTAAGGTCGAGTTGGGCTGAAGAGGAGGTTGTCCGTGAGCAAATGGTTGTGTGCACTGACACTGGCGGGGTTTTGCGCGGCCTGCGGCGGTTCCGCTCAGGACCAGCCGGCGACCGGGGACACCACCGAAGAGGGCACGTCGCCTGCTGCCGTCGCGGAAAAAGAGGAGAAACCCAATCTCCCAACGTACCGGGAAGTCACGATCCCATCGGGCACGACGCTGCGATTGGATCTGCAGTCTGCAGTCTCATCTGACGGAAGTCAGGTCGAGGACACGGTACGTGCGTCGCTCCGTCAGCCCGTAAGCGTCGATGGCAAGACGGTACTGCCCACAGGTACTGAGCTCGTCGGGACCGTGACTGACGTCGCGCGCTCGGGACGGGTGAAGGGACTCGCGCGAGTCGCGTATCGATTCAACTCGCTGCGCTACGACAGCGAGCGCTATCCCGTCGCGACCTCGTCGATCTCGCATCAGGCGCAGCCGACCAAGAAGAAGGACGCAACCAAGATCGGTGTCGGTGCCGGCGTCGGCGCGGCTGTTGGCGCGCTCCTCGGCGGCGGTAGCGGAGCAGCGAAGGGAGCGGCGATCGGTGGCGCGGCTGGAACAGGTGCCGTATTGGCAACGCGCGGAGAAGAGGTTCGTCTGGGCCCAGGTGCGAACGTGACCACGCGGCTGACCGCACCGTTAACGGTACGCGTGAAGATGTAAACGACACCGGGTGTGATTTCCGATCGTGTCGGTGCGGAAATCACACCCGGTGTCTTTACGATTCGGCTTCGCTCAAGCCGTACTTTTCAATCCTCGAATACAACTGCGCGCGCGTCAGGCCCAGAAGCTTGGCGGCGCGCGTCTTGTTATGGCGGGCCTGCGTGAGCGCCTTGACGACGAGCGTACGCTCGATGTCTTCGAGGTTGACACCGCCGGCGGGCAGCGACGCGGCGTTCTCATCATCGCCGCGGGCAGCGCGGCGCGGCGTGACTGGCAGGTGCTCGCTGCGAATGAATCCGCCGTCGGCAAGGATGACGGCACGTTCGATGGCGTTTCGCAGCTCCCGCACGTTCCCGGGCCACTCGTAGGTCAGGAGGTGTTCCCGTGCCTCGCGTGAAATGCCGGCGGCGGGACGTCCCACCGTCTCTCCGATCTCGGCGAGGAACGTGTCGGCCAGTTCCAGCACGTCATCGAGACGATCGCGGAGCGCCGGCAGGGAGATTTCAAACACACCCAGCCGATAATAGAGGTCTTCACGGAACTCACCTCGTTGCATCGCCGCATGCAGGTCGCGATTGGTTGCGGCGATCACACGGATATCGGCGTGGAGAACGCGAGTACTGCCGAGACGCATGAACTCGCGCTCCTCCAAGACTCGCAGCAGCTTGGCCTGGACCGTTGGCGCCATTTCGCCAACCTCGTCGAGGAAGAGCACGCCACCGCTTGCCTGCTCGATGCGTCCCGGCTTGGTCGACACTGCGCCCGTAAATGCGCCACGCTCATGCCCGAACAGCTCTGACTCGAGCAATTGATCGGGAAGCGCCGCACAGTTGATCGCGACAAACGGTCCCTGGCTGCGCCGCGATGCATGATGAATGAATCGCGCCGCGACTTCTTTTCCGGTACCGGATTCACCGGTGAGGAGCACCGTGGTTTCGGTGTGCGCTACGCGCGCCGCGTGTGCCAGGACGTCTTTCCACTGTTTCGATTGCCCGACGACCCGCCGCTGGCCGCTGCGAGCTTCGAGCTCGCGCGTCAGGGTCGCGACTTGTGCCTCGAGCCGGGCGGCCGTTTCGCGAGACTCCGCCTGGCTGCGCGCGGCTTCCGCCAGCCGCTCGTGCGACAGCGCGAGCGCCAGATGGTCCGCTACGCGACGGGCGAAGTCGATGTCGTCCTCGCTGAACCGATCGGTCTGCCGGGACACAAAGAACAGCGAGCCAAAGACCTCGGACCCCAATGGAAGGGGCACACGAAGCGCCGATCGCACGCCAAGGCGGCGGAAGATCTTGCCCCGCAGACTGGTCGGCGAGACCTCCGCGTCAGCGTCGTGAACGACATAGGCGTCACGACGAAGCTGGGCCAGGTCATCCCCGCTGAGTGGTTGCGGGTCGAACAACTCAGGGTCGGCCGTCGCCCCCGCAATGGCGTAGATACGAAACGACGTGCCTTCTCCGCCCCAGGATGTGATCGCCAGGATGTCGTGCGGCAGGCCGCCGCGAACGACCTCGGACACCTTGTCAAAGACATGGCGGATATCGAGCGCACCGGCCATCGTCTGCAGCAGCCGACGCAGGCTGTCGATCCGCTCTCGCCGCAATTTCTCACGCTCGACGATCGCATCGTGCTCGAAGGCGAGGCCGAGGAGATCGACGACGTTGTCCATCAGCTTGTGATGGGCGCTGCAGAACGCCTCCTCGCGGCTCGAGGTGAGCCAGAGCGCGCCATGGACGCGGGCACCTTGTCGAATGGTGCACACGATGCGCGAGGGTGTGGCGGCGTCCACGACGTCGACCTGTGTTGCGGGATCACCAACCAGGTGCTTCGTGACTTCGACCTCTCCGCTTTCACCGGTGATGTACAAGACGAACGAGTCCGCGCGATCGAGCCGCAGCACGTGAAGGCGCTCGAACGGAATCGTCTGGCGAAGCGTTCCGGCCACACCGGCAACCACTTCGCGGAGACTCGGCGCTTCCGCGACCAGACGCGCAACCGACGTCAGCACGTCCACTGGGTCAGCCTGGACCATTACGGGATCCATTTCGAAACAACTGCGGGATCAGCCTCGGGGATCGAGACCCACCAGTATAATCTCCCTCCTATATGCCCGTCTCGACGCCCGCTCGCGTCGCGATTGTCATCGCTGCGCTCGTGGTTGTCGCGCTGGGATACCGCTGGTGGGCCAGTCCCGAACGGCATGTTCGCGTCATCCTGGCTGACGTGGCATCAGCGCTGAGCCACGACGACGCCGAGACGGATTTGCGAGCGATTGCGGCCGTAGCGTCGCTTCAGTCCCATCTCACTCCTGACATCTCAATTGATGTGGACAGCTCATCGACTTCACTACGGGGGCGGCCAGACGTCATGTCGATGGCGGCGCGCTTTCGCGCCGCGCGATCGATGGTGCGCGTGCAGTTCTTCGATCCGGAGATCCAATTCTCGAGTAATACGGCCGGGACAACGCGCGTGACCGTGCAGGTCACGACCCGCGACGCTGGCGGCGACGAAGTCGCCGATGCGCGTGTCGTGTCGATCGCGCTTGTCAAAGCGGACGGCCGCTGGCAAATCGCCAGCGCACGCGTGCTCGACAAGGATGCGGCGTTGTGAACACGCTCACTCAGGGACTCTCGTGGGTCGACCTCGAGTTTCATGGCCGTCGCCAGATCATTGCCACTGCATTAGTACAGGGTCGTGACGGCGTCGCGATCATCGATCCCGGGCCGACGACGTGTCTGCCGGCGCTCGAGTTGGGATTGCAGGCGAACGGGATTCGATGGCCCGACGTTCGCCAGATTCTGCTGACGCACATCCACCTCGATCATGCGGGCGCGGCGGGAACCATCGTGCGGGAGCATCCCCACGTCAAGGTCCTCGTTCACGGACGCGGTGTAAAGCACATGGCGGATCCGAGTCGGCTGATCGAGAGCGCGACACGGATCTACGGCGACCGGATGGAACATTTCTGGGGTGAGTTTGCGCCGGTGCCGACAGAGAATCTCGTGACGCTGACCGGGGGCGAGCGGATCGATGCGGGCGGACGCACCTTTGATGTTGCGTACACGCCTGGACACGCCGCGCATCACGTCAGCTTCTTCGATGCCTCGAGTGGTGTCGCGTTCGTTGGCGACACGGCGGGGGTCTGCATCAACGGCGGGTACGTGCTTCCGCCCACGCCGCCGCCCGATATCGACGTGGAAGTGTGGGCGTCGAGCGTCGATCGGATCCTGGCGTGGTCGCCCGGGACACTGATGTTGACGCACTTCGGCCCAGTGACCACTGTACGCCCGCACCTCGCGACGCTGCTGCAAAATCTCGAGACAACGGCTGGTATCGCGTTGTCGCTTCTGAATGAACCGGGGACGGACGAAGAACGAGGCCGGGCGTTCGCCGAAAAGCTTCGACACCTGCTCCGAAGCCACATGACCGAGTCGGAAGTGATGACCTACGTCGTGGCCGCCGCGTACGAGCACCTTTTCAGTGGGCTCGCACGCTATTGGCGGAAGAGGGGAGCCGTGGCCTGACAACGGCGCTGCTGGGGGCAGCCTTGGCTAATTTGCCATCGCGAACTGCTGGTCTGCGGGCGTCGAAGCGGTCTGCAAGTTGGATTTGGGCTCGACCAGCAGACGCAGCGCATAACCCATTGGGGTTCCCGTCGACGTCTTATGTGGGCCTACGCGGTACACGGCCGACAGGACCTTGCCTTCCTGGAGCACCGCAGGCAGTTCACCTTCCCGGACAGGGCGCTCAATCTGAAAATGGACCAGGCGATAAAGCGGAATCAGGGCAGGGACCTGGCATTCGACGAAGGCATCGACTTCACTGACGTCCCGCATCACGACGGACACGAAACGAAGGGTGCCACTGGCATCCCGCCACGTGAGCCTCGCTGGAATGCTCACCTTCTTACGGTTACCGATGCGTGGCTGTTCGGTGACTGGAATCTGTCGCGTCTCGATTCGCTGAATCACGTGGGCCCCCTGGGAAGTCTGCCTGTTCCCCTACTTCAATGTGCAGGCCTACGAAATTACGAGATCGTCCACCGACGCCAAATTGAGGTTAAGTCGTTGATGTATAAGGGTAGAACGCGTGTTCGCGTTGTTAAGCATTGGCGAGCGAAATGGATATTACGTATCCAGGACCCCTGTATACCTGGTTACTAGATATCCGCAATCGCGCCCTCGAGACCCAGCCTGCGCATCTTGAGATAGAGGCCTCGCCTGGTGAGGCCGAGCACACGCGCGGACTCGGAGATGTTGCCGCGCGTGCGATCAAGGGTCGAGACGATCAGGTGTCGCTCCACGGTCTCCACCGCCGCGGCAAGGTTGCCCGGGGCGAAGTCGGCGGGCGCGACGAACGCGACGTCGGCGTTCCCTTGTCTTCGCTCAGGGGCGGCAAGGTCGGCTGAGAGATGTTCGGGCTCGATCGTTCCGCCGGGGGAACTCATCGCGACGGCTCGTTGAATCTCGTTCCGCAATTGACGGACGTTACCCGGCCACCAATATCGAGCGAACAGGTCGAGGGTGCCAGAGCTCAGACGGACATCAGGTTTGCCTAAACGCTCGCATGCATCTCGCAGGAAGAACGTGCTCAGGTGCGGCACCTCTTCGCGCCGTTCCCGCAACGGTGGCACGTGTATCCGGATCACGCTCAGCCGGTAATACAAATCCTCCCGAAACTTCCCCTCCGAGACGCGTTGTTCGAGGTCGGCATTGGTAGCAGCGAGCACGCGGACGTCGACCGCCTGGGGACGAGTCTCTCCGACCGGCATGATCTCGCCCTGCTCGAGGAACCGCAGCAACTTCGGTTGAATATCGAGTGGCAGGTCACCGATCTCGTCGAGGAAAAGCGTCCCGCCGACGGCCGAACGGATCAGCCCCTGCTGGTCCGTCACCGCGCCGGTGAAGCTCCCGCGCCGATGCCCGAACAACTGACTGTCGGCAAGATCCCGTGAAGTCGTCGTGCAGTTGTAGGGGAGAAACATCGCGGCGCTTCTGGGAGAACCAACGTGAATCGCGCGCGCGACCAGATCCTTGCCTGTGCCGCTCTCGCCAGTGATCAGGACGGTCAGGTTGTGCCCCTGCAGTCTCTGTATCTGATCGGCCAGGCGATTCATTGCGGGTCCCGCGCAGATGAACCCTGGGAGCAGCGGCTCCAGTGGGCGTTCGTGCTGCTGATCGACGGTCTGGTTCGGACGTTCTCTCGCTCCGCACAGATCGAACCCCTGTCGGGAAATCGCGATGAACATCCGAAGGCGAGCCGCAGCGACATCAGTCAAGGCGGCCGAGAGCTCCACCACTGACCGTCGAGCGCCGTCCTGATCCGTGCCGAGAGCATCGACGAGCAGCAAACGGCCAGCGTGTTCTGAGTGACCCTGCCGCGCCGCATGGGCCAGGCTCATCGCCGCCGTGCCGTCGCATCCGGCCGCGGCGACCACGCGGACGTCGCCCGCTGCCGACTCGGTAAAGACGACGACGGCCGACCCTTCCGTGACTTCGAGCAAGGCAGCGGCCGTTTCTCTCGCGAGCAACTCTTTGAAAATCGCGGCGTCGACCAGTCGCCGGACGATCCCTTCGTCGGCGTCAGATGGCGAGACGGTCGAACCCTTGGGCGGCGCTGAGCTCAATTGCTCTCGGACACTCTGGACCTCGGCCAGGTCGCGCTGCGCGCCCAGCGAGGTGAACTCGGAAGATGCCTGCTCCAGATATTTCTCGGCGAGCGCCGATGATCCGGCGGCCGCCGACAATCTGCCGAGAGCGAGATGGCTCATCGCCGCCTGATAACGCTCGCCAAGCAATTGGAAGATGTTGGCGCTCTGAGCGAAGTCGTGGTGAGCGGTCTGCGGACGCGGGGAGCGCTCGCGCACGAGACCGCGGATGCGCAGGAACTCACCCCAGTTTGCCGGTGCCCTCCGCGGGTCGAGGCGGCCTTCACACGCTTCGAGCCGCTGCTCGGCCTCTCGCAGACGCCCTGTTCCGATCAGGGCTTCGCACGCTGCGAGGTCCGCCTGGATGAGGTCGCTTTGCGGCACACCGGGGGCCTGCGCGAGGGCATCGGCCATCTCCACCGCTTCCTCGTACGCCTGTCTCCTGGTCGCTAGTTTCACGCCGAGCACTTTGAGCGACCACTCATACCAACGCATGGTCTGAGTGCCATACGCTCCGTACGCTTCGCTGGCCAGACGCAGATACTCTTCGGCGCGCTCGTATGAGCCGCGCATGAGATGGATCTGCGCGAGTGTGTCGAATACGGCGCCGGTCGTCTCCTGAAACTGAACGGTGCTTCGCACTTCGAGCGTGCGAGTCAGGACCTGTTCGGCGCGTTCGAGATCACCAAGCTGCACGAAGATCTGCCCGAGCGTCGCCAGCGCGACGGCAAGGCCATGGCCCGAACCGAGTGACTGATGCAAGGCCACACTGCGCTCGGCGAGGACGAGGGCCTGATCGTGGCGATGCTGCATCAACGCGACGTTCGCCTGGTTGTGCACGATGCCCGCCAGCACATCGTCGGCGGGTATCGCCATCGCGAGTCGTTCACCTTGCCGCAGCCCCGCAATGGCTTCGTCGGTTCGACCGGACTGTGCGAGCAGAACGGCCGACAGCGAGTGGACAAGCGCGAGGTGACGGCGATCGCCGACCGCGTGAAGTGCCGACGCCGCCTCGGTCAAGTGCTCGCGCACGATCCCGGAGTCACCGACTTGTTTGTAGCAGAGGGCGAGCTCGTAGTGCGCCAGGCCAATCGCGCGTGAATCGTGCGCGAGCTCGGCGTGCTTGAGCGCTCGCGTATGCAGCGCAATGGCGCGTGACTGCTCGCCGCGCGCGAACGCGATCCGACCATGCAGCCTCCACGCGTTCGAAAGGCGAGCGTCAGAGATCGGCTCTTTGAGAGTGTCGGGAGGCCGGCCAAGGACCGACGAAGCCTGTGCAAGATCGTCCTGAAAAAGCCAGGCTTCCGCCAAGGCGGCGCGAACGCCGAACTCGTCGTCGCGAGTCAGCGAGCCGCTCTTCAGTACCCCTTGGAGAAGCGGGGGAACCTCAGTTCCCCGGCCCCGTTCCAAGGCGGCAGCGACGCGGGCCAGAATGGAAGAAAGCTGTGCAACTGCCACGGCAGCAGTATACGAAGTATACACACGAAGGGAAGGGCTATAATCTCTGGTCCAAATGCCGCTGGCGGCCTCTGGCGTGACCCATCAGGGCCGCCGCTCGACAAACGAAGATGCTTGGCTCGTGGACCTCGACCTCGGCCTTCTGGTCGTGGCGGATGGGATGGGAGGCCACAACGCGGGTGAGGTGGCCTCGGCACTCGCGGTCAAGGCCATTCGCGACGTTTTTCAGAGCGACGGAAACCCACCGAGTCAATCCTTGCTCGTTCGCGCCATTCTGGCAGCGAATCAGCAGATATTGACCGCGGCCGCCGAACAACCTGCGCATTCAGGAATGGGGACCACGGTCGTCGCTGTCATGATCGTGGAAGAGCGCGCCTACTACACGAGCGTTGGGGACAGCCGTGTGTACTTGTGGCGCAATGGTCGTCTGACACAGTTGACTCGCGACGATTCGTGGCTGGCCGAAACATTGGATGACGAGGCCGAACACGCGCCCGATATCGGCTCGCATCCGATGCGTCACGTACTCACGAAGGTTGTCGGTCTCAGGCCCGAGCTCGAGCCGACCGTATCGGAGTGTCCGCTCGGTATCGGTGACGCTTTGCTGTTGTGCAGTGACGGCGTACACGGCGCCGTTCCACACGAGCTGCTCGCGACGATGTTGAGCAGTCCACGCGCGGTCGAAGACGTCGCCCAGAATGTCGTGCGATCGGCGATCTCCAGAGGAGCGACCGACAACGTGACCGCCATCGTCGCTCGCATTGCGCGTTAGGTTTTCGAACTGGCTACCTCGCATTAACCAGCTGCCTCGCGACTATTTCGAATTGCTCAACTTCGCGGTGTCGAATTCGTACAAACAGCGCGCGTCGCCCGCCATGAGTGCGCCGCGGGCGAGCCCGGGATTCTCCTTGGCGTGTACGATTCAGCATACCTGCTCCATTGCCCGCGCGGCTGCCCGCAATGCCTCGATGTAGAGAACCAACAGCGCCGCCGGCACCATGCCGAAGAGAGAGCGCGCCGAATATCGACCCCGATGTCGCTCGGGTTGACGAACACGTCCCGGAAACCCTCGGCCTGGGCGCGACGATGCAAAGCTGTGTTTTGATCGGTGATTGCTGTGAATCGCTTGGCCCAGTCGGTATGACCTTCTGCGATCACCCGCCGCCTGGCCTCTTCCGCCATCACATTAGGTTCGATTGTCGATCCTGATTTGCTGGCCAGGACAAAGAGTGTGTCGCGCCTTGAACCATCGCCGCGCGTACTGCGTCTGGATCTACAGAATCGAGGACACGAAAACGCGGAGCCCCGGCGGCTTGTCCGAGCACCTGGCGCAAGACTTCAGGTGGCGAGGCTCGAGCCTTCGACTTATAACATAATGGTTTGGCTGCTTTATGGGACTGATGCTGCGTCTCGTCGTGCCTGTAGCGCTGATGTGCGCCTCGTGTGGGCAGCCAGAAGTGGTGCGTACCACCAACGAGGCGGAGCCGACTCCATCGGCTCCGGCCGAGAGCACGCCCTCTACGACCGCGCCGCGAATCGTATTCCTGGGTGACAGCCTGACCGCGGGCTATGGCCTGGCGAAGGAAGAGTCCGTGCCCTCGCTGATTCGGAAGCGATTGAAGGACGCAGGATACCCCTACGAAGTTATCAATGCGGGCGTTTCGGGTGATACCTCCGCCGGAGGTTTGAACCGTCTCGAGTGGTCGCTTGACGGCGACGTGAAGGTCCTCGTCATCGAGTTGGGAGCCAACGACGGACTGCGAGGTCTGCCGGTGGCGGGCTTGAAGCAGAACCTGACCGAGATCATTACTCGCGCACAGGCGCGACACATCAAGGTGATCCTCACCGGTATGGAAGCGCCGCCGAATTTCGGGTCGGCTTACACGTCGGAATTCCGTGAGGTGTATCGCCAGCTCGCAAAAGAACACGACGTCGTGTTCGTCCCGTTTTACCTGGAAGGCGTGGCGGGCCTGCCGAACCTGAACATCGCCGACGGCATCCACCCCAACGCCGAAGGCTCGCGCATCGTCGAGAAAACGGTCTGGACCGCCCTCGAACCTTTGCTGGCGAAGCGGACCGCAGACCGAAAGAACCCTGGGCGATGATCGAGCTGCGGCACGTCTCCAAGACGGTTCAGAGCGGCGATCACCCTCTCACGATCCTGCACCCGCTCGATTACACGATTCGGTCAGGAGAGTTCGTCGCGATCGTGGGTCCTTCCGGGAGCGGCAAGTCGACGCTGCTCGGTCTGCTCGCGGGGCTCGATGCCCCCACCACAGGCCAGATTCTCATCGATGGCGTCGATATCACGAGGCTGACCGAGGACGGGCTCGCCCGTCTCCGGGGTGAGAAGATCGGGTTCGTCTTTCAGTTCTTTCACCTGGTGCCGTCGCTGACGGCCTTCGAGAACGTACTCATCCCGATGGAGATTGCGGGTCGGCGCGATGCGCCAACGCGCGCGCGGCAGCTCGTGGAGGAAGTCGGGCTGTCCGACCGCGCGCATCACTATCCTTCGCAGTTGTCGGGAGGAGAGCAGCAGCGCATTGCGATTGCGCGCGCACTCGCTAACGATCCGCCGATCGTGCTCGCCGATGAGCCGACGGGAAACCTCGATTCGACCACCGGGCGTCACATCATGGATCTGTTGCTCGCCGTCCGGCGGTCGCGGGCGTCCACGCTCGTGCTGGTGACACATGACGCTGAACTGGCGTCGCTTGCTGATTCACGACTGGTCCTGCGGGATGGCCGTCCGGTCCAGCAGAATGAAATCCCGCGAGCCGCCGCGGGTGCGGAGGCCGCGCGATGATCTTTGTGATCCGAATGGCGGTGCGCGAGATCCGGGCGTCGTGGCAGCGCTTACTGTTCTTTTTCGTCTGCATCGCCGTCGGGGTCGCGTCGATCGTCGCAATCCGCTCGGTCATTCAGAGTGTGCGTCAGGGTCTGACGCGCGAAGCCAGGGCCATGACAGGTGCCGACGTCGTGGTCCGCAGCGATCGTCCACTCGGCGAGGCAGTCCGTGCGGCGGTCGCGCGCGAGCGCTCGACGGGGCGGGTCGGAATTGTGTCCGAGGCGGTGGAACTGGCGACGATGGTTCGACCTGCCGGCGTGGCGACGACTCGAATGGTGGAGTTGCGGGCAGTCGAATCGACCTTCCCCTTGTACGGGACGATGACGCTGCAAGGCAAACCGTACTCGCACGATCTCCTGCGTGATCACGGCGTCCTCGTTCGTCCCGAGTTGCTTGCGCAGCTCAACCTTCGAGTTGGTGAGAACCTGCTCATCGGCACGCGACAGTTTCAGATTCGAGGCGTGATTCAAAGCGAACCCGGGCGCAATCTCGGAGCATTCTCGCTCGGCTCGCGCGTTTTCATCGACCTCGCTGATCTGCCGTCGACCGGTCTCTTGTCGTTTGGCAGCCGTGCGTCCCATCAGCTGCTGCTGCAGGTGCCGAGCCCACCGCCACTGCCGGGAAGACGGGATCCCAGCCTTCTGCTCGCGAGCGAGCTGTCGAAAACGTTCGTCAACGACTTCGTAGGCGTCCGCTCGTACCGGCAGAACGAAGGACGAATGAATCAGAACCTCTCGCGGGCAGAGAACTATCTCAGCCTCGTGGGGCTGGTCGTCCTCATTCTGGGTGGCATCGGTGTGTCGAGCGTGACGCGCGTATTCGTTCAGCAGAAGGTCCGAAGCATTGCCATCCTCAAGTGTGTTGGCAGCAGCTCACGTCAGGTCCTGGCGATCTACCTGACGCAGGTCGTGCTGCTCGGGCTGGCAGGAAGCGCCCTCGGCGTCGTCATCGCGGCGGGTGTCCTGCAATTGCTGCCCGTGTTCGTCGGCGACATTGCCGCGCTGCTTCAGGTCGAGTATGGGCTCACGGTTGGAGCGGTCCTGCAGGGTCTGGCCGTCGGCCTGCTTGTCTCGCTCCTGTTCTCGGTCGTCCCACTGCTCGAGGTGCGCAATGTGAAGCCGTCGTTGCTGCTGCGGCAGGACATTCCATCCTTGCCGCAGTTCGACTGGCTGAAATGGACGGTGGCCACGGCCGTCGGCGCGGCTCTCGTTGGCGTCGCTGCCTGGCAGGCGGGATCCGTGCAGGTCGGTCTGCTGCTGTCTGGTGGATTCGTTGCCCTTACGTTCGTGCTCCATCTCGCAGGAATAGCCCTCATTCGTGCCGTGCAGCCTTTGCGATTTGCACGCTCGTTCGCGTTGCGGCAGGCCGTGTTGCACGTGGCTCGTCCCGGAAACCAGACACGAATCATTTTGCTGGCCGTCGGGCTCGGCACATTCTTCATCCTCGGGGTCCGCGCGCTGCAGGTGAACCTGCTGCAGGACTTCTCGGTGCAAGTGGGCGAGGATGCGCCCGACATGTTCCTGATGGACATCCAATCGGATCAGCGCGCGGGCTTGACGGCGTTGATCGATCGCGAGAACGGGGCTGAAAACGTCCCCAAGTTGATCCCGGTGCTGCGCGCCCGAATCACCGGCGTCCGCGGTCGCGAGGTGAATCTGGAAAGCTACGAAGACGTTCGCGAACGTGGCGGCCTGTCGCGCGAATTCACCATCACCTATCGATCGGCGCTCGAGGCGAACGAAAAGCTCGTCGATGGAAAGTGGTGGGACGAAACACCGGCGGGAGAGCAGGCCGAAGTCTCGATCGAGGAAAGCCTGCGCGAGCGCTTCAACATTCAGATCGGCGACGAAATGCGGTTCGACGTCCTCGGGCGCATCATCTCGGCTCGCGTCACCAGTTTTCGCGAGGTGGATTTTCGTGACTTTCGCGCCGGTGGTTTCATGATTGTTTTCCGCCCGGGCCCGTTCGACAACGCGCCGCACAGCTTCATCGCGGCCGTCAAAGGCGGCAAGGATCCGGCCGCGCGCGCGCGTCTCCAGGGACTCATCGTGTCTGGCTACCCAAACATCTCCGTCATCGACTTGCGCGAGGTTCTCGACACGATCAGGACCATCGTCGATAACGTCACCCTGGCAGTCACGGTCGTGGGTGCGCTCGTACTATTGAGCGGCAGCCTAATCCTGATCGGGGCGGTCTCGATGACGAAGTTCCGCCGCGTCTACGAAGCGGCGATTCTCAAGACGCTGGGCGCGAGCAGCCGGCTCATTGCCACCATGCTGCTGCTCGAATACGGCGTGCTCGGCGCCATTGCCGGGACCGTGGGCGCGGCCGGGGCGATCGCCCTCAGTTGGGCGGTGGCCCGCTATGGACTCGATCTCCCCTGGCAGCCGGCGCCGTTCCTGACTCTCGGCGGAATCATCGTTACGGCCGGCGCGGTCGCCGCGATCGGTGTGCTCGCAAGTCTCGACGTGCTGAGGCACAAGCCACTCTCGACGCTCCGAGCGGAGTAAGGGTACAATCACCTCTTGTTCTAGGCGACAAGAGGCCGCCAGGAGAATCCAGACTCAATGGACGTCGCGATTTACCGGGACGCGCTGCTCAAAAAGCGCGGGGAGCTCCTAGCCGGCTCCGCGGCGAAACCCCTGCAATGGACGATGGAGAACAACTCCGGCAGGCAGGGCGACATGGCCGATCAGGCCGCAGGCAACAACGAAGTCCACATTCAGCTGAAGCTCAAACAGACCGACGCCAAGATTCTGCAGGCGATCGAAGGCGCGTTGCGCCGCATCGAAGAGGGATCCTACGGCGTCTGCCGTGAGTGCGGCGAGCCGATCGCTGAAGCGCGTCTCAATGCGATTCCGTGGACGCGGTCCTGCAAGAGTTGCAAGGAAAAACAGGGGTAAAACACACGTGCAGCAGGATGAACTGCGGTCGCTGCTGACCGCGATCACCGCCGACCGTGTGGCGCTCATCGAGCGTCACGAAGCGGGCGCCCGCGTCGTCGGTCATTACGATTTCAACAACGCCTATCAATACGTCATCGCCCGCGAGGAGACGCATCTCTCGTGGCTCCGATCGGCGCTCGAGGAACTGGGCGCGCCGATGCCGCCGGCTGCAAGCGAGATTGCCGTCCCGCAGTTGACCAAGCCTGGCAAGGGTGGGGAGGCGGCGACGTACAATGGCATCCTCGAGGATGATGTCCGTCATCTCGCTGCCTTCGTCGAGCACTGGCGGCCGCGGGTTGCCACAGTCACACACGCGCGCCATCGGACGATGCTGGGCGTCGTGCTCGGTGAGTCGGTGGAGCATCAACGTCTGTTCGAGCAGGCCGCATCAGGCCTCGAAGACGTCATCGGACGTCGAACGGTCGGCGCCGAGCGCGTCGGCGCGGTGTTGCCGACTCGCTGGCAGGAGTAACGACACCGGGTGTCATTTCTCACGACGGTCCTCGAGAAATGACACCCGGTGTCGTTCTTGTCGCCATCGCCCTCGGGAGTAACCTTGGCGATCGGGAAGCCTATCTTCGCGACGCATTGAATGCGCTGCGCCCGCATGTCCACTCTCTCCGCAGTTCCAGCTTTCACGACACGGCGCCAGTTGGTGTCGGCGAGCAACCGGTCTTCCTGAACGCCGCGGCGGTGGGGGAGACGTCGCTGTCGGCGCGAGAGCTCCTCGTCACGCTTCTCGACATCGAGAAACGCTTCGGTCGCGAGCGCCCCTACCCTGGTGCCCCTCGGACGCTCGACCTGGACTTGATTCTGTACGACGACGAAATCATCGATTCACCCGATCTCGTCGTGCCCCACCCGCGGTTCAGAGATCGGCGATTCGTTCTGGAGCCTCTGGCCGAGATCGCGGCCGACTGGAGAGATCCGTTGACCGGGCGGACGGTGAGCGAGTTGCTGGCGCTGTTGAGTAGCTAGATGGAAGGCGGGTCTAAAGACCCGCCGGCAGACTCAGTGCGAGGCGCTCTTCCTGAAGATTCCCGCCCAGCCCTCTTCGAACAGGGTATAGACAGCAGGCACGAGGACCAGCGTCACGAGGGTTGACGTCAGCAGGCCGCCGATGACCACGCGAGCAAGCGGCGCCTGCAATTCGCCGCCTTCGCCGATGCCAATTGCCATCGGCACGAGGCCGAGCATCGTCGCAATCGACGTCATCAGGATCGGCCGCAGTCGTGTGCGCCCGCCGAGCTCGACCGCCTCGCGAATCGGCAGCCCGTCTCGACGACGGAGCGTGTTGATGTAGTCGACGAGCAGGATCGCATTGCTGACGACGATCCCCGCCAGCATGATGATGCCGATGTAGGCCTGCATGCTGAAGGAGGTGCCGGTGAGCAACAGGCTGAGCACCACGCCGATAGCCGCGACGGGCACCGAGAACATGATGATGAACGGGTCACGCAGCGATTCGTACTGCGAGGCCATGACCGCGTAGACGAGGAGCACCGCCAGGATTAGCACGAGCTGCAGCTGCTGGAACGATCGTGCCTGCTCTTCGATCTCCGATCCGAAGCCGACCGCGAAGTCCGGCGGTACGCGCACCTGCCCGAGACGATCCTGGACTGACTTTACCGCTTCGCTGATCGGGATCTCGGTTTCCGCGTTGACGCGCGTCATGCGCTCCATGTTCTTGCGATCGATCTGCACCGGCCCGGCTTCGCGATTGACCGCGAGAACGTTCTTGGCAGGTACGACCTGGCCAGTCGGCGTGCTGAGGAGCACATCGCCGACATCGGAGATCTCCTGGCGGTCAGCTTCGCGCAGGCGGACGACAACGGGGTACTCGTTACCGCGCTCACGGAATTGAGCGGCGGCCGTGCCGGCAACGTTCGTCTGGATGGTGCTGGCCACGCTGCCGACCGACATGCCGAGCATGGCCGCTTTGGGCCGGTCCACGCGCACGGCAATCTCGGGGCGACCTTCTTCGCGTCCGACTTGAACGTCCGCGATGCCGGACGTGTCTTCCATCACCTTACGGACGTCCTGGGCGACTCTCCGCGCATCGTCGAGATCGTGTCCACGGATTTCAACCTGGAGGCGGCTCGATCCGCCCTGGTTGTTGTTGCCGCCACCGCTCAGGAACCGCATGATCTGGTTGTTGCCGCCTGCCGGATTGGCACGGACCGCGACGCCGGGCAGCCCCTGGAGCTCGCGTCGCAGCGCAATCGCGATCTCTTCGTTCGTGCGCGTGCGTTCACCACGCGGAACGAGCATCACGCGAATCTGGCCGCGGTGCGTGCTCCCGCCACCGCCACCGCCGCCGTTCCAGTTGTTACCACCGCCGCCGCCATTGGTGATGATCGTCACGGCTTCGGGCACGCGCTCACGGACCATGTCTTCCAGGCGAAGGAGCGCTTCCTCGGTGCGCTCCACGCGCGTTCCCACGGCGAGCTCCGCGTTGATGTTGACCTCACCCTCGTCGGTCTGCGGCATCAGCTCGACGGTGATCATCGGGTAGATGAGGGCCGCAGCCAGGACAAGACCAGCGGCCGTTGCGATGACAGTCGGACGATGGTTGAGCGCAACGTGAATGGCCTTGCGATAGCGCTCGTCCATGGCTTCGAGGAACCGTTCGCTCAGGCGAGCGAAACGGGCCATGAAGCCGGTATCTTTGGCCTCCTCGTCCGGCGTCTTCAGCCAGCGTGAGCAGAGCACGGGCACGATGGTCACGGCCACGAACAACGACATCGCCAGCGAGAACATCACGACCACCGACAGCTGGGTGAACATGATGCTGGCCGTTCCAGACAGGAAGAGCAGGGGAATGAACACCGCGATGTGTGTCAGCGTGGAGGCCAGAATCGCGGACCAGACCTCTTCGCTGCCCTCGATCGCAGCGGTCATCTTGTCCTTGCCCATGTGCAGATGCCGATGGGTGTTCTCGAGCACGACGATCGCGGCGTCGACAATCATGCCTATGCCCAGCGCGAGACCACCGAACGTCATCGTATTCAGCGTGAAGCCGCCGAAGTAGAGCAATGCGAAGGTCCCGATCACGGAGACAGGAATTGACGTGCAGACGATGAGCGTGGACCGGAAGTCGCGCAGGAACGCGAAGATGATCAGCACCACGAGGATGCCGCCGACGACCGCGTGCTCCTGGACGTTGTTGATCGCGCGTTGAATGAAGACCGAGTTGTCCTGCGTGACGATCATCCTGATGCCGGGAACTTCCTTGTTGACGCGGTCAACCTCGGCCCGCACCGCGTTCGCGACCTGCACCGTGTTCTTTCCGGACTGCTTCTGGACCTGGAGCTGGATGCCCGGCTTCCCGTTGATGCGCATGAAGGAGCGCTTCTGTTCGGTCGTGTCCGACACGTCGGCGAGGTCGCGCAGGTACACGGGCACCGCCTGGCGCGTCATCACGACCATGTTCTTGATGTCTTCGATGCTCTGGAACTGCCCCTGGCTACGGACGAGGAACGTGGCGTCACCCTGGTAGATCTCGCCGAGCGGGGTGTTCTGGTTTTCCGAACGCAGGGCCTGCACGACCTGGCTCACGGACAGGTTCAGGGCCGTGACCTTTTCCTTGGACAGATCAACGTGGATCTCTCGCCGAACGCCGCCGTTCACCGTGACAGCGGCCACCCCGTCAACGCGCTCGAAGCGGGGCGCGATCTCGTTCTGAGCGATCTCGCGCAACGTGACCGGGTCGTAATCGCCTTCGATACCAATCTGCAGCACGGGCAGCTGGTTGGAGTCGAACTTGAAGATCGTCGGAGGGTCGGCGTCCTCGGGGAGGCGGTTGCGCATGCGGTCAACGCGCGTGCGCACCTCGTCGGTCGCTTCAGACAGGTCGGAGCCCCAATCAAAGTTGAGGCGGATCTGACTGTTACCCTCTGACGAGCTCGATTCCACACGCGTGATCCCAGGCACGGCGCTGACCGCCTGCTCCATCGGTCGGGTGATCAGTTCCTCGATCTCGAGCGGACCCACACCTGGGTAGCTGGTTCTCACGTTGAGCTGTGGCTGCTCGAACTCCGGCATGAGATCGACCGGGAGCCGGGAGAGCGAGATCACACCGAGGAGCGTGATGACCGCGCTGATCATGAACATCGTGACCGGGCGTTGAATCGCGAGACGAGGGATACTCATATCAGCACTCTGTCGTAGGGCGGGTTCCGACTCGAGGACCCGCCGCGATGATCTGACGCGACACGAACAACGGCGTCCGCATGGACGCCAACCGACTGCTACTGACTGACACCACCTGACGGCGGCTGCGACGTACCGTTCCCGCCGCGTCGTCCACTGCCGTCTCCACCGGAGCGACGGCCTTCGCGACCCTCGCGATTGCCACCACTGCCATCACCTCGCTGGCCGCTGTATCCTTCGCGACCCGCGGACTCTCCGCCGCGGCCTTGCCGGGCTCCGTCACCTGCAGCGGCGCCCTTCTCCTGAGGAGTGGCTGCACCGCCGGCTGCTGGTGGACCGCCCTGCGCTCCACCGCGAGAGGCTTCGCCAGTCCCGCCTTGACCAGGCGCTGTGTTGGCCTGGCCACCACCACGGCGCCCGCGGTCAGTGCCGCCGCTCGCGCGCCCGGCCAGCGCAACGCGGTCGCCATCACGCAACGCGCCAGCGCCCGTTGAGATCACTTCGTCTCCGTCGGTCAGGCCACCAAGAATCTCGACGACCGCTCCCTGCTCGGTGCCCACTTGCACCGTCCGGAAGACCGCTGTGTCGTTCTGCAGTTGAAAGACGCCTCGACGACCGCCGAGGTCGACGACGGCGCTTGACGGCAGGACCAGCGCCTCCTTCTTGGTCTGTGTCGTAATGCCTACGCGGGCATACATACCCGGCTTGAGACGGTAGGTCGGGTTCGGAATTTCAATCTCGATTGGTGCCGTGCGCGTTGCCGGATCGAGGACCGGAGAGACACGGGCGATGCGACCGGTGAACGTCTCGCCGGGAAACGCGTCGACCTCCACGCGCGCAGCGTTGCCGCTTTCCAGTTCCTTCAGATCCTTTTCAACGACGTTGGCGACCAGTCGAACGCGCGTGATGTCGACGACATCCGCGACCGGTGTCTGCTGCGAGACGAACGCCCCCGGATCGACATTGCGCTTGGCGACGAATCCGTTCACGGGTGACGTGATCACGGTGTTCGCAAGGTTGATTCGAAGTTCGTCGAGACGGGCCTTCGACTGCGTGGTCTGCGCGCGCGCGAGATCGAGCTGCGCGAGCGCGGCCTGATAGCGCGCCTCGTTGTCATCGAGAGTCTGCTTGGGAAGGAGCTGGCGTTCGAAGAGGCTGCGCGAGCGTTCCACGTTCGTCTCGGCGAGCTGCAGGTCAGCTTCGCGTTGGCGAATGGTCGCGAGCGACACTTCCTGCGCCGCTTCGGCCTGCTTCACCTGCTCGACGATCTCGTAGTCTTCGATTTTCGCCAGGCGCTGACCGCGATTCACGCGATCGCCAAGACGGACCGCCAACTCCTGCAGACGTCCGGCTGCGCGCGGCACCACCGAAACGGTTGCGTCGCCAATCAGGTTGCCGACCACGGTGATTTCTTCGGCAAGCGGAGCGCGATAGACCTTAGCCAGTTCGACCGTCAGTGGGCCGCGGCCGCCGCCGCCACGAAAGCCTCCGCCCCCACCACCAGGGAATCCACCGCCAAACCCACTGCCGCCACCGCCGCGCCGTCCGCCGCCTTCACCGCCAGCCGCGGCGCCTCCGCCCGACTGGGTATTGCGGGTCGCGCCGAAGTAATAGGACGAGCCGGCGAGTGCAACCGCAGCGATGGCAATGATGAACGCTTTTTTCATGAGATCGAAACGAGCACGCCCTCCGAACCCAACTCAGTTGTTACCGCCGCCGCCAAAATTACCCCCGCCACCACCGGCGTTCGCGCGCGGTGCAGTTCCGCCTCCCGGCTGGATGTTAGTGATGCCGACACCGCCGGCAGCTGGGATCTCCTGCACGCGCTCGAAGTCCACCTGCGCGCGCCGATAGTCCAGCAGGGCTCTCAGTTCGGCGTTCTGCGCGTCGCGGAGATCACGCTGAGCCTGGACGACGAAGAAGTTCGTCGACAGACCGACCTCGAACCGGCTCTGCTCGGCTTCGAGGCGAAGCTGGGCGAGTTCTGTCGTCGCTGTTGCGGCCTGCAGTCTCTCGCTGTTGGTATCGACGAGCAGAGCGGCGTTGGTGACTTCCGTGGCGATCTGAAGCTCCAGCTGCCGGCTCTGCGCGATCGTCTGACGCTGCTGCAGGCGCGCGCGCGCGGTGGCCGCTTCCGCCGGGCTCGTGCCGAGCGGATAGCTGAAATTGAGCAGGAAGTTCCAAGTGGGCGCGCGCCCGTTCGTCAGGAGGCTCAACGCATCGCCGAAGCCGCTGGGAATGATTTGCGTCGGAGCCGCACCGAGCGCGGCTCCAGGCGGCCGTACGAATTGGGTGCCGCCGATACCGGCCACCCCGTATGAGGCCGTGAGGTCGAGGGCTGGGAGCTGCGCGTCGCTCAGGCTGCGAATTGAAACGTCGTTTGACTCGATCTGCTTCTTGGACTGTTCGAGATCGGTGCGTGTGCTCAATGCCCGTCGGACAGCGGCTGCCACATCGATCGTTTCAGTCGAGTACGTCGGACGATCCACCGGCTCGATGTTTGCGGACCAGTACGGATCCTCAGTGCCATTGACGATGAGTCTCTTGAGCGCCAGCTCCGCGGTCCCGTGCGTGGCCCGAGCCTGCGCCACGGCCTGGCGGCGTGCGGCTTGTTCAGCCTCGGCCTGCGTCACGTCCAGCGGGGCCAAAGTACCGACCTCCACACGCGCGCGATTGTCTTCGACGAGCTTCGTAGCCAGAGCCAGCGAATTCTGCGCGACCTCCTCAGCCTGAATGGCGTAGACGAGATCCCAATACGCATTGCGCGTGTTGGCGACCGTCCTGACGATGGTCGCGCGCAGCTGCGTTTCAGACATGTCCTGATTGAGCTTGGTGATCTTGAGCTGCGTCCGAGTCGCGTCGGTTCGGAAGTTGCGCAGGAGCGGCTGACTGAATGCCGCGGTCAGATTGGTGTTTAGCACCGGGTTGCGAGTCGCAAACAGGTCCGACTGTTCCTGCCGGTTGTTGTTGAATGCGATCGCGTAGCTGCCACCGCCCCACTTGATGTTCTGCTGCACGCCGTTGTTCGCCGTCAACGTGTCAGTGCTGAGGATGTCGCCGCCGGCCGTCTGGCTGCGCGTGAACGTCGTCTGGCTGCGCGTGCCGAACGTGGAAACGAAGTTCGGGTGGAAGGTCGCGTCGAGGGCCGCAAGTGAGAAATCGTAGGTTTGCGGTGACAGCCGTTCGACGGCCAGGTCGAGATTGCGGTCGAGTGCGCGCTCGACGGCACCGTCGAGCGTCAGCTCCGTTCGTACTCCTGGGGGAGGAGGAGGAACAGTTGGTCGCGTTTGTGCCTCGACCTCGGTCGTGCCGGCTGCCTTGGCTGCAGCAAACTTCTGCGCCGCTTCGGAAGCGATCTGATCGACGCGCGCGGATTCAGAAGTGGACTGCGCCGAAACGACGGATGCGCCGGCTACCGAGAAGGCGAGGAGGGTCAAAAGGGCACACGAAGTCTGCATGGTTCTTTGTAAAACCTGTTAAAGCCTGTTAACTGGGATTGTCGTTCGACGCTTATTTACTGCGCTCGTCCTGTCCCGCGCGCTCGCGCTCTGCGGCCTGATGCAGCGCAGTAAACTTGGCCCACTGGTCCGTCGTTAGAGATCGCCTCATCCGGAGCAGCATCATTGTCCGAGATTTGTTCAACTCTGCACGGGCGATTTCGACGCGCCCCACCTGCTCCATTACGGCGCCATCGTCACCCTTTTCGACCAGCCGTTCGAACTCGGTTTCGGCCTGGTCGAGTGCTCGCTTCTGGATCCGCAGGTTCGGCACCGCCGCCTGGAAGATGTCCTCAAGCCTCCGGCTCTGCTCGGGGGTCAGTCCAAGTTCTTTCTTGTACAACTCCGACTGCCACCACTTGAACCCCTGAGCTGCCGCCGGCGCGGCGAGCAACAGCAGTGCAGCAATCAGTGCGGTTGCCCGCCCGAGCCGGTCAATGGAATGCATGGCTAGTTGTGTTACGACCGCTCGCGAGTGCATGTTTACGGTCGCAGACGCAATTCCATAGCGTAGCACGGTTTAGGGCCAAATTTGAGGCGTTTTGCAGCCGTTCAGGAGGGCCTTGCCAGCCCGTCCAGCCGGCGGATGACGGCCTCGACCAGGTTGTCCGGCGTCGAAGCCCCGGATGTCAGGCCTACGGTCACGTTGCCAGCGGGTATCCACCCTCTTGTGGTCACTTCCTGCTTGCTATGTGCGGGCCTGTGGCGGATTTCCTCGACCGACACCAGTCCCTCGGGACTGGCGATGTGGTAAGTCGGTAAGCGGTCGGCGCAGATCCGAGCGAGATTGCCGGTATTGCTGCTGTTATAGCCCCCCAGCACGATCATGAGGTCGAGCGGGCGCTCGTCGAGGAGCCGGAGAATCGCATCCTGACGGTCCTGGGTGGCGCTGCAGATCGTGTCGAAGGCGCGGAACCGGTCGGAGACGCTGGCGTCGCCGTAACGGTCGGCGACGGCGCTTCGGAACATCTCTCCGATTTCGAGAGACTCCGAGCTCAACATGGTCGTCTGGTTCGCGCAGCCAATGCGGCCCAGGTGAACGTCCGGATCAAAGCCGGGGGAAATTGCCCGGCTGAATGTTTCGAGAAAACGGTCTCGCTCCCCTCCGCGGCGAACGTAGTCGCACGCGATTTCCGCCTCGGCGCGATCGAGAACGACGAGGAAATGACCGAGCCCAGACTGGTACGCCTGCGACGCGGTGGCCCGCGTCTCCTCGTGCCAGTACTTGCCGTGGATGATCGACGTAAAACCTTCCGCGGAATACCGTTTGACGTTCTTCCACACGTTCAACACCGAACCACACGTTGTGTCGACCAGCGTGCAGCCGCGATCGACCAGCGACTCGAGCAGTTCGATGGTGATCCCGAACGCGGGCAGGATGACGACGTCGGCCGCGGTCAGCGATTCGAACGATTCGCCCGGATCACTCAGAAACCTGATGCCCTGCGCCCGAATCTGATCGTTGACGTGCGGGTTGTGAATGATCTCGCCGGTCAAATAGACGGTGCGATCGGGAAATCGCTTTCGCGTCTGATAGGCGTAGTCAACGGCGCGGTCCACCCCATAGCAGAAACCGAATTCGCGGGCGAGGTAGAGCGTCAGGCGGCCGGACTCGAAACGGTAGTCGGACTCTTTGATGGCCGCGACAAGCTCGCTGTGATAGCTGTCGGCGAGCACTTGCGCGACCTCGTGTTTCAGGTCGAGGCCTTTCCGGAAGATAAGCGGACTCTGTGTCATCGCCGGCGTCCGGCGCAGAAGGCCGGAGAGACGATCAACGGACGTCCCAGGCGCGCGGCGTCAGGGCATCCAGTGGTCTCAGCAGGGCGGGTCCAACGCCACTGGCCGCGAGCTCGACCTGGCCGAGCAGTTCGTCGTCGGACACGTTGGCGCGGGCTTGTGCGCCCGCGACGCTGACCTGCGCTCGCGCGGCCGTCGACTGGCGGCTGCCGGGTATGTCGTGAGCGAGATGTTCGGCCAACAGTCCGACCAGGAACGAGGCGGCGACAGCGGCTGCAACCGTGCCCCAGCGTGCGGGGCGGATACGGCGCGGAGCAGATTCGTGGGTGTGGCCGGCTGGAAACACGATCACGCGACCCGGGCGTCCGTCCTGATCGACTCGTTGGACGATGCGCGCGCGCTGACGAGCGAGACGGTCCGCTGGAAACGCAGCGTCAGCTTCCTGCGTCATCACCGTCCCGACGTCGTCGAGTGTGTCCGCGAGGTTCGATCGCCGGGATTGGCAGGCGTCGCACCCCTGGAGATGCGTGCGGTCGGCCGCAGTGACGTCGAGGTCGAAACAGATCTCGATGAGCCGATCGTCAGACAAATGCGGATGGCTCATACAGCCGACCTTTTCGCCGCCGTTGCTTCATCCGCGGCCTGGATGCCCGACTCGGAGACGGATGGTGCCGCGGTTTTGCCCGCCCGTTCGGAAGCGAGAAGCTTCCGAAGCTTGCGCACGGCACGAAACAGATGCACGCGAACCGTTGCCTCACTCAGACCGAGGGCTTGACTGACTTCGCTCGTGGTCTGGTCGGCAACGTGACACATGGTGAAGACGACGCGCTGTCGATCTGGAAGCTTCTCGATGGCCTCGGCGATGTGGCCGGCGCGCTCGGTCGAGAGCACGCGGTCCTCGGGGCTTGGTTGCGTCGCTGGTGGATCGGCGGGCGCGGATTCGATCGGTGATGACATCGGCAGCGCCCATCGCAGTCTGCGAGCGCGCGCCTTGCGAAGATCGAGACACCCATTCACCAGGATGCGGGTGAACCACACCTCAAAGGGGTACTCTTCTCGATAGCTCGCGATATGCGTGAACACTTTTACGAAGGCGTCCTGTACCGCCTCGTCGGCATCGTGGGCATCGCGGAGGTAGCTGTAAGCGATCCGTACTGCACGCCGCTGATGATGTGCGACGAGATCGCTGAACTGCTCCCTCGCGCGCTCGCGATCACCAGCCAGGACCAGGGCTTTGAGGCGCGCCGCAAGTGCCGAATCCCGTGAGGGCTGCGGCGCGACGTCCTGACCCGTGGCGCCTGTCTGCTTCGCGCGTCGAGGAGGTCTTCTCATTGTGGATTACGGCGGCCCGGTCCTGGTGTTTACCACGGACGGAGCGGCGTTGTCCTCGTCAAACCAATATAACTCCAATTCCCGGCCGTGGCGGGCGGAAGCGGGCAGATTTGTCATGAGCCCGTTATGCTCATACGCAAATTCGATAGGTCGTTGCTGAGCCGCATATCGGGCCGGGCGCGGGAAGCGCGACACACAGACGCTACCGGCTCGCACGGGCATCGCCGGGCTACCCAGGGCAGCGCACTTGGCGAGTTGACTTGGCTCCGACTGGACCGATACGATGACGTTTTCTGCACGCGAAAAGAGAGGCGGAATGACGATTCAGGTTGAGAGGACGCACGGACTCGAGGCATTGGGCATTGTGAGGTCGGGTCGCGTCCACTGGAACCTGGGCACGGCAGCGCTGTACGAAGAAGCGCTGCGGCGCGGTGAGGGGAACCTGGCAGCCGAGGGCCCCCTTGTCTGCAAGACCGGCCAGCACACGGGCCGCTCACCAAACGACAAATTCGTCGTGAAGGAGCCGACCAGCGAGAAGCAGGTGCACTGGGGAACGGTCAATCGTCCGGTTGACGAAGCGAAGTTCGACCAGCTCCATCGAGACATGATGGCGCACCTCCAGGACAAAGAACTGTACGTCCTGGACGCGTGGGCCGGAACCGATGCGGCGTATCGGCTGCCGATTCGCATCGTCAACGAGTTCGCCTGGCACAATCTGTTCGCGCGCAACATGTTTTTGCCCGAGGACGATCCGGTCAGGCGCGCCGCGCACAGGCCGGAATTCACGGTGATTGACGCGCCGCACTTCAAGTCCGATCCCGCGCGTCACGGCACCCGTTCCGAGGTCTTCATCTTCGTGCACTTCGGCAAGAAGATGGTGCTTATCGGCGGCACGCACTACGCCGGCGAGATCAAGAAATCCATCTTCTCGATCCTGAATTACACGCTCCCGCTGCAGGGCGTGTTGTCAATGCACTGTTCGGCGAACATCGGCGCCGCCGGCGACACCGCGCTCTTCTTCGGGCTCTCTGGCACTGGGAAGACGACGCTCTCGAGCGATCCCGACCGCCGCCTTATCGGCGACGACGAACATGGGTGGAGCGATACCGGCATCTTCAATTTCGAAGGCGGCTGCTACGCCAAGGTCATCAAGCTGTCGAAGGAAGCCGAGCCACAGATTTACAGTACGACGAAACGCTTCGGCACCATTCTCGAGAACGTGGTGATCGATCCGGACACACGCGCGCTGAATCTCGACGACGCGTCGATGACCGAGAACACGCGCGGCTCGTACCCGATCGACTTCATCGACAACGCCGAAATGTCGGGGCGCGGCGGACATCCGACGAACGTCGTGATGCTCACCGCCGATGCGTACGGCGTGTTGCCTCCAATCGCGCGTCTCTCGTCGGATGCTGCGATGTATCACTTCCTGTCGGGCTACACCGCCCGCGTCGCTGGAACCGAAAAAGGCGTGACCGAGCCGAAAGCGACCTTCAGTACCTGTTTCGGTGCGCCGTTTTTGCCCCTCAATCCCAACGTCTACGCTCGCATGCTGGGAGAGAGAATTGCCAAGTATGACTCCCGGGTCTGGCTGGTGAACACGGGTTGGACCGGTGGTCCCTATGGTGTCGGCAAGCGCATGAAGATCGCTTACACACGCGCGATGATCACCGCGGCCTTGACCGGGCAGTTGGACAATGTGAAGTACCAGAAGCATCCGATCTTCAACCTCGACATGCCGACGACGTGCCCCGGCGTACCGGAATCAGTGCTCGATCCGCGCAGCACGTGGCCCGATGCGGCTCAGTACGACGAGCAGGCGAGGAAGCTGGCGAAGATGTTCATCGATAACTTCGTCACCTTCGAGAAGGACGTGCCTGCTTCAGTGAAGAGCGCCGGACCGACGCTCTAGAGTTTCACCGTTGAGCGACTGGGAAGCCGTTATCGGGCTCGAAGTCCACGCCCAACTGCAGACGCGTACGAAGATCTTCTGCGGCTGCAGTACCCAGTTTGGCGCGCCGCCCAATTCGCAGGTCTGTCCTGTCTGCCTCGGGCTGCCCGGCGCGCTGCCTGTTCTCAACCGGCAGGCGGTCGACTACGCGATCAAGGCCGCGCTCGCGTGCGGTTGCGACGTGCAGCCGCGATCGGTCTTCGCGCGCAAGAATTACTTCTATCCCGACTTGCCGAAGGGCTATCAGATCTCACAGTACGAGCTTCCCCTCGCGCTTGGCGGCGGTCTCGACATCGGCGTTGACGGCCATACGAAACGCGTGGGCCTGACGCGCATCCACATGGAAGAGGATGCCGGAAAGTCGCTGCACGAAGGATTCCCCGACTCCGACCGCCGTACCTACATCGACTACAACCGCAGCGGCGTTCCTCTCATCGAGATCGTCAGCGAACCCGATATGCGCTCGGCGGCCGAAGCGGCCGAATTCTTCAGCCGCCTCCGCAACATCCTCGTGTGGCTGGGTGTGAGCGACGGCAACATGGAAGAGGGAAGTCTTCGTTGTGATGCCAACGTGTCGATTCGCCCGCGGGGGCAGACGGCGCTCGGAACGAAGGCGGAGGTCAAGAACGTCAATTCCTTCCGCTATCTCGAAAAGGCACTCGAGTACGAGATCCGCCGGCAGATCGGTGTGATCGAGGACGGTGGGAAAGTCGTCCAGGAAACGAGGCTCTGGGATACCAGCAGCGGCCGCACGCACTCGATGCGCAGCAAGGAAGAGGCGCACGACTATCGTTACTTCCCGGAGCCGGACTTGCCGCCGCTGCTCGTCGACGCCGCCCGGATTGAGCGCGTGCGCTCCTCGATGCCAGAGCTGCCGGACGCGCGCAGCCGCCGATTCGTGGCCGAGTATGGGATACCGTCGTACGACGCGGGCGTACTGACGCAGTCAGCAGCGCTCGCCGATTACTTCGAGGCCACGGCGAAGGCTGCGAAGAACGCCAAGGGCGCGAGCAACTGGATCATGGGCGAATTGCTGCGCACGCTCAAAGAGCGCGGCCAGGAGATTGTCGATGTCCCGATCCAGCCTGCTGCGCTTGCCGGTCTGATTACGCTCATCGACAAAGGAACGATCAGCAGTTCAATCGGCAAGGGTGTGTTCGCCAAGATGTACGACTCGGCACGATCGGCGGATGACATCGTCCGCGAAGACGGCCTTGCACAGAATTCTGATGAGGGTGCGCTTTCAGAGATCGTCGCGGAAGTCATCAAGCTGAATGACGACACAGCGAAGCAGTACCGTGCTGGAAAGAAACAGACATTCGGCTTTCTCGTCGGTCAGGTGATGAAGGCAAGTGGCGGCAAGGCCAATCCGAAACTCGCGTCCGATCTGGTCAAGCGCGCGCTCGAATCCTGAAGAACACAACAACTGTTCTGGTAGTGTATTGATGTGATCGAAACGCGGCGGCTCTCGAAGGTCTACAGTCGCGGTCTGTACGCACTGCGCGACCTCACCTTGAACGTCGAGAAAGCCGAGTTCGTTTTCCTCACGGGGCCCAGCGGAGCTGGCAAGTCGACGTTCCTCCGGCTGCTGCTGATGCAGGAACGCCCGACGGAAGGCGAGGTCTTCGTCAACAATCACAACCTGGCGATGCTGTCACGGCGCGAGATCCAGGAATATCGCCGCGGGATCGGGTTCGTGTTTCAGGACTTCAAACTCATTCCCGGCCGCACGGTGCTCGAGAACATTTCGTTCGTGCCGGAAGTGCTCGGCGTGCCGGCCGCGCACCAGCGCCGGCGCGCGTTTCAGGTTCTCAAATGGGTGGGACTGCAACACCGGATGAATGCGTACCCGAAGGACCTGTCAGGTGGTGAGCAACAGCGAATCGCGATCGCACGCGCCCTCGTGAACGATCCCGCATTGCTCATCGCAGATGAGCCGACGGGCAATCTCGACCCGGATTTGTCGCTCGAGATCATGAACCTCCTGCGCGAGATCAACGCCGGTGGGACGACGGTGCTCGTGGCCACGCACGATCGAGAACTCATACGGCTTGTGGGCAGGCGCACGATCACTCTCGACCAGGGTCGCGTCGTCGAGGTCGGATGAGAGCATTCGATTACGCCTTTCGACACGGCGCCGCCAGCTTGTGGCGCAGTCGCGGTTCCAGTGCCTTTGCTGTGCTGGCCATCACTTTGGCCCTCGTGGTCCTGGGCGTCCTGCTGCTGCTCACGTGGAATGCCGAGCAATTGCTGTCGCGGTGGACATCGTCATCGGAGTTCTCGGTATATCTCGCCGACGCCGCCACCTCGGAGCAACGTGGAACGATCGAGTCGGCCATCGACTCGAGCGGTATTTCGGCTGGGCGCGAATACATATCCAAGGCGCAGGCGCTCACGCGATTTCGGCAGGAGTTCGCCGACCTGGCCAGCCTGGCTGAAGGCCTTGGCGACAATCCGTTTCCCGCCTCGATCGAAGTCCGGGTGAGCCAGGGCGCCGAGCGCGATGGCCGTGTCGACGCCTTCGTGAAAAAGGTCGTTCAACTGCCTGGCGTCGTCGACGTCCGGTACGACCGCGATTGGCTGGCCAGGGTCGGGACGGCCCTCGATACGGTTCGGGCCGCGGGGTTGATGCTTGCTCTGCTGATGGGGCTGGCCGCGGCGGTGACCGTCGCGACCGTGGTTCGCCTGGGTCTCCTGGCGCGGCATGACGAAATTGAAATCATGGAGCTTGTCGGCGCGCCCTTGAGCTACATTCGGGGACCCTTTGTGGCTGAGGGCTTCCTGCAAGGTGGGATTGGCGCCGTGCTGGCGATTCTGTTCCTCTGGCTGAGCCATGCCGTGGCCAACGCATGGTGGGGGACCGAGCTCCGTGCGCTCTTCGAGGGGGACGCCCTGCGGTTCCTGCCCGTTCGCCTGGCGACGTCTCTGATCCTGGGAGGGATGTTCGTCGGGAGCACGGGGGGGCTGGCCGCTGCCTGGCGGGCCGGCTCCGACCCGCGTTGACATTACATCCTTAACATGGCTAGACTTTTCTAAACCGGGGGAGATGCCAGCGTTGAGGAACCGTTTGTCCCGCTTCCTGACAGATTCGCCTCCGCCTTGCGATCGGGTCCTCCACTCCCTTTCCAATTTCTACCGAGAAGAATTCATTCGTTGCCAGCGCTGTCTCGACGCGCAGCGGGAGTATTACTCCGAGCGCACGATCAGCGATGTGGAACGAGCGCTCACACGAGTGATGTCCCAGCTCGATCAACTCTGCGAACAGAACAAGGCCAATCAGGTCGTGAGTCACGTTCTTCAGCAGGTTGATCTCGTGGCCGGACGGTCTTCCTGGGCCGATCCCCGGCAAGTGAACTGACGGCCGTTTCTTCCCTTCGCAACCATCTCGACACGATACTTGGCGAAGCCCTGTCGGCTGTGAACGCCGGAGGCCTGGTCCGCCGCGCGCTCCCCGGCGATATCGCTGAAACGCTGCAACGCGCCGATTCCGTCGACGTCATCGCCGCTGGCAAGGCCTCCGCCGCTATGCTCACGGCATTTGCCTCGGAAACCGATGTCGTTTTGCGCCACGTACTCGGAGTCGGTCCGCGAAGATCAGCGTCGCGCCAGTTACCAGCAAACGCGGAGTGGTGCAATGCGGGACACCCGTTGCCTGACGAGGGAAGTCTGAGGGGTGCGCGCCGCGCGCTCGAGGTTGCTGCCACTACTGGAAAGAACGATGTCCTGGTTGTGTTGATCTCGGGTGGCGGATCAGCGCTGATGGCGCTGCCGGCCGATGGTATTTCCCTCGAAGCCAAGCAGCAGACAGCGCGGACCCTGATGGCGCAGAGCGCGGACATTTACGAACTGAACACGGTTCGCAAACATCTGTCCGGGATCAAGGGTGGACGACTGGCCACCGTCGCACGCGGGAAAGTGCTGACGTTGGCAGTGTCGGATGTCGTGGGCGACGATCTCTCGGTGATCGCTTCGGGGCCGACGGTCGCAGACGACAGTACATTCGCCGATGCCGTCGATGTCCTCGAGCGGCGCGGCGGTGTCGACGTGTATCCGCGCGAGGTCGTGGCGCATCTCCGTCGCGGCGCGGCGGGCGATCTCCCTGAAACGCCGAAAAGAGGCGACGCGCGGCTGGCACACGCAGCCGCGTACGTGATCGGTCCGCAGCGCGGCGCAATCGAAGGAGCTCGACGCGCCGCCGAGCGACTTGGCTATCACGTGCATGTCGTGGCGGAGCCGGTCACAGGGGAGGCACGATTGTCCGCGCTGGCACATATGAGCGCCGTATCGCAGATGTCAGCCTCCTTGTCGCGTCCACTCTGCGTGATTTCGTCCGGCGAGACAACGGTCACAGTCGTTGGTCACGGCAGAGGAGGCCGGAACCAGGAGTTTGCGCTGGCAATGGCACCGTTGCTCGAGACGCTGGGAGCGCAAGTGATTGCGGCGAGCATCGGGACCGATGGTATCGATGGTCCGACTGATGCGGCGGGTGCCATCGTCGATCCGACGACGCTCACGCGGGCACAGGCAGCAGGGCTGCCTTCGCCGCGGACCTACCTTGATAACAACAACGCCTACGAGTTCTTCGATCGATTGGGGGATTTGATTCGAACAGGACCCACGAATACGAACGTCGGCGATTTACAAATCATCCTGATCGAAAGTTAGTTTGGTGAATTCTTGACTGAAGACCTTTTAGACCAGATTCGACAGCACGCTCATCATCCCGCAACAGTGCGGGACCTGATGCGCATGCTGCGTATACCGCGAGACGAACGCGCCAGCTTCAGACGACGGCTGAAGGCTCTCGTCACCTCTGGAGACCTCCTTCAAGTCCGCGGCAATCGATACGGGTTGCCGGAAAAGATGGACCTTGTCGTGGGTCGTCTCTCCACGAACCCAGGCGGGTTTGGCTTTGTGGCGCCGGATCAATCCGACTCAGACCACGGCAGCAAAGACATCTACATCGCGGCGGCCAATCTATCTGAAGCGATGCATGGGGACCGCGTCGTGGTCCGCGTCGAGCGCCATACCGAGCGTGGGGCCGAAGGGCGGATCATCCGGATTCTCGAACGGAGTCAGGCATCGATCGTGGGCCGTTATGAGATGGATGACGCGGGGCTGGGCTATGTCGTCCCCTTCGACCGACGGGTGCTGACGGATGTACACGTCCCCACAGGTCAGTCGGCGGCGGCGGAGCCCGGCGAGATGGTGATCGTGGAGATCACGCGCTGGCCAACCGCGTCCCGCGGACCGGTTGGCCGCGTCGTCGAAGTCCTCGGCCGCATCGATGAGCCCGGGGTCGATACTCAGATCATCATCCGCAAGTTCGGTATTCCCGATCGACACTCCGACGAGGCGGTCGCCGAAGCGATGCGGCTCGGCACCGTTGTCAAGGAACGCGACCTCACAGGTCGGAGCGACTTTCGCGGCGTGACGACCGTGACCATTGACGGTGAGCACGCCCGCGATTTCGACGATGCGATCACGATCGAGCGGCGCTCGAACGGCCACTTCTGGCTTGGTGTTCACATCGCCGATGTCTCGCATTACGTGACCGAGGGAAGCGCGCTCGACGAAGAGGCGTATGAGCGCGGCACGTCCGTGTACTTCACCGAGCGTGCCGTCCACATGTTCCCGGCCGAGCTCGCCACCGGCCTTTGCAGTTTGAATCCGCACGTCGATCGGCTGGTGCAAACCTGCCTGATGGAGATCGACCGGCAGGGAACCGTCGTGCGGTATGAGATTCACGACGGTGTCATCAACAGCGACGCACGAATGACCTACAGGGCCGTCAACGCCATCCTGACCGACCGTGATCCCGAAACGATGTCCGAATACCAGCTGCTCGTTCCGATGTTCGAGCGGATGCGCGAGCTGTTCGACATCCTGAATCGACGAAGGCGCCGCCGTGGATCGATCGACTTCGATCTGCCGGAAGCCGAGGTCATCCTCTCGGAGATTGGCGAGATCGAAGCCATCGTCGCCAGCGAACGCAATGTGGCTCATCGCATCATCGAAGAGTTCATGCTCCTGGCCAACGAGACAGTCGCTGCGCATCTCGAAGGACACGCCATGCCCGCGCTGCATCGCGTGCACGAGGCGCCCGACACCAAGAAGGTCGAAGAGTTCGAAGCCTTCATCACGCCACTCGGTTACAGCCTGGCCGCCCGGGGACGGGCGCTGACGCCGAAACACTTTCAGAAGCTGATCGATCGCATGCGCGGAACACCGGAGGAGCGCCCGATCGCCGCGCTCATGCTGCGAACGATGCAGAAGGCACGATACGACGCGGTGAGCCTGGGACATTTCGGGTTGGCGGTCGAGCACTACACCCACTTCACGTCGCCGATCCGCCGCTACCCGGACCTGGTCGTGCACCGCATGCTCCGCGAGTCGCGTCAGGGTCCGATTGCGGATGCGCGACGCGAGGAGCTGGAGGAGGAACTTCCGGAAACGGCCCGACACTCATCAGAGATGGAGCGACGAGCCGATGATGCCGAGCGCGAGCTGCTGCAGTGGAAGAAAGTCCGCTTCATGGCCAACAAGGTCGGTGACGAGTACAGCGGCTACATCAGCGGTGTCGCGCCCTTCGGCCTGTTCGTAGAGCTCGTGGAGCATTACGTCGAGGGGCTCGTCCACGTGTCGAGCATGGCGGACGACTATTACCGGTTCGTGGAACAGGAGCACGTGCTCAGGGGAGAGCACACGAAGAAGATCTATCGATTGGGAGACCGTGTGGACGTACAGGTGGTCCGCGTCGATATGGAACGACGCCAGGTCGACCTGGGACTCGTCGAGATCCTTGAGCACGTGAGGCGCGACGAAGGCGGCACGCGCCAGACTCGAAGCCGGGTCAAACCGAAGAGCGAACGCCGGCGAACGCAGCGGCCGGGAAGGCGCGAACGCCTCGCCAAGACACGCCGTCGTCGCTAGGACTTCTCCGCCCCTTCGGTTCCTTCCTTCGTCGCTTCCTTGAAGTTCTTGATACCTCTGCCAATCCCGCGCCCAATCTCAGGCAGACGATTGGCGCCAAAGACCAGGATGATGATACAGAGGATGATCAGAAGTTCGGGGATGCCAAGATTGCCCATAGACTCCTTCCGGCGCAGATTGTACCACGCTGGCGCAGCCATTCTGTGTGTCATGTGCATGGTTTGGGCCGCTATCGACGGGGTGGACGGTTTCCAGCAGCCGCTTGCGCAGTTCTCTACAGGCGTGCAGCTCGTCGAAGTGTATGCCACGGTCACCGACGCCAAGGGGGACCTGGTGACCGGCCTGACGCGGGAGGATTTCGAGGTCGAGGAAGACGGGGAGGCGCAAGAGATTGCCGCGTTTGCGGCCGGGGAGTTCCCGTTGACGGTCGTGCTCGGAATCGACCGGAGCTGGAGCATGGCTGGCGAACCGCTGCGCCTGGCCAAGGCGGCGTCGAAAGCGTTCCTGAATCAGCTGAGACCGACTGATCGATCAATGGCGGTTGCCATCGGGAACGATGCGGAGGTCATCGCGCCGTTGTCGAACGACCACGTCCAGCAACAGCGCGCAATCGATGTTCTCGATCCGTGGAGCACAACGTCGTTGCATGACGCGATCATCTCGATTCTGGACCGCGTGGAAGGAGAGACGGGACGGTTGGCCGTCATCGTCTTCTCGGACGGTGTGGACCGTTATAGCGTTGCGCCCGCCTCGCGCGTGGTCGAGCGGGCTCGTCAAAGCCAGGCGCTGATCTATCCGATAACACTGGGCCGAGAGCGGCCACCACTGGCCGCGGAACTCGCGGTGGTGAGCGGGGGACGATCGTTCCTCATTAAGGATGCGCGCGCGCTCGACGAGACGTTTACTACGATCGCTCGTGAGTTGCGCTATCAGTATTTGCTCGGTTACACGCCCATGAAACCAGGTCAGTCCGGAGCGCACCAGTGGCGCTCGATTCGTGTGCGGGTGAAGGGGCAACCCGAGCGTCGCGTGCGCGCGCGAGACGGGTACACCGCGGGATGACAACCCACCCGCTCGTCGCCGGCCTATTCGCTTCCGCTGACAGCGCAATAACTGCGGCGCGCGCGCTGCGCGCGATGGGTGTGCCACACGAGGCCGTTTCGATTGTGGCGCGGACGCACGACGAGGAAGGTGTCATCGCCCGCGCATCTGGCGCCTCCCCGGGTTCGGAACTCGAGGATTCGGTCACTGCGGCGCGCATCGGCGAAATCGGCGCCCATCTCGTATCTGCGGTTGCGTTGGTGTTGCCCGGCATCGGTCCGATTGTCGCGGACGGACCGCTGGCGGCCGGTCTCGCCGAGGCCGCGGGTCACGTTGCTGGCGGCATTGCCCGCACACTGGAACGGGCGGGGCTCAACCGGGAGGAAGCGGAAGATTGGGAGTCGAGGATCAAGGCGGGAGCGCTGCTCGTTGGCGCGCACGTGACTGCCGCAACCACCGTTGAAGCGCGGAATACGATAATCAATAGTGGAGCCGAGCGCGTAGTAACGGTCGAATGGACGGACTAATGTCCTACGAAAACTGTCGCCCCGGGAGACCGAACCTAGTGGCTAGGGCGTCTAACACACGGGCGTGCCACGCTCTCCGCCGTCGTAGACTGAGGCATTTGTTTTGCACCTTGCGACACCACGCCCACTTAGGGACAATGGGTATGTTCACTGAACAAAAAGGCTATGTCGAAATCGGCTGAGGCCCGGACGGACCAGCAGGCCACTCTCGCTTCGGACCACCTCACTGTGCGTCCAGAAACGGATGGTCCTGTCCAAATCCGTTTCCTGTTCGAGCAGTCGGACAAGAAGCGTATCGGAGGTGCGCTCGGCGCTGGTTTCCTCACAGAACTGTGTGTCATCGGTCTGGTCTTGCTGATTGGCAGTCTCCTGCCCAAGCGGGTGTATCAAGCGGTCCTTCCGCCGCAGCTGTCGGAGCGTATCGTCTTCTTGTCGGAACCGGGTCCCGGCGGCGGCGGAGGCGGTGGCAACAAGATGCCAGATCCGCCGAAGCCAGCCGAAATCGCCAAACCGAAGCCCGCGCCCGTCATACCCAAACCAGTTGATCCCCCGCCCGTGGAGCCTCCACCGGTGGAACCCATCACGATCCCGCTGAAGACGCTCGACGCAACCGTCACCACTCCCGGCACGATTGAATCAACGCAAGCCTCTAACAGCGTGTCGCTCGGACCAGGCACCGGTACGGGTGCCGGACCGGGGCAAGGCTCAGGTATCGGAGATGGCTTCGGGGGTGGAACCGGCGGCGGTGCTTATCGTCCGGGCAACGGTGTGCTGTTGCCAAAGCCTCTTCGCGAGGTGAAACCGCAGTACACGGCGGACGCCATGCGCGCCAAGGTCCAAGGCACGGTTCTGCTCGAATGCGTCGTGCTTCCGGACGGCACTGTTGGCAAAGTCGAGGTCGTTCGTTCGCTCGACTCGGCGTTCGGCCTCGACCAGGAGGCCATCAAGGCTGCCAAACAGTGGCGGTTCCAGCCGGGCACGCGCTTTGGCGAACCCGTAGCTGTGCTCGTAACCATCGAGCTGACCTTTACGCTTCGCTAGCTCAACCGAGTCCGCCTAATCCGACCGCGCAGTCGACGGCATATACTGGCCGCTCAACCATGACTGCGACTCCTTCGACGATGCTGCCATTGGGCACGCAGATGCCGGCATTTCGTCTGCCCTCGGCAAGCGGTGAGGTCGTGTCGTCGGACTCCTACACCTCCCGTCCATTGCTCGTGGCGTTCATCTGTCACCATTGTCCGTTTGTCCGGCACATACGCCGAGAATTCGCGCGGTTTACGACCGAATTCCAGGCACGCGGCCTCGCCGTCGTCGCGATCAACTCCAACGATGCCGTCGCATTTCCCGAAGACGGTCCAGAAGGTATGAGGCACGAAGCGCGAGAGGCCGGCTACAGGTTCCCGTACCTCTTCGACGAGACGCAGGACGTCGCCAAATCATTCAAGGCGGCGTGCACACCCGATCTGTTTCTGTTCGATGCTCGCGGAACCCTCGTCTATCGGGGACAGTTCGACGACAGTCGACCCCGCAATACGGTGCCCGTAACCGGGGCTGACATCCGTGCCGCAGCCACAGCAGTGCTCCTGGGTAAGCCCCTTGCGGTGGAGCAGAAGGCAAGCATCGGCTGCAATATCAAGTGGAGGCGCGGTAACGAGCCTGACTACTGGTGACCCTGTTGCGGTAATGAGAAGAGGCGTGGCCTCGCTGATTCCGGCCCTCCTGCTGGCTGTGACTCTGGTGATGGGATGCCGGGCGGAGCCCGAACCTCCCCTGAGAATCGGGACCGTGTTCTGGCCGAGCAGCGAACTGCTGTTCCTCGCACAGGAAAATGGCTGGCTGAGCGCCGCAGAATTTCGTCTCGTCGAGTTCGTCGACGATGGGGAAGTGATGCGGGCGTTCCGGAACCACGCCGTGGCGGCGGCGTGGTTGAGCGTGGACGAACTGCTGGCGGTTGCGCAGTCCGGCGCGGTCGACCCCGTGATTCTGTTCGTCTCCGACGAGTCACGCGGCGGCGACGCCGTCGTGGCACAGCCCGATCTGATCACGGCGACGGACTTGAAGGATCGGCGTGTGGCGGCGCAGATCAATTCGGTTAGCGCGTACTTGCTGGATCGCGCGCTGAAGCAAGCCGGGCTTGCCGCCAGCGACGTGCGGCTGGTCAACCTCCCGCCGTATCGTCATCTTGCGGCCTTCCGACGACGTGAAGTGGATGCGGTCGTGACCTACGAGCCGGTTCGGTCGCAGCTGGTCGACGCCGGCGGTGTCGAGCTTTTCAGCAGCGCCTCCACACCGTTCCAAGTCCTCCGAGTGTTGGTGATTCGCAGAGACTATCTTCAGTCTCATCCTTCGCAGGCCGACACGCTGTGCGCGGCGTGGCAGAGAGCGATCGGCGAGGTGGCCACGTCCGAGAAAGCGCGCGGTTGGATTGCCAACCGTCTGCGTACGACTCCCGCTGGCCTCGACGGGATTCTCGAGCGCATACGCATGATTAGCCTGGGTGAGAGCCGCGAATGGCTCGACGAACCGCGACCGCAGCTGCTGACGACGCTCGCGCGCTTGCAGGGCGACCTTCTTGACGCCGGTCTCCTGACTGCACCCACTCCGTTCGAGCCGCTGCTTCGCTGGCCATCCACGCTCGGTCCGTCCTCGTGCCGAAGGTAAGGCAATGGCGGTTTCGTTTCCAGCCGGCCGCATGTTGCAGTCGCTTCGATTTCGGCTTCCGCTATTCCTGACGCTCTATTGCGGCGTCGTCGGGTTGGTGCTGTTCACCGTCGCGAACCAGTTCCAGGAAGCGGCGTTCGAACGGGACTTCGAGCGCGACGAGCTCGTGCGCGCCACCGAGATTCAGAGCCTGACCGAGCGCGCGGCGGAGCGCAGTGAGCTCGAAACCGCACAACGCGAGTTCGGTGAGCTGGCCGTGTTCGAAGAAATTCGTGCGGCCGTGTTCGTCTCACCCGACAACCAGGTCGTGCTGAGCAGTCGCCGCGATTGGATTGGACGTCCTTTCGATTTCGGTGCCATCGGCCTGGCCGATGCCGAGCGTCCGCGCGTTGACGAAACGATGCGGCGCGTGCGCGCCAGCGGTCGGACTGAAAGCCTGTTCAGCCTCGACCGAAATTTCCTGACGTTCATCATGCCGGCAATCGTCCCGATCGCCCCCGGCGAGCTCGGGGCCAGCCGCGGTGCGTTGATCGTGCTGGTCCACGATCTCACTCTCTCGAAGGCCGTGAATCGTCAACGGCTGTTGCGGCAGTTTGGCGTTGGCACAGTGGCAGTGTTCCTCGCGGTCGTGGGTTTCGGGATCAGCCTGCACGCTTTCGTCACGAGACGAATCGAACGGCTTCACGATTCAATGGGCCGCTTTGCCGCGGGCGCGCCGCTGCTCGAGCCGGACGTCGCACAGCCGCACGGCAGCTCGGGCCGCGGCACCGATGAGATCGCTGAACTCCACAGCCACTTCAACGACATCGCGGCGACCGTGCGGCGCGAGATCGCGGTCCGCCGCCAGACCGAGGATGCGCTGCGAGAGAGCGAGGAACGATTTCGATCGGCCATGCATTACTCCCCGATCGGGATGGCCCTCGTCTCTACTGCGGGGCAGTACATCGAAGTCAATCCTGCCCTCTGCGCCATCGTCGGCTACTCCGCAGAGGAGCTGCGGACGACGACGTTCGAGGCCATCACACACCCTGACGATACGCCCGGGGACCGCATCGTCACCCGGCGCCTCCTGAACAAGGAAGTCGAGACCATTCGCCGCGTGAAGCGGTATCGCCACAAGGACGGCCGTACTCGCTGGGTTCAAGTGAACTCCTCACTCGTGGTCGATGACGCAGGTGCGCCCCGCTATTTCGTTTCGCAGATCCAGGACATCACCGAGCGCAAGCGCGCGGAGGAGGAGCTCCAGCGCGCCAACCGGGCACTGCTGACGATCAGCAACTGCAACCAAGTACTCGTGCACGCGACCGACGAGTCGATGTTGCTGCGCGAGATCTGTCAGGTGATGGTCCGTGACGGCGGCTATCGAGTCGCATGGGTCGGGTTGGCTGACGCTGCACCGGAGTCGGGTGTCCGGACGGTCGCGATCGCATCAGACGATCAAGCCGGCGGCGCGCCGATCGCGTGGGCGGCTCAGGCCTGCGATTTGATGGTGACTGCCATCCAGAGCGGCGGGCCAACCGTCTACCACGACCTTCGTGCCGTTGACGCCGCCGGGTCGTGGCGGGACGAAGCCATCAGGCTCGGCTACCACTCCGCCGTCGCACTCCCGCTGTTGGCCGATGGGCGCGTGTTCGGCGCTCTTGCCTTGTGCTCGGGCGAAGAGTTTGCCTTCGACGTCGCTGAATCGACCCTGCTCAAGGAGTTGTCCGATGATCTTGCGTTCGGCATCGTGGCCTTGCGCACACGTGTCAATCGGCGCCAGGCAGAGGAGGCCCTACGCACTGCCAACGAACGCTATGCACGTCAGGAAGCGGCACTGACGACGCTGACCGCGAGCTATCTGAGCTCGCCCGACGATTTCACCGACATCGTTCGTGGCATGACCGAAGTCATCGCGAGGACTCTTTCGGTGGCGCTGGTCGGTGTCTGGCGGCATGACGAAAACGGCGCGGTGTCGATTTGCCAGGATCTGTTTCAGTTACCTGATGCCGTTCACTCAGAAGGGATGGCGCTTGCCGTGGATGCCTGCCCGGCGTGGTTCCGGGCACTGGCAGGAACGGAAGTGCTGGCCGTGACCGACGCTTTGGCGGATCCGCGGACCACCGAACTGGCCGACACGTTGTCGGTGCCATACGGTGTCACGTCAATGATGTGCGCGCCGATTCGATCCCAGCGCGCGACGGTGGGTGTCCTATCCTGTAAACACGTGGGAGAACCCCGGCGATGGATGCCCGATGAACAAGCCTTTGCGCTTGCCGTCGCAAATCTCTTGTCGACACTCATCGCGCAGGCGCAGCATCAACGACTCGAACAGCAGCTCCGACAGGCTCAGCGGCTGGAAGCGATTGGTCGACTCGCTGGTGGCATCGCTCACGACTTCAACAACATCCTGACCGTTATTCTCGGTCGCGCCGAGGAGGTGTCGCTGGATCGTCGCGTCCCGGAAGAAGTGCGTGACGCAGTGTCAGATCTCGAGCAGAACGCGCAGCGAGCCAGCGCGCTCACCCGACAGCTTCTTGCATTCAGCCGGCGACAGGCCATCGAAGTACGTGATGTGGATCTGAATAGCGTCGTGGCGAACGTGACCCGGCTGCTGCATCGAGTACTGGGCGAGGATATCGTAGTGTCGTTCACTTATTCGGACGGGCCGCTGGCGGTTCGCGCCGATCCTGGAATGATCGAACAAGTGTTGTTGAATCTCGCCGTCAACGCGCGCGATGCGATGCCGATCGGCGGACGCCTCGCGATCGATACATCGCTCCACGAGGCGACAGGCTCGGATGCGCCAAGCAGCGGCTCGTCCCGCAGCTGGGCATGCCTGCGCGTGAGAGACAACGGCGCGGGCATTGCGCCCGAGCACCTTCCTCACATTTTCGAGCCGTTCTTCACCACGAAGGACGTCGGGAAGGGGACCGGCCTCGGCCTGGCAACTACCTACGGAATCGTCCAGCAGCATGGCGGGTGGATCGAGGTGGACAGTCAGGTCGGCCGCGGCACGGAATTTCGCGTGTTCTTTCCGCGTGTCGACACGAAGCCAGCGGTGGCGGCCGCTGCGCCGCAACTAGTGCCCGCGCCACGCGGTCAGGAGACGATCCTGGTCGTCGAGGACGAGGCCGGTGTGCGGGCGCTCGTCCTCAAGCTCCTCCAAGATCTGGGCTATCGGCTCCTGCAGGCCCAAAGCGGTCCGCATGCCCTCGACGTGTGGCGCCAGCACGGCGACGAAGTTGATCTACTCATCACCGATATCGTCATGCCGGATGGGATGAACGGCGTTGACCTGGCCGAACGATTGCGTCGCAGCCGTCCAACGCTGAAAGTCATCTACACCAGCGGCTATCTCGCGGATCTGAGCCGCGAAGACATCCTTCGCCATGCCGACGCCTACATCGCGAAGCCGTTCAGCCTGATGGAACTGGCCCGGCTGGTTCGCCGCACACTCGACGGCGGAGAGCCAGCTGTGTCGCCGGTGGCGAGTGACGCCTGATCCCGGTTACGAGTTCAATTGCGCTTTCGCGTCTTCGAGGCAGGACGGGCAGATGCCATGCGTGAAGGTGGCGTAGGTGTGTTCCGACACGTACACTTCGACTCTCTGCCAGTAGTTCCTGTCGTCGCGGATGCGTTTGCAGTAGGCGCAAATCGGCAACAGTCCACGGAGCTGCCGCACCTTGTCGAGGCTTGATTGCAGCTCGGCGACTTTCTCTGCCAGCCGCGCCTGCAGCGACACGACGCGCACGCCGACCTGAATGCGCGCGCGCAGTTCGTTCAGATCCACGGGCTTGGTCAGGTAGTCGTCGGCGCCAGCTTCGAGGCCGGCAATCAAATCCGTCGAGCTGTTTCTCGCCGTGAGAAGCACGATATACAGATGCGCCCGCGCCGCGTCGGAGCGGACGCGTTGACAGAGGTCCGGACCTTCGAGGCCGGGCATTTCCCAGTCGATGACGGCCAGTGACGGAGGGTTCTCCGAATTGAGATGATCCCACGCGGCCAACCCGTCGTGAACGATCGTTGTTTCAAAGCCCCAGTTGGCCATGCTTCGTGACACCGCCATCGCGGCGACCGGGTCATCGTCGGCAATCAGGGCTCGCATGGGACCTCCGTTGGTTCTTGCACGAAGGTACTCCGATTGGATCGAAGCGCGCTCGCTTCGGTCGATATCCGCAACCAGGCGCCCTCGAAGGCATCGGGGTGGCCCTCGGCGGCGAGGACTTCGAGGAGCGCAGCGGCCTCGGCGATGCCGATGGCGGCAGCCGTGCCGGCCGCACCCTTGAGAGTGTGCGCCGCGCGCCGCACCGCGGTCACGTCGCGCTGATCGATTGCCGTGCGAATGGCGTCCAGAAGGCTGGCGCACTCTTCAGTGAAGAGGCGGACAATCTCGGCCGCCAACTCGCTGTCGCCGTGGAGTCGATCGAGGAGGTCCGCTTCGTCAATCGAAGGCATCGACAATCCCTCGGGCCCTTCCACTTCAGCGAAGAGCGCGTGCGACTCCGTGGGCTTCGCGAGATAGCCGTCCATGTCGGCGGCCAGGCACCGTTCGCGATCGCCGCTCATCGCATGTGCCGTCATCGCGACAACGCGCACGCGCTCACGCGAGGACTCGCGTTCGCGCTCGCGAATCGCCTTGGTTGCCTCGAGACCACCCATCACCGGCATTTGCAGATCCATGAGCACGATGTCGAAGTGTTCGCGCGCGACGGCATCGACGGCGTCTTGTCCGTTTTCCACGATCGTCACCTGATGGCCGCGACGGTGGAGAAGGCCGATGGCGACACGTTGATTGACGACGTTGTCTTCAGCGAGCAGGACCTTGCGAGGCCGAACCGGGCGATTGGCTTCGGGCGTCTCTTTCGGCGGTGTCGATGATGAGGTGTCCGACTCCAGGACCGCGCAGATCGCGGCGTGAAGATCGAACGACGCAATCGGTTTGGTCAGGCAAGCCGCGATCCCGAGCTGGCGACACAGACTCGCATCCTCATGACGCCCCGACGAAGTCAGCATCATGATCGTGGAAGGTGTGAGATCAGCGCGCTTGCCGATCTGTCGGGCGAGCTCGAAGCCGTCCATGCCCGGCATCTGTGCGTCGAGCAATATGAGATCCACGCGTTCACCAGCCGTCGCCATCTCGGCGAGGACTTGCAGCGCTTCGTGTCCACCTGAGACGGTCTTGGGCGTCACGTCCCAGCGACCCAGCTGACCCGTGAGGATGCGGCGGTTGACGGCGTTATCGTCGACGACCAGGACGCGGAGTCCGGGTGGCAGGCGTCGCTCGCGTGACAGCATCGTGTCGGGGCCGACACCAAAGCTGGCGGTGAACGCGAACGTGCTGCCCTGTCCTGCCGCGCTTTCCACCCAGATGCGGCCGTGCATCATCGACACCAGCGTCGAGGAGATGGCCAGTCCGAGGCCAGTTCCGCCGAACTTGCGCGTCGTCGATCCGTCTGCCTGGCTGAACGCTTCGAAAATGGCATCCTGGTGTTCGGACGCGATGCCAACCCCGGTATCGACGACCGAGAACCGCAGCGTACCCGGCTCGTGGTGATCTGTTTCAGGCCTGATCGAGACCAGGACGTGGCCTCGCTCGGTGAACTTGATCGCGTTGCCCACCAGATTCACCAGGATCTGACGCAATCGAAGCGGATCGCCGACGAGCGATATGGGCACGGCCGGGTCGATGTCGACGAGGAGTTCGAGCGCCTTCTGATCCGCGCGCACGGCGAGCGGCCGCAACGCCTCGTTGACGACATCGGCAAGGACGAAGGCAATCGACTCGAGGCGCAAACGTCGCGATTCGATCTTCGAGAAATCGAGGATGTCGTTCAGGATCTCGAGCAGGGATCCAGCCGACGTCCGGACGGTCTGGAGGTAGTCACGCTGCTGGGAGGTCAACGGCGTACCGAGAGCCAACTCCGTCATGCCGATGATGCCGTTCATCGGCGTGCGGATCTCGTGACTCATATTGGCCAGGAACTCGCTCTTGGCGCGGCTTGCCTCCATCGCTTTGTCGCGCGCGATGGTCAGGTCGGCGTTCACGGCTGAGAGCTCCGCTGTCCGGGCGATAACACTACGCTCCAGTCGGTCCTTGTGTTGATCGAGCTCGACGTCGCGCCGATGGATCTCCGCGAGCATCTTGTTGAAGCCGTCGATGAGTTCGGCGATCTCGTTTTCGCCCTCTCCTTCGCTCGGCACCCGGACGTCGTAGATCCGATCCCGGGTCACCGCGCGGGTAGCGGAAGTGAGACGAAGGAGCGGGGCGGAGATCGTTCGTTGCATCCGCGAGGCAAGGATGAATGAAAGGCCGAAAGTACCGAGCAGGACCACCGCGACGACGAGCCCGGACGTGGTGGCCTGCTTCCAGAGAACGGTCAAGTCTGACTCGATGACCACAGTACCGATCACTTCGGCGTTCAGGATGATCGGACGCGCCAGCAGCAGGGCGCCATCAGTGAACTCGCACCATTGATGGTCCGGCTGAATGTTGAAGGCTCGGTCCGGCAGCTCGCGTTGAACGATTGGCGTACCCGGTCGTCTGAAGCGCGCCAGCTCGCGGCCCTCCTTCGTCCAGATCGCCGCCGAAACGATGCTGTCATTCACGGAGAGGGCGCGAATGATCTCGCCAGCAGCCATGGCGTCCCCGAAAGCGACCGCCGCCGTGCTGTTGGATCCGATCACGTCGGCTAGCATGCCGGTGTCGCGAACCAGTCGGGTGCGTGTGCTCGATAAGTCCCAGGCAAGCACTGCCGTCATCGCGATGACGAGCGAGACGGCGCTCGTCAACACGCCAAGGACGGTGAGCGCGAGGCGCAGATCGGGCGGGCCGTGAGCAGCGGCAGGGGCCACGGTGCCGGCCAGACGGGCCAAAGCCGCAGCAGTCCGGACGGAGCGGAGCATGCCCGGAAATCGGCAAGACCAGTGCCGAGCTTGGAGGAGAGACGCTGGCGCGAATCGCTAGGAAATTCGGAGCGACGGCTGTCGACCCCCCGACACTTGTGCCGCAAAGCTGGACAGTAGCGGTCGGTTCCGAGTTCGGGGTACTTGTTCTCGGTGCCGCATCGGTACGTAAGAAGAGGCGAGCCCCGAAGGACTCGCCCCACTTTTTCACTTACTTCCTTACTTTGAACTTCAACCTACGAACTTAGTACATTCCACCCATGCCTGGGCCGCCGTGTGCGTGGCCACCGGCCGCTTCCTTCTTCTCCTCGGGGATCTCGGAGACAAGGGCTTCGGTCGTCAGCAGCAGCGATGCGATGGATGAAGCGTTCTGCAGCGCGCTCCGGACCACCTTGGCCGGATCGATGACGCCCGCCTTCACCAGGTCCTCGTAGGTCTCGGTCGCCGCGTTAAAACCTTCGTCGGCGTTCTTCTGCTCCTTGACCTTCGAGACGACAATCGAGCCTTCCGCGCCCGCGTTCATCGCGATCCACCGCATCGGCTCCTCGATCGCCCGCTTGATGATCTGAAGGCCGACACCCTGGTCGCCATCGAGCTTCAACTTCTCGAGCGCCTTTCCGGCGCGAATGAGCGCCACACCGCCGCCCGGGACGATGCCTTCCTCGACCGCCGCCTTGGTGGCGTGCATCGCGTCCTCGACGCGCGCCTTCTTCTCCTTCATCTCAGTCTCGGTGGCTGCACCGACCTTGATGACGGCGACACCGCCGACCAGCTTCGCAAGTCGCTCCTGCAGCTTCTCGCGATCGTAGTCGGAGGTCGTGTCCTCAACTTGCGCACGAATCTGCTTGACGCGCCCCTCGATTGCGCTGGAAGTGCCGGCGCCCTCGACGATTGTCGTGTTGTCCTTGTCAATGGTGACCTTCTTGGCCTTGCCGAGATCCTCGAGCTTGATGTTCTCGAGCTTGATGCCAAGGTCCTCGGTGATCGCGCGGCCGCCGGTGAGGATCGCGATGTCTTCGAGCATCGCCTTGCGACGATCGCCGAAGCCGGGCGCCTTGACCGCCGCTGCCTGCAGCGTGCCGCGCAGCTTGTTCACCACGAGCGTGGCCAGCGCCTCACCCTCGATGTCCTCCGCGATGATGAGGAGCGGACGGCCGAGGCGTGCGACCTGTTCGAGAACGGGGAGGAGATCCTTCATCGACGAAATCTTCTTCTCGTGGATGAGGATGACGGGGTTCTCGAGCACCACTTCCATGCGCTCGGGATCGGTCACGAAATATGCCGACAGATACCCGCGGTCGAACTGCATACCTTCGACAACGTCGAGTGACGTCTCGAGAGTCTTCGCTTCTTCAACGGTAATGACGCCGTCCTTGCCGACCTTGTCCATCGCTTCCGCGATGATCTTGCCGATCGTGGCATCGCTGTTGGCCGAGATGGTACCGACCTGGGCCACCATGTTGCCCGTTACAGGCCGCGACATCTTCTTGATGTCCTCGACGATGACCTCGACGGCCTTCTCGATGCCTCGCTTCAGCTCCATCGGGTTGGCGCCGGCGACCACGTTCTTGGCGCCCTCGCGGTAGATTGCTTGCGCGAGCACGGTCGCGGTCGTCGTTCCGTCGCCCGCCGTATCGGACGTCTTGCTCGCGACCTCGCGGACCATCTGCGCGCCCATGTTCTCGAGCGGATCCTTGAGGTCGATCTCCTTGGCCACCGTGACACCGTCCTTGGTGATGGTGGGGGAGCCAAACTTCTTGTCGAGCACGACGTTACGTCCCTTGGGACCCAGGGTGACCTTCACTGCGTCGGCCAGCTGGTTGACGCCACGCAGGATGGCCTGCCGTGACTGCTCGCCGTAAATGATCTGCTTTGCCATTCCTACTCTCCATCCGGTGCGCGGTCTCCAACCTCGCACAGAAATACCCCCGCGGGGGCTGCCTTCGACCCCGGCTCAGGCCGGGAATAGCCCCGCTCTACTTGGAGGCGAGAACCGCGAGGACCTCGTCCTCACGCATGATGAGGTAATCCTCACCGTCGATCTTGATCTCCTGTCCGGAATACTTGCCGAAGAGGATCGTGTCTCCGTCCTTGACGTCGAGGGGCTGGCGGGTGCCATCGTCCTTGACCTTACCGGCGCCGACGGCGAACACCTTCCCCTGCTGCGGCTTTTCTTTGGCGCTATCGGGGATGATGATGCCGCCGATCTTCTGTTCACCTTCCTCGATGCGCTGAACGATGATGCGGTCGTGTAGCGGTCTCACCTTCATATTTCTTCGACTCCAGCTGTCTGGTAGTGTGCCTGGGGGCGGGAGCCCCTATGGACTAAGCTCTAGATTTCACAGGCGCGGACTCTGTGTGCTAGCACTCAGGCCGCGCGACTGCCAATTATAGTTGACCCTGAAAAACGCTGTCAAGACCAGCGCGGCTCCGCATCGGACCGGCGAGCGCGTGACGCCGTCCTCGCTAATGGCGGAGACGGTACTCGGCGATCTTGCGGCTCAGGGTATTGCGATGGATGCCGAGCAAATCAGCGGCCTGGCAGAGGTTACCATCCGACTTCGTGAGCACGTTGGCGATGAATTTCTTCTCGAACTCGCGCCGGGCATCTTCGAAGCACACGCCCCGGGCCACCATCTCGTCGACCAGGCGTTCGAGCTGTTCTTTCAACACCATGAAGCGGAGCCTCCCATCGCTACACGCATGTCAAAGAAGTACTTTCCCCGTCAGGCGGCGAAAGGCCTCGAGATACTTGTCGCGCGTCCCCAGCACCACGTTCTCGGGCAATGAGGGGACCGGCGGCTGCTTGTTCCAACGAATTTGCTCCAGGTAGTCGCGAACGTACTGCTTGTCGAAACTTGGTTGCGGGCGTCCCGCCGCGTATTGATCCCGTGGCCAATAGCGCGACGAATCAGGCGTCATGACCTCGTCGATCAGCAGGATTGAGTTGTCGGCCATCAGACCGAACTCGAACTTCGTATCCGCGAGAATGATGCCGTTGGCCTCGGCGTGCCTGGCGCCATGATCGTAGAGCGACAACGTCAGATCCTTCAGGCGACTGACCAACTCGGCGCCGACGAGACGGCCGGCTTCCTCTTCGCTGATGTTGATGTCGTGTCCGCTGTCAGCTTTCGTTGCGGGCGTGAAGATCGGCGCAGACAGCCGGTCAGACTCGCGCAGCCCGCCTGGCAGCGCGATCCCGCACACCGATCCCGTGGCGACATATTCCTTCCAACCCGATCCCGACAGATAACCGCGCGCCACACACTCGATCGGCACGGGTGCAGTTTTGCGCACCAGCATCGATCGGCCGTGAAGAATTTCGCCGTGCCGACGCAATGGCTCCGGGTATTCACGCACATCCGTTGACAGCAGGTGATTGGGAACGATGCCCGTTGTGCGCGCGAACCAGAACGCCGAGAGTTGTGTGAGGACTTTCCCTTTGTCAGGAATGCCCGAGCCGAGGACGTAGTCGAACGCCGAAATGCGATCGGTTGCCACCATGACCAGCGTGTCGCCGCAATCGAAGATGTCGCGAACCTTCCCTTGCTTTTGAGGAACAAGGTCGTTGAGGCGCGTTTCGATCAGGGGGGCGGCGAGTGGCAACGTAATGGCCCTGACCCTCAATGTTACTCGGGACAACCCTGAGCTACGTCGAAGGAGCGTGGGAAAGAGGCATCTTACCGGGCTCAGACGAGCGAGGCAACCGTACGCAACAGCACCGGCCGTTGTGCGCAAGGAGCCTGATATATTGTGGGCTCACTTTGTATCGATGAACTTACGCACTGGAATCGTCTCTCTACTCGCGCTTGGGTTGCTGGCGTGGTTTCTGCGCGGCACCAATTTCACTGACGTGTGGTTTCAAGTGCGTCAGGTGCGAGCGGGTCTGCTCGTCGCCTCTTTTGTTGCCGTTGGATTGACCTTCGTTGCTCGTACGATCCGCTGGCGCTATTTGCTCAGCCCGATTGGCGACGCTCGTACGCGCACCGTGTTCAGAACGACAGTCATCGGATTCGGGGCGCTCGCGGTGCTTCCGGTGCGGGTCGGTGACGTCATTCGCCCGTACCTGCTGGCACGCCAGGAAGGGCTGCCAGTCTCCTCGGTGTTCGCAACGATTGTGATGGAGCGGGTGCTCGATCTCGTGGCAGTGCTCGCACTCCTGGCGGTCTACGTCTGGGGCTTCGCGGGCGAGTCGGACCTGCCGCCTCGATTGCTCAACCCCATTAAAGCCTCGGCGACGATTGCCGCTGCGACAGCGGGCACTCTTCTCGTGGTCATGTGGGTACTGGCCACTCATCCCGAGCGAATCGGAAGGCTGGCCGAAGCGCTTGCGCGTGTGTTGCCCGGGAAGTTATCCAGTCGGATCGGCCGCTTGGCGAGCACGTTCAGCAGCGGCTTTGCCGCCGCGCGAAGCGCTCGCGAGTTCGCGCTGGCCGTGATCTGGTCGTTCGCCGTGTGGCTGGCGATCGCGGCGCAATCGTGGACGGTCACGATCGCTTTCGGCATTCCGATGTCGTTTCCGGGGACCTTCCTCCTTCAATCGATGCTCGTCATCGGTGTAGCGGTTCCGACGCCTGGGGGCGTCGGGAGCTTTCACGAAGCGTATCGACTGGGTGTCACAACATTTTTCGGGGCGACCGGCAATCAAGCCGTGGCGGCCGCGATCGTGACGCATCTGATTTCGTTCATCCCGCCCGTTCTCGGCGGGATTCTGTTCATGGCTCAAGACGGCCTCAGCTTTGGCAGCCTCGGGGCCCTGGCCAATTCGGCACGCGCCAAGGAAGGGCCCACCGCCAATGAAGTGTCCGTTCTGCGGTCATCTGGGCGATAAGGTCGTCGACTCGCGCGAGAGCAAGGAAGGCGAGGTCATCCGGCGTCGACGGGAGTGTCTCGATTGCGGTCGTCGATTTACCAGCTACGAACGGATCGATGAGATCCCGTACATGGTGATCAAGAAAGACGGTACCCGCGAACGATTCGAGCGGCAGAAGCTCATAGCGGGCTTGCTCAAGGCGTGCGAGAAGCGCCCTGTGAGCATCGCAGCCATCGAGGCGGTTGCCGACAAGGTGGAGGCGACGCTGCAGGAGCGGCCGGAGAAGGAGATGGCCACCGAGGAAGTCGGCGGCCTGGTGATGGACGAGCTCAAGCGGTTGGACAAGGTCGCCTACGTGAGGTTCGCGTCTGTTTATCGCCATTTTCGCGACATCAGCGAGTTCATGACCGAGCTGAAAGACCTCTTGAACGCGAAGGAGTAGACGACGCCCCGCGTGCAGTAGGCTGTAGTCGACAGATCGTGTCACTTTCACTGCAACCGCGATCAGCCAAGCCGGCGGTGTCGGCGCCGCGCCGGAGCGTCCCTGCGTCGACGCGGAAGCCGTTCCTCGACAACACGCCACTACTGCTGGCCGGGATCCTCGCGTTGATCGCGGCGCTGGCGGTCTTGCTTCTGATCGGTCGGGGATCGTCCACGCTGGCGCCCGACTTCCTCACCGATTTCGTCCTGTCGGCGCTGTGGGCCACGAACCTGACGATCCTCGTGGCGTTGGCGTTCGTCCTCACACGAAACATCCTGAAGCTCGTCGTCGAACGGCGGCGGGCGCTTCCATTTGCACGGTTTAGAGCCAAGCTCGTGGCGGTGCTGCTCGGTATGGCGGTCGTGCCCGCCCTGCTCGTCCTGATCGTGGGGAGTGAGCTGATTCGCACGAGCGTCGATCGATGGTTCAACCAGCCGATGGACGTCATGTTGACGTCTGCGAATGCCATTGCGGGCGATTACTACGCGCAGCAGCAGACACTCGTCTCCGCGCAGGCACAACGTTTTGCACGTGCGCTGGGCTCGGTGAATCTGGCCGCAAATCCTTCCGATGTCCGTGATCTCGTTGCACCCGACGTGCGCCAGGAGCGCATCGACCTCGTCGAGGTGTATCGACTGACGGCCGGCGCTGACGGACGCCCGCAGGTCACTCCCGTGGTCGATGTGGCGTCGCCCTCGCTCCCTCGCGAGTACTCGCGTGCATCCGCCGACCGGCTGGCCGAGCGTACCGCCACCAGCGCCGCTGAAGCCCGCGTTGTCGAACAACTCTCGACTGGCGGCGATCTGATCCGCACGGCTGTGCCGATTCGTGCTTCACCCAACGGGTCGATATTGGGAGTCGTCGTCGCGAGCGAGTACCTGACGGACCAGTTCGCAGCACGGGCGCGCGGCATGACCGAGGCCTACGAGGCCTATCAGCAGCTTCGCGTTTTGAAGCAGCCGCTCGCCGGCGTGTATCTCTCCTTCTTCCTGATGTTGACGCTGATGATTCTCGTCGGCGCAGCGTGGATGGGCCTTTATCTCGCCAAGCGGATTACGCGCCCGGTGCAGACGCTGGCCGCGGCAGCCGATGAAATCGGAGCCGGCCACCTCGATCATCGCGTCAAGGCCGAGGCCAACGACGAGTTCGGGTCGCTCATCGATGCGTTCAATCGCATGGCAGGCGAGTTGGCCGCAAGTCGCCGGCGCCTCGAGCGCTCCTCGATCGAACTGGAGCGCAAGCATACCGATGTGGAAAGCCGCCGCCGCTACGTCGAGACGATCCTGGACCGGCTGGCGACAGGGGTGGTGTCGGTTGATGTGTCGGGCAGTATTCGGACTTGGAACGCGGCCGCGTCACGCCTGCTCGGAATCGAGCAGCGGGTCGCGGGTCTGCCCGTCTCCACGGTCCTGGGATCCCCGGATCTGAAACCGCTGGCCATCGCCATCGACGAAGCGAGTCGCCATCGGCAAGATGTGCGTCCGCAGGAGGTCTCGATCACCCGCGAGGGCCGCGAAGTCCATCTTGCGGTCATGACCACGCCCCTCAAGCGCGATGACGACTCCACAGAGGGCGTGGTGGTCGTGTTCGACGATGTGACGCCACTCGTGCGGGCGCAGAAGGTCGCGGCCTGGCGGGAGGTGGCGCGGCGGCTCGCCCACGAGATCAAGAACCCGCTGACCCCCATTCAGTTGAGCGCCGAACGGCTGCGACGTCATTTTTCGCAGTCGCCAGTCGCCACCCGCGACCTCGTCGACGAATGCACGACGACCATCGTCGGGGAAGTGGAGTCGCTCAAGGGACTGGTCGATGAATTTTCGCAGTTCGCGCGCATGCCGGCGCCGCGTGCGGTACTCACCGACCTGCATGGCGTGCTGGATGATGCGTTGTCGCTTTATCGCGGCCTGCTGGCCGAGATCGAGATCAAGACGCACTTTGCTGATGCCCTTCCCAAGGTATCCATCGACCCAGAGCAGATCCGACGAGTGATCCTCAACCTCGTAGACAACGCGATCGAGGCCATGGACCGGCGCGGCATAATCGACATCGAAACGCGACACGATGTAAACAACAACCTGGTCCGCGTCGTCGTGGCCGACAACGGTCCGGGCATTCCGGCGGCCGAGCGGGAGAAGCTGTTTCTGCCGTACTACTCCACGAAGCAACGCGGTAGCGGACTGGGCCTCGCAATCGTGCGCCGCATCGTCGTCGAACATGGCGGGAGCATCGACGTGACCGATAATCAGCCTCGCGGTACCCGATTCGCGATTGAGTTGCCCTGCTGAAGCCATGCCCTCCATTCTGATCGTCGATGACGAGCCCGGCGTCCGCAGCGCGCTGGGAGGCGTACTGCGCGACGAAGGCTACAGCGTCGACACGGTCGACAGCGGTGAGGCGTGTTTGCAACGTCTGGCCAGCCAGCCCTACGACATCGTCCTGCTGGATATCTGGCTGCCCGGGATGGATGGACTGGCCACGCTGACGCGGATGCGCGAGCGGCAGATTGATTCGCAGGTTGTGATCATCTCGGGGCACGGGAGCGTCGAGTCGGCCGTACGAGCGATCAAGATGGGAGCGTTCGATTTCGTCGAGAAGCCTCTGTCGCTTGAAAAGACAATGCTCGTTGTTCGGAACGCCCTTCGGCAGCGCAGCCTCGAGGCGGAAAACCTCGCGTTGCGGGCGAAGGTCGACGCGCAACACCTGATGATTGGCGAAAGCTACCTCATGGTGAGACTGCGCGACCAGGTGGCGACCGCGGCGCCGACAAATGGACGGGTGCTGATCTTTGGAGAGAATGGCACCGGGAAGGAGCTTGTGGCCCGGAACATCCATGCGATGAGCCGACGCCGTGCCAGCCCCTTCGTCGAAGTCAACTGCGCCGCCATCCCAGAGGAGTTGATCGAGAGCGAGCTGTTCGGTCATGTGCGCGGCGCGTTTACCGGGGCGGTCGCCGACAGGCGAGGCAAGTTCGAGGTCGCCCATAACGGGACGATCTTCCTCGACGAGATCGGTGACATGAGCCTGAAGACGCAGGCAAAGGTGCTGCGCGTGCTCCAGGAGCAGGCCCTGGAAGCGGTCGGAGGCTCGACTCAGATTCGCGTCGACGCGCGAGTACTGGCCGCCACCAACAAGGACCTGCCAACCGAGATTCGAGCGGGGAGGTTCCGCGAAGATCTGTATTTCCGGCTCAACGTGGTGCCCATTTTCGTGCCGCCTTTGCGGGAGCGCGTCGAAGACGTGCCCCTGCTGGCCGACCACTTCATGGCGATGCTGGCTCGCGAATACGGCCGCCTGCCGAAGACCTTCGATGCAGACGCGGTCGCGCTGTTACAGCGTTACAAGTGGCCGGGCAATGTGCGCGAGCTGAGGAACCTGATCGAGCGGCTCATGATCATGGTACCGGGCGATCGCGTCTCGTCGCGGGACCTGGGATTCATGGAGCATGGTTTCCAGCCCGGCTCGCAGCCGATCACGCGCTCGGCCGCGATTGCGCCGCTCCATCACGCGCGTGACGAATTCGAGAAGCAGTACATCCTCCGCGCGTTGGCGAGCCAGCACGGAAACATGTCGCGCACCGCGGAGGTCCTCGGCGTGGAACGCAGCAACCTGTACAAGAAAATGCGGGCGTTCGGCATCGCGCCAACACGTCGGGGGGATGATGAAGACGTTGCCTGATGCTGCGGTTCCGGGAACGGAACGGGTCTCAGAGATTTCGACGCCCGCGCTCATCCTGGACCGCGCCGCGCTGGATCGCAACATCGCCCGTATGGCGGCGTTTTTTGTTGCCGGCCCATGCCGACTGCGGCCGCATTTCAAGGCACACAAGACCCCTGAGATCGCCCGTCGTCAGCTCGCTGCTGGTTCATGCACCGGCCTGACCTGCGCGACAGTGGGCGAAGCAGAGATCGCCTCCACGTTCTGCGACGACCTGCTGATTGCCAACGAGGTCGTGACGCCCTCGAAATGCGCGCGCATCGCTGAACTGGGGCGTCGGACTCGCGTAACGACCGCAGTCGATTCACTGGCCGGGCTCGAAGCGTTGTCGCGAGCTGCAGGCAGTGCGGGTTCGCGCATCGGTGTGCTCGTCGACCTCAATGTCGGTCAGGGGCGATGCGGCGTAGAGCCAGGTGAAGCAGTCGTAACGCTCGCTCGGCAGGCGGCTCAGTCCGATGGCATCGTGCTGCGCGGCGTCATGGGTTACGAGGGTCATCTGCAACCCGTTCGCGACCGCGCCGAGCGCGAGTCGCGTACGCGGCAGGCCATGAACGGGCTCCTCAAGGCTGCGAAGTTGATTCGAGACTCTGGTCTGCCGTGCGAGATCGTTTCTGCTGGCGGAACGGGCACCTACGACGTCAGCGGACGGCTCGAAGGCGTTACCGAGATTCAGGCCGGCTCCTACGCGCTCATGGATAGCGACTACGCCGATGTCGGGGTTCCTTTCGAGCACGCCTTCTGGGTACTTGGCACGGTGGTGAGCCGGCCGACTCGTGACCGCTGTGTGGCAGACTGCGGCCACAAATCGATGACCAAGGATCACGGCTATCCCGTCGTGCGCGGTATCGCGGGCGCGACTGTGACGTCGCTCAATGATGAACACGTGACGATCGCGCTTCCACCGGACTCGACGATTGCTATCGGCGATCTCGTCGAACTGCTGCCGTCGCACATCGATCCAACGATCAATCTCCATGACGTCTTCTATGTCGTGGAGGGAGGCGGGGTCGTCGACATCTGGCCGATCGCGGCCAGGGGCTACGCAGAACAGCGGACGGCGCGTCTGGGAGTAAGTCATGATCCGGTCTCGTAACGTCGTTCAGGGCGATTGCCAGGCCTCCGTAATTCTTCGTGGGCATTCGACACGGGCACTGCGCGTTGGATTAAATTAAGTCGTGACCACATCACGTAAGCCCCCCAGCGATCCCGAACCGGCACGAGAGACGCTCTACACGCTCACGGCTGTATCGGAGTCGCTGCCCGGCGCCATCCTCCTCGTCGGCGAGGATGGCCGCATCCTCGTTGCGAATGCGCACGCCGAACGCATGTTCGGGTACCAGCGATCGGAGTTGGTTGGCCAGCCGGTCGAGACGCTGGTGCCCAGCGGGGCACGCGGCGCGCATCGCTTGCAGCGTCATGGGTACGCAGCCAGTCCGGTTGCACGGCCGATGGCCGCAACGCAGTACGTGCGCGGACTCCGCAAGGATGGGAGCTCCTTTCGAGTGGAGGTCAGCCTGAGTCCCGTCGGCACCGGCGATGTCCAGGGATTCTGGGCGGCGATTCGTGATGCCTCCGACAACGATGCGCTATCAGAGCGGCTATTCGCGAGTGAGGCCCGCTTTCGAATGCTGGTCGATCAGGCCCCGGACGGGATCTTCATCGCCGATCATGAGGGACACTATCAGGACGTCAACGCCGCGGGATGCACGATGCTCGGTTACTCCCGCGAGGAGATTCTTCGGATGTCCTTCGTGGACGTCCTTGCTCCCGAAGAGCAACCGCGGGTTGCCGAAGAAGTCGCCCGCCTGCGACTCGGCACGCCGGTCAGCAGCGAATGGCGTTTCCGGCGCGAGGACGGGTCGACTTTCCAGGGCGAAGTCAACGGCCTCGTGCTCTCGGATTCCCGTTTGCTCGGTTTCCTGCGCGACATCACCCAGCGACGCCAAGTGGAACATGAGCTGTCGACGAGCAGGCGATTCATCGAAGCAGTCGCCGCGGCGTCTCCCCCCATCATCTACGTCTTCGATCTCGAGGAGCAGCGCCTCACCTACGAGAATCGGTCGATACTCGAGCAGCTTGGGTATCCGCCACGGGTAGCGAAGACGGTCGACAGCCTCGAGACGTTCAAGACCTTCATGCCCCCAGAAGAGTTGATGCACCTCGCGCGTGCGATCCATGAATGGGGATCGATGACACGGGGCCAGCTTCGCGAGGATGAATATCTGTTGCGGCACGCGAACGGCACGATGCGATCCTTCCTGGGGCGTGAGACGGTCTTCGCCAGTCATCCCGACGGTCGAGCACGGCTGATCCTGGGCACGTTGTACGACATCACCGAGCGCAAGCTGGCCGAGGCGCGTTTGCAGGAGAGCGAAAAACGCTATCGTCTCATCGTCGAGAATCAGACGGAGTTCATCGTCAAGTGGCTGCCCGACGGCACGCGAACGTTCGTCAACGAGAGCTACTGTCGTACGTTCGGTTGCCGTGAAGAGCACTGTATCGGGACGAGCTTCTTCCCGCTGGTGGCTCCCGAGTATCGTCAGGCAATCGTGGAGCAGACCGCGGCACTGACCCCGCAGACACCTGAGTACACGGAAGAACACGTCTCGCTCGTTGCGGGCAGCCGGCGGTGGCAGCAATGGATCAATCGAGGTATCTTCGATGCCGATGGCCAACTGGTTGAGGTCCTGTCGACTGGCCGCGACATCACCGAGCGCGTGAAGCTCGAGGAGCAACTGCGTCAGTCCCAGAAGCTGCAGGTGATCGGCCAGCTTGCTGGCGGTGTGGCTCACGACTTCAACAACCTGCTGACGGTGATCAACGGGCACGTCGAGATGCTGATGAGCGAGAAAGGCGCAGATGCGTCCGACTTGGCGAGTCTGGTGGCCATTCGGGATGCCGGTGAGCGTGCAGGGCTGCTAACGCGACAATTGCTGCTATTCAGCCGCAAGGCTGTCCACGAACCACGCGTACTCGACTGCAACGCCGTCGTCGAGCGAACCAGTCAGATGCTGCGGCGTCTCATCAGCGAGGAAGTGGTGTTGTCGACCATTCTGGCGCCGGCGCTGCATCAGGTCAGAGCCGACCTGAGCCAAATCGACCAGATCCTCATGAACCTGTCGCTCAACGCGTGCGATGCCATGCCTCGCGGCGGCCGGTTGACGATCGAGACGAGGAATGCGTCATTCGACTCCGGCTACTGTCGCGCGCATCCCGAGTACACCGTCGGACAGTACGTCCAGATCGTCGTGTCAGATACGGGGTCCGGGATGTCTTCGCAGGTCATGGAACACCTCTTCGAGCCGTTCTTCACGACCAAAGGGCCGGACAGAGGCACGGGTCTCGGGCTTGCCACGGTCTATGGAATCGTGCAGGCAAGTGGTGGCTTCGTGACCGTGGGGAGTGAAGTGGGTGCCGGCACCACATTCAGCGTCTTTCTGCCGGCGCTCGAGGGTGACGCCATGGTGTGGACGCGCCCGACAGTCGATCAGGAAAGCCTGAGAGGGCACGAAACGGTCCTGCTCGTGGATGACGACGCAGCGGTTCGCCACGTCGCGAAACTGGCTCTGGCGAAGTTCGGATACCAAGTGCTCGAGGCGACCAACGGTGCCACGGCTCTCGAGGTCAGCGTCGCCCACAGCGGTGCGATTGACATCCTCTTGTCAGACATGGTGATGCCAGAGATGAACGGGCGCATCCTCGCGGACGCCGTGCGTGCGAAGCGTCCCGGCTGTCGCGTTCTGTTCATGAGTGGCTACAACGAGGAGATGCTCGTCAGGCGTGGTCTCGGCGATCACGGCGAGGCCATCATCCAGAAACCGTTCGCCGGAGAAGCGTTGGTGACGAAGCTTCGCCGGACGCTCGACCATCTGACCTGACAGGTCGGCACACAGGGCCGCTCGGCGTATAGCGCGTAGAGCGGGGCGCACTCTTTGGAAAGGCGTACTTATGAGAACCCTCTCTTCTCGAAGAGCAGTGCTACTTGGCCTCCTCTGCGTGTGGGCAACGCTGGCCGCGACCTCGAGTCAGGCTGTGCTTCGTGCCCAGGCGCGCGACTCCCGCGACGTGAGCGCCGAGCAGTATCAGCGCTGGAAAACAGAGCTGTCGAATTGGGGACGGTGGGGCAAGGACGATCAGATCGGTGCCTTGAATCTCATTACGCCTGACAAGCGGCGTCAGGCCGCTGCGCTTGTGAAAGAAGGCATCTCCGTGTCTCTGGCGGCGGACGCCGACACGGTCAAGGCGGTCGACAATCCCAATCCCTACGAAGTGACGATGCAGGGAATCGGGGCGGACCGGATCGCGATCAACTATCACGGCATTGCGCACACACACCTGGATTCGCTCGCGCACATCAACGAACAGGGTGTCTTCTACAACGGCTACAAGCCTGACGCCGAGGCCGTGGCGAAGGATCGACACGCCAAGAACTCCATTCACAATGTGAAGACGGGCGTGTTCACGCGCGGAATACTCATCGACATCCCCCGGTTGAAGGGCGTGCCATACCTCGAGCCCGGAACGCCGATTTACGTCGAAGACCTCGAAGCCTGGGAAAAGCAGACCGGCATCAAGGTCTCGGCTGGCGACGCGTTGTTCGTCCGAACGGGTGTGTGGGCGCGACGGAAAGCGCTTGGGCCATGGTTGCGTGGTCGCGCGGAAGGCGGACAGTCAGCCGGCCTTCATCCATCAGTGATTCCCTGGCTCAAGGCACGCGATATCGCGTTGCTCGGCAGCGATCATCCGCAGTACGTGTCGCCTGGAACCCCGGGAGCACCACGAGGCGCGGTGCATGACTTCGCGCTCGTCTACCTAGGCGTCCATCTGTTCGACAATTGCGACTTGGAAGCGCTGGCTGACGCCGCCGCATCACGAAAGCGCTGGGAGTTCTTGTTGACGGCCGCGCCGCTGCCGATTCCCGGTGGCACGGGATCGCCGCTCAATCCGATCGCGACCTTCTAGCGCATTTCCAAAACGATGTAGAGCGGGGCTCTCCCGTCCACCGTAACCCTCGGCGCAGGTGGAAGCCCTCGCGCCGCGACGATTGAAAAAACGTGGCGAAGAAAACAGAGTTGGCTCTAGAAAAACTGCGAGCGTTGTGTCTCGCGTATCCCGCCGCGAGCGAGACAGCGTCGTGGGGGCATCCCAACTTCAAAGCAGGAAAGAAGACGTTTGTGGCCTACGAGCCCATCAAGGGCCGGCCGTCGATTGCCTTTCGTCTTGCGCCTTCGGACATCGAGCGATTGCTCACGCGACGGCAGTTTTTCGTGACGCCCTATGGACGGGGGCAGTGGGTCAGCCTGTGGGCCGATGGCGCCATGGATTGGAAAGCAGTGACAGGCCTCGTCGATCGCAGCTATCGCCTGGTTGCCCAGAAACGAATGATCGCCATTCTCGACGCGCGTCTAATGGAACGCTAAGAAACTTATCAAAGTCCAATTTCCAACTCCCAACTCCCAAGTCCCCGGTTATTGGAAGTTGGGTTTTGGGACTTGGGATTTGATGCGTTTCTATTCAGCCCGTAACGCCTCGACAGGCGTGATTCTGGTTCCTCGCCGGGCCGGGATGAATGACGCCAGCGTCGCGACGAGCGTGAGCACAAAAGCCGTCACAACGAAGGTTGCCGGATCAAGCGGCTCGATCTCGTACAACATCGTTGCGAGCACGCGCGTGAGCGCAGCGGCAACAGCCAGACCGGCGACCACGCCGACGGAGACGAGTCGCAGCGCCTCACCAAGAACCAGCTCAAAAACCGACTGCGGCGTCGCGCCGAGAGCCATGCGCACACCGATCTCCTGCGTGCGATGCGCCACCGAATAGGCCATTACCCCGTACACGCCCACTGCCGCGAGGGCAAGCGCCATCACGGCGAATGCTGTGAGGAGGACGGCGACGACGCGGGGCCGCGCGAGTGTCGAACTCACGACGTCGTCCATGGTTCTCACGTCGGCAAGCGGGATCTCGCGGTCGATCGCACGGACCTCGGCGGCGACGCCCTTGGCGAGTGACATCGGATTCATCTCGGTACGAACCACGAAGGTCATCACGCCCAGTGGGAGCTGCGTGTGGGGGATATAGACCGTGGGACGCACCTCGCCCTCGAGCGACGCGAGCTTGATATCCCCGACGACGCCGACGATCTCGTAGTCGCCCCGATCCGCGCGGCCGATGTTGACGTGTAGTCGCTTTCCGATTGGGTTGCCGTCCGATAGATGTCGTCGGACCATCGTCTCGTTGACGATCGCCACAGAAGGGGACTCGTCGCGATCCGAAACGTCAAAGTCGCGACCCATCACGTGTGGGATACCCATCGTGCGGAAGAAGTTCGGCGTGACAGGTCTGACATCGGTCGATTGGGCCTGTCCAGGTGCGGGAGTCGGTTGGTCGGTTCGCCAGAAACTCGTTGCCATGCCGCCGCCGGCCATCGGCAGGATTGCGATTCCTGCCGCGTTTTGGACGCCGGGAAGCGTCCCGATGCGCGTCAGAGCGTTGGAGACGAAGCCCGACAATCGCTCAGGAGTATCGTAGCGCGCAACTGGAAAGCCCGTAACGCGCCCCGTGAGAAGTCCATCTGCGCGAAACCCGGGATCGGTGCTGCTCAGGCGTACGAAGCTTCGAATCAGCAGCCCCGCCCCAGTCAAGAGGACGAGAGACAGCGCGATTTCAGCGGCGACGAGCGAACCGAGCACACGGCGCGCCCGCGGACCGCCGCCGTGACGGCCTCCTTCTCGAAGCGCGTCGTTCAGGGCACGTGAAGACACGATTGCCGGAACCAGCCCGAAGAGCAGTCCAGTCGCGAGCGAGACCGCCATGGTCAGCGTCACGACGGTGAGGTCGAGACTCACCTGATCGAGCCTGGGGATTGGCAATCGCTCGGCGACCAGTGCGAGCAGCCCTCGATGAAACAGGAACGCGAGGGCGAGCCCTGCGATTCCGCCCATCCCGCCGAGCAAGATGCTTTCAGCGAGCATTTGCGACAGCAGGCGCCCCCGTCGCGCACCAAGGGCAGCGCGCACTCCCAACTCGCGCTGGCGGACAGCGCTGCGCGCGAGCAACAAGTTCGCGACGTTGACACACGACACCAGCAACACGAGGATGACGGCGCCACTAAGGACCTGCAAGGCTGGCCGAATCTGAGCGACGGTTTGCTCGTGCACCGGCACGAGAGTGACCGACCACCGCGCATTCCGCTGTGGGAATTCCTTTTCGAGTTGGGCAGCGATTGCCTTCATATCACTCGACGCCTGCTCGAAGGAAACGCCGTCACGCAGCCGCGCCAGCCCGTACGACAGTCCGCGTCCGGGCGTCGAGCGCAGGCCTTCCAGCGTCCACCCGTACGGAATCAGGAAGTCAGCCTTCTGACCGAGGAGTGTGAAACCCTGCGGCATCACGCCGACGAGTGTTCGCGGGATCCCGTTCGCCGTGATCGTTGTGCCGATGACGTCAGCTCTGGCACCTAGTCGTGTGCGCCAGAAGTCGTAGCTGATGACGATGACGCGGTCGTTGCCCTCTTCGTCTTCCGACGGGCCATACGCGCGGCCGAGCGCGGGTTGAACTCCCAGCGCCGGAAACACATCGGACGAGGCAAGCATCCCACCGACTTCTTCTGGTTGTTCGCCGAGTACGAGGTTGAGGCGCATGGGCCCGGCCATACCCAGGTAGGCAAACGATCGGTTTCGCGCCCGCCATTCGACGAAATTGCCCGGCGCAATGACGTTGCGGGCGTTCCGTGCGTTGCTCTCCCAGACAACGACGATGCGATCGGGATTCGCATAGGGCAACGGGCGCAGGACGACGCCGCGCACGACGCTGAAGATGGCCGAGGTCGCGCCGATCCCGAGCGCAAGCGCGAGCACCGCGGGAATCGTAAAGCGCGGCGTTCTCAGAAAGGATCGTGCGGCCACGCGCAGATCGCGAATGATGGTGCCCATTAGTCTGCGATTGCTCCCAGTGCCCAGGCGGCCTGACGACGCACGCCTGGCGCGCTGTCTTTCAGCGCCTGGCTCAAGCCTGCCATTGCACGAGCGTCGCCGATCGCGCCCAGGGCCCAGGCAGCCTGCTCTCGCACATCCGCGTCGGCGTCCTTCAAGGCAGCAACCAGTGCGTCCACAGCTGCGCTGTCATCGATTGCGCCCAGGGCCCATGCCGCCTGCTCTCGCACATCCGCATCCGCGTCCTTCAAAGCAGCGACCAGTGCGGCCACAGCTGCGCTGTCATCGATCGCTCCCAGGGCCCATGCAGTCTGTCGCCGGACCGTGGCTGCCGAGTCTCGCAGCGAGTTGACAAGCGCTTGTACCGCTTTGGCATCGTCGAGGGCGCCCAATGCCCACGCCGCTTGCTCCCGCACTCTCTCGTCGGTGTCGCGCAAGGTCTTCATCAACGGGGGAACTGCGCGCGGATCGTCGAGTGCTCCCAGTGCCCACGCAGCATTTCGACGAGCCGTGGCCTCCGTGTTCCCGAGAGCTTTGACCAGTGGGTCGAAGGAAGCGATCCCGATGCGAACCAATGCGCGTGCGGCTTCCTGCCCGGGAGTGAGCGGTTGTTCGTCGCCCCACCACTGGCGACGATCTTTGCGGCAGACCTCAGGCGACACCGGTTCGGCATCGTCGAGTAGGTCGATAAGCGCTGGAATGGCTGGTGTCGCGTTCGAGTCGAAGACTTCGCGCTGACACGCCACCCCCACTCTGACGACGGGGTCCGGGCTCCGCAGCATCTCGATCACGGCCGACAGATCCTTGGCTGTTGGAGCTTGCTGCCCTTGAGCCGTCGCCGCCGCCATGGGTGCCGCTGCAAGGCAGGCTGCGGCTGCAATCACACCTCGCCACGTCGCGATTAGTTGCATACCACTCTCCCTCAAAATGGACGCGGTCTGGGATTGGGGTTGGGATTTGGATTTGGATTTGGGTTCGGGTTTGGGCCACCGCCGCCGTAAATTTGCGCCAGCGCCTGGGCGGCAGACCGGCGAACCTCATTGTTGCCGTCCTTCAACGCCGCGGTGAGCGCGTCCACCGCCTTGGCGCTCCGGATCTGACCGAGCGCCCAAATCGCCTGCCTGCGAACGTGCTGATCGGTGTCGCGCAGCGCCGCGATGAGCGCGTCAATCGACTGTTCCGATCGGATGCGGCCGAGGGCCCATGCGGCTTGACGACGGACGCTGGCGTCGCTGTCTTTCAGTGCATCGGCGAGGGCAGTGACCGTTGCGGGGGGCACAGTTTGTGCCTCGGCGCGAGCGCTCGAGATGAGGCCGATCAGTAAAACGGCTGCTAATATTTTGGCACTTGAAGGCATGGCAATCCTTTCGCGCTGTGGCGCGTGGTAATCGATTACTGGTGCCCGGAAATCTGGCCGATCGCGAACGCCGCCTGCTCGCGCACGTCTGCGACCGAGTCACGCAGCGCCGCTGTCAGCGAGGGGAGTGCTTTGGGATCGCGAAGTTGACCGAGTGCAAACGCCGCCTGTTCACGGACGTCCGCGCTCGAGTCCTTGAGGGCGCCGATCAGCCCGTCCACGGCTTTACCGCTTCGAAGCTGACCAAGTGCGAAGACGGTCTGCTCACGCACATCCGGCGAGGAGTCCTTCAACATTTCGAGCAGCGGATCGACAGCGCTGACGTCGCGAAGCTGCCCGAGGCCAAACGCCGCCTGCTCACGGACATCAGGCGAAGAGTCTTTGAGTGCCTTGAGCAAGGTGGGCACCGCATCGCGGTTGCGCGACTGGCCCAGCATGTGCACCGCCTGCTCCCGAACATCGGGAGAGGCATCATCAATCAAGGCCGATACGGCGGCCGTTGCGCGCGCGTCTCCGGTTCGCGCGAGCGCGAACACGGCTTGCTCGCGGACATCCGCGTTGCTGTCTTTCAACAATGGCAGGAGCGCCGGCACAACTCGAGGGTCGCGCATTCGTCCAAGGGTGACGACAACCGTTTCTCGAACATCGGGATCGGCATCGTTGAGCGCTCCAATCAGCGCTTCAACCGTCTTCGGATCCGCCGCGACACTGTTCTGTCCGGCCAGGGCTGCAGCAACTTGTTGTCCGAGCTGGGCGCCGAGAACCTGGCCGAGTTCGGCCCCGACACGTTCAGAAACGACGTTCGCCAAAGCTTCAGCCGGTGCCTGACTTGCAGACTCTGCCCGCGCGATCGGCGTCGACGCCGGCGTTGGAATCGATGCGGCTCTTGGAGCAGGAGACGGCGTCGAAGGGGCAGGCGGCGTCACGGGGCTCACGACGACGGCGGCGTCCTCGATGTTTGCGGGTGGTGCCGAGGTATTTGCAGGTGGCGCCGAACCCTGCAGATGCACGGCTCCCACTGGCAACGTAATGAGCAACACTAATCCAAGCAGTGCGAGTCGAGCGCGAATCGTCGCCGATCGCCTGATCGCCGGATCGAGGATCGCGAGCAGACGCCCTTCGAGCTGGGATGGTCGCGCCATGGCAAGTCCGACGAGGGCGGGAATGCGACGATGCCGCATGGCTCGAGCGATGTCGAGCAAGTGGGCAGCGTAGTCGGAGCCCTTTTCGCCTGCCGCAAGGACGAAGTCATCGCACGCGCGCTCGCGTTCCGCACGGAGGCGGCGCGCGGCCAGCCAGACAATCGGGTTGAACCAGTAGGCCGCGCAGACGACGTGCGCCAATGCCTGGGTCAGGCAATCACGGCGCTTGATGTGGGCCAGCTCGTGCAGCACGACGACGCGGCGACGCTCTTCGGTCCACTCCTTCGCGGTGTGCGGCATGACGATCAACGGGCGCCAGACGCCGCAGACCATGGGCATCGTCACGACAGGCGACTCGACGACCGTGATCGATCCGTTGATTTCAAAGGCCTCGGCGAGCACATGCGCCTCGTCCACCCAGGTCTCTTTCAGAGGTTCAGCGGATCGACGAATCCACCACGTGCCGATCGATCCACTGATGACGAAGGCCAGGACACCCAGCGCACCCAGGCCCCACAAGAGGACGCCAACAAGCGTGAGATCCATCGGAGCTGAGTCGCCCGACGTTGGCGAGGGTGACGAAGTCGGACGCGCAATCTCAGGACTGGTTGAAGTGGGAGGTGCAGGAAGCGTCGGGAGCACGGCCTCTGGACCTACCTTCGATACGACCGCGGCCGTCGAGAGGAAAGGAGAGGGAACCGTCACAGTCCAGCGCGTTCCAGCGAAGCTCATCGTCGACGCGATCAAGGATCCGGCGATCGCGCACATCCATACGAAATGTCGAGCGGACGCAGAGGCACGTCGCATTGCCGCTGTGATCACCCAGGCGGCGCACAACACCAGGCTTGCGCGCAGGCAGGATTCAACGAGGGCGGTCATCACGTCAGCAAACATCTCAGGCTCCTTCTTTACGTGCGCGCTTAATCGCAGCGGACAGACGATCCAGATCCGTGTTCGACAGGCGGCTCGCGTCGTCGTCCAGCAGGGCGGCAATTGCCTGCGTCGTGGATCCCTCGAAGAAGGTGTTGAGCAGATGCCGCAGTGCGGATCGCTTTGCCGCTTCTCGAGCCACGGTTGGGAGGTAGACGTAACGCGCGCCGTCCTGTTCGTGTCGGACGTGTCCTTTGGTTTCGAGGATCTTCAACAACGTGCGAACAGCCGAGTAGCTCGGCGCGGCCGGCATGGCTTCCTGCACTTCAGCCGCGGTGGCGCGTTCGGCCTTGTAGAGCACGTCGAGAATCTGTCGCTCGCGGCGGCTCAGATCGGGTGGCGCTGGGTTCTTGACCATCGGTGCCAAAAAATTAGCACCATCATTTCCCGCTTGTCAACAGGTACTCAAAATGCGGTATGGAGCGCATCAGGTACGAGGCCTATAATGCCCACACCTTCATTCGGTCGTGGCGGCGTTGAAAGGAGATTTTGATGACTCGACGGCTGCTGATGACGACCCTGGCAACCACGCTCCTCGCCCTTGTTCTGACATCCGTTCTTGTTTCCGCACAGGCGCCTCCGCCGAGGTCAACGGCTGGCGGTGCGGCGAGTTCTCTCCCGCGAACACCATGGGGTCACCCTGATATCGCCGGCGTGTGGTCGAGCGACGACATGCGCGGCATTCCACGAGAGCGGCCGGACGAATTCGGCACGAGACGCTTTCTGAGCGACGAGGAGTACGCAAAACGAGTGCAGCGCGACGAACAGACCAGGAAGCAGGAGGGGAGTCGTGTCGGTGCGTTTCGCAACGATGTGGGGACACGAACGTTCAGGCAAACGTCGCTCGTCGTCGATCCGCCCGACGGCAAGATCCCGGCCCTCACGCCGGAAGGGCAGAAGCGTTCCGCGGCACGCATCCGAGGCAGTTTCGGCGAAGGACCGTTCCATTCGACCGAGGACTTCACTCTCTACGATCGCTGCATCACGCGCGGCGTTGTGGGTTCCCTTGGGCCGGCGATTTACGGCAATGGCGTCACGATCGTTCAGTCTCCGGGCGAGGTGGCGATCAGCTATGAGATGGTCCACGACACCCGAATCATCCCGCTCGACGATCGGCCGCGCGTCAGTCAACGTCAATGGCTGGGAAGCGCGCGCGGGCGGTGGGAAGGCGACACGTTGGTGATCGAGACGACCGGCTTTACGGACAGGACCGCGATTCAGGGAGTCCGTCATAGCGACTCGTTGCGTTTGACCGAGCGCATCTCCCGGGTGGACGACCAGACGGTCGATTACCAGGTCACGATCGAGGATCCCGTGGTCTACACGAAGCCGTGGACGATGGTGCTCCAGTTGACGCAGCCTCCAGGCTTCCGGATGTTCGCCTACGAGTGTCATGAGGGGAATCATGGCTTGCGCAACATCCTCAGCGCGGAACGGGCAGAGGACAAGGCGCTCGCTGATGATCTGCAAAAGGGAATCATCCGGCCGCGCAAGCCGGTTCAAGGGACCAGCGACGCGGAAAACTAAGAACTACGACGGCCAAGCTGCTCGCATTACTCCTGTCTCACATTAACGCTTGATTCAGGAGGACCGTGGGAGTAGTGTGCCAACCCATTAGCGGGTAAGCGCGTCCATTCCGTGGCGCGATTCCATTGAGCAAGCTGGGGATACCCATTTCAGGGTAGCGGAGGAAACACCCATCGACGTGACCTAGTTTCGGGGCGGAACCCAACCAAATGAGAGGTGGCATATGCGCTTAGGCGTGAAGACGCTGGCGATAGTGGCGTTGATCATCCTCGTCCCAACCGTGGCCCGTGCCCAGGCAGTCATCGCAGGCTCGGTCAGGGATACCTCAGGGGCCGTGCTCCCCGGTGTCACAGTAGAGGCCAGCAGTCCAGCGCTGATCGAAAAAGTCCGCACGACCATCAGCGACGGCAGCGGACAGTACCGCATCGAAGATCTCCGGCCGGGGGTCTACAAGGTTACGTTTACATTACCGGGGTTCAGCACGTTCGAGCGCGAAGGCGTCGAACTCACCGGCTCGTTCACGGCCACTATCAACGCCGACATGCGCGTCGGTGCCCTCGAGGAGACGGTCACCGTCACAGGAGAGAGCCCGATCGTCGACGTGCAGAGTGCTCGACGGCAGACGGTGTTGAACAACGACGTGCTCAAGGCAATCCCCACGGTACGCAGCTACAACGCCCTGGTCGTTGTCGTGCCGGGCGTCGTCACCAACACGAACGACGTTGCGACGGGAACCGCCACGACACAGTTTCCCATTCACGGCGGCCGCAACAACGAAGGCCGCATGACGGTTGACGGCCTCAACATCGGGAATCCTCCCGGCGGCAATCAGCCACCAGGCTTCTCGGTGGACGTCGGCAACTCGGAAGAGATTTCGTTCACGACGTCGGGCGGGCTTGGCGAGTCGGAAACCGGTGGCCTGGTCATGAACGTCGTGCCCAAGACCGGTGGAAATACGCTCCACGGATCGGCGTTCTACAGCGGCAGCGGCAAGAACCTGCAGGCCGACAACACGGAAGGGATCGCGGGAATTGCGGCGCCGACTCCGCTGACAAAGATCTACGACCTCAACGGCGCCGTGGGAGGCCCGATTCTCAGGGACAAACTGTGGTACTTCGCAACCGCGCGGACGCAGGGAAGCACGCGCGTGAACGCGAACATGTTCTACAACCTCAATTCCGGTGACCCGACGAAGTGGTTGTACGTGGGCGGACCTGGCATCAGCGAGCCCGGCTTCTCCGACCGCACGTGGGACAACATCAGCGGACGCATCACGTGGCAGGTCACGCCGCGTAACAAGTTCGGCGCGTACTGGGACGAACAGTGGGTGTGCCGGAACTGTAGAGGGGCCACGATCGGAATCACGACACCGCCAGTCGCTTCGCCCGAGGCCATCGGTCCTGGCCAGACACTCCCGCTGCGCGTGCCGCAGGTCACGTGGAACTCGCCGGTGACCAATCGACTACTCTTCGATGCCGGCTTCGGCGGGACGTATTACGGGTGGGGGAACTTCGAGCGCGAGGATAACGCGACGCGCGATCTCATTCGCGTCACCGAACAGTGCGCGGCCGGATGCGCCAACAACGGCGGCCGTCCCGATCTCGTGTACCGGTCGCAGGATTGGGGTAACAATCACACAGGGTCGTACACGTGGAAGGCGTCGATGTCGTACGTGACCGGTCGGCACAGCTTCAAAGTCGGGTATCAGGGCACGCTGATGACCGACGACCGCACGTGGTACTCGAACAACAACGACCTCTGGTACCGCTTCAACAACGGCATCCCGAATCAACTGACGCAGACGATCTCACCGTGGGTGAACGACGCGCGCGCGGGATGGGACGCCGTCTATGCTCAGGAACAGTTCACCATGGGTCGGCTGACACTGCAGGGAGCGCTCCGATTCGACGTCGCGAAAAGCTGGTTCCCCGAGCAGAACATCGGTCCGGATAGATTTCTCCCGGTCGCGTTCCACTTCCCGGAGACCAAGGGAGTCGACAGCTACAAGGACATCACCCCCCGAATGGGGGCGGCGATCGATGTGTTCGGCAACGGCAGGACCGCTGTGAAGGTCAACCTGGGGAAATATCTCGAAGGCGTCGGTGTGTCCACCACCTACGCTAACTCGAATCCGACCCTGCGGGTACCGAGGACCACTGGGCCCTTTGGCGTGGTGGGTGCCTCCAGGACGTGGATCGATGCGGACGGGGATCTGGTCGCCGACTGCGACTTCACCAATCCTCTCGCGCACGGCAATGCTGCCGCCGTCAACGGAGGTGGCGGAGCGGATTTCTGCGGGCAGTTGTCAAATACGCGATTCGGCCAGCCGGTCCTGACGGGCAACTACGATCCCGATCTCCTCAGCGGCTGGGGCGTGAGGCCGTCGGACTGGAGTTTCGGCGTTTCGGTTCAACAGCAGCTCATGCAACGCATGTCGCTCGAGGTCGGTTACTACCGGCGGTGGTTCGACGGGTTCACGCTCAACGATAATCTTGCGTTGACGTCCGCGGACCTCACGCCTTACAGCATCGTCGCGCCGCTCGATCCGCGGCTGCCGGACGGTGGCGGTTACACGATCTCCGGCCTCTACAACGTTGTCCCGAGCAAATCCGGTCAGGTCGACGATCTGTCGACGGTCGCCAGCAAATACGGCGAGTGGTATCAGTACTTCAACGGCGTCGACATCACGCTCAATCTCCGCACGCAGGGCGGTCTTACGTTACAGGGGGGAACGAGCACGGGTCAGAACGTGGCCGACAACTGCGACGTCCGCGAAAACCTGCCAGAGCTCAGTGTCGGAATCGGAGCAGGGCTCGTCGGCTCGAACGTCAGCATGACCAGTCCATACTGCCACGTGGCGTACGGGTGGCTCACACAACTTCGGGGTCTCGGGTCTTACGTCATCCCGAAGATTGACGCGCAGGTGAGCGCCGTATTCCAGAGCAAGCCTGGAGCGCTGCTCTCCGCCAACTACGCGATGCCGGCGGCCGACGTCGCGCGGTTCCTCGGACGACCCCCGTCAGGGAACGTCCCCAACGTCACCTTCAACTTGATCGAGCCGGGGTCGATGTACGGGGATCGGATCAATCAGCTCGACCTCCGCATTGCGAAGAACCTGAGATTCGGTTCGACTCGGTCGATGGTGTCGGTCGATCTTTACAACGTGATGAATGCGAGTGCCATCCTGACCTATAACCAGAACTTCGTTCCGAACGGCACATGGTTGCAGGCCAACTCCGTCCTGACGGGGCGGCTGGCTCGTATCAGCGTCGACTTCAGCTTCTAGAATCGGCCGGCCGGTCCCTTCGGGGGCCGGCCGGTTTAACTCCCAACTCCCAACCGCCAATTTCCCAACTCCCAATCGGCGCGCCTGACTCCAGTTTCGATGCGCGATGGCCGATAAGCTTGTCGTGCCGAATTGCGCCAATTGTGGTGCGCCGATGCTGGTTGATCGAGCCGAGGGCAAGATCTCATGCAGCCACTGCGGTTCGGTGGAATTGCCGGCAGGAATCACCCGCTGGATCGAGGCCGGAGCAGGTAGCGAGATGGCGTGTCCATCATGCGCAAGGCCGCTCTCACACGGAAAACTCGATGGGTTCCCGTTGCAGCTATGTCCGCGCTGCGAAGGCATGTTGATCGAGATGGAACACTTCGTGTCCGTCATCGGAGCCGCGCGCGGTTACGAAGAGTCTTCAGCGGCGATCCCGCCACGACGCCAGACGCCCGGCGATCGCACGATCGATTGCCCGGCGTGTCATCGTCCGATGCTGAGTCACTTCTACGGCGGTCCTGGCAACCTGGTCATCGACACGTGCGAGACGTGTCAGGTGAACTGGCTCGATGCAGCTGAGCTTCGACGGATTGCTCGCGCGTGGGGTCGCGCCGTTACGGAGTGACTTCGAACGTGAAGCGGAGCGCGGGGATCTTGTTGCCGGGGTGATCGTCGGCGTAGGTGAGCTGCGGTTGACGGTAAAGCAACTGCGTCTCGCTCGGTGGACCCTGATAGATGCCGGGATAGAGGTCGATGATGTGCTGACCCGGCGACCCTGTCGCGTGGAAATTGATCACGACATCGCCTTGACTGTTGAAGCCGCAGGCGTACCCCATGTAGGCGTTATCGTAGGTCGCGACGTAGATGTTGTCGTATTCCGTCCAGCCCACGCCTTTCAAATGAATCGTGACCGGAGTGCCGACCGGCCCCGACATGGGCGAGATGCTGACGATGCTGGTTTCGATCACGAAGAAGACACGCGCCAGCGTCTTGTCGCCGCTCCGAACCGCGAGCCCATGTAGGCCACCCAGATCGTCGGGGATCGTGATCGGCAGATCGATTTGGCCATCCCCACGGACTTTCACCGTGCCGAATTCTTTTTCCTGTGGTTCGAATCCATTCCCGCTGACGCGGCTTCCGACGTAGGTTTGCCAGGCGAGTTGCAGTGACGCGTCCGCTGGGAACCCTGTGCCGCGCAGCGTGGTTCGAGATCCAACAGGACCCTGCGTCGCGTCGAGCACCAGAGTCGCGTCTTCGACGAACACCTCGGTCTTTGGATATGGCTGGCGTTGATACGGCTCGGCGTAGGCGACAGGCGACGGCGCCCGGCCAGGTGTCGTCCGAAACGTGAATTGCGGACGTGGCAGGTGCGCGACCGGTGATTGCTCGTAGTTGAGATAGCCCTGGCCCTGGTAACCGGTCAGCACGCGCACGACATGATCGCCGGAAGGTCCGGCGGCACGGAACCTGGCGATCGCCGAGCCCTTGGAACTGGCGGCAGAGATGAAACCCACCAGGTTGTTATCCCAGTTCACGACCCACGTGCTCTCCATGGTCCGCCATCCGAGCCCTTTCACTTTGAGCTCGATGGGTGTTCCGAGCGGGCCGGATGTTGGCGTTAGCTCGAAGCTCTGGGTGACCTCAATGCCGTTTTGCGCGACCGGTTTTCCATCGATCAGGGCGATTACCTCGTGCACGCCCCCGAAATCCTCTGGAATGGTGAACCCGGCGGCAAGCCGCCCGCTCGCATCGACAGTGAACTTTCCGAGCGACACGATGGACTCCGCGTACTTTTTGCCGAGAAAGCGGTAGTAGTCCTCGACTACCCAACCGCCGGTCACGGTGCCCCATGTGAGATCGACAGTCTTACCCGGCGGCAAGCCGGTTGCGGTTACCTCGACATCGGCACCGACGGTCGGCGTCTTGTACGTGAGCGACAACTGGGCAGAGGATGGGGACGACGCGGCCGCAGCCGCCGAATCGGTCGAGGACGATTCAGACGGAGAAGCTGCCGTGCGCGAGCAGGCGACCAGCGCAAGCAACGCGATAAGCGGCAGCCCCGACCGACGAAGCAGTTTCATCCAGCCTACGGGACGATGACGAGTTGCGATGCTTCGGCGGAGAATGGCGAGAACGTCGCCTTTCTCCCGAACTTGTCGGTCGCTGTGACGGTGTAGCTGATTCGACCCACCGGCGCGTCGTTCGGGACCGTCCAGAACCCGGTCCAGAGCTCGTACGGCGCGCGTATATAACCCCGCGGCGCCGGTGCCTTCGGACCCGCCTCACCGCGCCATCGCATCGGCACATCGACCGTCTTTCCAGAATACTCGACGTGCGCGACGAGCGCAGCCGTTTGCTCCACTTCGCCAGTGCCGCCATCAATCGCCGTCATACGGAAGCCGACGCGCTGTCCTCGCTTGAAGCGATTCGTGAGGAGGCAATTGTCGGGGTCGGTCGGGTTGATGAAGATTGCGGTGTCGCCCCATATCACCAGCTTTCCGGACGGGTGTCCGGCTTGGGCAGCCGGTGGAGGAGCCGCCTGTTGTGCTCGTCCCGCGCCTGCGGGCGCCTGAGCCTGTTCGGCAAAACTGGAAAAGCTCGCAACCGACAGCACAACGAGGCTCGTGGAAATTGCAAGAGTAGGAAGCGTTTTCATACGGCGGGCAATATAGCTGATTCCGGCGGTATTGACCACCTCGTTACGGTTCCGTTCCCGGTTCCGGGTTCCGTCGTCAGAAGGCGAGCCAACAGCCAATCGCTCCGATCACCGTCATCGAAAGCCCCCACGCCAGCAGCTTGTTGTAAGTGGGCCGCACCTGTTCGACGTCGCTGATGCCTGCAATGCACATTGCGCCCGTGGTCGAGAGAGGCGACATATCGACCAGGTGTGCTCCGATGTTCATCGATGACGCAACGCCGAAGGCGTCGCCACCGAGGCGCTCGATCAGGCCCGGTACCGTGGGGAGAAACGCGGGCAGCACCACGCCTGATGTGCTGCTGTACACGGAGATGATGCCAGTGACGAACGCGATCACGCCGGTCAGCGTCCCGGGTGTTGCAAATCGAGCCAGGATGGCGGTGAACAGATCCAGTCCGCCGGTCTTGTCGAGAAGGGCCACGAGCACGCTGACCCCGCTGACCATCAGGATCGGAATCCACGGCATCTTGCGGATTGCTTGCTCGTGATCGGCGACGCGCAGCGCTGCCAGCACGACGGCACCGGTAAAGGCGGCCATGCCGATGTTGGCATTCATGAACAGTACGGTGACAAGGACAGCGCCAACCACTGCCAGGGTGATCCAATGCGTCATCGCGAGCCGCGTGGCTTCGCCGTCTTTTTCTCCACCGACGTAGCGACGACGGAACAGGCCAAGGCCGCCGAGCAGGAAGTAGCCGGCGAAGGCGATGATGGCGTGGGCGAGAAGGTTGGCAATATACGTTCGCAGCTCGTAACCACCCAACCCGATCTTGTCCATCAGCCCGGTGACGATGATGCCGGTCGGAGCGACAGGGGAGAGCGCACCCGACTGCGCACCGTTGCCGACCATGATGGCCATGAGGAACGGCGGGATCGCCGCGCGAGAGGCAACGGCCATCGCCATCGGCGCGAGCATCGCGGCTGTCGCGACGTTTCCCGGCCCGAGCGACGCGATGACCGACCCGAGGAGGAAAAACATCACGGGGATGAGGCCGGTGTTGCCGCGACAGATGCGGACAGCGGCATGCGCCACACGATCGAGCGTGCCGTTCAATTGTGCCTGCGTAAAGAGCAGCGTGACGCCGGCCAGCGTGAGAAAGAGTTGCGTGGGGAAGCCGCTCAACACATCGTTGAGACTCATGCTCCCGAGATACACGCCGACGATCCATGCGAGCGCCAGGGCCAGGACGCCGACGTTGAGCGTCGAGAAGCAACTGACGATCATGGCGATCACCAGCGCACCGAGGGACAGCCAGGCGAGCGTCATAAGAAGGAAGTGGGAAGTATAAAGGTCAAAGTGGGGAAGTAAGTAGAAAGTGGGAGGTGGAATGTAGCTCAGCGAAGCAGGCTGTCAAGGAGGACGGCAGGGTGAATTGCCCTCTCGCCGGTGAAATCGGCAATTTGATGCCGGCACGACGTGCCTGCCGCAACGACCACCGATCCGGCAGCCTTGTTGCGCACGGCCGGAAACAGCTTGCGTTCGCCGATCGCGCGTGACACGTCGTAATGGTCGTGCGCGTAACCAAACGATCCCGCCATTCCACAACAGCCGGCATCGAGGTCGACTACGTTTACGCCAGGTATGTGCGAGAGCATGGCCTTGCTCGGGCCGACAAGGCCCATCGACTTCTGGTGACAGTGGCCGTGCAGCAAGACCGACCTCGGTCCGGCCTTGAGCGTGAGACGTCCCATCAGCGTCGCCGCGAACTCCTCGAACAGCACACTGACTGCCGCGACCTGCTCGGCACGCCGACGGTTCTCACCGCGCAGCAGCGCCGGCGCATCCTCTTTGACGGCCGACAGGCAGCTCGGCTCGCAAAACACGATGGGTCGACCGGCCGCGGCCTGCGCGTGTAACGCGTCCGTATTGCGTTCAGCCATCTCCCGGGCGGTCGCCAGCAACCCCTTCGAGATCTGCGGGCGCCCGCAACAGCGGTTCGGGGCGAGAGCCGTGCGGACACCCGCGCGGCGCATCACTTCAATCGCGGCGAGACCGATCTCCGGGTCGTAGTGATTCGTAAACGTGTCGTTGAACACCAGGGCGTCGATCTGACCATCTTCATCTCGCACCAGATGACGAAGCGTCTGCCGCTTGAAATGCGGCAGGCGGCGGCGTTTATCGATGCCAAGCAGTCGTTGGTTGAGACGACGCACCGGAGCGCTTCCGGCGATCCAGTTCGACAGCGGCGCAAACCGGCTGCCCCATCGAGCGAGCGAAGACACGTTGCCGAGCATGCGTGCCTCGACCGGGGTGCCATGACGTTGCCAGTAGTCGGACAGGAACTCGCTCTTGAACCGCGCGACATCGACCCCCACCGGGCATTCGGCCTTGCAGGCGCGACACTCGAGGCAGAGGTCCAGCGATTCGTAGACGCCGCGATCTCCCAGGCCCGACTCGCCCAGGCGCCCCGCGATGGTCAAGCGAAGGACGTTCGCCCGCCCCCGCGTCGAATGCTGCTCCTCGCGCGTCGCCATGTACGACGGGCACATCGTCCCCTCGAGGGTCTTGCGGCAGGCGCCGAGACCGCTGCACATCTCGATCGCGCCGGCCACGCCGCCGGCGGCGTAATCGAAGAACGTGACCGGGGTGCGAGCGGCGTATTTCGGCCCGAAACGCAGGTTGGCGGTCAGTGGGGGCGCATCGACGATCTTTCCGGGGTTGAAGATTCCCTTGGGGTCGAACGTCTGCTTGATCGTGCGGAACGCACTGTAGAGCGCCCGCCCGAACATTTTTTCCATGAACGGGCTGCGCACGAGCCCGTCGCCGTGTTCACCGGAGAGCGCGCCGCCGAATTCGAGAACGAGGTCGGACACGTCGTTGGCAATGGCCTCGAACTGGCGCACGCCCGCATCGGTCTTCATGTTGACGACCGGCCGCACGTGCAGACAGCCGACCGACGCATGCGCGTAGACGCCGGCAGTAGTGCCGTGCCGGGCGACGATCGCGAGGAAGCGTTCGATGTAGTCACGCAGCCGCTCGGGCGAGACGGCCGTATCCTCTACGAACGACAGCGACTTTGCGTCGTCGCGCATCGCCATCGACAACCCGAGGCCCGCCTCGCGAAGACTCCAGATGCGGGCCTGCGCGGGGAGGTCGAGCGCGTGGTGATAGCGATAGCCAAGGTTGTGCGCGCGCAGATCCCGTTCGAGCGCTTGCAGCCGCGGCGGCAGGTTCTCCTCGCGATCGTCGTAGAACTCGACGCAGAGCAGCGAGGCCGGATCGCCCTCGATGAAGCTTTGGCGCATGGCCTCGAGCGCCGCGCTCTTGCGCGTGTGATCGAGGATCGACTTGTCCATCACCTCGACCGCCGATGGCCGGTGCCGCAGGATGAGCGGAGCGGCTGCCAGCGATTCGAGCAACTGCGCGAATTGGATCGCCATGACGGCTTTGGCTCGTGGCAGCGGCACGAGTTTCAACTTTGCCGACAACACGACGCCGAGGGTGCCTTCGGATCCGACCATCAAGCGCGCGAGATTGAATGGGCGCCCGGGTACGAAGTCGTCCAGGTTGTAACCGCCTACACGCCTGAGCACTTTGGGGTACCGGCGCTCGATTTCCTCCGCGTGAGCGGACGCGACCTCGGCCACGGTCCGATAACACCGCGCCTCCAGGGTGTCGCCGGCACACTTCCTCGCCAGTTCTCCTTCGCTGAGCGGCCCAAATGTGACGACCGAGCCATCGGACAGCACGACCTCCTGCTCGATGACGTGATCGATCGTCTTGCCGTAAATCACCGACCGCGCGCCGCTCGAATTGTTCGCCATCATTCCGCCGACCGTGGCGCGGCTCGCGGTCGAGACGTCGGGCGCAAAGCGCAAACCGTGCGGACGGAGCTGGGCGTTCAGCTCGTCGAGCACAACGCCGGGTTCGACACGAACCCATCGCTCTTCGACATTCAACTCGAGGATCGCGTTGAGGTACTTCGACGTGTCGACGATCAGGCCGGCGCCAATGGCTTGACCAGCCTGGGACGTGCCGCCGCCACGCATCGTGATCGGGCAGCTGTGCCGCACACACGTCCGCACGATGCGAAGGAGATCGTCCCGGGAACGAGGGAGCGCGACGCCAACTGGTTCGATCTGGTAGACGCTGGCGTCGGTGGAGTAGAGCGCACGAGAGACCGCGTCAAAACGCACGTCACCGAGCAACGCGGTCGTCAGCTCGTGTCGAAGTTCGGAGATGTTGACTGCCGGAACGGTCACAGCGCCTCGAGCCCGGCGCGCAGTCGTTCGAGGCCACGAGTCAGTGTGTCCCCGCCGCTCGCGAAGGAGACACGCAACGTGCCCTCACCGCCGGGACCGTACGCGGCGCCATGGATCACGGCTACGCCGGCATCGTGCAACAGCCGTCGCCGAATGTGTTCGGATGGTACGCCTGTCGCGCGCGCGTCCACCATCGCGAAGAAGCCGCCTTCCGGCGGCAGCACGTGTACCTGGCGAATCCCCGCGAGCGCTTGCAGCACCTGCGATCGCCGGCGCGTGTACTCCGCGCGCATGTCGGCGACCGCGTCCTGAGGTCCGGTCAACGCGACCGCAGCCGCGTCCTGGACGAACGTCGCAGGTCCGCGGCTCGACTGCTGCAGGGACAGGAACATACTCTGGATGATGGGTGCCGGAGCAGCACAATAGCCCACTCGCCATCCGGTCATGGCGTAGGTCTTGGACAGGCTATTGAGCAGAATAGTGCGTTCCCGCATGTCCGCCGAAAGCGCGGACGGCGACAGGTGACGGCAGCCGTCGTAGGTGATCGCTTCGTAGATCTCGTCGCTCAGCAACATGAGATCCCGTCGTGTCAGTACGTCGGCGATGGCGCGCAGTTCTAACTCGCGAAATACTGTGCCCACCGGGTTCCACGGCGTGTTCAGCAGCAGCACTCGTGTGCGCGAGGTGATGGCTTCGTTCACTGCCTCTGCCGTCAGGACGAAGCGTCCGTGTTCGATCTGCGTTGGCACTGGCACCACGCGACCGCCAGCGAGGGCAATCGGGGAGTGGTATGCGTCGTAAATCGGATCGGGGACGAGCACCTCGTCGCCGTCGTTGAGCAGCGCTAACAGCGCCGAATGAATACCGAGCGTGGCCCCTGTCGTGACGAGGATCTCGGAACCGGGATCGTAGGTGACGTCATTCTCTCGGGACAACTTATCGGCTACGGCTTGACGCAACACGATCTCCCCGCGGTTGTCCGGGTAGCGCGTGCGGCCGCCTTTCATGGCGCGCGTGGCCGCTTCGACGATGTGCGGCGGCGTATCGAAGTCCGGCTCGCCTCGCATCAAGGAAATGACGGTCTGGCCTCGGGCCTGCGCCTGCCGGATCTCGGCGAGAACAGTATTGACAGCGGTGGGGCGAAGAAGTGACGACCGGTGAGAGACCTGCAAGGTAGACAGGGTTCTGAGTGTACCAAAAGTCAAAAGTCAAAGGTCAAAAGTGAGGTCAAAGGTTTCAAGTGCAAGGTTTCAGGTGCAAGGTCGCAGGTTCAAGGTGGCCGGCGCAAAGTGAGTGTTAGACTGCCGGCCCGTGTCATCAACTCTCCTCAGACTTGAATGCTCACGCCCGGCGTGTGGTCACGTCGCCGATTACCGTGTGCGACAGAACCTGTGTGCGATTTGTCAGGCGCCTCTTCTGGCTCGCTATGATCTCGCCAAAGCGCGTGAGACGCTGGCGCTCGATGCGCTCGAGCAACGGCCGCATTCGATGTGGCGATACGAAGAGATACTTCCCCAGGCGCCTCCAGTGACACTTGGTGAAGGGATGACGCCGCTGATTCATGCGCGTCATCTGGGCGATCGCCTCGGGCTCGAAAAGCTTCACATCAAAGAAGAGGGACAGAACCCGACGGGCTCCTTCAAGGCGCGTGGACTGTCTGCCGCTGTGAGCATGGCGAAGGCTCTCGGCGTCGAGACGATCGCGTTGCCCACCGCCGGCAATGCGGGAGGCGCCGCGGCCGCATACGCCGCACAGGCGGGGCTGCGTTGTGTGGTCGCAATGCCCTCGGACACGCCAGTCGCCATCGTCCTGGAGACGCGGGCGTGCGGTGCAGACGTGAAGCTCATCGACGGGCTCATCTCACATTGCGGGGCGTACATCGCGGAGCAGGCGGCACGCAACGGCTGGTACGAAGTGTCGACGTTGAAGGAACCGTACCGCATCGAAGGCAAGAAGACGATGGGGTACGAGTTGTGGGAGGAGTTCGGAGGAACGCTGCCCGACGTGATCGTGTATCCGACGGGTGGAGGCGTGGGGCTGATCGGAATGTGGAAGGCCTTCGACGAACTCGAGGAGATGGGCCTTACCGGCAGCCATCGTCCGCGTATGATCGCGGCTCAGGCCGAGGGATGTGCCCCGATCGTGAAAGCGTTTGAGCAACATGCCGAATCGTCAGAGCGTTGGGAGAATGCGTCAACGCTGGCCGCAGGGCTCCGTGTCCCGAAGGCGCTCGGCGACTTCCTCATCCTCGCCGATATTTATGCCAGTCGCGGCGAGGCGGTTGCCGTGAGTGAAGACGCGCTGCTGTCCGGATGCCGCGACATGGCGCGCCTCGAGGGGATCTTTGCGGCGCCCGAGGGAGGCGCTGGTCTCGCGGCGATTGAGACCCTGATCAGGCAGCGGAAGATCGCTCGCAATGAATCAGTCGTCCTGTTCAACACAGGCAGCGGTTACAAGTATCTCGAGGCGTGGCAAGCCGCGCTGGCGGAATAAACTACGCCCGACTCGCTGTATCGAGTCGCTGGACCTCGTCAGCCGTCAGTTTCAGCGTCGCTATCGGCAGCAACTCATTGAGTTGCTCAACCGTCCTCGCACTGGCAATCGGCGCGGCGACGGTCGGTTTCGCGAGCAGCCACGCCAGGGAGACGGCGGCGACTGACGTGTTGTGCGAGGCCGCGATTTCGGCGAGTTCGACCAGCACACGCTCTCCATCAGCGTTGAGATACTCCAGCGCGCCTTTGGCCCGTGCGCTCTGAACCTCTGCCCCGGGCCGATACTTGCCCGTGAGAAATCCCTTGGCAAGCGCGAAGTACGGCAGGCACGCGACATCCTCACGCGCGCACAAATCAGCCAGCGGACCCTCATACTCGTCACGCACAACCAGGTTGTAGTGCGGCTGGAGGGCGACGTAGCGACTCAGATTCTCGCGCCCGGAAATCGCCAGCGCCTCCGCCAGACGCGGCGCGGTGTAGTTGGATGCCGCGACGTAGCGGAGTTTGCCCTGGCGGACCAACGCGTCGAACTCCCGCAGCGAGTGTTCGATCGGGGTCGCAGGATCGTCGGCGTGAGCATAGTACAGATCAATGCGATCCACTCCAAGGCGCTTCAACGATGCTTCTGCGCCAGCCCGAATATTGTCCGCGGCGAGACCCAGCCGCCCCGGGCACCGTCCGACCTTGGTCGCGATGATCATCTTGTGTCGAAGGCCGCGCGCGGCCAGCCATCGGCCGATGATCGTTTCCGATTCGCCGCCGACATGCCCGCGCACCCACGCTGAATAGGAATCAGCGGTGTCGATGAAGTTACCGCCAGCCGCCGCATAGGCGTCGAGAATCGCGAACGATTCGCGCTCGTCGGCGGTCCATCCGAAGACGTTGCCTCCGAGGCAGAGCGGGAAGATGTCGAGGTCGGTGCGTCCGAGACGTGGCATATGGCTATAGGCTCTGGATTATCGACTTGGGGCGCAGGTCGCGCGTGTCCGTTACACTTCAGACCATGTGAGAGGGCGGGGCGTCTTGCCGTCAATGTCGGTGAAGCCATACTCGGCGGCCAAGGCGGCAGCTACGACCACGGATCCGCTCCATCTGGCGACGTTGGAATCACCTGCGAGCGCAGCAACCGCGCGCCCGATGAACTCAGGGCTCTCCGAGTTGCTCAAGTCGAAGACACCGGCAGCGAGAACCCCCTCTGTGCGCACCAGGCCGGGATACAGCGAGACCACGGTGACGCCGTGCGATCCCAGCTCGTGCGCCATGTCCGACGCCATGCGATCAGTGGCCGTTTTGGCAAGGCCGCAGACCGTGTTGCCACCGTATTTCTTGCCTGCCCAGGACGAGATGTGAACGATCAGCCCCCGGCGCGCCGACACCATCATGCGCGCCGCATGTTGGCTGGCCACGTAAGCCGCGCGAACGCCAGCTGTCATCATTGCGTCCCATCGCCACATCGGCTGCTCCCAGAATGGCAACATCCACGTGAACCGGCCGTCTTCCACCATGCGTTCGTAGCCGCCCCAGGCAACGTTGACCAGGATGTCGAGGCGGCCGGCCGTCTCTTCGATCTGCTGAAACACCTGTGACACAGCCTCATCGTTCGTGTGGTCGCAGACGATTGCGGTGATGCCCGGCTCGAGTTCCGCTTCTGCGATCCGTCTGCCTGTGGCAAAGACCCTCGCGCCGGCATGAGCCAGACCCAGCGCCACACCGCGCCCCACACCCCGGCTTGCGCCGGTGACTAGTGCCACCTGTCCCGTCAACTCAGTCATGCGCCCTCACCCGACGTGGCGAGAAATTAACTCCCGGCGGTGAGCGCTGTAAAGATGCGAGATTCATTGACCAGCGTAACTTCATGTCCGATAATGACATCGGCGTGGAGCCGCTCCGTACAGAAACTGCCGACCCTGGCCCGTTAAGCGAGGCCGATCGCGCCGCTCGTATCGAGCAATTACTGCTGTCGGGACTCGATCACTACTTCGGCGGCAACTACGAACAAGCGATCAACGTCTGGACGCGCGTAGCCTTTCTCGAACGTGGGCACGGCCGGGCGCGCGCGTACATCGAACGTGCCCGCAGCGCGCTGGCCGAACGTCAACGCGAATCAGAGGAGAGTCTCCATCAAGGGATCGCCGCGTATCAAGCTGGCGATCTTCAACGCGCCCGCGATCTGTTGACGAGGGCAGTCGAGCAGGGGGGACCCAACGAGAGTGCGCTGGTATTCCTCCAGCGATTGGGACACCTCGATGCAGTGGCCGCCGCGCCTGCACGCGAGCATTCGACCTCGAGGACGCCACCTATCAGACGCCGACCTCAAGAAGCAGCGGATCGGCGTACTGATTGGCTCGCCACAGGCGCCGCCAGTGTCGCTATTACGGCGCTCATCCTGCTGGGTGCGCTGCGTACGGCCTCATGGCTGCGAGAGTCGCCGGTTGAGGTTCGCACCAGCGATCCGGCGTCGCGGGAGCCGCTCCCGATCGTGCGTGACGGCGAGCGTCGGCTCGACCGTGCCCGATCCCTTCGCGATGCCGGGCGTTTGCGCGAGGCACTCCGCGAGCTCGATGTCGTCGAGTTGGGCGATCCACTGCGACCCGAGGCCGATCAGTTGCGCTCCGAGATTCAGCGTGTGCTTTTGTCAGCAGCCAAAGGCGGCATCGTAACGGGGGAACGACCTCGATGAAGTGCCCGAAGTGCGACTACCTTGGTTTCGAGACCGGTGACCGCTGCAAGAACTGCGGGTATGACTTCTCTCTGCTGGCAGTTCCGGCCAGGGAGCCTGCAGATTTGGCGCTGAAGCAACCGGCACGCGACGATGTGCCGATTGGCGACCTGTGGCTCGATGGTGCTACGACAAAGGTCTCCTCTGCGGAGAGCGCCTCGTCTCCCATCGAGTCGTTTCCACTTTTCTCACCCGCTGGAGAAGACTACGAGCCGCTGATCAAGACACCGTCCGAACCGCGAGCGCCATTATCGGTTCGGCGTGCGCCGGAGCTTTCGCGTTCGCGAACTGCCGTGCGGACTCCTCGTGCGATGGACTCGGGACTGACGCTCCAGTTTGCCGAGGAAGCGCCGGAATTGCCGCCGACCAACAAGGGGCAATTGGAAACACCTTTCTCAGCCGGATCGGAACCCGTTGTTGTTCATCCGTCGTCAGTGGCCCTTCCGTCATCAACGATCGAAGCGGTGGCGAGTCTGGGCAGCAGAACCGTGGCTGCCGTCATCGATCACGCGATCCTGTTTGGTATCGACATCGCCGTCTTCTATTCAACGCTGCGCATGACGGCCCTGACGACCGACGATTGGCACGCGCTGCCGCTGCTTCCTTTCATCGCTTTCCTCGTGCTGGTGAAGCTGGCGTATTTCGCCGCTTTCACGGCGTTGGGTGGTCAGACCATTGGAAAAATGGCCGCTGGAATTCGAGTCGTTGCCGACGACCATTTGATCATGGACCCCGCGCGCGCCATCAAACGCACGCTGACCAGCGCGGTGTCACTGGCGTCGCTCGGCATGGGGCTGATCCCGGCCCTGATCGGTCCCGATCGTCGTGCGCTGCATGATCGCGTGGCGCATACACACGTAATCGATCTACCATCCGCCTGAACCCCCAAGCCGGCTTGACCGGCTGAATTGCTGACAATGCGTCAAGTTTTCCTCGGTCAAGACGGCTTACCCGCGCGACGCGCGGGCCAGAGATACTGCACTAGCGAGGCGGAGCCGCGAGGGTCTGAAGTGCGGCCTCGCTAGGATCCTGCCAAGCAGCTTCCTTCTCATGCGTCTGGGCGTCTTCGTCGCAACGTGCGGGTACCTCGGCTATGTACCAATTGCCCCGGGCACGTTTGGTTCTGCCGCTGGCCTCGTCGTGTTTGCCGCAGTTCACTGGGCGGGTTCGCCTGCTTTCGAACTGGCGCTCATCGCATTCCTGTTCGCGATTGGTGTGTGGAGCGGGAACGCGGCCGAGAGGCACTTCGGAGGCGTCGATCCCGCGCCGGTGATTCTCGATGAGGTTGTCGGGATGCTGATTACGCTGGCACTCATTCCCGTCAACCTGCCCGGAGCCATAGTGGGCTTCCTCCTGTTTCGTCTGCTCGATGTGATCAAGCCCTGGCCTGCGAATCGCATGGAGGCTCTGCCAGGCGGCCTTGGCGTGATGGCCGACGATGCGATGGCGGCCCTTTATGGCAATGTGATGATGCGATTGTTAGTGGCCGTGACACCTGCGGGATGGCTCGCGTGAAACCCCCTGAAACGCCGCCTCCCCTTATTACAGCCGCCATCATCGCCGTTGGCAGCGAGCTGCTGACGCCGGCAAAGATCGATACCAACTCTCTGTTCATCACCGAACAGCTCAATCTCCTCGGCATCGAGGTGAAGGCAAAGGCCGTGGTCGGTGACGAGAGGCCTCAACTGGAGCATGTCTTCCAGTCCTTGCTCGCTCGCGCCGATCTCGTGGTCTGCTGCGGGGGGCTTGGTCCGACCGACGATGACCTGACACGCGAAGTTGTGGCGTCGGTCCTGAATCGACCTCTCGCGGAGGACGAGGCGATCACCGCGCACTTACGCTCACGATTTGCGAGCCGGAACCTGCCGATGCCCATGCCGGAAAGCAACCGCCGGCAGGCGATGGTCCCGTTCGGTGGACGTGTGATCGCGAATGCGAAGGGAAGCGCCCCCGGGTTGTGGATCGATCATGACGATCGTCTGGTCCTGCTGCTGCCCGGTCCTCCCAGGGAACTTCGCCCGATGCTGACCGAGCTCGTCGAGGGGCCGCTCAGAGAGCGCAGCGTCGGCGTGTCACTCGTGCGTCGAGTTGTGCGTGTGGCCGGCCGGATCGAATCGAACGTCGACGAGGTCCTGCATCCGCTGTATCAGGAGTGGGAACGCGCGACGCCGCCCATTGCCGCAACGATTCTCGCGGTACTGGGTTCGATTGAGCTGCATGTTTCGACGCGCGCAGCGTCGCGAGAGGCCGCGGTCGCCGTCCTCGAGTCTGCGGTTGCGCAGACGGTGGCGTTCCTGGGAGCTGACGTCTACAGCACTGACGGTCGCCTGCTCGAAGCCGTCGTCGGCGATCTCCTCGTTGCGCGAGAGCTTCGAATTGGCGTGGCCGAATCGTGTACAGGCGGACTCATCACGTCGCGCCTGACGGACATCGCCGGCAGCTCGCGCTACGTCGATCAGGCCGTCGTCGTGTACTCGAACGAAGCAAAAACCGAGCTGCTTGGCGTGCCGCCGGATCTGCTGCGCGAACACGGCGCCGTCAGCGAACCCGTGGCGCTGGCCATGGCGGAGGGAATCAAGACGCGGGCTCGTGCCGGCGTTGGCGTTGCCGTCACCGGCATCGCCGGTCCAACCGGAGGGACACCGGAGAAGCCAGTGGGCACCGTCGTGGTGTCGGCCGTGACCGACTCGGATAAGCGTGTACGCACCTTCCGGTTTTTCGGCGAACGCGAGCAGGTCAAGTTTCAGGCGTCACAGGCCGCTCTCGACATGGTCAGAAGAATGCTAGCTGACTAGGTCAAAGTCAAAGGTCAAAAGTGAGGCTGTTCGTTGCCGTCGAGATCGGCCCGGACGTTCAGGCCGCGGCGTCCCGTGTGATCGAGGATTTGAAACGTCGGATTGCGCAGTCGGCGCCGCATGCGCGCGTGACCTGGGTCAAGACTGAGGCTCTTCATCTGACCGTTCGGTTCATCGGTCAGGCAAGTCCGGATGTCTGTCAGACGATTCTCGCGGCGCTGGAGCGCCCGCTTCAGGTGTCGGCCTTCGAACTCACGATTGCGGGCACCGGCAGCTTTCCACCGAAACGGCCGCCGCGCGTTATCTGGGCGGGGATTGCGTCCGGCCTCGATCAACTGCGCGCGGTCGAGCGGGAGGTGCGGTCGCGGTTGGAACCACTGGTTCCCGCCGACGATGCGCGCTCCGGCGCGGACCGGGACTACCATCCGCATCTCACGCTGGGCCGCGTGAAAGTTCCGGCGGGGGTCCAGCCGGCTGTGCTGCTCAACGGGCTGGAACAGGCCGTTTTCGGAAGAGTTCGTGTCGGGGCGGTTACACTGTTTGAGAGCCGTCTGTCGCCGACCGGGCCCGCTTACGTTGCGCTCGGTCGTACTCCGCTCACCTCATGAACGCTGTTCTCGCCGTCACGTTAGGGTACTTGGTTGGCTCCATCCCGTTTGCCTATCTGTTGTCGCGGCATCAGGGTATCGACTTGCGTCATGCCGGGAGCGGCAACGTGGGCGCTTCCAACGTGCTGCGCACCACCGGTGTGCGGGCAGCCGTGTTGGCGATGGTCCTCGACGGGCTAAAGGGCACACTGGCCGTCGTGATCGCGCAGCTGCTGTCGGTCGGCCTCGTGGCCACAGTGGCCGCCGCGTTCGCAGCCGTCGTCGGACACGTGTACCCGATTTGGCTTCGGTTTCGAGGCGGGAAAGGTGTGGCGACCGCGGCGGGTGCGTTCGCTCTGATTGCTCCCGAAGCGTTGGGCATCGCAGCGGGCGTGTTTGTGATCGCCGTGGTCGCGACGCGCTTCATCTCGGTTGGCTCGATCGCAGGGGCGCTAACGCTCGTGGTCGTCGCGGCCACTACTGACGTTCCCGGTGTCGTCGCCATTGGCGCAACCGCATCGACGCTCATCATCGTGTATCGACACCGCGGGAATCTGGCACGACTCATTGCCGGTACGGAGCGCCGCATTGGCCAGCGGGTGTTGGACCGGGTGCAACCGTAGAACTCGCGACCCTCCACACAAGCGAGCGGTAGACTGTAGAACTCGCTTGTGTTGCTGCCACCGGCAAAATCGTTCCGGCTGGAATCGGGCGTGTGATCGTCGCGGGCCTCACCCGAGGCCCACAAGCGAGCGGTAGAGTAAAGGAGTTTCCCATTCGTCAGGTTGCGATTCTCGGAGCAGGAGGATGGGGTACGGCACTGGCCGTCCACCTTGCACGCATCGGCCACGACGCGCGCTTGTGGGCGCGCGATCCGGTCCTCGTCGCGGACATGCATGTGCGTCGTGCGAACGCCGTCTATCTGCCCGACGTTCGATTTCCTGCCAATCTGACAGTGACCGCCGATCTGAGCACCGCGCTGGCGGGCACGGAGTTCATCGTGTCCGCCGTTCCGTCGCACGGGACGCGAGACATTCTCAGGCGTGCGGCGCCGCACGTCTATCGCGGAGCGACGATCGTCAGCGCGACGAAGGGGCTCGAGCAGGACACGCTGCTGCGTGTTTCGGAGATCATCGATCAGGAGCTGCGAGATGTCGTGAACATCGCCGTGCTGTCCGGTCCCAGCTTCGCGGCGGAGTTGGCTCGGGAGTTGCCGACGGCTGTCTCCATCGCGTCACGTGATGCCGCAGTCGTGCAGCGCGTGCAGGCCGAGTTCAGGGCGCCGTACTTGAGACTCTACGGAACCGATGACGTCGTTGGCGTCGAGATCGGCGGCGCGCTCAAGAACATCATCGCCATCGCCGCTGGAATGGTCGAAGGGCTGGGCCTGGGACACAACGCGTTGGCTGGACTCATCACACGCGGGCTGGCCGAGATGTCACGCCTGGCCTGTGCGGCAGGAGCCAAGCGGGAGACGCTGGCCGGGCTGACGGGTCTCGGTGACCTCGTGCTGACGTGTACCGGTGCCTTGAGTCGGAATCGCCATGTCGGCATCGAGCTCGCCAGCGGCCGCGCTGTCGCCGACGTCCTGGCTGGCATGAAGATGGTGGCCGAGGGCGTCAGGACGACAGAAGCCGCCCTGGCTCTCGCCGGGCGGTACAACGTTGAGTTGCCAATTGCCGCGCAGGTGGGGGAGCTGCTCGCGGGTCGCAAAGATCCAAAGACGGCGCTGTATGAATTGATGGTCCGGCCCCAACGGGCGGAGGCTGGATAGTCAACTCCCAACTCCCAACTCCCAACTCCCAAAAGGGGCAGTGGGCCACGGGAGGTCGCCGTTACGAATTGGCGCTATGTTTGGGCGTTGGTAGTTGGAAGTTGGGGGTTGAATTTTGGGTTTTCTAGATCGACTTCGTGAAGGGCTGACGCGGACCAAGCAACAGATTGTCACCCGCTTCGAGGAGATCGTCCAGCAGGCCGATGCGGGTGAACAGCGTACTCGGCCGATTGATGTCGATACGATCGAGGCACTCGAGGAGCTGCTGATCTCGGCTGATGTCGGTCTGCCGGCGACCGAGCGAATCGTTGCCGCGGTCCGTTCCAGGTCACGGCGCGGCGAGAGCCTGCGCGATCTGGTCAAAGACGAGATCCGTCAGATCTTCGACGGCGCCGATCGTCCTGCACCGAACGGCCATCGTCCACACGTGACGTTGATCGTTGGCGTGAATGGAACGGGGAAGACCACGACCATCGGCAAGCTGGCGAATCTACTCAAAGCATCGGGAAAGACTCCCCTCGTGTGCGCGGCCGACACCTTTCGCGCGGCGGCAGTCGAGCAGCTGGAAATCTGGGCTCGCCGTGCTGGCGTCGACATCATCCGCGCGCCTGAAGGATCGGATCCCGCATCCGTGGTTTTCGACGCGATTCAGTCAGGTAAGGCGAAAGGTCGTGACCCAATCCTCGTGGATACCGCCGGACGTCTTCATACCCGCGTCAACCTGATGAACGAGCTGGACAAGATCCGGCGCGTGGCCGCAAGAGCCGCCGAGGGGGCGCCGCATGAAGTGCTGCTCGTGCTCGATGCCACGGTTGGGCAGAACGGGTTGCAGCAGGCGCGTGAGTTCACGAGCGTAGCCGGCGTCACCGGGATCGTTTTGACGAAATTGGATGGCACGGCGAAGGGCGGCGTCGCCGTCTCGATCGCCCATGACCTCAAGCTCCCGATCCGCTATGTCGGCGTCGGAGAAGGCATCGACGATCTGATCCCCTTCTCGCCGCAGGACTACGTCGACGCGTTGTTTCAGGAAAAGTGGTAGACGACGAACGGTGGATGCGGCGGGCGCTCGAGCACGCACGACGCGGGCTGGGTCGCACGACGCCAAACCCCGTCGTCGGCGCTTGCATTGTCTCGGATGAAGGCGTGGTGCTCGGTCAGGGCGCGCACGAGCGTGCTGGCGAGCCGCACGCTGAAGTCAACGCACTCGAAGAGGCGGGAAGCGGTGCGCGGGGCGCTACGCTGTACTGCACCCTCGAGCCGTGTGTGCACACAGGCAAGACGGGCCCTTGCACCGAGCGCATCATCGCCGCGGGGATCCGTCGCGTGGTGGCTGCAATGGAGGATCCATTCCCGCTCGTAGGTGGGCGAGGATTTGCCGTGCTGCGTGCGAACGGCATCGAAGTGCAAACCGGAATTGGCTACGACGCGGCGGTCCGGTTGAACCAACCGTTTCTGACCACGACCCGTAAGGGACGTCCGTTTGTGATTCTCAAAGCGGCCACCAGCCTCGACGGGCGGATCGCGGCCGCACCTGGACAACGCACCCAGCTGACCTCCGCACGGGCCAATACTCATGCGCACTACCTGCGGGCTCAGGTCGATGCGATCGCCGTTGGCTCAGAGACCGTCCTCGTCGACGATCCGCTGCTCACAGCCCGCGAGGTGTACAGGGAAAGGCCGCTGGTACGGGTCGTTTTCGACCGGCGGTTGCGCTTTCCCACGCAGGCGAAGCTGCTGTCGACCCTTGCGGACGGACCGGTAATAATACTCACAGCGCTCGAATCCTTGGAGACCGATCGGGCTGAGGCGTTGCAGAAGGCCGGCGCACGCGTGATTGCGGTGCCGCAGCCGGGCATCACGGCCGCGCTTTCGGTGCTGCCGCATTTCGATATCCAGAGTCTGGTGCTCGAGGGCGGCACGCAGGTGCAGCAGGCCGCCTGGGACGAGGGCGTCGTCGATTACGTCCAACTGTACGTGGCGCCGATGTGGCTTGGTGAGGGAGGCGTCCCCCTCCTCGAGGGCTGCGCGTTTTCATCGACGTCTCTCATCGAGCGGCAGGTCGAGCAGCTTGGGCCGGACGTCCTGATCGAAGGCTATGTTCACCGGCCTCATTGAAGCCGTGGGTGTCGTGTCGGAGCTGACGCGCACCGTGTCCGGATTCACGTTGGCTATTCGAACGCCGCTCGCATCGGAGCTTCGCGAGGGCGAAAGTGTGGCCGTCAACGGTGTGTGCCTGACGGTGACGGCGAGCGATCAGGCGGCGTGGTCAGCGGACATCGGCCCCGAAACCGCCCGCATTACCACGCTTGGCAGCCTCGTCGCGGGCCGGGCGGTCAATCTCGAACGCTCCATGCGGGCCGACGGCAGATTCGGCGGGCACTTCGTGCAGGGGCACGCCGACGGCGTGGGGGTTGTCGACGCGATCCGTCAGGACGGAGAATCGTATTGGATCGGCGTGCGGGTTCCGACGGAGCTCGAGCCGTTCATCATTTTGAAAGGGTCGATTGCCATCGATGGCGTGAGCCTGACGGTGGCCCAACTCGAGCGCGCCACGGTCCACGTCATGATCATTCCGTTCACCTGGGCTCATACCGCGTTGTCGTCACTTCGGGCCGGTGACCGCGTCAACCTGGAGTGCGATATGGTTGGCAAGTACGTCGCGCGGTCGATGGAGTTGGCCGCGCGGACCGGACTCTCATCATGACCAAGGACACTACGCTGCGCATCGCCAAGGGCGCTCGTCGTCGCGGACCATTCGCCACCATCGACGAGGCGGTCGACGCAATCCGCGCCGGGCGCATGGTCGTTGTCGTCGACGACGAGTCGCGGGAGAACGAAGGCGATCTGACCATGGCCGCTTCGAAGGTGACGCCAGAGGCGATCAACTTCATGGCGCGTCACGGGCGTGGCCTCATCTGCCTTGCGATGACACCTGAGCGCCTCGATCAGCTCGCGATCCCGCTCGAGGTGAACGATAACTCCTCGCGACGCGACACGGCGATGTGCGTGTCGATCGACGCGCGGGAGGACACGACGACGGGCATCTCAGCTGCCGACCGGGCTCAGACAGTGCAAGTGGCGATTGATCCCGCTTCGCGGCCGCGAGATCTGACGAGGCCCGGGCATGTGTTTCCGTTGCGGGCCCGCAAGGGTGGGGTTCTGGTCCGTGCTGGACACACTGAAGCGGCGGTTGACCTGGCCAGCATAGCCGGGCTCACGCCAGCCGGCGTTATTTGCGAGATCATGAACGAAGACGGCACGATGTCCCGCGTGCCAGAGCTGGCGAAATTCGCCAGGAAGCACGACCTCCTGGTCGTCACGATCGCGGACCTGATTCAATATCGCATGCGGACAGAACGGCTTGTGAAGCGCGCGGCGTCGGCGGATCTGCCGACCGTCTTCGGCGCGTTCCGAATCTATGCGTACGAAAGCCAACTCGACAACCAGACCCACGTCGCGCTGGTGCGCGGGGAAATTGGCGACGGCAAAGACGTACTCGTGCGTGTTCACTCGAAGTGCCTCACGGGAGATGTTTTTCATTCCGCACGTTGCGACTGCGGCCCACAACTCGATACTGCGATGCAGCGGGTGGCGGAAGAAGGCCGCGGCATCCTGCTGTACCTGAACCAGGAAGGTCGAGGTATCGGGCTGGTCAACAAGATTCGCGCGTACGAGCTCCAGGATCAGGGACTCGATACGGTCGAGGCCAACGAGCGGCTCGGCTTCAAGGCCGACCAGCGCGACTACGGCATCGGGGCGCAGATCTTGAGCGATCTCGGCGTCAAGACGATGCGGCTGTTGACCAACAATCCACGCAAGTTCGTCGGTCTTCAGGGGTACGGTCTGGCCGTCTCCGAAGCGGTTCCTCTCGAAATCCCCGCCAGCGATCACACCAGGCGTTACCTGAAGACCAAGAAGGACAAGCTTGGTCATAAGCTGTCTTCTGTTTGAAAGTTCAAAGTCTAAAGTTCAAAGTCGGGAAGTAAGTGGCGCGGTGAACCAGCCGCAAAGCCGCGGCGTCTTGCCTGGGTGAAGCCTGATGCATGAGCACGCCGAACGTCTTGCGGGCAGCCTTGTGACGGCCGACCTGGAGCTCGAGCGTGAGTTCGAAGCGCGCCTGGCGGATTCCTCCAGGCTGGCTTTTCGAGTCGCCTTCAGCGTGCTCCGGCAGCGGGAAGATGCGGAGGACGTCGCCCAGGAGGCGTTCGCGAAGGCCTATCGCAGCTTCAATCAGCTTCGCGATCGAACCCGGTTCAGGGCCTGGCTCGTCCGGATGACGTGGCGCATGGCGCTCGACCGGCAACGGTCCAAGCGACGGCGCTCGGTTCACGAACTGCCAGTCGGCGACGGCGCCGTCGACCCCGTTGTGGAGGCGCGTCTTCACGCCCGCCTTGATACAGCGGACCTCGTGGCGGCGCGCGAGCGGGCCGGCCACCTGTGGAAGGCTATTGAAACGTTGCCAGAGAAGCTTCGGTTGGTCGTCGTGCTCGCCGGCATCGAAGGACATGACTTACGGGAAGTGAGCGCGTTGCTCGACGTGCCGGAAGGTACGGTGAAGTCGCGACTGTTTCAGGCGCGCAAGCAACTCAAGGAACGGCTGTCATGGATGGTCACAGACACGAAGGGATGAGCGACGAGACTCTCGAGAGAGAAATCGAAGCCGCGCTCGGCATCGATCCCTCTCCTGAGTTCCTGCCGCGAATCAGAGCGCGAATCGCGAGCGAGCGAGTGAACGAAGTCTGGTTGTGGCGCGGCTTGTGGCAGTGGGCGGGCGCGGGCGTGGCGGTCGCCGGTGTCGCAATCATCGGGCTTTGGATCTTGAATGGGCCGGCCTCTGGTTCGCGCGACGTGCGTGTCGCCAATGCGCCGCAGAGACCAGGACCCGCAAGCGACTCGGGAATGGTTGCCGATGCGGCGAATTCCGGCTCTTCGCCGACACCGGCGCCAGTTCGCCGTCCCGCGGCTTACACGACTCGCGTTCCACGAGACCGGATGGCAACGCCGCCGGAAGTGGTGATTTCGCGGGACGAGGCGGTGGCGCTGCGTCAGCTGATCGCGGCGATCGCCGCGCGCCAGGTCGAAGCCGTTGATATCCCGAAGCTGGAAGGGGAGTCGGCGCCGATCGCTCCGATTGAGGAGATCGTGCTCGAGCCGATCGAACTGAGTCCCATGGCCGGGCTCGAAGGTGAATAAGGAGAGCGATCGTGAAGAGATTTGTCTCGGTGTGTGGATTGGTTGCCGCGCTGACCTTCGGAGTTACCGATATCGCGCGCGGTCAGGACGACGCTGCCGACAAGAAGCAGCAGGCGGCCGAAGCGGCTAAAGAACGCGACCTCGCCAAGGCTCAAGCTGTTCGAGACGATCTGCAGCGCCTCGTACCTTTGAGCGTAGACGTGACCGTCACGCGATATCAAGGTGAGAAGAAGATCAGCAGCATGCCCTACATGCTGGCCGTCAACGCCAACAAGCTCGGTCAAGCCGGCCCGGCGCTATTGCGCATGGGCGCCAAGGTGCCGGTCCCGACCATCGCCGCGCCGACCGGCAATTCCTCGGGCGCGCCGGGTACCACACCGCCCGCAACTTTTAACTATCAGGACATCGGCACCAACATCGACTGCACAGCGAAGGTTGTCGACGAGGGGTTCGAGTTGCGAATGAGCGTTTCGGATACATCCGTATACGCGAACATTCAGGACAAGGCCACGCCGACGGTCGGCAACATACCGGTCTTCCGTTCATATCAGTCGACAAATACGCTCGTGCTGAAAGACGGGCAAAGCCGCGAGTTCACGGCCGCCACCGATCGCGTGAGCGGAGAAGTGATCAGGATCGCCGTCACGCTTCGAGTGGTGAAGTAGCAAAGACCCCGGGGGTGATTTTCCGGACCGGTTCTATCGAAAATCACCCCCGGGGTCTTATAGCCGGTGTTCCGTGATCAGCAGGTCTTCGACGACGCGCCCGCCAATCAGATGCTCCTGGATGATCCGCTCGAGCGCGGGCGGATCACACTCGCCGTACCACGCGCCTTCGGGGTAAACCACCGCAATTGGTCCGCCTTCACAGATGCGAAGGCAGTTCGCTTTGCTGCGCAGGATGCCGCCTTGCTCGGAGAGGCCAAGCTCCTTCAGGCGGCGCTTCAGAAACTCCCACGCCGCGACACCGCGTTCCATGTCGCAGCACTTCGGCTTGGTTTGCTCGGCGCAGAGGAAGATATGACGGCGCGCCACGGGCACGCCGTAGAGGACGGCTTTCTCTCGTAAGGCTTCGTTCATCCTCTACTTCTTGCCGTCTGGAAACGACGGAGCGCTGCGCGGCTGGCTGGCGTTGGGCGGTATCCACAGCTTGATGCGACCCTCCCACAGCGACTTGTTGTTCTCCTCGCACGAATACTCCAGCAGTTCACCATTGGATAGCGTCATCGTCCGCTCGTTGGTCCACGGCTGCGTGTAGTAGACCGGATCGTCGACAGTCACCGTGTACGTCACGTGACCAGCGTCGATGTGCTTGAACTTCTGCGTGAGATGCAGCTTGTCGCTATGCGGCCGTCCGACGGTGTCGAGGCGCGTGTAGCCGTTGAATCCAACCGTGTCCACGATGAGCGTGTCGCCATCCCACTTGGCGATCGAATTGCCAAACCACGTTGCATCGATTTCCTTGGGATGCTCATTCCTGAAGGGCACGACATGGAACCAGGTGCTCACCTCGAACAGAAACGCGATGTACTTGTCGTTCTGAAAGATTTGGATCGGGTAGGGCGCGTTCATTGACCGCATCAACCCGTAGGGCATGCACATGCCCGTGTAGTCGCCATCCCTCACCGGGTCGTAGTTCTTCATGTTTTCGAGGCCGGCGGGTGAGAAGGGGAGCTCTTTGGGCCCCTTCTGCAGCGCGGGGTTCCGATTTGTCGCCGTCATGTCCGGCACGTACTGGTGATCCCACACACCACTGAAGTCCGGCTTGCCGTTCGGCAGGCGTGGCGTTGCGCCCGTCGGGGGCGTCCAGTTCGGCTTTGCCGAGATGCCCGTGCCGCTGGTGGTCGCCTGCGCGGCGGGCGTGGCTGTCCCCTGAATCAGGACGGCGGCAAGCGTTGCGACGACGAAAATCGAGCGTAATAGAGCAAGCATGGGACATCTCCGAAGACTGGCATCGTGACGATTAGGCAAATTTTTTCCTCGCCATCGGAGATGTCCAGGCCCGCGTAGCGGGCCCAAGCCAACACTGTCGGCAGTGAAGCGAGCCGACTAGTTCATCGACTCTCGGAGGCGAGGGCGGAGCTTCACTGGCGATTATAGGCCGACTCCGGCTTGCGACATACGGTCAAGTTGCCATAAGATAAGGGTTTGTTCGAATCTCTAAGCACCCGCATCCAGAGCGCCTTCACGTCCCTGCGGGGCGAGGTGCGTCTCACCCCCGAGCACGTCGAGACCGCGCTCCGCGAGATCCGGCTCGCCCTGCTCGAGGCTGACGTCAATTTTCAGGTCGTCAAAGCCTTTATCGATCGCGTCCGCGACAAGGCTACCGACCAGGAGGTGCTCAAGAGCCTCAGCCCGGTCCAGCAGGTCGTCAAGATCGTTCGCGACGAGCTGCTGGCTCTGTTCGGCGAAACCGAGGGAGGGCTCAGGAAAGATTCTCCGACTCCGCGGGTCGTCCTCCTCCTGGGGCTGCAGGGGTCCGGCAAGACCACGACCTGCGGCAAGCTTGGCCGCTGGCTCAGACGCCAAGGTCGCCATCCCCTGATGGTATCGACCGACGTTCGCCGTCCCGCCGCGATTCAACAGCTCTCCGTCGTCGGAGCGAAGGCCGAAGTCAAAGTCCACGCACCCGAGACGATGGACCCGGTGGCTCGAGCCTCCGGGGCGTTGTCCGAAGCCCGGGCCAAAGGGTTCGACACGGTCATTGTCGACACAGCCGGCCGTCTTCACATCGACGACGACCTGATGAACGAACTGCAGGCCATCAAGGACATCGTGAACCCGACGGACCTGCTCTACGTCGCGGACGCGATGACGGGGCAGGATGCCATCAAGAGCGCCGGCGAATTCAATCGCCGCATTGGCGTCACGGGCGTAGTGCTGACCAAGCTCGATGGCGACGCGCGGGGCGGCGCGGCGCTGTCAGTGGTGTCGGTTGTTGGCGTGCCGATCGCGTTCATCGGCAGCGGTGAACGCCTCGAAGATCTCGAGCTCTTTCACCCTGATCGGATCGTCTCGCGCATCCTTGGCATGGGCGACGTCCTCTCGCTCATCGAGAAGGCCGAGCAGGCGATCGGGGAAGACGAGGCGGAGCAACTCGAGGAGAAGCTTCGCAAAAATCAGTTCTCGCTCGACGACTTTCGAACCCAGTTACGAACGCTCAAGCGAATGGGACCGCTCGAGAGCATCCTGGGCATGATTCCGGGACTGGGCAACCTCAAAGAGCTTGCGCAGAACAAGCCGGACGAAAAGCAGTTGGCGCGCGTCGAGGCCATCATCTCGTCGATGACCCCTGCGGAGCGCAAGAACGACCAGATCATCAACGGCAGCCGAAGGAAGCGAATTGCTGCCGGCAGTGGTACGTCGGTCGAGGAGGTGAATCGCCTTCTCAAGCAGTTCGCCGAGATGAAGCGCGTGCTGCAGATGATCGGACGAGGGGGCACGGCTGCCATGAAAGGCATGAAGGGAATGCCGAAGATGCCGCATCAGCCGCAGGCGGGATTCGCGCAGGCCGGCGGGAAGAAACGAAAGAAGGGCGGGCCCTGGGGGCTCATCAAATCACGATAGGTGTCAACGCCCAGCTGCCAACTCCCAACTCCCAATTTTGGAAGTTGGAAATTGGAAGTTGGAAGTTTGAGCGGAGCGAGAAATGCTAGCGATTCGAATGAGACGAGTAGGGTCGAAGAAGAAGCCCTATTTTCGCGTGGTGGTGACAGAAGCGAAGTCGGCGCGCGAGAGCAGCTTCGTCGAGAACCTGGGGACGTATAACCCGCGCTCGAAGCCGGCCGTTGTGGAGATCAACAAGGAACGGGTTCAGCACTGGATGAAGATGGGCGCGCAGCCATCGAACTCGGTCCGCACGCTGCTGGCGAAGCACCTGTCGCGCGACATGTCGAAGCCGGCGGAGGCTCCCGCTCAGTGATGACGAGCCAGGACGTCGAGCAGAGTAGCCCACTCCGCGCGGTCGTCGAGGTCGTCGTCAAGACGCTCGTCGATCATCCCGAGTCGGTGAAGGTGACCGAGTCGGTGCGTCGGGGTATGACAGTAGTCGAGTTGCAGACGGCGCCCGGCGACATGGGAAAGATCATCGGGCGGCAGGGGCGAACCGCAGCAGCAATTCGCACGCTCGTTGCGCTGACGGCCGAGCGTCACGGCGTGCGAGCACAGCTCGATATACGGGACTGAATATGAGTTCGGGATTCCCGCCTCCGCCTGGCTACGGCGAGGCTCGCCGAACGCGCGAAGGCGGCGGGGTTCGGGATTCGGGATTCGGCCGAACCGAGAACCAATCGAGTGCCGAGTCCCGAGTCCCGAGTCCCGAGTGGAATCGCATGGTTCTCGTAGGTCGCATCGCGAGGCCGCATGGTATCCGCGGCCACGTGATGGTGACGCCCGAAACGGACTTCGTCGAGGATCGGTTTCGAACGGGCGCGACCTTCTGGACGCGATCGGATCGCGGGAATGAAGTCCTGAAGGTCACCTCGGCGCGGCTACAGAACGGCCGGCCAGTGATTGGGTTCGAAGGCTTTGAGACGATCGAGGATGTCGAGCGGCTCACAGGCCTCGATTTGAGGATTCCGGAAGATTCGCTGTTGCCCCTCAGTGCGGGCGCCTATTACGTGCACGACCTGGTGGGATGTGTCGTCGAGACGATCTTGGGCGAACCCATCGGTGAGGTGACGAGGGTCGCAGGCGGCGCCGGGGCGAGCGTGCTGAGTGTGGAAGGGCGTGGGGGCGAAGTGCTCGTGCCGCTTGCCGCCGATATCTGTGTCGAGGTCGATATCGGAGCGCGGCGGATTCGGATCAACCCGCCCGAGGGACTGCTCGAGCTGAACCAGAAGTAGGCAGTAGGCAGTATGCGGTTCGACATCATCACCATCTTTCCCTCAATGATCGAAACCGGTCTGGGTGAGGGGGTGGTGAGTCGGGGCGTCGAGCGCGGCTTGCTGGATGTGGCAGTGCACGACCTCCGCCGCTGGACGAAGGACCGACACCGGACGGTAGATGATGTGCCGTATGGTGGGGGTCCAGGAATGGTGATGAAGGCCGAGCCGCTGATGCGGGCGGTGGATGAGATCCGGACCACGCGGGGGACACCGGACGCGGTTGTACTGCTTTCGCCGCAAGGCCGAACGTTCAACCAGGGTGAGGCCGAACGCCTTGCCTCTCTCGGGCACGTCGTCTTGTTGTGCGGCCGCTACGAGGGGATGGATGAGAGGGTTCGGGACGTCGTCGCCACCGAGGAAATCTCGATCGGTGACTACGTGCTGAGCGGAGGCGAGCTGGCGGCGCTCGTCATCGTCGATGCGGTGAGTCGCCTGGTGCCTGGGGTGGTGGGGGACGAGCAGTCGGTCGCGCAGGATTCGTTTGCGCGGGGCTTGCTCGACTATCCGCACTACACGAGGCCGGCCGAGATTGCGGGACATCGGGTGCCGGACGTGCTGCTGTCGGGGCACCATGCCGATGTTCGTCGGTGGCGTCGAAAGGCGGCGCTCGTTCGGACGCTGGATCGGCGTCCGGACCTGATTGCCACCGCGACGCTTGACGAAGAAGATCGGGCGCTGCTCGACGAGATTCAGCGTGAACGGTCTAAACCGTAGAGCGGGGGCTTCAGCCCCCGCGGAAGTGCGTAGAGTGAGGAGAGAGCAATGAGCGCGATTGAGTTGGCCGAAAAGTCCCAGATGACCGACAGGCCGGACATGAAGTCTGGAGATACGGTCCGTGTGCACGTCAAGGTGCGCGAGGGCGACAAAGAGCGGATCCAGATCTTCGAAGGCATCGTCATCGGGATGCATCGGGGCGGACTGAGATCCTCCTTCACTGTTCGCAAGGTCTCGTTCGGTCAGGGTGTCGAGCGCATTTTCCCGCTGCACTCGCCGACGATCGCGAAGGTCGACGTGGTGCGATCGGCGCGGGTCCGCCGGGCGAAGCTGTACTTCCTCCGCAACCTGAAGGGGAAGGCAGCTCGAATGAAGGAAACCAAGCGCGCCTGAGATCAAGCGGAGCCCGCTAGCCATGGTTCGGGTCCGTGCGACGAGGACGATCGAGAACGCGCTTCGACGCTGGGGCTTCTATCGCATCGCCGGGTGCGATGAGGTCGGACGGGGATGTCTGGCCGGCCCCGTCGTCGCTGGCGCCGTCGTCCTCGATCCGGACTCGCACATACCTGGACTCGCAGACTCGAAGATGCTGACCGCTATCGAACGCGAACGACTGAACGATCTCATCACGGCTCGCGCATTTGCATGGTCAGTCGCCTTCGTGGCACCCACCGAGATCGACACGCTGAATATTCACCGGGCGTCGCTCGAGGCGATGCGCCGCGCGGTGCTGGCGTTGGCGCCGTTGCCGGACGCCGTGCTCGTCGATGCCTTCCGCATCCCCGATCTCCACATCGCCCAGCGCGGGGTTCTGCATGGCGATCGCCGGTGCGCAGCGATTGCCGCCGCGTCCATCGTCGCCAAGGTTTCACGCGACCGTCAGATGATGACCGAGCACGCGAGCGATCCACGCTACGGGTACGACAAGCACAAAGGGTACGCGACCGCCGAGCATCGGGCTGCGGTCGAACGATTCGGATACTCGTCCCTGCATCGCCGCTCCTTCAAGCCGCAGCCGGGCCTGTTTGATAGGATCGATTGAGTGCCGGCTAATCGCGACGGAAGACTGAAGAAAGCTGAGAAGCTTCTCAAGCAGGGCAAGGTGGCGGATGCCATCGCAGAATACGTCCGGCTGGTCGAAGACAAGCCCAGCGACTGGAATTCGGCGAACGTGCTCGGCGACTTGTACCTGAAAATCGGACAGGCCGAAAGTGCGGCGGAGCATTTCACTCGCGCCGCCGACCATCTCTACGGCGAAGGCTTTTTCCCGCGTGCATCGGCCCTATACAAGAAGGTTCTCAAAGTCAGGAGGGGCGACGATCACGCGCTCTGGCAGTTGGCTGATATCGCGGGACGCAACGGTCTCTCCCTCGACGCGCGGTCGAATTACAGTCGACTGATTCAGGATCGCCGCGCGGCCGGCAACGAGCAGGGCGCGGTGGACTGCGTGATACGGCTCGGGCTACTCGGGGACGCCAGCGTCGAGGCCAGGAGCGTCGCAGCCAGGGCGCTTCTCGAACGAGGCGAATCAAAGCAGGCAGCCCGGTTGATCATGAGCGTGGCCGACATCCTGACGAAAGAGGAGCGCCTGGCCGAGGCATTCGAAACCTTGCAGGAGGCCGCTCAGCTCGACCCGAGCGATCAGGAGATTCAACTGAAGCGTGCCGCTGCGGCCCCACCTGTCGCCCCCGCTCCGGGCCCTGTCGAGGAACCAGCGCTTCGAATCGAACACGAGGACCCGCCTCTCACTCTCGCGGTGGCAGAACCCGACGTCGTGATTATTCCCGATGTCGTAGTTGCGCCCGTCACCTCGCTTCCTGATCCTGAGCCGCCGGAGTCGCTGCCGCTCGAGTCGTTCTTCGAGGAGTTGAGGGGAAAAGTGGCTCGCGACCAGGAAATCCGCGCCCGCGAACAACTGGAGCGCGGCATGCGGCACCTGGCCGAGAATCGCCCGGCCGAGGCGATTACCAATCTGGAGGAAGCGTCGCGAAATCCGGCACTGCGGTTCGAATCCGCCTCGCGACTCGGGCGGATTTATCTCGGACGCGGCGATGTGGAGCGATCAATAGAGTGGATGGAGCGCGCGCTCGAAGCGCCTGCACCCGCCGTCGAGGATCGGCTCGAGTTGATGTACGACCTGGCCGACGCGCTGGCGAACCAGGGAGAGACCTCTCGCGCGATGGCTCTCTTCATGGAAGTCGAATCGGAGTCCTGCGGCTATCGAGACGTCCGCGAGCGGATCGCTCAGTTGTCGCAGGCTGAAATTGGGAAACCTTGATGCGTCTGCTCTTGACGGCGTTCTTCCTTGAGACGGGGGCAGTGCTGCTGCTCGCGCCGTGGTCGGAGTTCTGGGATCGCAATTACTTCGCGCAGGCTTTGCCGTTCATCCACGCGCTGATGATCAACAACTTCGTCAGAGGCGCCGTTTCCGGAGTGGGAATCGTCAACTTGTGCGCCGCCGTGGCCGAGATGCATGCGTTCTTCGCCGAGCGGCGTATCGAGCACGTCATCTCCCTGAACCAGCCGGCCGCTGAAGAATAGCCTCCGCGCGTGCGTCCCGTTGTCTGCATGATCACCGATCGGCATCGCTTCGGTCAGCATGGCGAGGCAGCGCTAATTCGCCGTGTGACGGCTGCGGCGCAAGCCGGCATCCATCTGATCCAGATTCGCGAGCGCAACATGGCGGATGGCGCCCTGCTGGCGCTGGTCGCGCGAGCGGTCGAGGCTGTGCGTGGCACTCGAACGCGGATTCTCGTCAACGACAGGTTGGATATGGCTATTGCGGCAGGAGCGCACGGCGTGCATCTGCGAGGCGATTCGGCTCCGCCGCGGCGGGTGCGCGCGGCAGTGCCGCCTTCGTTCCTGATTGGCAGGTCGGTGCACTCGCGCGACGAAATCGCGCAGGTGCGCGATGAGGGTGGCGCGGACTATCTGCTTTTCGGGACGGTGTTTGCCACGGCCTCAAAGCCCGACCGACACGGAACTGGACTTGCCGGCCTCCTCGACGCGGTCAACGAAGCGAAGGGATTACCTGTACTGGCAATTGGCGGCGTCACACTCGACAACGCCAGGCAATTGGCGTCCACTCGATGCGCCGGCTTCGCGGCAATCGGCCAGTTTGCAGACGGTGCTGAAGAGAGCCTTAGCGCAACGGTGACGGTGGCGCTCGGCACGTGGGAGAATCCGGGCAGCTAATGGAAATCGGCACCAGGACCCCCCTCATCGACTTTTTCCGGCGCGGCGACGTGGCTCACGATGTCCGTCTGCTGGCGGCACAAGGCGCACTCGCCGCCCGCGCGCACGAACAACTCGCGCTCCTGGTGCTGCTCTCTTCGGACCCGGAATCCGACGTCGCCTCAGCGGCCAACGCAACGCTGGGGCTGATTCCTCCGGCCTCCCTTTCAGCGTTCCTGGCGCGGTCCGATGTGTCACCCGAGTTGCGCGAGTTCTTTGCGAAGCGCGGCGTCGAGCCAGCGGAGGTGCCGGCACAGGAGGCGGACCAGCCGATCATCGACGCCGCACCTGAACCGGAGATTGCTGACGATGAGGATGATGAGAAGTCGGCGATGCAACGGCTGTCGGAGATGAATGTCCCGCAGAAAATGGCAAGAGCCACGAAGGGGACTCGCGAAGAGCGGGCGATCCTGATACGCGATCCGAACAAGTTGATCGCGGTCGCGGTCTTGAGCAGCCCGAAGTTGACCGACTCGGAGGTCGAGTCCATCGCGAAGATGTCCAGCGTGTCCGATGAGATCTTGCGGATCATTTCGACGAATCGGAACTGGATGAAGAACTACGTGGTCGCGTCGGCGCTGGCGAGGAATCCGAAGACCCCGCTCGCCATCTCGATGCATCTCTTGAATCGACTGAACGAAAAAGATCTCAGAACGCTGTCGACGAATCGCAACGTGCCGGAGGTGCTTCGAATGTCGGCACGGAAGAAGATCGTCATCGACAGGTAGACTCACCGTCATGCGGGTCTGCCATCGACTCCGCTCAGGCCAGGGAAGACCCGCCTCTACTTTGTGCTTCCCCGAACCTTTGACTTTTGACTTTTGACCTTTGACCTTGCCTTCGTCCATTCCTTACGCAGTTCAGAAATGCCGTGCATGTAGGCGGTGGCCTTCTCGCGCTCTTCCTCCGACTCGAGACTCTTCAGCAATTCAATCGCGTGCGCGAAGTCGTGCTCGATCGTCTGGCGAGTCGTCTTGAAATAGATTCGCCGAATCAGCTCGAGTGTGTCGCGTGGTGACGCCGGCCGTTGCTTAAGGGATTTCAGCGAAACGAATCCGTCGGGAGACTTTGCCACGCTACGCTCTCCGGTTCCGTCGAAGCCCGGCGCGCATGTCGTCGAGAGGGCGTGTGTTGACGACATCACCGGCGCGCACCCAGGCACGCCGGGCAACCTGCACTCCCCACCGCAGACGTGACAGCGCCTTGACGCTATGGGCATCGGTCGAGATGACAAGCGGGATTCCACGCTCTCGTGCGGCGCGCGCGTGTGAATCGTTCAGGTCCAGGCGCTCGACCTGACAATTGATTTCCATGGTCACACCGTGGCGGGACACTGAATCCATCACCGCGGTCATGTCAAACTTGAGGGGCTCGCGCTGCAGCAGCCGGCGTCCGGTCGGATGCCCGAGCACATCGACCCACGGATTCTCGATCGCGCGCAGAATCCGGTCAGTCATCTGCTGCGACTCCTGCGCGAAATTCGAATGGATCGAGGCCACGACGATGTCGAGCTGGGCGAGGCAGTCGTCGGAGAGATCGAGCCGGCCGTCGGAGAGGATGTCGCATTCGATTCCGGCAAGCAGGGTCAGGTTCTCGAAGCGGCCGTTCAGGGCTCGTACGCGTGCGGCGTGCGCGAGGGCGCGCTTCTCGTCAAGGCCGTTGGCCATGGCGAGCGCCTGACTGTGATCGGTGATCGCGATGTACTCGCGGCCCAGGCGATGGGCTGCTTCCGCCATCGTCATCAGGTCGTCTTTGCCATCCGTCTCCGTCGTGTGCATATGCAGGTCGCCGCGCAGATCGGAGAGCGCGATCAGGCTCGGCAACGAGCCATCAAGCGCCGCCTCGACTTCTCCCCGGTTCTCGCGTAGTTCAGCCTCGACGAAGTCCAGGCCCAGCGCGCGGTAGATTCCTTCTTCCGTCTCGCCGGCCACACGGCTCTCGTCGTCCAGACGGAACAGACCGTACTCGTTGAGTTTGAAGCCCAGTTGTATGGCGCGGTCCCGAATGCAGATGTTGTGAGCCTTCGATCCAGTGAAGTACTGCATCGCCGCGCCGCGGCTCTCCGCCGGAACCAGCCTCAGGTCGGCCTGGTATCCACCTTTGAGCAGCACGCTCGACTTGGTATCTCCTTGACCGAGGACGCGCTCGACATGTGGATGCGAAATGAGCGCCTCCATGAGGCTTTGTTCACCACCAACAGCGAGGATGTCGATGTCGCCGCATGTCTCCCGTCCACGCCGCAGGCTGCCGACCGGGATCAGCTCGACGTTGCGGTCGTGCATGCGCAGGAAATCCACGAGTGACTGTGCCGTTTCGGCGGTCTCGCTGAGCAGGTGGCGCCCGGTGTCTTTTTTGCGCTCCTCGATCGACGCGAGGATCTGCGCCTCTTTCCTGGCGCCCATGCCTTTCAACGATCGCAGCTTTCCAGCTTTCGCGGCCTCTCCTAGTTCGTCGATGCTCTTGATGTTCAGCGTGGAGTAGAGCATGGCCACGGTCTTCGGGCCGACCCCCTGGAGGCGAAGCAGGTCGAGGATCGTCGCCGGGAATTGCTGGAGCAGTTCCTGGTGGTAGCTGCTCGTGCCGGTCTCGGCCAATTCACGAATCCGCGCGGCGAGATCCTTGCCAATGCCCGGTATCGCGCGGAGCGCCTGCTCGTCGAGTTGGACGATGGCCTGTGGCCAGGTGGCGAGTGTCTCGGCCGCCGTGCGGTAAGCGCGTATCTTGAAGGCGTTGTCGCCTCGAATTTCGAGGAGGTCGGCGATCTCGGACAGAACCTGTGAGAGAGCCCGATTATCCACGCCCGAGCCCGTGCCGCTCGAAGGTGTAATCGAGCAGGCGGGCGCCCCCGTCCACGAGCGCGGTCCGTATCGCGTCACGGGCGCGCGGCGGACCATAGCAGAAGAGACAGCCGCCGCCGCCCGCACCGCACACCTTGGCTGCCGTGGCACCGGCTGCCCTAGCGCGCGCAATGAGATCCTCGATCGCGGGTGTTGTCACGCCCGGGGCGAGGCGCTTGCGGTTCTCCCACTCCTCGGCAATGGCCCGACCGACTTCGTCCCAATCGTCAGCCTCGAGCGCCGTTCTCATCCTCGCCGCGGTATCCCGGATGCGCTCGAAACAGTCGAAGATGAACTGATCGCCATCGATGTGGCGCTTGGTGATCTCCCAGTTGTTCGTGCCGGAGTTTCGCGGCTCGCCCGTGTAGCACAACACGATCCGTTGTTGCAGCTCACCCAGGTCGACGTGGAGCGGCACACGACGCACTCCGTCCGCTTCCAACTCGATGGCGGCGATGCCGCCGTAGAGGGCGGGCCGGTAGTCTTGCAGCCCGGTGGGAACCGCGATAGCCTGCGCCTCCACGTTCATCGCAATCTGCAGGAGCGCTTCGGGCTCGTAGTGAGTCCGCTTCCATTCCGCCAACGCCGCACAGACCGCGACATTCAATGCCGACGAGCCTGCTATACCGGCTCCTGCTGGTGAGTCCGACGTGGTGGTCAACGTCAGCCCCCGGACTTCAAAGAAATGCACGAGCAGACAGAGCAGGCGAAGTTGCCGGACATCGCGCAGCTCGCGCCAGTCTTCAGCCTCGACCGACGCACCTGTGTCGATCGATTTGATCGTGATCCGCGAGTCAGGCCGTGGATCGATGCGCGCACTCGCCCTGAGGCTGATGGCGGCGTTGAGCGTCTGCGCGCCAGGGTGAAAGAGATAGAGCGGCCAGATGTCGATCGTGCCTCCAGCCAGGTCAATGCGTGTTGGTGCTGACGTCCGAATGATCACACCGTGGATTATAGAACCCTGCCGTTCCGGGTCCGACTCTGTCCAGCTGACTGGAACTCGGAACGAGGAGCCCTGAACCTAGAACTTGGAACCACGAATCCGAAGTATGAACACGAACCGGGAACCTGGAACCGGAACTTGGAACTACTGGGCTCTATAATGCTGCTGTGCCAGGGAACGTGCGACGCGACATAGGACAGCTCCTGATCGGCAGCCTGCCGGGAACGACCATCACCGCTGAAATGCGTTCATTAACGAAAGAGTTCTCGCTCGGTGGCGTGATTCTCTTTGCGCGCAACATCGAGGCGCCGGAGCAGGTTGCCGAGATGTCAGTCGATGTGCAGGAGCTGGCGGCCGATCTGCCTCTCTGGGTCAGCGTCGATCAGGAGGGCGGACGCGTCGCGCGGCTGAAGGCGCCTTTCACCGAATGGCCGCCGATGGCTGTGTTGGGGAGGAGCGGTGACGTTCAGCTCGCCAGCCGTTTTGCGGCCGCTCTGGCAACCGAGCTCAGAGCTGTGGGCATTGCGCTCGACTACGCCCCTGTTCTCGACATTCATACCAATCCGAAGAACCCCATCATCGGTGACCGCGCCCTCGGTGAAGACGCCGAGAGCGTCGGACGCCTCGGGGCGGCCATCATCAACGGGTTGCAAGAGAACGGCGTGGCGGCGTGCGGGAAGCATTTCCCCGGGCATGGAGACACCTCGGTCGATTCACATCTCGAGTTGCCTCTCGTCGAGCACCCGCCTGATCGCATCCGCCGGGTCGAGTGCGTGCCATTCCGGGAGGCGATTCGCGTGAACGTGGCGTTCATCATGACGGCACACGTGCTCGTGCCATCGTTCGACGAAGAGAAGCCGGCAACCCTGTCCCCCCGAATCGTACAGGCTTTGCTTCGCGATGAGCTGAAGTTCCAGGGCGTCATCGTGAGCGACGATCTGGAGATGAAGGCGATCGCGAAGACGTACACAGTTCCGCAGGCCGCAGTTGAAGCGATTGCAGCCGGATGCGACGGCGTCCTGGTGTGCAGTGGCGACGTGGACGTGCAGGCGACGACACTCGAGGCGCTCGTCCACGCGGTCGAGGAGCAGAGGATTCCGTATAAACGTCTCGAAGATGCGCTCACCCGCCTTCGACGGGCGAAGGAGCGTTTCCTGACGGCACCGGTCACGTCGAAGAAAGTGGCCCGCATCAGGCAGGTGCTGGGCTGTGATGCGCACCAGCGCATCGTTGACGAAATGGCCAGGTACCTGTAGGCGTGCGCAAACCACGAGCGCTGAAACCAGGCGACCGAATCGCAATCGTAGCGCCGGGCAGTCCATTCAATCGTGAGGAGTTCGCGCGAGGTGTCGCCGAGATCGAGCGGCTTGGCTTCATCGCGGTGTTCAATGAGTCCGTCTTCGAGAGGGACACGAGTTATCTGGCCGGATCACCGGAGGTGCGTGCAGCAGCATTCCGCAAGCACTGGACCGATCCCTCGGTGTCAGCGCTGCTGGCGGTGCGCGGCGGGTACGGCAGCGTCCACCTCTTGCCGCTGCTGGATCGCGCGCGCATCATCGAGCGCCCGAAGCTGTTCGTCGGCTACAGCGACAACACGTCCCTCTTGTCGTGGCTGACCTGCCAGTGTGGCATCACTGCGCTGCACGGGCCGATGATCGAAGGACGCCTCGCGGGAGGGGCCGGATACGACGAACGCTCGTTCCTGGGGCTTCTGACCGGCGGGCAGCGATTGGAGCTGGCGCCAGAAGGTCTCACCGTTCTTCGCGAGGGACAGGTGAGCGGTCCGTTGTTTGGGGGCACGATTACGCAGCTCGTGGCGTCGCTGGGGACGCCGTACGCGTTCGACCCACCGGACGGCTGCGTCTTGTTTCTCGAAGACGTCAACGAGCGCCCCTATCGAATCGATCGCATGCTGACCCAGCTTGCGCTCAGCGGCCTCTTGGCACGCGCACGTGCGATTGTGTTTGGTGAGATGCGAGGATGTGACGAACCCGGTGGGGCCGTGACGGCACTCGACGCGATTGCCCGCACGACACGCGACTGCGCCGGGCCGATTGTCGTTGGATTCCCGTCCGGTCACACGACGGGGCCGATGTGGACGCTGCCACTCGGCGTTCGCGTATGCGTGTCGACGCATCCCAAGACCGCCCTTCTCATCGAGGACGCACCTGTTGAGTGACCGTCAGCGGATTCATTTGATCGGCGTATGCGGGACCGCCATGGCCACTCTGGCGGCGTTGCTCAAGAGTCGCGGGCATGACGTCCAGGGCTCGGACCAGAACGTGTATCCGCCGATGAGCGATTTCCTCGTCGCGCAGGGGATCGAGACGTTTGCCGGGTATGCTGCGGAACACATCACCTCGGACATTGATCTCGTTGTGGTCGGAAACGCGATTTCACGCGGCAACGCGGAGCTGGAAACGGTGCTCGAGCGGAAGGTGCGTCACTGCTCGCTCCCCGAAGCAATCCGCGACAACTTTCTCTGGGGCTCGCGCTCGATCGTGATCGCGGGAACTCACGGCAAGACAACCACGACGTCGCTGACGGCATGGTTGCTCACGAGCGGTGGACTCGATCCTTCATTGCTGGTGGGCGGGATTGCCCTCAACTTCGCCGAACACGGTTCGAGCTATCGAGTTGGCGGTGGCCGCGATTTCGTGATCGAGGGCGATGAGTACGACAGCGCCTTCTTCGACAAGACCGCCAAATTCCTCAAGTATTTGCCCGACATCGCGGTGATCGGCAACATCGAGTTCGATCATGCGGACATTTACGCGGATCTCGACGCTGTGCTGCTCGCATTCCGGCGGCTGGCGAACCTGGTACCCAGAAACGGTCTCTTGCTGCTCGGCGCCGACAGCCCGCACGCTCACGCGCTGGGTCGAATAGCGCACTGTCCGGTGGAGACGTTCGGCTTCGGGGCCGACGCGACCTGGCGGGCGGAGGACATCCAGCATCGTGACGGTTCGACGCGATTTGCAGTCAGACGGCAGAACGAACTCTTCGGTCGATTCGAGTCGCCGCTGCTCGGTGAACACAACGTCCGCAACGCGCTTGCATCGATCGCTGTTGGAGCTCATGTTGGCTTGTCCGCTGCGGCTCTCGCAGCGGGTGTGAAGTCGTTCAAAGGGATCAAGCGAAGGCTCGAGACGGTCGGTGTTGCTGATGGCGTCACTGTCCTGGACGACTTCGCTCATCACCCGACCGCGGTCCACGAGACGCTCTCCGCGCTGCGACTTGGCTACCCAGGAAGACGATTGTGGGCCGTCTTCGAGCCGCGATCCGCATCGTCGTGCCGTCGCGTCTTCCAGGACGACTTCGCGCGCGCGTTCGGCATGGCCGACCAGGTAATTCTCGCGGCCGTGTTCCGATCGTCGCTACCCGAGGCGGAGCGTCTCGATGCCGTGCAGTTGGTCGATGATCTGCAAGGTCGTGGTCAGCAGGCGCGACATATTCCAGACATCGACGCCATCGTTGACACCATCGTTCGCGAGCACCGCGCGGGAGACGTCGTCGTGCTGATGTCGAATGGCGGATTCGGTGGCATCCACGCCAAGCTGATCTCTTCGTTGAATGGGCCCGAACGCGCCGCGCATTCGTGAAGCAGGCGATTCCGCGCTGCTCCTGGAATGGGAGGAAGCGATCGACCCGCGCGTGAACGCACGCGCCGTCGCCGTGGCCACGGCGATGCGGAGTCAGTCGCTGCCCGGGGTCCGCGATGTCGTGCCGACGTTTCGATCCGTTACCGTTTTCTTCGATCCGTTGATAGCCGAGACCCAGGTTGTTCGAGGTGCGCTCGCCGACGTGAGCCAGTCTCCTTTGCAGGTGGTTGAAGGAAAGACGATCGAGGTTCCCGTCACGTATGGCGGAGAGACGGGACCGGATCTGACGACGGTGGCCGACTGGGCTGGGGTGAGCGCGGCGAACGTTGCCGAGCGGCACGCGGGCAGGGATTATCGCGTTTTCATGTTGGGATTCCTCCCAGGCTTTGCGTACCTGGGGTCGGTTGACGCTCAGATTGCTTCGCCGCGCCGCCAATCGCCACGCATACGCGTTCCCGCCGGTTCTGTGGGCATTGCGGGGCAGCAGACGGGAATTTACCCGCGTGAATCGGCAGGCGGGTGGCAGATCATCGGCCGGAGCGAGCTCAAGGTGTTCGATCCCAGCCAGGTTCCGGCGGCGCTTTTCAGCCCGGGTGATCGGGTTCGTTTCAAGGCTGTGCCTTCGAACGACGCGCCCTTCGAACACTCACGGGCGCGGACGAACGCGCCACATATCGCACCACGCTCGCGCGCGCTCACCGTACTGCGTCCTGGATTGTTCACGACCATCCAGGACGAGGGCCGGTGGGGTAGCCAGGCGAGCGGGGTTCCCGTAAGCGGAGCAATGGATTTCGTCTCACATCGCATCGCCAATGCGCTCGTAGGAAACGCGACCAGCGCGGCAACGCTCGAGGTCACTCTGGCCGGACCGGAGCTGAGGTTCGAAGAAGAAACTCGCATTGCGATAGCTGGTGCCAATCTGCGACCGAGCATCGACGGAGCCACTGTGTCGATGGGAGTTGCGACGACGTGTCGCGCCGGAGCCGTGCTTCGATTTGGTGAACGCGCCTCGGGCGCGCGAGCCTACATCGCGTTCGACGGTGGGATAGACTCGCCGCTGGTACTGGGGAGTCGCGCGACGCATGTCGGCGCTGCGTTGGGCGGCGTTGATGGTCGAGCGCTCGTCGCCGGGGATCGACTCGCCATCGGGCCGAGTGGGGTCAGACCCCTTCACACGATTTCACATATGGACGGGCCTGACCCGGCAGCCAAGGTTGCCGGCGGTGCCCGGCTCCGTGTGTTGCCGGGCCCTCAGGACGATTTTTTTCCCGAGGCCGCCTTTGCGTTGCTGGAGCGCTCGCGGTTCATCGTCACCCCGCAATCGAATCGAATGGGCTATCGGTTGTCAGGCGCCGCTCTTCCGCGCATTCCTGACCGAGAAATGATCTCCGACACCGCCTTCGTTGGAGGCATTCAGGTTCCGGCGTCTGGCGAACCGATTCTGCTGATGAGCGATCGGCAGACGACTGGCGGATATCCACAGCTGGCGACGGTCATCACGGCGGACCTCCCATTGGCCGGTCAGCTCGCGCCCGGCGACTGGGTCGAGTTTGCACGCTGCACTCGAGCCGAGGCGATCGCGGCGCTCCGCGATCAGGAAGCGATTCTCGGTGACCTCAGGTAGACCGTCACTGAATCTCCGCGAGCACGTGTCCCTGCAGTGGCTCTGCACGCTGGGCGTCGGCGGTTCGGCGCGATGGTTTGCGCGAGCCGACACGACTGACGATGTCCAGGCGATCCACGCCTGGTGCCTGGAACACGATCTTCCGCTGTTCGTGCTGGGTGGTGGCAGCAACCTCGTGATATCCGATGACGGCTTCCCGGGGTTGGTCATGCACATGTCGGTCGCCGGGATCACGACGAACGACGAAGTCGATGCAACGTTAGTGAAAGCGGGCGCCGGCGAGTCATGGGACCGGCTGGTCGAGTCGGTCATCGCTCGAGGCTTGAGCGGCGTGGAGTGTCTATCAGGCATCCCAGGCACGGTGGGTGGAACTCCGATTCAGAATGTCGGCGCCTACGGGCAGGAAGTAGCGAATGTGATCGAGCGTGTGCTCGCGTTCGATCGCTCGGCATCCTCGTTAACCGAGCTCAGCGCCGCCGACTGTGGGTTCTCGTACCGCATGAGCCGCTTCAAGGCTGAGGACGCAGGTCGTTTCGTCGTGTGCGGTGTCTCCTTCCGCCTCACTCAGTCGACGCCGACCCTGACCTATCCCGAACTCATCGCCGAACTGGAGCGCCGCGGCCGCGCCAGCCCACGACCCGCTGACGTTCGTGATGCCGTTCTCACCATCCGGCGTCGAAAGGGCATGGTGATCGAAGTGAACGATCCCGATACTCGCAGCGTCGGATCGTTCTTTATGAACCCCGTAGTCTCGCTCGATGACCGTGAGCGCATCGCATCGCTCGCGGGCCAGCGAGTACCCGGCTTTGCCATGACCGAGAGCCGGGTGAAAATACCCGCCGCCTGGCTGATCGAGCGTTCCGGGATCCGCAAAGGACAGGGCGAGCGGACTGTCGGCCTGTCGACCAAACATCCGCTGGCGATTGTGAATCGGGGCGGCGCAACGTCACGCGACGTGCTTCGATTTGCCGCGCAGGTCAAACGCGCCGTGATTGACTGGTGCGGCATCTGGTTACGGCCGGAGCCAGTCTTTGTTGGTCTCGAGGGCAATGACGACGTAGGGTTCCTGCAGAAAGCGCGCAACTGATGTCGACACTATTGATCGAAGGGGGACACCGGCTGGAAGGCCGCGTGGCCGTTGAGGGTAACAAGAATGCCGCGCTGCCGCTGTTGGCCGCGTGCCTCCTCACCGAAGAAGAATGCGTACTGAACAATGTGCCGCGCATCGGCGACGTCGAAGTGATGGCGCGCCTGCTGCTCGACCTTGGAGCCGAGGTCGAAGGCATCGGGACGACCACGCTGCGGATTCGGACGCCGCGTGTCAACACCGATGCGCCCGATCGAGGGCTCGTGGGGCGGCTCCGCGGATCGGTCCTCCTCCTCGGGCCGTTGCTTGCGCGGACCGGGCGCGCCCACATCGCGCCGCCAGGTGGTGACTTTCCCGCACGTCGCACGATCTCGACGCACACCGAGGCGCTGCGGGCCCTGGGCGCGCGCGAGCGCCAGGGGCCTGACCACGTTCTGGAGGCGCCGGATGGTTTGAAGCCGGCGTCGATGTATCTGTACGAAGCCTCGGTGACGGGGACCGAGACAGCCCTGCTCGCGGCAGCCTCGGCGCCAGGCGTCACCGAGATCCGCCACGCTGCCACCGAGCCGCACGTGGTCGAGCTCTGCGAGTTCCTGACGAAGATGGGAGCCGTCGTCACTGGAATCGGCAGCTCGAAGCTGCGTATCGAGGGGATATCGAAGTTGCGCGGGGCCACTCACCATCTCGGCGGTGACTATATCGAAGCCGGGAGTTGGGCCGTCGTCGGCGCGATTACTGGTGGCGAGATTGCCATCGAGGGGTGTCGCGAGGAAGACATCGAGGTAGTTGCCGCGGTGCTGCAACGCATGCGCGTCGAGTGCGGGATGCGAAGCGGTATATTCGAGATCAAGCCGTCGAAGCCTCAGGCCCTGCGCCGGATCGCCACCGGACTGTGGCCATCGTTCCCAAGTGATCTCGTTAGTCTCGTCACCGTGCTTGCGACCCAGGCTGCGGGACGAACCCTGGTACACGACTGGATGTACGAGCTCCGCCTGTTCGCACTCGAGCAGATGAGCGGCATGGGGGCGGACCTTTTCCTTGCCGACGCTCACCGCATTATCGTGACCGGGCCAACCAAACTGCGTGGTGGACGCACGCTTGATAGCCGCGATCTACGATCGGGGATGTCGCTCATAGCCGCCGGTCTCGCGGCGGAGGGACAGACGCGAGTGGCACCACTCGAGACTGTCGAACGCGGCTACAGCCAACTTGTCGATCGACTCAAAGGACTCGGCGCCAAGGTAGCGAAAGTCGAGTGAGCTTGTCGGTGCGACTGTGATTCGCGTCGGTGCGATCCTTGTTCCATTGTGGCTGCGAGGTTGACTCGTGTCGGTGGGTTCTGAGTTCAAGGGTCGCCGATGAGCCTGCCGCGTGCGATACAGACAACTCGTCTCTTGCTCCGGCGATGGCGGGATTCCGACCGGCCCGGATTTGCGGCTCTCAACGCCGACACGCGTGTCATGGAACACTTCCCGAGTGTGCTGACTCGAGCCGACAGCGACGCGGCGGTCGACCGAATCGAAGCCCATTTCGAACGGCATGGTTTTGGGTTGTGGGCCGTTGAAGTTCCTGACCAGGCGCCCTTCATTGGCTTCGTGGGTCTTGCAGTGCCGTCATTCGACGCGCACTTCACTCCATGCGTGGAAGTTGGTTGGCGGCTAGCGGCGGATTGGTGGGGGCGTGGATACGCGACCGAAGCGGCGCGAGCGGTGCTGGCAATCGGATTCGGTCCGCTGGCGCTCGACGAGATCGTCTCTATGACTGTTCCGGAGAACAAACGTTCGCGACGAGTTATGGAGCGCCTGGGGATGACGCACGACCCGGCTGATGATTTCAATCATCCAACACAGCCGGACCATAGACGTCATGTCCTTTACAGGTTGCAGGCACCCGCACGATCACGCGGAAGCGATTGATCGCACCGACGAGGATCGCTGATCGCACCGACGAGGATCGCTGATCGCACCGACAAGGATCAGTGATCGCACCGACAACGATCAGTAATCACACCGACGAGCCACCGCGATCGGACCAAACGAGTATCACTTCTGTGGTGGCGGTGGCGGCGGCAGGATCGGCTTCGCGCCGGGCAATTGATCCGGCGGCTCGGCGGGTGGCGGCGCTGGAGCTTGCGGCGGTGCCGCCCGCTCGGCGGGTGCGGGCAGGGGCACCGGCACGGGCAGCGTGAGCGGGGCAGTCGTGTTGTCGCCCACGCGGAAGGGGCGCAAATCTTCCTCGGTCAGGTCGAGCACTCGAATGACGCGCGGCGTCAGGGTTAGGACGATGTCCGTTTCCTGGATCTCGCGTTGTGTCTGCGCAAACAAGCGGCCGACGACGGGCAGATCGCTCAGGCCGGCGACACCGCGAAGAACTCGCCGCTCCTCGTCGCGAATGAGGCCGGCGAGAAGATTCGTCTCACCGTCCTTGAGGCGAATGACGGTGCTGATCTCGCGGTTGCCAAACGTAGGGAGGTTCCCGAAGCCGGTGCCCGAGATGTTACTCACCGACACTTTCAACGCGAGCGAGACCTGGTCGTCGTGATGCGTTCGCGGCGTGATGTCGATGTTGACGCCGATGTTTTCGTAGTTGAACGACGTGATCGGCTGCTGATTCACGCCGCCGGTCGCAATCGGTGAGAACGTCGTGACCGGGACGGGAACCCGCTCGCCGAAGCGCGCCTGCGCGGGAACCCCCTCCGACGTCCGCAACTGAGGATTCGCCAGTGTTCGTGTGTTGGTGTCCTGTTTGAGCAGACGATAGTACAGGTTCGGCAGGTTGGTCAGCAGGATGTCGGCCTGCGTCAAGTTGCTCAAGTCGCGGAACGACAAGCCATCGCGGTTCACGCTGGCGGTGCCGTTGATGCCAGTCGGCGGATCGCCAGGCGAGGCGAGCTGCAACCCGAACTCCTTGAGGCGCGTGCGATCGACTTCGAGCAGCTCCACGTCGATCACGACCTCGGGCCGCGCCTTGTCGATGGCGGCGATGATCTTGCCGGCGGCTGCCACCCGCTCCGGCGTGTCCTTGATCATGATCGTGTTGGTCGCCGTGACCGGAGCCACGCGTCGCGCGTCGATCACGACGCGAAGGAGATCCATCGTCTCCTTGAGATCGGCGTTGCTCAGGAAGAAGGGACGTACGATCTCTTCTTCGTACTCCTGTCGCTTGGCTGGCGTGTCAGGGATCACCGTGACGGTCCGTTGAGCGGTGACCCGGTAGAAGTTTCGGCTGGCCGTTGACACCGCCTGGAGCGCCTCCTCCAATGAGGCGTTCTTGAGATCGATGCTGACTTCTTGGGGACGGAAAAGAGTGTCGAAGACGACATTGACGCCCGCGATTTTGCCAAGCGCCGTAAAGACATCGCGCGAGCTGCCGCGGAACGTGAGCGAATCGGGCATTTTGACGTCGGTCGGGAGCTCCTGGCCCGCCGGCATCAGCGCTCGCGAGCGTTCGACCAGTGTCTCGAGCTCGGTCTTGCCGTCGCGCGACGCGACCTTGTTGCGAAGTTGTGCGCGGACGCTGTTCAGCGCCTGCTCGACGTCGGCGCTGCCCGGGTTCAATTCGGCGGCGATCTGTAGCTCGATGAGTGCCTCATCGAGCCTTCCCCCGTTTTCGAAGCGTCGAGCACGAGAGAAGTGGTCGAGCGAGGAGCGGATCTTGGAGAGCTCCAGCGCCTTGCGCGCCTCGCGGTTATCAGGGTCGGCGCGCAGGACTTTCGTGTATTCGACGATGGCGCGGTCGTAGTCCTTGACGAGATCGGCGTCGCGCCCGGCGCGCATGGCGGCGCTGGTCGCGCAACCGGCGATCGCCACCGACAGCGCCAGCGGCAGCGCCAGTCCGACGCGCGCGGAGCGCGCCAGAAGATACTGGCAACCAGCCAGGACTCTGCGCGTCATCACCCCTCGACTCTGCTCGGGGTGCCCTGAGCGATAGTCGAAGGGCAAGGGCAGGGCCCTTGGCTGGTCAGTTGCGTTGCCCATTGGTGATGACATCGACACCGCGCGGAATGCGGAACGCAAAGTCCTTATCGGATATGCCCTTGTTTTCCTTCAGGTTCTCAAACCGAAGGGTCGATTCACCACCCTGGCGGTCCCGCGTGGTCAACGCTCGAATCTGGAGAGTCGCCGGGTCGACCGCCACAATCAGGTATTCGTATTCCGGCTCTTTACGACGTGGCGTCAGTTTCACTGCGATAGACCCCGCCACCGGGCTCTCAGCCTGAGACGCCGTAAAGTCCCTGACGAGATTCCCTTTCCCCGCAAGGAAGAGCACTGGTGTCGGCGCCTCACTGTCCGTCGGTACGTTCGATACCACCACCTGCCGGTCCTCGGGAATATAGGAATACATCTTCAGGCCGTCCGACACGAACTCCTTGCGCTCAGGGTTCGTGTAAATCCAGCGCATCAGCCCAGGCTTTTTCACGGTTACGGTACCGCGTTCGCGCGTCTCGGTACGCAACACGCCGCCACGATACGTCTGCACGAAGTCCGCGGTGAAGTCGCGCACGCTCTGGTATCGCTCCTGAAGCGCCTTGGCCAGTTCCTCAGGGCTTCGCCCCGTTTGGGCAGAGCCCAGAACAGGTAAAGAAAGTAGCACGACAAGAGGTGCAAGCAATCGCATAAAACGCTCGAAGACCACCGATCGTCCGCAGCCTGTCTACGATACCAGCAAGGCGGGTGCCTGGTTTGATCGGTGAGATTGCGCTGGCTTACCGCACCGAGCGTCCACGTTTCCGGGCAACAAACTGGCGTACACCATCGATTCCGCTTGTATTCAGCACCTGGTCGGGCCCCACCCAGCCGCGGCGGGCGGTGCCGATACCGAAGCTCATCTGGCGCCCAAGCGTCTCGGCTCGATGGCAATCGCTGTTGATAGCGATGGTCACTCCCGCGGCCGCCGCGCGTCTGGCGATCCGTCCATCCATATCAAGGTGACCCGGCGCACCGTCGATTTCCATCGCCGTCCCGGTTTCGATGGCGACCTCGAAGAGACGATCGAAGTCGAGCTCGTACCCGTCGGACATCGCCGGCGTTCGATTCGCCGGGTGAGTGATCACGTTGACCAGCGGGTGCCGCATGGCTTGCAGGTAGCGTGCTGTGAGCCGTCCTCCGTCCTGCCCATTCGCATCGTGAAGCGATGCCAGGACAATGTCGAAACCGGCGAGCGTGTCGTCGTCGAAGTCGAGTGAACCATCCGGCATGATGTCGACTTCCACGCCGTGCAAAATCTCGATTCCGGGTTCGTGCGAACGAACAGTGTCGATCTCCTCGCGTTGGAGCGGGACCTCCAGTGACAGGAGCTTCCGCGATGCCCACGATCGCTCGGAGTGGTCGGTGATCGCGACGTACTCATAGCCGAGCTGACGCGCACTGAGCACCATGTGCATGATGGAATCGCGTCCATCGCTCCAGCTGCTGTGCATATGGAGATCGCCACGAATGTGAAGAGTCGTCACGAGTGACGGCAGGGAGCCACGCTCCGCTGCATCGATCTCGTCTTCTCCTTCGCGAAGCTCCGGCGCGATATACGGCAGATCGAGCAGACGGTAGAAGGTCTGCTCATCGGGTACTTGTACTGAAATGCCTGCGGCGCGTTCGAGCAGACCGTTCGCAAACCTCAAATCGAGCGAAGCAGCCCGTGCCTGCAGCCTCTTCGTGTGCCGGCGTGTCCCGGTGTGCCAGACAAGCGCCGCCCCTGCCGATTCCGGGCGGGCCACATGCACTTCCAGGAGACCGCGGTCGGTTGAAACCCGGATGCCCGAAGCGGAGTTGCCGAGGACTGTTCGAACGAACGCCAGCCGGGAAAAGCCGGCCAGGAACTCCTCTCGTCTCGCGTCGTCCGTGACGGCAAGAAGAACGGCGCCGTCGACGGCGGGGGAGAATCGCCGCACCCCACCAACCGGCACGATGTCCTCAGCTGGCAGACCGGCCTGATGGGCTTCACGAATGGCCGTAGAGGCGAGCATGTCGGCCCGGCCGAGCGGAATTCTCGAGTGCTTGAGCGGCATTTACGTTTCGATCTTACGTGTTCTCGGTTCAGGTTTGAGCGATCAGCAGGCGTCGCCGCACGTCTGGTTTAGGATCGTCCGGTGCCCTTTCGCGAAAGTGGTTCGGGTGTGCGTCCGCCGGGCGGAAAGACCGGCGCGTCGCTGGCGAAGGCGGAACCACTCGCCGAGCAGGTCGCCACGATCACAGTGAGCCGGCAGTCACCAGATGATGCGGGTATCCGCGAGATCTTCGTGTCGGTCGATGGTGAACAGATCGCGATACTGAAGAATGGGGAGGCGGTGACTCACGATCTGCCGGCCGGTCCGCATCGACTCCGCGTGCACAACACGCTGTTCTGGAAGACGCACGAAGTCGTGCTGCAGCCGGGGGAGCACGCGCGCTTCAGAGCCGCGAACAAGGCGGGGTGGGGAAGTTTCGGATTTCTGATGGTCCTGGGTGCGGCGCCGCTGTATCTCACTTTCGAGCGGGAGAACTAGTCAAGCATGCAACGAGTATCAGGCTCGCATTGCGGGCCGTCAATTGCCCCGGCAAGTATCAAGTGCTAAAGTAGTTGGATGCACGCGCCGTGTTTTTCGCGGGGACGTGCGACGCACGAGGATCAGTGGGCGGCTAGCTCAGTTGGGAGAGCGCCGCGTTCGCAATGCGGAGGTCGCGAGTTCGAGCCTCGCGCCGTCCACCAACCTTCGCGCTTGATGCAGGCGAAGGTTGCCCACCGTAGCTTTAGCGGAGGTGGGCCATCCTGATTCACTCCCCGCGCTTCGGTTGGCAAGCCAGCCTGTGCTCGTGAATGCGACGGCTGCCCACGTTCACGGGTTCCTACGTCGCTGTCACCGTTCAATGACGTTCGCAACATCCTTGTATCCTGTTGAACCCCTTCGCAGAGCGAGGCGACTGCTATACTGCAGGTGACTCGCCACGCGACCCCCGCGACGGCTGCGAACCGCCGCCCATGCCGAAGATCAAGAAAATAGGAGTCCTCACCGGAGGTGGCGACGCCCCCGGCTTGAACGCCGTGATCCGTGCCGTCGTAAAGGCGGCCTGCAACGCGGGCGTCGAGGTCATCGGACTCGAGGACAGCTTCGACGGTCTCATCTACCCTGAAAAGTCACGCTCGCTGGTGCCGCGCGATGTGACCGGCATCCTCCGGCTCGGCGGAACCATCCTCGGTACCGTAAATCGCGGCAATCCGTTCACCGAGCCGATCGTCACGCCCCAGGGTACGTTCAACTACGCGGAACGCGTTTTCGAGATGTTCGGCAAGATGTCGCTTGACGCGCTGGTGTGCATCGGCGGCGACGGCACGCTCGCCATCTCGTACGAGTTCTACAAGATGGGCATACCGCTCGTGTGTGTCCCGAAGACGATTGACAACGACATCGTCGGGACGACGAGCTGTTTCGGGTTCGATACCGCAGTCGACTTCGCGACCGATGCGATCGATCGACTGCACTCCACGGCCGAAGCGCATCGCCGGATCATGGTCGTCGAAGTGATGGGCCGCTATGCCGGCTGGATCGCGCTCCACAGCGGCGTGGCCGGCGGTGCCGATGTGATCCTGATTCCAGAGATTCCGTACGACGTGGACAAGGTGGCAGCGTGTCTACGTGCCCGCGAGGCTCGCGGTGCCCGGTTCAGCATCGTCGTGGTCGCGGAAGGCGCGCGACCCGTTGACGGGTCATTGTCTGTCATCGAGGCGGCACGAGCCGGCCATGCAGAACGACTTGGGGGAGCGGGCGCGCTGTGCGCCAAGCAACTCGAGGAGCGTGCCGGCAAGGAAACGCGGCACGTGGTGCTCGGCCATCTGCAGCGTGGAGGGACGCCGACGGCATTCGATCGAACGCTGGCGACCAGATTTGGCGGTAAAGCAGTGGAGCTACTGCTGCATGGGCAGTTCGGGAAGATGGTAGCGAACCATCCGCCTGATCTCGTGCCGATACCAATCGGCGAGGTGGTAGGGAAGACGAAGACCGTGCCGCTTGATTACGACCTGCTCCTCACCGCTCGATCTCTTGGAGTGTCTTTCGGCGATTGATGATTTGGTGATCTTTGATTCGTTGATGATTGTCGATTACTGATCATTGATCGATGCTGATCGAATGGCCAATCGACAATCAACAATCAACAATCAAAAACGAATCAACAATCACCAATCAAAGATCATCAAATCAGTGTCCCAGTAGTTCCTGGTCTTTCTTTTTCTGCAGATCGTCGATCAGCTTGACGTGCTCGTCCGTCATCTTCTGGACCTGATCGAGCCCCTTTCGCTCATCGTCTTCGGAAATCGTATGGTCCTTCAGTAGCTTCTTCAACCGATCGTTAGCGTCGCGGCGAACCTGGCGGACCGAGTTGCGGCCCTCTTCCGCCTGCTTGTGAATATGCCGTGACAGCTCCTTGCGACGCTCCTCGGTGAGCGCCGGAATAGGAACGCGCACGACCTTCCCGTCGTTTGCCGGGTTCAGCCCGAGGTCGGACGCGCGAATCGCTTTTTCAATCGCGCCCATGACCTGTGGGTCGAAAGGCTGCGCCACGATCAGCGCCGGTTCAGGCACGGAAAGCGTCGCCACCTGGTTGATCGGCATGCGCGTGCCGTAGGCCTCCACCTGAATGCCGTCAAGCAGGCTGACCGTCGCGCGGCCGGTGCGCACGTGCGCCATGTCGCGCCGCACCCGTTCGATGGCTGAATCCATCCGCGTCTTGACGTCCGTGAACATGCCTTTCAGGTCTTTGAATTCCATAGCTCAGTTGATTGGTGCGAAAGTGTAAAGGGGTCTGACCCTTCACACAGACACTATCGTGCCGATCGGGTCGCCCAATACGACCCGACGGATGTTGCCAGCCTGCCGCAGGTTGAAGACGACAATCGGAAGCTTGTTGTCCATGCAGAGCGAGATCGCCGTGGCGTCCATGACTTTCAACTGTCGCTCGAGCACCTGGAGATACGAGATCTTCGTGTATTTCGTTGCTCCGGGATCCACCATCGGGTCCGCCGTGTAGATACCGTCGACCTTCGTACCCTTCAGGATCACGTCGGCCCTGATCTCCATCGCGCGAAGGGCCGCGGCCGTATCCGTCGTGAAGTATGGACTACCGGTCCCGGCGGCGAAAATGACGACCCGACCCTTTTCCAGGTGCCTGATCGCCCGCCGCCGAATGAAGGGCTCGGCGACGGCGCGCATCTCGATGGCCGTCACCACGCGCGTGACCACGCCATGCTGTTCGAGCGCATCCTGCAGCGCAAGGGCGTTGATGACCGTCGCCAGCATGCCCATGTAGTCGGCGGTCGCCCGGTCCATCCCGCGCGCGCTTGCCGCGATGCCGCGGAAGATGTTGCCTCCGCCGATGACGATGGCCGTCTCAACGCCCAGTCCCTGGATTTCGCCGATATCGAGCGCGATTCGCGTGGTGACCGCCGGGTCGACCCCAAACTGCTGATCGCCCATCAGGGCTTCACCGGAGAGCTTGAGGAGGGCGCGCTTGTAAACCGGGGTCTGGGTTGTAGAGATGACGGCGTCGGAAGACATCGGCTTGCGATTATACTTCCGCGCCTTCTCCCATCCGATATCGCACGAAGCGATTGATCTGGATGTTCTCGCCCGTCTTCGCGCTTGCCTGCGCCACCACCTGAGCGACGGTCATGCTCCCGTCGCGAATCGACGGCTGATCGAGCAAGACGAACTGCGAGTAGAAGCTCCCAAGCTTGCCCTCGATGATCTTGTCGAGCACGTTGGCAGGCTTCCCGGAGTTCTCCATCTGCGCGCGGTAGATTGCCTTTTCCTTGACGATCGCTTCAGCAGGCACGTCCTCGCGGCGCACCCACTTCGGATCGGCAGCTGCAATGTGCATGGCGACTTCCTTCACCAGGTTGCTGAAGTCCTCCGTGCGCGCCACGAAGTCCGACTCGCAGTTCACTTCCACGAGGACGCCGATTCGCCCTCCCATGTGGATGTAGCTGCCGATGACGCCTTGCGCGGTCGCGCGACCGGCTCGCTTGGCGGCTTGCGCTAGGCCTCGTTTCCTGAGCAGCGTCACAGCCTCTTCCATATCGCCGTTGGCTTCCGTCAGGGCCGCTTTGCACTCCATCATCCCCGCGCCCGTCTGGTCGCGTAGCTGTTTCACCATTGCTGCTGTGATCTCTGCCATCTCCGTCTCCGATGCGTACCCGGTTCCAGGTTCCGGGCTCCAGGTTCCGTACACAAAAAGCGCCGGCTCGGGGCCGGCGCATGAACTTCGAATCTGCTGCCCTTAGGCCCCGGCGGTCGTGGGCGCGGTTTCGGCTCGACGTTGCGGGCGCACCGCGCGTGTGAGGCGAGCGGCGGAATCAGCGGCGGCGGCTTCTTCCGCACGCGCCGCATCTTCTTCGGCCATCCGCGATTCACGCATACCGCGGCCGGCTACGACAGCATCGGCAATCTTCGAGGCGAACAGTCGAATCGCGCGAAGCGCGTCGTCATTGCCGGGCACCACGAAATCCACTTCGTCCGGATCGCAATTGGTGTCGACCACGCCGATCACCGGAATCTTCAGCTTGCGTGCCTCATCCACGGCGATCTTTTCTTTCCGCGTATCGACGACGAACACCGCGTCAGGCAGGCGCGACATCTGACGGATCCCCTCGAGGTTCTTGAGGAGCTTCCGCTTCTCCTTCTCGTTGCGGGCGATCTCCTTCTTCGAGAGCGTGTCGTAACGGCCGTCGGTGACCATCGACTCGAGATCCCGAAGTCGTCCAAGGCTGCGTTGAATGGTGGTGAAGTTGGTCAACAGTCCACCGAGCCACCGCTGATTGATGAAGTACATGCCGCACCGCTGCGCTTCTTCAGCGATGACGTCCTGTGCCTGACGCTTGGTGCCCACGAAGAGCAGCGTGCGCCCATCGGCAGCGAGGTTAGTGATGAACTCCTCGGCGTCGCGGAACTTCTTGACGGTTTTATTGAGGTTGATGATGTAGATGCCGTTCCGCTCGCCGAAGATGTACTCCTTCATCTTCGGATTCCACCGCTTCGTCTGGTGACCGAAGTGAACCCCGGCCTCCAGCAGATCCTTCATCGCAATCCCGGACAAGAGCCCTCCCTCTTCCTAACGCTTGCTGAACTGGAAGCGCTTGCGCGCACCAGCCAGACCGTACTTCTTCCGTTCCTTGACTCGCGAATCGGACGTCAGCAGTCCGTCCTTCTTCAACTGTTTCCGCAGCTCGAGGTTGAAATCGCAGAGCGCACGCGCGATACCCAGCCGCATGGCCCCAGCCTGGCCGTTCACACCACCGCCATCGACCGTCGCGAGGATGTCGAACTTCTCACCCGTCTCGGTCAGCAGCAATGGACGACGCACCTGAGTGCGCAGAGCGTCTGTCGTGAAATACCGATCGAACTCGCGATGGTTAACGGTAATGGTGCCCTTGCCGGGGCGGAGGAAAACGCGTGCGGTCGATGTCTTGCGGCGACCTGTGCCGTAGTATTCGATGCTTGCCAAGCTAGGCGACCTCGATCTTTTTCGGTTGCTGTGCGGAATGAGGATGTTCGGGACCGGCGTAGACCTTGAGCTTGCGGTACATCGCGTCTCCCATCTTGGTCTTTGGCAGCATGCCGCGGACAGCTTCCTCTACTAAACGAACCGGCTTCCGCTTTCGTACGTCGACCGCGCGCTCCTCGCGCAGGCCGCCTTCGAAACCGCTGTGCCGGCGATAAATCTTGTTCTGTTCCTTATCGCCCGTGAGCTTGACGGCGCCGGCGTTGATGATGACGACGTGATCGCCCGTGTCGATGAAGGGGGTGTAGGAAGCCTTGTGCTTCCCCTGGAGGAGCCGGGCACTCAACGTGGCCACCCGGCCCAGGACCTGGCCCTCAGCGTCAATGACGTGCCACTGGCTGTCGGCGCGTTTCGCGCTCGCGACAAACGTACGCATGATTACTCTGCAGTGAAAGGGATTCCTTCGCCCCGGCCACTGTAACGGCAGAGGCTGGGTTGGTCCACGCTTTCGGTCCAATATCCGACCGACGCCAAACAGCGCGGACATCCTTTACGACCGTAAACGCTAATCATACGGACCGCTGTCACATCTTGTCAAGCCAATGAGATAGAGGGACTTCTCCCGACTTCGTGAGTGCCGCCCACGAAAGCAGCCGTTCATTTGTAGTCCGGAACATTTCTGCCGATAACAACTTCGTCCGGCGAGTGCCTGAGTTGGCCGCATGACAGAAGTGTGATTCGTGCACCGTTTTGTCGTCAGGGGCATTCGGAAAAATGCCACCCGCGCGACCGGCGAAGGGCGCGAATGCACGGAAATAGGCCAAGAACGAGTGGTCGAGCTAGTGGCACAGCGGTTGCGCCTGTGATCGGAGATCACAAGTTGAGAGAGCGGTGCGTTAGAGAGCTCCCATATGTTTGGCATTGGTAAATCGAAGTCGGTCGTTGGGCTCGACATCGGATCGAGCGCCGTAAAAGCCGTCGAGCTGAAGGCCGCCGGTAAGGCGTTTCGCGTGGCGGCGTACGGGGCGGAGCCGGTTCCGGCCGATGCCATCGTTGACGGCGCCATCATCGATGCGGGTGCCGTGGCAGAAGCCATCCGCAACGTGTTCGAGCACAACAAGGCTTTCAAGGGCAAGGACGTCTGCGCCTCGCTTTCCGGCAACGCCGTGATCGTCAAGAAAATCACGCTGCCGGTCATGACCGAGTCGGAGCTCGACGAGTCGATCTACTGGGAGGCCGAGCAGTACATCCCCTTCGACATTCAAGACGTCAATCTCGACTACCAGATCCTCGACCCGGGGACCGGTCCTGATTCGCGCGGCAGCATGGAAGTCCTCCTCGTTGCGGCGAAAAAGGAAAAGATCGGCGACTACACCGGCGTCATCGCGCAGGCCGGGCGCACCCCGGTCATCGTCGACGTCGACGCATTCGCGCTGCAGAACGCGTACGACATCAACTACGGACTGGATCCGGCACAAGTCGTTGTCCTGCTGAACGCGGGCGCCAGCGCGATCAACATCAACATTCTCCAGGGTGAGCAGTCGATGTTCACCCGCGACATTTCGATCGGCGGCAACGCATACACCGAGGCTGTTCAGAAAGAACTCGATCTGCCACACGAATCGGCGGAGCAACTGAAGAAGGGAATTCCCGTCGACGGCGCTTCGTTCGAGGAAGCGCAGCCCGTGCTGCGGGCCGTCACCGAGAACGTGCTCCTCGAAGTGCAGAAGACATTCGACTTCTTCAAGGCGACCGCGTCGTCCGAACGCATCGACCGCATCATGCTGAGCGGCGGCGCCTCTCGCGTGGACGGTTTCCGCGACATGTTGCAGGAGCGCTTCAGCGCGCCGGTCGAAGAGTTCGATCCGTTCCGCGCCATCGTATGGGATTCCAAGAAGCTCGGTCGGGACGCCGTTGAACATGCGTCCACGGCGGCCGTGGCCGTTGGCCTCGCGCTGCGGAAGGTGGGCGATCGATGATTCGCATCAACCTCCTCGGGACCGAGCGTCAGAAGGCGAAACCCAGCAAGGTCCCGTCATTCGACCTGGGACAACGGCTCACCTTTGCGTGCAGCCTGATCCTGGTCGTCGCCGGCGTGGGCATCGGCTGGTGGTACTGGAGCCTCAACAACGAGGCCGCGCAACTCGAGGCGGAGATCGCCGCGCGGCAACAGGAAGCGGCGCGACTCCAATCGCTGCTCGCGGAGGTGCAACGTTTCGAAGCGCAGCGCACGCAATTGCAGCAACGCGTGCAGTTGATCGAGCAACTCCGGAGCGGGCAGAGCGTTCCGGTGCAGCTCCTCGACCATATCAGCCGCAGCCTCCCCGACATGATGTGGCTTACCGACATGTCGCAGGACGGTTCGGGCGTGACGATCAAGGGCCTGAGCACGACGCTCATCGGGCTCTCGGATTTCGTGGGCAATCTTGGGAACGGTGCGCTGCTCAAAAAGCCGATTGAGATCGTCGACAGCCAGGTTGAGGCCGGTCGTGGCGCTAATCCGAACGCGCAGCCCACGGAGTTGATCAATTTCACCGTCAAGGCGGAACTGACTTCCGCCGGTAGCGCCGCTGCTGCGGCTGCTCCCGCGGGCAGGGGCGCACCGCCGCCGGCTGCGAGATAAGCGCGATGTCCCGTATCAAAGGCTTGAGTCGGACGAGGGTCTGGTAGTGGCGATCAACCTTAGCCTCAGCAAGTTGCCCTGGTACAGCCAGGTCGGCGTCTTCGTCGCGCTGTCGCTCGCGGCTGTTGGCGCGTTCTGGAACTGGGTTGCCCGAGACGCCATGGACGCGATTGAGACGCGCAGGGGCGAGCTCGCCAAGATCAACCAAACGATCGATCGTGGTCTCGCCACCGCAAAGCGCCTTCCCGAGTTCCGACGCGAAGTGGAGCAACTCGAAGCCCAGCTCGATCGCCTGCGAGCGGTGCTGCCCGAGGAGCAGGACGTCGCGGATCTGCTGCGCCGCGTTCAGGCGATGGCGACGCAGTCTCGCTTGACGATCCGTGGATTCACGCCGCGCCCGGTGACGCGACGCCAGATGCATGCGGAGTGGCCGATCGGCCTCGAGCTCGAAGGCACCTATCACGATCTGGGCGCGTTCCTCGAACGCGTCAGCAAGTTCAACCGCATCATCAACGTGGGCAACATCAAGATCAAAGCGCAGGACGAGAAGTCGGCCAGCGCTGGGGCGACCATAACCGCCGAGTGCACGGCAACGACGTTCGTGCTGATCGACGCGAAGCCAGCGCCAGCGGCCGCCCCGGCCGGCGCTGCCCGAACGGAGTAACGCTGGTGACTCGCTCCCTTGCTCTCTTGCCGTTAACACTCCTCCTCGCCGGAGAGGTGGGATTTGCGCAAGCCCCACCAACCAGCCAGCAGACATCCGCTGCGGTGCCGGCGGCGCCGACGACGGCTGCCCCCGCTCAGAGCGCGGCGGCGGAGAAGAAGTCCGATTCGGTCGAACCGCAGGGATTCACCTACAACGCAGACGGGCGTCGCGACCCGTTTGTCAGCCTCTTGCGTCGGGGTTCAACCACGAACGAGGCAGGCAAGCGCGTGGCGGGCCTAGCCGGCCTGGGCACGGCCGAAGTGAGCCTGCGCGGCACGCTCAGGAGCCAGGGCAGCTTCGTCGGCATCCTTCAGGGCGTGGACAACAAGACCTACATCGTGCGCGCTGGCGACAAGCTGGCCGACGGATCGATTCGATCGATCACGGCCGATGCGATGGTCATTCTGCAGCAGGTCAACGATCCGCTTTCGATCGCGAAGGAACACGAAGTGCGAAAGCTGCTCCGACAGACGGAAGAGGTTAAGTAGTGGAGACGTTTCATGGAGGCAGACGCGGTGCGGAGGCCGTGTGGCGCCATCGCGCAGGCGGGGTTCGAACGATGCCAGTAACGTACCGATATTCGATGCTACTCGGGCTCTGTCTCGCCATGGCGGTCGGCGCCATGATTCCGCTGCGAGTGAGCGGGGCAGGCAACGACGCGGCGATGCTGAAGCGGATCGCGTCTCGTGTCGACGGACGCATGGGCGTAATTGCCATCGAGGCAACGACTCCTGTGCCGTACATCGCCTCGCAGCCCGACCCCAAGACCTTCGTCGTCGAACTGCGCGACGTCGTCGCTGTCGGTTTCCAGAACGAGTTTTCCGCCGACCCACGTAACCCGATCGCGTCCGTGCAGGTGGAGCATGCCGCCGCCAACGACGGCACGATCGTCGCTCGCGTTCGCATGAATCTCGATCAGCCGATGCGCCCGCGGGTCCGCAGTTCGCGGAACGTCATCTACGTCGAGGCCGAGAGGGCGGCGGTCGCGGCGACTCCGGTAGCCACTCCGGCTGCTGCGCCAACACCGGCAGGCGCGCCCGCACCGACGGCGGCCGCGCCCGCACCGGCAGCCTCGGCTGCTCCGGTCAGTGCACCTGCTGCAACTCCTTCCGTAGAGCCGGCCGTGAGTTTGCGCGGTCCGTCGCCTGCCATTCGCGACGTACGCGTGCAGAAGCGCGGTAACGCCACGGCCGTCAGCCTGCTCGGAACTTCACGACTGATTGCGACAAGCATCAACGAACCGAAGGATGGACCGCGGCGCGTTGTCGTGAACCTCCCGAATGTGACGTCCGCGGTACAGAAGACGACCAACGTCGGGCAGGGGCCGATCGAGCGCGTGCGCATCGGAATCGATCCGAGCGCGCCGCTGATGACACAGGTCAACATCGATCTGTCGCGCAGCGCCCCCTATCGGGTCGAGTCGTCGCAGGACGGCAACGATCTGACGCTGGTGTTCGACGAGCCAGCCGCCGATCCATTCAGCGCACTGCAGAGCCGCCCTTCGACTGGCGCCCAAGGCGTCCCGAGCAACGTCGAGAGACGGGATGTTGAATCTGTGCCTGCAACGCGCGCGTCGGCTCCTGTCGCGCCGGTTCAGCGCGTCGCCGCACAGGCTGTCCCGCCGGCGCAGGTCCCGGCGAATCCGGCCGCTCCCGCACAGCCTCAAGCAATTGCTCCCGCGCAACCGCGCTATACCGGAAACCCGGTGAGCCTCGACTTCCAGGGTGCGGATCTTCGTGCGGTGTTGAGAACCTTCTCCGAAATCAGCGGTTTGAACCTGGTGATCGACCCGACGATTCAGGGTACGGTGGACGTCGCGCTTCGCGATGTGCCGTGGGATCAGGCACTCGACATCATCCTGCGCGCCAACAAGCTTGGATATGTCATCGACGGCACGATCGTCCGCATCGCCCCGCTGACCGTTCTGGCCGACGAAGAGGCGCAGCGCCGGAAGCTGTCGGACGAGCAGGCGCTCGCCGGCGAACTGCGTGTGCTGACGCGTTCGCTCAGTTACGCCAAGGCTGAAGATTTACGGCAGTTGCTCACGCAGACCGTACTGTCGCAGCGCGGCCAGATCCAGTTCGACGCGCGAACCAACACGCTCATCATCAACGACCTCGCCGACCGCCTGGAGCGCGCGTCGGCGCTCATCACGACACTCGATCGTCCCGAGCCGCAGGTCGAGATCGAGGCGCGTATCGTTCAGACGACTCGCGACTTTGCGCGGAACATCGGCATCCAGTGGGGCGTTGGGGCGCGCGCGAGCACGGCGCTCGGAAACACGCTGCCGTTCTCGTTCCCGAATCAGGGATCGCTCACCGGCCGGACCGGAGCGACGCAGAGTGGAGATGCGACCGGTGCGGATGCTGTCGGCAGTGTCGTGAATATGGGTGTGAGCCCGGCTACCAGCGGAATCGGTTTGGCGCTCGGATCCGTCAATGGTGCCGTGAACCTCGACGTCGCGCTCACCGCCCTCGAATCAACTGGCCAAGGGCGGATCCTTTCCACGCCGCGAGTTTCGACGCAGAACAACATCGAGGCCGAGATTACGCAGGGCATCCAGATTCCGATTCAGACGGTCGCAAACAACACCGTGACCGTCTCGTTCAAGGATGCCGCGTTGACGCTTCGGGTGACCCCGCAGATTACCGCCACCAATACTGTGATCATGCGGATCTCAGTCGAGAACGCGTCGCCCGACTTCAGCCGTGCCGTCAACGGCATTCCGCCCATCGACACTCAGCGTGCGCTAACGCAGGTGCTCGTTGGCGATGGCGACACGACCGTCATCGGCGGTATTTATGTCAGCCGCGAGCAGGCGAGCCAAGACCGGACGCCCGGACTTCATCGGATTCCGCTTCTCGGCTGGCTGTTCCAGAGGAACGAGTTCTCGGATGAAAGTCGTGAGCTGCTCATCTTCATCACCCCGAAGATCATGAGGCTCTAGGAGAGAAATGCACGTGACTGCGAAATTCGTGAAGCTGCTTTTCGTAGTGGCACTCGTCGCGGTGTCGTCGGCGTGTGGAGAGTTCACGCGCGAAGGACGCGGACCAGTCGTCCTGGTCGTGGACAGCCTTATCGTCGGCGACGACGAACACGGGACGTTGCTCTCCGACGTCGTCACCAGGAACTCGACGTTCAACGACATGGCTGAAGTCGAGATGCGGGTGATCCTTAAGGATCCCGGTGTGCCGGGGGTCAGCGTCGGCCCGACCCTTCTCAACGCTGTCACGATCACGCGGTATCGCGTCGAGTACCGGCGGACCGATGGTCGCAGCACTCAGGGTGTGGACGTCCCCTATTCGTTCGATTCAGCCTTGACTTTCACGGTTCCGAGTGACGGCGCAGCGTCGGCTGTGTTCCAGCTCGTGCGCCACGCCGCGAAGGAAGAGGCGCCATTGAAGGCGCTTGCGGCCAACTTCGACATCATCTCGACGATCGCCTACGTGACGTTTTACGGTCACGACCAGGCCGGCAACGACGTGAGCGCCACGGCCACGATCGGCGTCGACTTTGGCAATTTCGCGGACCCTGAGTAGGAACGAAGATGCACAGCGACAGAACGTCTCCAGCTACGATTGTCCGGGCTGCGTGCGCAGCCAGCGCGGCGCTGATCCTGAGTGGGTGCATGACGGAGAGTCAATCTGCCCCCCCGCTCGCCGGGCCGTCCGGTTTTGGTCTCTCAATCACTCTGGCGGCGTCGCCGGATATCGTGGCTCGTGATGGTAGCTCGCAGTCGACGATCCGCGTCAACTTGCGGGACGGCGTTACGAACGCTCCAATCACACAAAAGCGAGTCGTGGTGACCACCGACGTGGGCACGTTGTCCGCAGGTGAGGTTGTTACAGACTCGGCTGGCAACGGATCAGTGACATTCACGGCGCCGAGTGTGAACACGCCGGCTTCGAGTGCGTCTATCTTGGCTGTGCCTGTCGGTGAAAACCTCGATAACGCACGGGGCCAGATCGTTACGGTCGCTCTCCTTGGTCCCGATGTGCCAGAGCCGGCCTTCACAGCTGCGCCGACGACGCCGGCAGTCTTTGACGTCGTGACATTTGATGCCTCGTCGACAAAGTTGAGTAACAAGGCGTGCGGCCAGGCGTGCGAGTACAGCTGGAACTTTGGCGACGGGAATTCAGGATCGGGACAGGTCGTTCAGCATGTCTTCCAGACGTCCGGTCCCCAGGCGGTGACCTTGACCGTCAGTGCAGGCGGCGTGTCAAGCAGTACCACGAAGTACGTCGTCGTCGCATCTCCTGCCGCACCTACGGCCAACTTCTCGAACGCACCGGTAACACCTGCTGTTGGAGTACTTGTGACGTTTACGTCCACATCAACGGTCGGCGCGGGTGGGACTATCGTCCGTCACGTGTGGGATTTCGGCGACGGCAGCCAGCCGTTTGATTCGGGGTCGACGTCGACGGTGACTGGACGGTACGGGTCGCCGGGCGTCTACAACGTGACACTGACGATTACCGACAATTTGGGACGGCAGAGTACGAAGACGAATCAGCTCACAGTCATCCCATAATGTAGGGGTGGCCGACAACCCGCGGATTGAAGACCTTCGACGCCGGATCCAGAGGGATCCGGCGTCGATTGCTTTTGCGCAGCTTGCCGAAGAGCACCGGCGGGCTGGAGACTGCGAAGAGGCCGTGAAGGTCTGCGAAGCGGGGCTTGCGCAGCATCCGGCGTATCTCTCGGCGAGGGTCACCCTCGGCCGGGCGCTTTTCCAACTTGGCCGTCTCGACGAGGCGCGTGCCGAGTTTCAGCGCGTCCTCGATGCGGCGCCCGACAACCTCATCGCAGTCGGTAAGCTCGCGGAGATCCATCAGCGAACCCAGCAGCCCGTCCACCACCGGACTGCTGATTCAGCATCCGGAGCCTCCGGCCTCCGCCAGGATCACAGATCGATTGATGATCGAATTGTTGCGGAGCTCAACGCCTGGCTGGAAGTGATTACGCAGCAACGACTGGCACGGCGATAGCCGGCGTGACCGACTCGATTCGTGTCATATGAAAAAATCGCCCGTGATCGGGTTTCCCAATTCAGAAGTCCTGGCAGCCCGGCACCGGCAGGTCAGAGCAAGGCTCGCAACACTTGGCCTTGATGGCCTGTTGGTGACCAATCCGACCAATATCCGATACCTCTCCAATCATGCCGGGAGCGCCGGCACACTGGTGCTCACAGGCACGGGCGTTCACCTGCTGATCGACTTCAGATACCAGGAGTCGGTGCGCGCGATGCAAGAGTCGGCGGCAGCGTGCCCCGGTCTGCACGTCTGGCCGGTACCGGCAAGTTACGATGAAGCGCTGCTCGACATGCTGTCTTCGCCCGACATGCCGGTGAAGATCGGAATCGAGGCCGCCCATTTAACCGTGGCACGGAAAGAATGGCTGGAGCGAACAGCGGCGTCTCGGCGCCTGGCGGTGAACTGGACATCGACCGAGCGCGTCATCGAGCAGCTCCGTCTGGTCAAGGACCCGAGCGAGGTGGCGACGTTGCGCGAAGCAGCCGCCCGGCTCGCGCAGGTCGCCGAGACGGCGTTTCGATCGATTCGCGCGGGGGTGACCGAACGCGACATCGCGGCAGCGATCGAAACGGCTGCCCGCACAGCAGGTTACGAGCGGCTCGCCTTCGACACGATCGTGGCGTCGGGTCCAAACGCGGCGCTGCCGCACTACCGCGCCGGGACCCGAATCCTGAGCCCAGGTGACCTGGTCGTGCTGGACTTTGGCGGCGTACTGGACGGATACTGCTCGGACTTGACCCGGACCGTATCGGTAGGGACGCCCACAGACGACGCCCTTCGGCTGCACACAGCCGTCCGAGATGCCCAACGCAGGGCCATCGAGGCGGTGAAGCCCGGTGTCCCGGCGGCATCAGTGGATGCCGCTGCCCGCAGCCTGCTCGAGTCACGCGGGCTTGGAGAGGCGTTTGGACACGGCACTGGCCACGGCTTGGGCCTGGATATCCACGAAGAGCCCCGCATCGGTCCACCTCGTTCCCATTCAGCTTCCGTGCAACTGGAACCAGGGATGGTGTTTACCATTGAACCCGGCGCCTACCTGCCGGGCCTGGGCGGCGTGCGGATCGAAGACGATGTGCTGGTAACTGAAGACGGATGCGAGGTCTTGACGTCGGTGCCGCGGGAGTTGCTGGCGCTGGGGTAGATGCCGGTTAATGGATCTAGACGAGATCAAAAAGATTCTGGAGTTGATGCGCGAGAATGCCCTGACCGAGTTCGAGCTCGAGCAGGACGGTGTCAAGCTTCGGTTGCGCAAGGACGCCGGTCCTCAGTGGAGCGGTCACTTACCCGCGGCGCCTGCCACGGGCTACGTCGCGCCGGTCGCGCCGGTACCAAACCCTGGCGAGCCGGCGCCGGCCCCACTGACCGTGGCGAGCGAGGATGTCGACCTGGCGATCATCAAGTCACCGATTGTCGGGACCTTCTATCGCGCCTCCGAGCCTGATGCCAAGCCGTTCACCGAGGTTGGTCAGATGGTCACGGCCGGTCAGGTGCTGTGCATCATCGAAGCGATGAAGCTGATGAACGAGATCAACGCCGAGTGCGATGGTGAAGTCGTGAAGGTGTATGTGGAGAACGGGCGGGCGGTTCACTACGGTGAGCGGCTGTTTGCGATACGGCCGACGTAGCCCATAGCCGGCAGGGAACACAACATGTTCAAGAAGATCCTCATCGCCAATCGCGGAGAGATCGCGCTGCGCATCATCCACGCGTGCCGCGAACTGAACATCAAGACAGTCGCCGTCTACTCAGAAGCCGACGAGAATTCGCTCCACGTCCGCTTCTCGGACGAGGACGTCTGCATCGGTCCGCCGCGGAGCGCCGATAGTTACCTGAATGTCCCGGCCATCATCAGTGCGGCCGAGATCACCGGGGCCGACGCGATTCATCCTGGCTACGGCTTCTTGTCGGAGAGCGCCTACCTCGCCGAGGTATGCGAGGCCTGTCACATCCGGTTCATTGGTCCCGATCCGAGCGTCATCAAGCTCCTCGGTGACAAGGCGCGCGCGAAAAAGGCCATGAAAAAAGCCGGCGTGCCGATGCTGCCCGGCAGCGACGGTCCGGTGACGGACGAAGAGCATGCGCTCAGAGTGGTCAAGGACATCGGCTTTCCGGTGATCGTGAAGGCCGTGGCCGGCGGCGGAGGACGCGGCATGCGCGTCGTCCGAACGGCGGGCGAGTTGTCTCACGCCCTGCGGACGGCACAGCGTGAAGCCGAAGCGGCCTTCGGTAACGGCGACGTCTATATCGAGAAGTACCTCGAGAGCCCGCGGCACATCGAGTTCCAGATCATCGGCGACCACCACGGCAATGTGGTTCATCTGGGCGAGCGCGAGTGCTCGATCCAACGCCGCCATCAGAAGCTGATTGAAGAGGCGCCATCACCTGCGCTGAGCGACAAGATCCGCAAGAAGATGGGCAGCGTCGTCGTGGATGCGGCCAAAGCCGTCCAGTACACCAACGCGGGTACGTTCGAATTCCTGATGGACCGGGATGGCAAGTTCTACTACATGGAAACGAACACACGTCTCCAGGTGGAACATCCCGTGACCGAGATGGTGACCGGAATCGACATCGTGAAGGAGCAGATCCGAATCGCGGCGGGCGAACGCTTGTCGTTCAAACAGAGCGAGGTCACCTTCACCGGTCATGCCATCGAGTGTCGGGTCAACGCCGAGGACCCGGAAACGTTCGTGCCGTCACCCGGCGTGATTCACGCCTTCAGCACTCCGGGCGGCCCAGGCGTGCGCATCGACACCTTCGCGCACTCCGAGTGCACGGTCACGCCGTACTACGATTCGATGATCGCCAAGATCATCACGCACGGGCGCGACCGTCAGGAAGCGATCGCGCGCATGAAGCGAACGCTCGACATGACGGTCATCGAGGGCATTCGGACCTCGGTGCCGCTTCACATCAAGATCCTGAACGAGCCCGATTTCAACGCTGGCCGGCTGAGCACCTCCTTCATGGAGCGCTTCATGCCTCAGCCAAAAAAAAGTAGCCTGGCGGACACAGCCTGACCCCACTTTCCCCGCTTCACGCCATCGTCGATGTAGCGCTCTCGGCGCGCGCGGGGTGGGCGCCCGCAGATCTGGCGCGCGCCTTCATGGAAGGTGGCGCGCAGTGCATGCAGATTCGCGCCAAAGATCTTCCGTCCGATCGCTTTCTGGATCTCTGCGACACGATCGTTGGTGTAGCACATCCGTATGGTGCGGTCGTAATCGTCAACGATCGGCCCGATCTCGCTTTGATGTCGAGAGCCGCCGGCGTGCACGTGGGGCAGGAGGATCTGCCGCCGGCGCAGGTCCGTGGTCTATTGGGGCCTTCGGCCGTGATCGGATTTTCAACGCACACGGATGAACAGATCGAACGCGCGGCCGGGGAGCCGGTCAGCTATATCGCGATTGGACCTGTGTTCGGCACTCGCACGAAAGAAACCGGCTACAACGCCGTGGGCCTGGCGCAGGTCACTCAGGCAGCGCGGCGATCGAAAGGGGTGCCGGTCGTCGCCATCGGAGGTATCACTCTTGAAACGGCGGCGTCGGTTTGGGCGGCTGGTGCGTCGAGCGTCGCCGTCATCAGCGATTTGCTCGAGGGCGGCGACCCAACGGCTCGCGTGCGCGCGTATCTCCGGACGGCGGCTGCGGTGACACGAATATAATCGGGCCACAGGCAACAGGCAGAACCCGCACGGCGGACCAGAAAGCCTGTGGCCAGCTTCTAGCTCAATTTGAGGAATCGTCGAATGTCCATGTTCGCGACGAAGTCGATCGAGCAGCTGAAAGCCGAAGCAGAGGTGACCGGGGAGCATTCCCTGAAGCGGGTCCTTGGCCCCACCAATCTCGTGACGCTCGGGATTGGCGCGATCATCGGGACCGGCATCTTCGTGCTCACGGGACAAGCGGCCGCCCAGTATGCAGGTCCCGCGATCGTTCTGTCCATGGTGGTGGCAGGCGTGGCGAGCGCACTGGCCGGACTGTGCTACTCGGAATTCGCGTCAACGGTGCCAATCGCGGGCTCGGCGTACACCTACGGCTACGCCACGCTCGGTGAGTTCATTGCCTGGATCATCGGGTGGGACCTCATCCTCGAGTACGCGCTGGGAGGCGCCACCGTCGCGGTCGGATGGTCGGGACACCTCACCAGTTTTCTGCACGACTTTCTCGGCATCACCATCCCGGCTTCGCTCTCGTCTGCGCCCTGTACCTTTGTTCCGGCCGCCGGATGTAATCCAGACGCGTACCTGAATCTACCAGCCGTCTTGATCGCGATAGCGGTCACCATCCTTATCGTGATCGGGATCAAGGAATCGGCCAACGTCAACTCCGTGATCGTTATCATCAAGGTCGCGGTCGTTCTGATCGTCATCCTTGGCGGCGCTGCTTACGTGAACAGCGACAACTGGCAGCCCTTCATCCCGCCAAACACCGGTTCGTTCGGCGAGTACGGCTGGAGCGGGGTCCTGCGTGGAGCAGGGGTGATCTTCTTCGCCTATATCGGATTCGACGCCGTCTCGGTGGCGGCGCAAGAAGCCAGGAACCCGCAGAAAGACATGCCGGTTGGCATCCTCGGCTCGCTCGCGCTCTGCACCATCCTGTACATACTCGTTTCCGGCGTGATGGTTGGCCTGGTGCCGTATCGCGACATGCTGGGATCGCCGGCGCCAATGGTCGTCGCCATTCGCGCCGCTGAAGCGGCCTCGGGCGGCAGCACGCTGCTCAGGATGATGACCATGCTCGTGGAGCTTGGCGCCATCGCCGGGTTGAGCTCGGTGATGGTGGTGCTGATGATGGCGCAGCCGCGCATCTTCTACTCGATGTCGCGCGACGGCCTGTTACCGCCATTTGCCCGAAAGATTCATCCGAAATTCCGGACCCCGCACATCACGAGCATCATCACCGGCATTATCGTGGCGCTTGCCGCCGGGTTCACGCCAATCGGCGCGCTCGGTGAGCTGGTGAGCATCGGAACGCTCCTCGCATTCGTCATCGTTTCCATTGGCGTGATCTTCCTCCGTTACCGCAGGCCTGATCTCCATCGCCCGTTCAAGACACCGTTGGTGCCGTTCATTCCTATTCTCTCGGCCCTCGTCAGCTTCGCGCTCATGTTGGGATTGCCCTTCGACACCTGGATGCGACTGGTGATCTGGATGGCGATCGGGCTCGTGCTGTATTTCGCGTACGGATACAAGCACAGCGAGCTCAGGAGGCGGCAGCAGGCGACAGTCGGGTCGGCACGATAAGGCCTCTGAGGAGATCATCTCGGTATGACGGCACGTGTGCTCGACGGACAGGCGCTCGCAACGCGGATGCAGGAGGAAATCAAACCGCAGGTCAGGGAGTTCGTCAGCAAACATGGCCGGCCGCCCGGGTTGGGTATCGTGCTCGTTGGCGACGATCCGGCATCACAGGTTTACGTTCGCAACAAAGTCAAAGCCGGGGGGGACGTCGGTTTCAGGGTCGACCTTGAACGGATGCGGGAGTCGGCAACGCTGGGCGACGTGTTGGCGCTGGTCGAGCGACTGAATGAGAGTCCGGTGCACGACGGCATCCTGGTCCAGTCGCCTTTGCCGAAAGCGATGGGCGCAGGAGCGCAGCAGCGCGTCTTCGACACGATTGCAGCGGACAAAGATGTGGATGGCTTCGGGGCCGAGAGCGTAGGCCTGTTGTCACAGAACCGTCCGAAGCTGGTGGCATGCACGCCCGCGGGCGTCATCGAGCTGCTCGAGCGCGAGAAGATTCAGATCCGCGGCCGCCATGCCGTTGTGATCGGTCGCAGCGATATTGTCGGGAAGCCGATGGCGATGCTGCTGCTGCATCGCGATGCGACGGTGACGATTTGTCATTCGCGCACGCCTGACTTGCCCGCGGTTTGTCGTCAGGCCGATATCCTCGTCGCCGCTGTCGGGCGCGCGGGACTGGTCACGAAAGACTTTGTGAAGCCGGGCGCGACGGTGATCGACGTTGGGATGAATCGCGTCACGGATCCGGCGGTCGCCGCGCAGCTGTTTCCCGCCGGGCACCCCAGGCTCGCATCCTTCCACGCGAAGGGCTCCGTGCTCGTCGGCGATGTCCATCCGGCGGTCGTCGAAGTGGCGGGCGCCCTGACACCCGTGCCAGGCGGCGTCGGACCGCTGACGATCACGATGCTGATGATGAACACGCTGCACGCGGCGCAGGAGCGCGTGGAGGTGGGCCTACCTGCGCGCTAGCTGCTCGAGCGTTTCGACGACCTGGCGCTTCGTGTTTTCGTGCGTTCCGTCGGTCCAGATCGCGTAGTCCGCGCGGCGAACCTTCTCCTCGGTCGAGAGCTGCGCATTGATGCGCTGCCTGGCCTGAAGCTCGTTCAGAGTGTCACGCGTCATCACGCGGCGAAGCTGCTCGTCCGCGCTGCAGGCCGTCGTGATGACGACATCGAAGTCTCTCTCCCGGCCCGCTTCGTAAAGCAACGGAATGACGGCGACGGCGATGTTGTGTGTGCCACTCATCGCGTCGAGCCACGTGTCGATGGCGGCCTTGACGGCCGGATGAACGATCTGCTCCAGGTCGTACCGCGCGGCTTCGTCCGCGAACACGATCGACCCCAGCTTCCGGCGGTCGAGCGCACCATCGGCGCCGAGGACGCCGGCTCCGAACCGTTCGAGAATCGCCGCAAGAGCTGGAGTGCCCGCGGCGACGACGTCACGGGCGACGACGTCGGCGTCGATGGTCGGCACACCGAGTCGCTCGAGCTCTGCTCGAACGACGCTTTTCCCGGTGGCGATGCCGCCAGTGAGCCCGACACGTTTCATGTCAACCCAGCCACCCGGTTGCGCAACCCGTTTATCCCCCGACTTCCGCCGCCGCCGAATCTTTGGCCGGCGACATGCGCTCCTCGACGAAGGTATTCCATTCGTGGCACTGCGGGCACTGCCACAGTAATTCCGTGCTCCTGTAACGGCAGTGCAGGCACACGTGCGGGTCCAGGTAGAAGACAGCGCTGCGCGTCAACTCGATGTACTGCCGCACCAGCGCCTGGTCGAGATCGAGGGCGAGCAAGGCCTTCCAGACTTCGTGGTGGATCGCCAGGCCGTGCGGATTGTGCGGCAGCGCGTCGAGGAGCAGCTCGAACGCCTTGCGGTGCCGGCCGTCGGCAGCCAGATGGCGTGACAGCGCAAGCCGGGTTCGCCAGTCCTGCGGATTCTGGTCGATGAGCCGCGCGCACAGGTCGCCGAACCGTTGCGGGGAACCAGCCCGATGATAGGCACGCTCGAGACGATCGAGCGCCAGATACGCGCGGTCGGGGAGAGTCTGCACGAGCTTCTCCCACGCCTCGACCGCCCCTGCAAGTTGCCCCATGCGTTCACGCATGTCACCGAGGTTGAGATACGCCGGCGCGGTTCGCGCATCGGTATCGAGCGCGGCTGCAAAGGCCCGGGCCGCAGCCGCGTCATCGCCGGCGCGAATCAAGGTTTCGCCGACTTCGTTGCGCAGAAAGCCGAGAATCTGATTGTTGGCCTGCGGCTTGTCCTCGTCGAGCGCGGCGATTTTCTCTCGCACGCCTGCCGCGTCGGCCCACTGTCGCTGGTCTTCGTAAAGCTTCTGCAGGTTCACGAAGGCATACCGGTTCCGGGGATCCAGGCGTACGACTTCCTGAAATGTTTCGAGCGCGCGGTCGATAAAGCCGCCATGCTTGTAGTCGAGACCGAGGCACAAGAGGACGTGCGCGTGCTCGATGGGACGGAGATCCGGCCGCTGGAGCAGCCCCTGATGAACCGTGATCGCCCGGCCGACCTGTCCTTTCTGGCGATACAGGTTGCCCAGAATCATCTGGATTTCGAGGGCATCGGTGTCCGTGCTGGTGGCCCGGGTCAGTTCCTCGACCGCCTGATCGACCTGATTGTCCACGAGGAAGTTGAGGCCGAGCATGTAATGGGGCGTCTCGCGAAGCCGGCGCCGATCCACCCAGCGGCCGTCGCGGAGCTTGTAGCGCTCCCAGGCCTTGCCGGCGACCAGGCCCAGCAGCAGCGCAAAGAGCACGGCAAGCAGGGCGTAGTCACTCATGGGAGCTAGAACAATTCAGTACGCCATAGGTGATGTAAGTGCACGACACCCTGGACTCGTTGGTCGTCGTTGACGACGACGATTGAGGTGATCTTGCGGCGCTCGAGCACCAACAGCGCCTCGGCTGCGAGGGTGTCCCGGCGGATAGTGATCGGGTTGCGCGTCATCACATCGCCGGCCGTTCGGTTGAGCAGGTTGCTCGTTCCCGTCATGTGACGACGGAGGTCACCGTCCGTGATGATGCCCGACAAGACGTCTTCGTCGTCGACGACACACGTCATGCCCAGTCCTTTGCTCGATATCTCGTAGATGACCTGGGGCATCGGCGTACTGGCCTTCACGATGGGGGCCTGATCCCCCCCTTGCATCAGTTGTTCGGCGTGCATCAATCGTTTCCCAAGCTTTCCGCCCGGGTGCAGGCTGGCGAAATGCTCCTGGCTGAATCCTTTGGCCACCAGCAACGTCATCGCGATCGCATCGCCGAGCGCGAGCGCAGCGGTCGTGCTGGCCGTCGGGACGAGATTCATCGGACAGGCTTCCTCGGAGACGCGACAATCGAGTGCCACGTCGGCGGCCTTTCCCAGCGTAGAACGGCAGTCGCCGGTGATGGCGATGAGGCTCGCACCGAGCCGCTTGATGGTTTCGAGCAAACGGAGCAGTTCGTCGGTTTCGCCGCTATAGGAGAGCGCGATGATCACGTCCTGCGACTGCAGCACGCCGAGATCGCCATGTATGGCCTCTGCCGGGTGAAGGAAGAAAGCCGGCGTGCCAGTACTCGTCAGCGTCGCTGCAATCTTGCGGCAGATGATGCCCGACTTGCCCATGCCGGTCACGATGACTCGACCCTTGCACTCGAGCAGCAGACGCACAGCGCGCTCGAATGGATCCCCGAGGCGGTCGATCAGCGCCAGTATCGCCGCCGCTTCGGTCTGAAGGACCTTACGTGCAAGCGTCAGGTCGAGGGCAGGTGGTGCGATCACCTCGTCACTCACATCGTCACCCCGCGTGGTTCGTGCGATTGAGGTCGTGACGCCGGCAGGTCGCGGATGGCCGCGTCGATGCGCGTCAGCTTGAGCATGAGCGATTCGAGCTTGTCGAGCCGAAGGGCGTTCGCTGCATCGCTTCTGGCTCGTGCCGGTTCTTCGTGAACCTCCATGAAGACCGCGTCAATTCCGGCGGCGACGCCCGCGGATGCCAGTGGTTCGATGTACTCTGCCAGCCCAGTCGTGACTCCGTCGCCGGCGCCCGGGAGCTGCAGGCTGTGCGTCACGTCGAAGACAACGGGGTAACCGAGTTCGCGCAGCATCGGGAAGGCGCGCATGTCGACGACGAGGTTGTTGTAACCGAAACTCACGCCGCGCTCCGTGACCAGGACGGCCGAATTTCCCTCACTCGTTATCTTGTCGACCACGTGCCTGATGTCGCGAGGCGAGAGGAATTGCCCCTTCTTGACGTTCACCGCTTTCCCGGTGCGGGCTGCTGCCACCACGAGATCGGTTTGACGCGACAGGAACGCCGGGATCTGCAGAACGTCGACGACCTGGGCAGCCGCTGCGGCATGTGCAGGTTCGTGGATGTCGGTAAGGATTGGCAACCCGGTTCGCGCCTTGATGTCGGACAGGATCCGCAGACCTTCGTTGAGGCCGGGGCCTCTGAACGAGTTCCGCGACGTCCGATTCGCCTTGTCGTAAGACGCTTTGAAGATAACAGGGACACGCGCACGGGTGGCAATATCGCGAATGGCGAACGCCGTCTCGATCGCGTGCGCGGCGCTTTCGATCACGCAGGGGCCAGCGATGAAGGCGAGCGGGTTCCCCCCGCCCACGGCGACTGTCCCGATCGCGACCGGATTCACGTCTCTATTCTAGTGATCTTTGTTAACTGCCACGCGAAGATCGCGGGGCCTAAAACCCCCGCTCTACGGATCGGGATCGTTGCTTGATCTCCGTGGCGTAGAGCGCGGGCTTCAGCTCGCGCGTCAGCGTTGGCGTCCTCAGCGAGCCATCGTGACGTCCGCGGTGGCGAGTTTCCCGGCTTTGTGCCGATACGCCGCATCTACAAAGCTTGCAAAGAGGGGGTGCGGTCTGAGCGGCTTGGACTGGAACTCCGGGTGAAACTGCACGGCCAGGAACCAGGGATGCGCGGGCAGCTCGGCGATCTCCGCGAACTTCCCATCCGGCGAGCGGCCGGAAATGTGCAGGCCTTGTTCGAGCAACGCGGGCTCGTAGAGGCAGTTGAATTCGAACCGGTGCCGATGGCGCTCGTGAATCAGTGAGGTCCCATAGACGCGTTCGGCCAGCGATCCCTTTGCAAGTTCACAGGCATAACGGCCGAGCCGCATGGTGCCACCCAAATCGTCTACGCCAAGCAGGTCACGAAGCTTGTAAATCACCTTGTGCGGCGCGTTCTCGTCGACCTCGGTGGAGTCGGCCCCCTCGAGACCGCACACATGTCTTGCGTACTCCACGGTCGCCCACTGGAAGCCGTAGCAAATGCCGAAGAACGGTACGCCGCGCTCGCGGGCGTACTCAGCGGCCTTCATCATGCCGCGCGTGCCTCGTGAGCCGAATCCTCCCGGGACCAGGATGCCGTGCGCACCTTCGAGCAGTGATGCACCACTCTCGCGTTCGAGCGCCTCGGCCTCGACCCAATTCAATCGAGCTTTCAGGCGATGCGCAAAGCCGCCGTGATACACCGCTTCGTTGAGACTCTTGTACGAGTCTTCGTAGCCGGTGTATTTGCCGACGACGTGAATGATGATTTCGTTCACCGGATGCTTGATTCGATCGACGAGCTCCTCCCAGGCCGCGGTGTGGGCCTCGGTGAGCGGCAGACCGAGCTGTTTCAGGACGATCTGATCGAGTCCTTCAGTCTTGAGGACGAGCGGCACCTCGTAAATCGTGTCCACATCCTTGGCGGTGATGACGGCCTCTTCGGGCACATCACAGAACAAGGCGATCTTGCGCTTGATGTCCTGATCGAGGAAGCGGTCGGTGCGGCAGAGCAACACATCCGGCTGGATACCGAGTGACCTGAGATCGCGCACGCTGTGTTGGGTGGGCTTGGTCTTCAGTTCGCCGGCCGTGCCGATGTACGGCACGAGCGTGAGGTGGATATAAAGCGTATTCTCGCGGCCCACGTCGAGTCGGCACTGACGGATCGCCTCGAGGAACGGCATGCTCTCGATGTCGCCGACGGTACCGCCGATTTCGACGAGGACGATGTCGACGTCACGCCCGGCCAGCCGAATCGCATCCTTGATCTCGTTGGTGATGTGCGGAATGACCTGGACGGTGCGACCGAGATAGTCGCCGCGGCGCTCCTTCTGAATCACCGACAAGTAAATCTTGCCGGTCGTCCAATTGCTGTTCCGCGAGGCCACCATGCTGGTGAAGCGCTCGTAGTGCCCCAGATCGAGATCGGTTTCCGCGCCGTCATCGGTGACGTAAACCTCGCCATGCTGATACGGACTCATCGTGCCCGGATCGACATTGATATACGGGTCGAACTTTTGCAGGGCCACTTTGTAGCCGTGGTCCTCGAGCAGGCGGCCGATCGATGCCGCTGCCAATCCTTTTCCGAGCGAAGAAACCACACCACCGGTCACGAAAACGTATTTCACAGGTCGGCTGTCGGGTCGCTGACTCATGCCACCTCACACACGTGTCGCCAGCAGTTGGCGCACGCGTTCAAGATCCTCGGGAGTATCCACTTCAATGGATTCGTACTTGGTTGCCACGGCACGAATCCGAAACCCATGTTCGAGCGCACGTAACTGTTCGAGCGATTCAGCCTGCTCGAGCGGCGTCTGCGGCAGCGCCGTGAACGCGAGCAGGAAGTCGCGTCGAAAGCCGTACAGCCCGATGTGTTTGTAAACCTGCTGTTCGGCTCCTTGACCGCCGGAGCTTTGGCGCAGGCGGTCAGCCAGACCCTCATCCCGTCGAAACGGAATCGGCGATCGCGAGAAGTACAGCGCGTCATTACGATGGTCGACGACGACCTTGACGACGTGTGGACTCGAGATCTCCGAGGGATCACTCGTCGCCTGCCGCAGCGTTGACATGGTGACGGTTGCGTCTGAGATCAGCGGCTCCAACACTTCTGAGATCATGCCCGGCTCGATGAGGGGGAGGTCCCCCTGAACATTGACCAGGATGTCGCACGACAAATCGCGGGCGACCTCCGCGATCCGGTCGGTGCCGGTTCGATGCGTGGCCTGTGTCAACCTGGCGATGCCGCCGAATTTTTGGACCGCGGCTGCGATCCTCTCATCATCGGTTGCGACGACCACCGCGTCGATGCCACGCGTGTCGGCAGCGCGGCGATAGACATGCTCGATCATCGGGCGACCGGCAATGTCGGCAAGCGGCTTCCCGGGGAGTCTCGTAGAGGCGAATCGGGCAGGGATGACGGCGACAGCGCGGAGGGTAGACGTTCTCAGGAATGGATCGAGAAACGCAACCGGGGGCACGACGAATAATAGCATCGAATCGGCGAGGCGCCGTTTGCGGCAAGCGGCATGCTCAGGTGCTAAAATGTATGTCCCCTGATGACTTGGAGGCTGTACGCGCTGACGTCGGGTGGGGCCGTGCTCGTAACCGCTCTCGCGGCTTTCGTCGCGCCGATTGAGCGAAATCGAGAAGCGCCACCAACCGTCGTGCCACAGGCAATCGACCGATCCGGTGCCGCTGTCGACCTGGGCGCGCAGGCCGATCGGTTGAAGACCAAGCTCGCAGAAGTAAGCGCATACCAACACCCGGCGCGCGACGCATTTCGATTCGGCTTGCCGGCAAGTCGCGTCGTGGAGATTGCTGCACCCCCCGTCACTGACGTTCCTGCCCCGGTCGTTGTTGCTCCGCGGCGGCCACCGTACGGGCTGGCTGGCATCGCGACGAGTGTCGTGGAGGGGGTTGCGCAGCGAACGGCGATCCTCAGCTCGCTTCAGGGCGTCTCACTGGTCAAGGAAGGCGACATACTCGATACCGGTTACCGCGTGCTGTCGATTGGTGATGATGCCGTGACGCTGGAATCCACGAGCGACGGCGCCCAGACGACGATCCAGTTGTCGAACGCAGATTCCCGGTAGGGTGTTCTGAATCAGCCAGTGCGATCGCGATAGCTAAACCCGCACCAGTCGTACTTCCTGTATTTCCTTCACCTCTCGCAGCTCGTCCAACACGGCGTCAGGTATCGGCTTGTCTTCGTCGACGATGACGACGCCGACGGCATGACCTTCGCCACGGCCGAGCGCGAAGTTCCCGATGTTCACGCCATGCTTTCCAAGGATGGTTCCGACTCGGCCGATCACGCCGGGCTGATCGCGATTGGTCATCACGAACATCGTTCCGCCCAACGGTGCTTCGACGGCAATCCCATCGACCATCACGAGCCGGGGCCCGGTGTTTTCGAACACGGCGCCTTCGACCCACCGCTCGCCGTGGGCAGTCCGGATCTTGATCGAGATCAGGCTCCTGTAGTTCCGTGGGCGGGTACTGCGTGATTCGATGATTTCGATCCCGTGCTCGGCGGCCACGCTGCGCGCGTTGACGACTGTGACGCCGGTCGAGAGCACGGGTTTGAACAAGCCGGCCAGGACGCCGTTGACGATCATTCCAGTTCGGCTCTGTGCCAGCTCTCCGTAATACCGCAGGCTGACCTCGCGGATTCGATCGTCGTTCATCTGGGCAATGAACGTGCCGAGCCGCTCACCGAGAACGGCAAACGGCTGGAGCCGCTTGAATTCTTCAGGTGACAGCGATGGAAAGTTGACCGCGTTTCGAATGGTCCCGTCCTTGAGAAAGTCACGAAGGGCCGCGGCCGTCTCGGCGCCGACCAGTTCCTGCCCTTCGCGGGTCGAGGCCGCGATATGCGGCGTGGCCACGACTTGCGGCAATTTCTGCAGCCGATGATCGACCGTCGGTTCTTTCTCGAAGACATCGAGTGCGGCACCACCCACATGCCCCGACTCGATTGCATCGGCCAAGGCCGTCTCATCGATGAGATCGCCACGCGCAGTATTAACGATGCGAATGCCTTTCTTGGATTTTGCTAATCGTTCCGCATTGACGAGGCGGCGGGTGTGATCGGTCGACGGCATGTGCAACGAAACGAAGTCGGCTCGCGCAAACAGGTCATCGAGGGCGACGAGCTCCACATCCAACTGGGCGGCCGTTTGCTCGGACACGAAGGGATCGTGAGCGAGGATCGTCATGCCGAACGCCGAGGCACGCCGCGCCACCTCCTGCCCGATACGGCCCAGTCCAACGAGACCGAGGACCTTGTCTCGCAATTCTTCGCCCAGGAACTTCTTCTTCTCCCACTTCCCCTGCTTCATCGCCTGATCGGCACCCGGGATGTGCCGGGCCAGCGCCAGTACAAGCGCCATTGCGAGCTCGGCGACGCTGACGCTGTTGGCCCCCGGGGCGTTCATGACAACGATGCCGCGGGCACTTGCGGCTTGGACGTCCACGTTGTCCACGCCAGTGCCCGCACGCGCGATGGCACGCAACTTGGGCGCGGCGTCGATCAGCGAGGACGTCACGCGCGTCGCACTGCGAACCATGATGGCGTCGGCGTCTTTGAGATCGTGGGCAAGCTGCTCTGGCGTTCGGCCGGTTCGAGCATCGATGTCCCAACCTTCCTTATGCAGCAGATCGAGTGCGGAGGCAGGCAGGTCGTCGGCAACGAGAATCTTCACGCGGGGATCTCTTGCGAGCTACACGCTAAGGACTAAGGGCCGCGGACCGAGTTCTTGCTCGTCCGAGTCCCGGCGAAACGACAAACGCAGATTATACTTGGCGTTTTGCAACGGAGCATTCAACGGCCGGTAGCCTGTTGCCCCTGGCCCGATGTAACACTCGCACAACGATGGTGCAAACCGCTAAAACATTCAGGATCATCCGCCGCAATCGGGGCCGCGGACCGGGTTTTCAACAGGCTTTTCAACAGAAACTGTGAGTACTTCGATGCGTGGCTGCGGGACACTGACCTAAGCCGCGCACACGAGACGAGGAACGCATGAATCGCAAAGTGACAGTGGTAGGTGGCGCCGGGAACGTCGGCATGACGGTGGCTCGCGCGATCGCGGAAAAGGAACTGGCCGATGTCGTCATCATCGATATCGCAGAGCAGAAAGCAGCCGGTGTTGCGCTCGATATCTATGAAACGTGTCCGGTGATTGGATCGGACTCACGCGTGATTGGCGGAGCCGACTGGGGTGCCGCCGCCGGCTCCGATATCGTCGTCATCACATCGGGAAAGCCACGAAAGCCCGGCATGAGCCGCGATGATCTCGTGCGCGACAACTTCGAGATCATGAAGAGCATCGCGCCGAATCTCGTGCAGCACTGCCCGAACGCCATTGTCGTTCCCGTTGCCAACCCACTTGACGCGATGTCGCAGGCGCTTTTCCGTCTCACCAAGTTTCCGCGCGAACGCATCATTGGCATGGCCGGTATCCTCGACTCGGCGCGGATGAGCACGTTCGTGGCGATGGAGCTGAAGGTCTCGGTCCAGAACGTTCACTCATTCGTGCTCGGCGGTCATGGCGACACGATGGTGCCGCTCCCGCGATATTCGACAGTTGCCGGCATTCCGCTCACCGAGCTGTTGCCGAAAGATCGAATCGATGCCATCTGCAAGCGGACCGCCGACGGTGGCGCGGAGATCACCAAGCTCGTGGGCACGAGCGCGTGGTACGCGCCGGGTCAGGCGGCGGCTGAGATGTGCGAAGCCATCCTGAAGGACAAGAAGAAGATCCTGCCTTGCTCAGTGTTTCTCCAGGGTGAATACGGCATCCGCGATCTGTTCGTCGGTGTGCCGGTGAAACTCGGAGCAAAAGGCATCGAACAGATTGTCGAGATCAAGCTCACGGCGGAGGAAGATGCGGCGCTGAAGAAGTCGGCGGCAGCCGTAAAGGAACTCGTCGACGTTATCGGAATGTAGCCTTACTTTCGACTTGGCTCAGGCCAGCGCAGGGCCGCCGCTACAAGATTCGTAAACAGCTAAGGAGAGGCGGGTCCTGAGCCCGCCCTGAAAACGAGGATCGAGGATTGATCTCTCGCACCGTCTGCTGGTTGGACGAGCGCAGCGGTGATGAACTACGATGAGTGGCTGTCTGGGTTCGCGGCCGTAGATCGGATCCCCTGTTGAAAATCCACGAATATCAAGCCAAATCAGTGCTCGCGCGCTTTGGTGTGACCGTTCCGCGCGGCGAAGTCGCATTCTCGTCCCAGGAGGCTGGCGAGATCGCGAGGCGTCTTGGCGGCAACATCGCGGTCGTCAAGGCGCAGATTCATGCCGGCGGTCGAGGCAAGGGTGGTGGCGTCAAGATTGCGAAGTCGGCGGATGAAGCCGAGCAACTCGCGAAGCAAATGATCGGCATGACGCTCGTGACTCATCAGACCGGCCCGGAAGGTCGCAAAGTCGGTCGCGTGCTGATCGAGGAGGGCCTGCAGATCGAGCGCGAGCTCTATCTGAGCATTGTCATCGATCGCGCATCGGCGAGCCCCGTCATCATTTGCAGCGCGGCGGGCGGCATGGACATCGAGGAGGTGGCGGCAAAGGAGCCGGAAAAGATCCTGCGCGAGCAGATCGATCCGGGCACCGGCGTCATCCCGTTCCAGGCAAGGAAGCTGGCGTTCGGGATGGGACTGGCCTCGGGCGCCGCGAACAAGCTGGTCAAGCTGCTCGACTCGATCTACAAGGCGTTTATCGAGACGGACGCGTCGATGATCGAAATCAATCCCCTCATCCTGACGAAGGGCGGCGATCTTCTGGCGCTCGACGCCAAGGTGTCATTCGACGACAACGCGCTCTATCGGCATCCGGATCTGCGCGACCTGCGCGATTTGACCGAAGAGGATCCGCTCGAAGTCGAAGCCTCGAAGTTCTCGCTGAACTACATCCGCCTCGAGGGCAATATCGGTTGCATGGTCAACGGCGCTGGCCTGGCCATGGCGACGATGGACATCATCAAGCTGGCAGGGGGAGAGCCGGCGAATTTCCTTGATGTCGGTGGCGGTGCCACCGCGGAACAGATCAAGAACGCGTTCCGGATCCTGATGGCCGACCGGAACGTCAAGGCGGTGCTGATCAACATCTTCGGCGGCATCCTGCGCTGCGATGTGCTCGCGCAGGGTGTGATCGCCGCCGTGCGGGAACTGGGTGTCCGGGTCCCAATCGTCATCCGGATGGAAGGCACGAACGTCGAAGAAGGCAAGCGGCTGCTGCGCGAGAGCGGCTTGAACTTCACGACCGCGGACGCCATGGGTGAAGCTGCCGAGAAGGTTGTGTCGCTCGCGAGCGGACAATAGGTCAAAGGTCAAAAGTGGCTGTTCTACTCGATCGAAACTCCAGGCTGATCGTGCAGGGGCTGACGGGCCGTGAGGGGACCTTCCACGCCAAAGCAGCCGCGGCCTATGGAACCAAAGTAGTCGGCGGGGTCACTCCCGGCAAAGGTGGCACGACGCACGAGGGCTGGCCGATCTTCAACAGCGTGCACGATGCCGTTCGTGAGACTGGCGCGACTGCCAGTGTCATCTTCGTACCGCCGCCGTTCGCGGCTGACGCGATCATGGAAGCGACCGACGCTGGTATCCCCCTTGTCGTCTGCATCACCGAAGGCATTCCCACCAGAGACATGCTGAAGGTGATGACCTTCATGGAGGGAAAGCGGACTCGCCTCATCGGCCCTAATTGTCCTGGGATCATCACGGCAGGGCAGGCAAAGGCAGGCATCATCCCGGGTCACATCTGCCGTGAAGGCCGAATCGGGATCGTCTCGAAAAGCGGAACGCTTACCTACGAGGCGATTCACCAGTTGTCGAAGCAGGGGATGGGGCAGACGACCTGCATCGGAATTGGTGGTGACCCGCTCATCGGCACCAGCTTCATCGATGCGTTGAGGCTGTTCAAGGACGACAACGACACGGATGCCGTCATCATGATCGGGGAAATCGGGGGTACCGCCGAGCAGGATGCCGCCGCGTACATCGCGCGAGAGTTCACGAAACCCGTTGTTGGATTCATCGCGGGACAAACGGCGCCGCCCGGACGCCGCATGGGTCATGCCGGCGCCATCATCGCGGGTGGGCAGGGAACAGCGGCGGAGAAGATGGACGCGCTGACCAAGGCCGGTGTGCACGTGGTGAAGAGTCCGGCGGACATGGGCGCCAGGATGCGCGAGGCGTTGGGGTAATCGCCAATTGTTGATTTGAGGATCTTTGATTATTGATTCGTTGATGATCGGGGATTTGTGATTGTCGAATCACCAATCCAGAATCAACAATCAACAACGATTCAACAATCACAGATCATCAAATCAAAGATGGGATCATAGAAACCAGATGGAACGTACGTTTGCAATCATCAAACCGGATGCGGTAGCCAGCCGCAAAGCAGGACAGATCCTGGCGCGCATCGAGGCCGCCGGTTTTACCGTGCGCGCCATGCGGCTGCAGCACCTGACGAAGAAAGAAGCGGAAGGGTTTTACGCGGTTCATCGCGAGCGTCCCTTCTTTGGTGGGTTGACCGACTTCATGTCATCGGGTCCCTGCATCGTGCTGGCACTCGAAGCCCCCGACGCGATCAAGGCGTGGCGGACGACCATGGGCGCGACCGATCCGGCGAAGGCTGATGCAGGCACGTTGCGCAAGGATTTTGGGACGTCCATCGAACGCAACGCGACGCACGGTTCCGACGCCCCAGAAACGGCAGCGTTCGAGTTGGGTTACTTCTTCCGGGGGCTCGAGCTGATTTGAGACTGACGTGGGGCGAACACTCATTGTCCTGGGTCTTCTCGTTGCCGGGGTTGGCGTCCTGATGACGCTCGGGCTGCCGATTGGCCGGCTGCCAGGTGACTTCACCATTCGCAGAGGGAATTTCACCTTCTACTTCCCGCTCGCCTCGTCCATTATTGCCAGCATCGTGCTCATGCTCGTCATGATGCTATTGGGGCGACGGTAGCCAACACGGAACCAGGAACGCAGAACCAAAGCCGAAAGACACAGAGAATGCCCTCGATCAAATCCGACAGGTGGATCAAGCGCATGGCACTCGAGCACGGCATGATCGAGCCGTTCGAGGATCGTCAGGTGCGCCAGGGGGTGATTTCGTACGGGCTCTCGTCGTACGGCTATGACATCCGCGTGGCTGACGAGTTCAAGGTCTTCACCAACATCAACAACACGGTCGTCGACCCGAAGAATTTCGACGACCGCTCGTTCGTTGATATGAAGACCGACGTCTGCATCATTCCGCCGAACTCGTTCGCGCTGGCCAAGACGGTCGAGTACTTTCGCATCCCGCGCGACGTCTTGACGGTCTGCGTTGGCAAGTCAACCTACGCGCGGTGCGGCCTGATCGTGAACGTCACACCGTTCGAGCCGGAGTGGGAAGGCTTCGTCACGCTCGAGATCTCGAACACGACGCCGCTGCCGGCAAAGGTCTACGCCAACGAGGGGATCTCGCAGGTGCTGTTCTTCCAGAGTGACGAAGCCTGCGAAGTGTCTTACGCGGATAAAAAGGGCAAGTATCAGAAACAGCAGGGGCTGACGCTGCCGCGGCTGTAGGCTCGGATCCGGGGCTCGGGACTCGGTATTTGTCCGTTCCAGGTTCGGGGCTCCAGGTTCCGGGTTCGGCGGCCTCGTATAATTAGTAGAAGATGCTCGACTTCGTTCGAACTCGCCGCCCGCTTTACTGCAATCCTGCCTAGATGCCGCGCACTGAACCTGCGCGCGGCATGCGCGACTTTCTCCCGGAGGACATCCGGCGCCGCGAATACGTCATCGGCGTGATTCGTCGTGTGTACGAGCGCTACGGTTTCGAGCCGCTCGAAACGCCGGCCGTGGAGAATCTCGAGACCTTGATGGGGAAGTACGGCGAGGAAGGCAATCAGCTCATCTTCAAGATCCTCAAACGAGGAGAGCACGAGGCGAGCGGGCAGGCGGATTTGGCGCTGCGCTACGACCTGACGGTTCCGCTTGCGCGCGTGGTTGCCCAGTATCAAAGCAAGCTGCCACGGCTTTTCAAGCGGTACCAGATTCAACCGGTATGGCGCGCGGATCGGCCGGCGCGCGGCCGCTTCCGCGAGTTCTGTCAATGCGACGTCGACTCGCTCGGTTCGACTTCTCCAGTGATCGAGGCTGAAGTGTGCGCGGCGGTTTCGGATGCCCTGACCGAGCTCGGATTCACAGACTTCATCATCCGTCTCAATCACCGGCAGCTGCTGACATCGATACTGAATGCGGCCGGGATTGCGGAATCGCTCCACGGGACAGCGCTCGTGGCCGTGGACAAGCTGGACAAGATCGGCCCCGATGGCGTGAAGGGTGAGATGCGCGCGCGCGGCGTCGAATCGGCGGCCGCGGCCAGACTCCTCGAGTTGTTCGAACTGCTGACGAAACAGCGCGATCAGACTCGCAACGTCCTCGGCGATGAAGCGGGCGTGGCGGCCTTCGAGAACGTCGAGGCCATCTTTGCCCATTCCCAGGGAACGAGTGCGGCAACACGACTTCGTTTCGATCCGAGCCTGGCGCGAGGCCTGTCGTACTACACGGGCGCGATTATGGAGATCACCGTGCCGGATCTCGCCGGCAGCCTGGGCGGTGGGGGTCGGTACGACAACCTCGTTGGCATGTTCCTCGGTCAGAGTGTGGCGGCCTGTGGATTCTCGTTGGGCCTGGAACGGATCCTTGTCGTGATGGGGGAACGTGGGATGTTCCCGCCGAACCTCACGACCACGGCCGCCGACGTGATGATGGCCGTCTTCGACGCCGCGGATGCGCCACATGCCTTGCGAGTTGCACGGGTGTTACGCCAGTGCGGGCTGCGCGTCCTGGTCTATCCAGATGCCGACAAGATCGGCAAACAAATCAAGTACGCTGATTCTCTGGCGATTCCCTTCGTGGCCATCCTCGGGGGCAACGAGATTGCGGCGGGGACGGTAACGGTGAAGAACCTCTCCGCGCAGACGCAGGCAACCTACGACCAAGCCGCCGCCGGCGGCGCCATTCTCGAGGAACTGAGGCAACGTGGCTGAGCAACTGGGCGACCTGACCCGCACACACACCTGTGGGGCGCTCCGGGCGAACGACGTCGGGGCTGACGTCGTGCTGCTCGGGTGGGTTCATCGGGTTCGCGACCTGGGCGGCTTGCTGTTCATCGACGTGCGCGATCGCGCTGGCGTGGCACAGGTGGTCTTCGACAAGGACGAGGAGACGCTGATGGCCAAGGCCAAGCGCCTGCGCTCGGAATACGTCGTGGGTGTGCGCGGTCAGGTCCGTCGCCGATCTGCGGAGACCGTGAACGCAAAGATTCCGACCGGCGAGGTCGAAGTCGTCGTGCGTCAGTTGACGGTGCTCAACGAAGCGAAAACACCACCGTTCCCGATCGCTGATGATTCACCGGTCTCGGAAGACGTCCGCCTCAAGTACCGATATCTTGACCTGCGCAGGCCAAGGCTCCAGAGCAACATCATCCTGCGCCACAAGCTCACGACCGCGATCCGGAAGTATTTCGACGCGAATGGATTCCTCGAAATCGAGACGCCGATCCTGACCAAGTCCACGCCCGAAGGCGCGCGCGACTATCTGGTGCCGAGCCGCGTCCATCCGGGCGAATTCTTCGCGCTGCCGCAGTCGCCGCAAATTTTCAAACAGATCCTGATGATTGCCGGCATGGACCGCTACGTTCAGATCTGCAAATGCTTTCGCGATGAAGACCTGCGCGCCGATCGCCAGCCCGAGTTCACGCAGGTCGACGTGGAGATGTCATTCGCGCGGCCGGACACCATCTTTGGGATCATCGAACCGCTGATGCGCGATATCTTTGCCGTCGTCGGACGCGAAATTCAGACACCGTTCCCCCGGATGGCGTACACGGAGGCCATCGCGAAGTACGGCTCCGACAAGCCTGACCTCCGATGCGGCATGCCGATCCAGGATCTGCGCGAGTTCTTCAGGGAGTCCAGCTTCCGGGTCTTCAAGGAGATCGTGGCGAACGGTGGAACGGTGCGCGGCTTCGTCGTCCCCAACGCCGGCGGCTATTCCCGCAGCGAAGTCGACGGCATCGTCGATCAGGCCAAGGCCATGGGAGCGACGGGTCTTGTATGGGCTCGCCGCGCCGACGACGGGACGGTGACGAGCTCGATCATGAAGGCGCTCGGCGAGGAATCAGTGCGCGGCGTCCTCGATACCGCAGGCGTCCAGCAGGGTGGCCTGCTTCTCGTCGCCGCTGGCGAACCGGATGCGACGTCCAAACTGCTTGGGCAGCTCCGGCTCGCGCTCGCTAGGAAGAACGGGCTGCTCGATACCGACAGGTTTGCTTTTACCTGGGTCGTGGACTTTCCACTTCTCGAGTGGGACGCTGAAGAGAAGCGTTACGTCTCGATGCACCACCCCTTTACGTCGCCGCTCGACGATGACATCGGCAAGCTCGACTCCCAGCCTGGCGCAGCGCGTGCAAAAGCGTACGACCTGGTGCTCAATGGCAGCGAGATTGGCGGCGGCAGCATTCGAATTCACGACGCGGATACGCAGCGGAGGATCTTCTCGCTGCTGAACATCAGCGATGAGGAGGCGAAGCTTCGCTTTGGCTTCTTCCTGGAGGCGCTGGAATACGGGACACCACCACATGGGGGCATTGCCCTCGGGCTGGATCGCATTGCCGCGATCCTTGGCAGTGAAAGTTCGATCCGCGAAGTGATTGCGTTTCCCAAAACGGCCGCCGCGGTCGACCTGATGTCGGATGCTCCTTCGGCCGTGGATCAGAAACAGTTACGGGAATTGCATCTACAGATTCGGAAATCATGACACCGGGTGTGATTTTCCACTCGTGTCTTGCCGGGAAATTCACACCCGGTGTCTTTGACGCATGAAAAAGATCGCGCTTCCGCAGGAAGGACTCGAGACGCTCTACGGGGCGCACGACGGCAACCTCAAGCACATCGAGTCCGCCCTTGGCGTCCAGATCCGTACCCAGGGAGACGAGCTCATCGTCGAAGGAGAACGGTCCGCCGAACAGAAAGTGGAGCGCATTTTCGACCAGTTGGTCGGTCTGATTTCCGAGGGGTATGAGCTGAAGAACGGCGACGTCAAGACAGCGGTGCGGCTGATGGTCAACGATGACAGCGTCGACCTGCGCCATTACTTCCTGCGCGAGGGCCAGAAGCAGCCTGAGGGGACACGCCGCCGTGTGAACCCGAAGAGCACCAACCAGCGCCGTTACCTGGACGCCATCGAACGCTACGACATCGTCTTCGGCGTTGGTCCCGCGGGCACGGGCAAGACCTACCTCGCGATGGCGCAGGCTGTAAGTTATCTCGTCGCCAAGAAGGTGAGTCGCATCATCCTGGCAAGGCCGGCCGTTGAAGCCGGTGAGAAACTGGGCTTCCTTCCAGGAGACTTACAGGAAAAGGTCAATCCGTATCTGCGTCCGCTCTACGATGCGCTGTACGACATGATGGACACCGAGCGCGCAACGCGATTGGTCGAGCGCGGCACGATCGAAGTCGCGCCCATCGCATTCATGCGCGGCCGCACATTGAACGACGCCTTCGTGATCCTCGACGAGGCGCAGAACACGACGTCCGAGCAGATGAAGATGTTCCTGACGCGACTCGGTTTCGGATCGAAGGCGGTGGTCACCGGCGATATCACGCAGATCGATCTGCCGAATCCACGTACCTCCGGCCTGGTCGAGGCCCTGCGGATCGTCAAGGACATCGAAGGCATTGGCTTCATCTACTTCGATGACACTGACGTCGTTCGCCACAAGCTGGTGCAGCAAATCGTCCGGGCCTACGACGCACTCTCTGCCGGGCGCAGCGGCGATGGCCGCTCGTAGCGGCGGCGCGTCATCCCTTGCCGTGGAGGTGGTGACCGCCGTTCGTCTTCGGGCGCCCGGCCTGGCCCGCTGGCTCCAGGCGATCGCCCCCAGGACGGCGAGGGGTACCGTAGTGGTGGCGCTCGTTTCAGACGCGCGCATTCGCAAGCTCAACGCAAGGTATCGTGCGAAGGATGTCCCGACGGACGTGCTCTCGTTCCCCGCGGACGAGCCCGGTTTTCTGGGCGAAGTCGTGATTGCCAGCGGAGTTGCGCGGCGTCAGGCCCTTCAGGCCGGACACCCGGTCCAGGCCGAGCTCCGGATACTTGCGCTTCACGGCCTCCTGCACCTTCTTGGCTATGATCACGAGCGAGATGACGGCCGGATGGCCCGGATCGAGCGTCGTCTGCGCCGGAAGGGTGGCTTGCACGAAGGTCTGATCGAGCGGGGTCGAGGATGACTCCACTTGCGCTGTTCCTCCTCGGGTGTGCCACGGTGTTTCTGGGCGTGGTACAGGCGGCGTTCAGTGCCCTTATGCGCCTCTCGTTGCGCCTGATGGCCGAACGCGGCGGCCGCGACGATCGCCTCGGCCATTACCTCGACGATCCGCTTCAACTCTTCGTCCCGGTCCGCGTGCTGATCGGCTTGTGCACGGTGCTCGCGGGCGCGCTCATCGCACGGCTCAGCGACATCCACGACAGCCTCTCGGTTACCACGTTCATCGTCTCGCTCGTTGCGTTTGTCGTCGTGTGCGAACACGTCTTGCCGATGTTGATCGTGCGTCGCGATCCGGAAGGTGTGCTGGACGTGCTGCTGCCAGTTTTCCATCCCGTCGCGCAGCTGCTCACGCCAGTGACGGCGACCATCCTGCGCGTGATTGGTGTGCGGCGCGAGATACCGAACGGGACGACGGATGCCTCGGCGCAGGCACCGGCGAAGGAAGGTGAGCAGGAGCAGGGTACGATTTCTCAAGAGGAAGGGCGAGAGCTGCTGCAGTCGATCGTCGACTTCACCGAGACGGTGGTCCGTGAAGTGATGACGCCGCGGCCCGATATTGTCGCCATCCGCGGCGACGCAACAATTCAGGATCTGCGCACGCTCTTCCGGGAAGAGCAGTACTCACGAATGCCCGTTTTTCGTGAGAACTTCGACAACATCCTGGGCATCGTGTTCGTGAAGGATCTCGTGGCGCTGCCCCCGGGAGCCGAACCGCCGCTGACGACGATGATGCGATCGGCGTACTTCGTGCCGGAAAGCAAGCGCGTCTCGGAGTTGCTCAAGGAGATGCAACGTCGTCAGGCACAGATGGCAATTGTGGTCGACGAGTACGGCGGAACCGCCGGTCTGGTGACAGTGGAGGATCTGCTCGAGGAGATCGTCGGCGAAATCCGTGACGAGTACGACGTCGAGAGCGAAACAGTGACCGAGGAAGGCGACGGCGTGTTCGTCTTCAGCGGCAAAGTCAGCGTCGACGAGGTGCGGGATCGCCTCGGCGTCGAGATCGAGCGCGAAGGGTTCGAAACCGTTGGGGGATACGTGCTGTCCTCGCTCGGGCGCATGCCGTACGTCGGCGAGATCGTCGATCTCGACGGGCTGTCGTTCGAAGTGCTCGAGGTCGAGCGCCGCCGTGTCACCAAGGTTCGCGTGCGCCGACGGAAAGATGCGACCGCGACCGCGGAACAATGAAGGCCGGTTTCGTCTCGTTCATTGGTCGTCCGAACGCTGGTAAGTCAACCCTGCTCAATCGGATCGTTGGTCAGAAACTCGCCATCGTCTCGGACAAGCCGCAGACGACACGCACGCGAGTCGTTGGGGTGAAAAACTATCCGCACTCGCTGCCTTCGGCAGCTTCGGCGGGACAAGTTCCGGAGGGGCAGATTGTCTTTGTGGACACGCCGGGTGTCCACAAGCCGACACACCGCATGAACGTGCGCATGGTCGACGTGGCGCTCGAGGCGATGCGGGAGGTGGATCTGCCCGCCCTTGTAGTTGATGCGTCTGTAAAATCGGGTCCAGGCGATCGCTATCTGTTGGAGGTCGTGAAAGAGGTCAAGACACCCGTCATCCTGGTGCTGAGCAAGGTTGACCTCATTGCCAAGCCACGCCTGCTGCCGCTAATCGACCACTACCGTCAGGCGCATCCGTTCGCCGAAATCGTGCCGGTATCCGCGCTGGATGAGACCAACATCACCACACTCGAGCGACTGTTCCTCCAATACCTGCCCGAGGGCGAGCCGCTCTATCCCCCTGATTACCTGACCGATCAAACGGAGCGCTTCTTTGTCTCCGAGATCGTTCGCGAGCAGGTGCTTCAGCACACGCGCGACGAGCTGCCGTTTTCAACGGCGCTTGTGGTCGATCGATTCGATGAAAGTGAAGGGACGCTTCTGAAGCTTTACTGCACGATCCTGGTAGAGCGCGAATCCCAGAAAGCCATCGTCGTTGGTAAGGGCGGCAAGATGATCAAGCAGATCGGATCGGCCGCCCGCATCGCGTTAGAAGCGCATTTCGAGTCGCGCGTGTTCCTGGATCTTCACGTCAAGGTGAAGGCCGAATGGCGAAACGACGAGCGGGTACTCGACGAAATCAACCTGCAAAACCGGAACGTGACGTAGCCGGACCGGTCAGCACTACCGAACGTAGTGTCCGGCTTCAGCCGGACAGCGACTATGGATTGACGAGCAGGCTATCAGACGCACCGGGAACCGTGTCCACGAACGTTCTCCACGCCTGGATGATGGCAGATCGGTTTTGCGACAGCGCGCCACCGTACCAGACCGATGGCTCGTGCCGCGCCGCAGACTGCGTCCACATTCTCTGCACAGTCACCGCAACGCCGACGAGAGGAACGCGAACGGTGAAGTAGGGCGGCAAGGCCGCGCGTTTGTCGCGCGTCATCTCGAGGCGCAGACCTTCGAGGCTGACATCGACGATGTGGGTGGGGACGCCGTTGGCCACCGCATCGAAGCGATTGACCGACTTTCGAACCGACCGTCGGACCGGCCGGCTGTCCAGCATCGCCATCGCGACGAAGCACGTGAACATCGCGCGGTCGATCGGGCGGCTCAGGTACATCGTCTGGGCACCGAGCGTGTCGCCGGAAGAGGCCGTCGCGGCGTTGCCGATAAGTATCGTGGGCATCAGCGGATTGCGACCGCGACTCTGCATCAGGAGCCGGCGGTGCGAGACATCCGCGATGAGGAGCGCGAACGGCAGGATCATTTCGTCCGCGGCTGCCTGGGGGGTCGAACGTTTAACGGGATTGAATCCGTCGGCAAGCAGCCAGTCAGCGACAGCCGTTGCTTCTAAGGGATTCGGGAGGGAAACGATCACTCGGGGTCGATCAGTCACGCGTCGACCGAAATGCAGTCATTGTGCCAGCGATTTCCCGTGGTTTTCTGGTAAACGGCGACTTCACTCCTGACAGATCTGCAATGCGAAGGAGAGAACCGTAATCTCCAAGGAACGCGGCGTCATCGTGACCGGCCGCGTCTCTTCTTTGAGGCTTGGATCTTGGGAGTTGGGAATTGACAACGTCGCGCTCTCGTTAGAGAGCGCCGTTCTGCCAGGGCCCTGTGATCGCGACGGTGATTCCCGGGCTCTGTATATTGGCAAACAGCCAGTCGCCATCAGGGCTGTAACAGGCACCGGCAAACTCCGAGCCGGCGAAGTTCCCGGTGATGCCGTTTCGCTCGCCGTTGAGGACGACGTTGTTCTTCGCAAACTTGAAAATTTCCCCGTCGACGGTCAGGCCGTGGAGGAACTCTTCGCCTCCGCCGTCCTCGCAGAGGACGAGGCCGCCACGCGGACTGACGGTGATGTTGTCCGGCGCGTTCAACACCGCCATGCTGGGCGACTCGAACAGCAGCATGATCGTTTCTTCCTTTGGGTCGTATACCCAGATCTGCCCCTGCTGGACGGCGCCGCCGCTCGTCGAGACTATATAGATACGCCTGTCGCCGCCGTACCAGCATCCCTCCAGGCGAGCAAATGTGACGGCGTCCTTCGCGCGCCCCTGTGCCCAGACGAAGTTACCCGGCATGATCGGTGACTGATCGTCTGGCGTGTCGATCGACACCCACTCGACATCAAAGGTCGCGCCGTTCGGGTATCCGGTTCCCAGGTTCGCGAGCGCCTGGCGCTGGACCTTCAACATGAACAGCTGACCGCCTTCGGCAGGCTTGTGCTTCTTGTTGGGGACATAGCGATAGAACCCCGAGCTGTTGCCAGCGTCTTCTGTCAGGTAAACGTTGCCCGAGAGCGGATCGACGGCCAACGCTTCGTGGGAGAAGCGTCCCATGTCCCGAATCGGCGTCGCATCGCTGAAATCTCCGCTAGGCACGTCGAAAACGTATCCGTGAGGCATCCCGCTGCCCCCCGACGTTGGGGTGTTGAACACCGTCGTCTCCTCGCAGCTCATCCAACTGTCCCATGGCGTTGGCCCGCCAGCGCAATTCCGGATGGTGCCGCTGAGGCTGTCGGTGGTTTCGATGAGGGCGCCTTCCCCGGTATCGAAGACAAGCGTCGTCGTGCCTCCGGATGCGAATGGGTCGTAATGGGCGCCACTGAATGGAGCCCCCGCGCCTTGCTCGTGATTGCGAACCAGGCGGACGCGATTCCCGTTGTACTTGAACGCAGCCATCCCATCGTGTGCGCTTGGCGTCGGCAGCCCGTTGGCCATCAAATCACCGGTCCAACCAAGACTGACGTAGGTGAAACCCTCGGGAAGGTGCAACAGGGGCAAGCCCGTCGTTTGATCATTAGTGGGAAAGAGCGGCCCGTACCCGACGCCGGTTGGCCGCTTCTTGGCCTCTGCTCGCTGGATGAATGCGGTAAAAGGAACGGCGGCGGCGGCGCCGACAGCGGCGCTCTTCAAAAACGAACGACGATCCATGAGTCCTCCTACCTGCGGCACATGGGGGTGCGGCCGCGCAGGCCAGAGTCTGGCAAGCCGGTGTGTCTCGGATTCGACGGAGCAGCAACGAATTGGTATCGACGCGATCGAGTCTCTCAGCAGTAGACTGACACTCGAACGGACGTGACGACCTATATCGGCTTGCTGCGCGCGGTAAATCTTGCTGGCTACAACAAGATCGGAATGGCGGACCTGCGCGAGTTGCTGACGCGGCTTGGTCTGGGCGAGGTGGAGACGCTGCTGCAAAGCGGCAACTTCGTGTGTCGAAGCGATGTTCGTAATGCCGCTGAACTCGAACGCCTGGTCGAGGGCGCCCTAGCAAAACAGTTAGGGCTTACGACGGACGTCCTCATCCGCTCGGACAAAGAGTGGAAGACGTTGATTGCGGAGAACCCCTTTCCGAAGGAAGCGAAGCTCGACCCGAGCCATCTGCTCGCCGTGGTGCTCAAGGCCGCACCCGACCGTGCGAGCGTCAAGGCGTTGGAGCAGGCGATTACGGGCCGCGAGATTGTCAACGTCCAGGGCCGGTGCGCCTACATCGTCTATCGGGATGGCATCGGCAGGTCGCGCCTCACGAGCGCCGTTATCGAGAAGAAACTCGCGACGCGAGGCACCGGACGAAACTGGAACACCGTCCTCAAGCTAGCCGGCCTTGCGTGATAGATTGAATCATTTGGGGTTTGAGAAAAACGCGAGATGGTGGCGCAGCGCAGAATTGATCTCGTCCTCGATTCGGTCAAACGACTGCTGCGCATTGGTGCGACCGCCAACCTCCTGAATCTGCTCCAGAAACAGCATCCCGCCGACCTCGCCCAGATCTTTACCGACCTCCAGGACAAGGAACGGGAAGCCGCGTTCACCGTGCTGGCCGATCGGAACGGTCGACTGGCCATGGAAGCGGTCTCAGAACTGGGACCGGAAGCCGGAGCCGTGCTGCTCGCGACGCGGCCGGCTGAAGAGATCGCCAAGCTCGCTCAGGACATTCCCTCAGACGACGCGGCGGCTCTCATCGACCACCTGCCCGAGGAGCTGTCCGCGGCGGTTCTGCACTTGATGCGCCCCAAGGAATCGGGCGTCGTCGAGAACCTGCTCGAATATGCGGAGCGCACGGCCGGCCGCATCATGAACCCGAATGTCTTCGCGCTGAACGAAGACATCACAGTTGGGGAAGCCATCACCGAGATTCAAAGCAGTCGCGATGTCGAGATGGTCTTCTATCTCTACGTCGTCGATGAGCGTCGTCATCTCGTGGGCGTCGTCTCGCTGCGCCGGCTCCTGCTCGTTTCGCCGGAAACGCCGCTGAAACGGATCATGACGGCGGACATCACCAGCGCTCGCGTCGACATGGATCAGGAGGAGGTCGCGCAGCAGGTGGCAGCGTACAACCTGCTTGCTATCCCGGTCGTTGATGCAGAAAACAAGCTCGTCGGGATCATCACCGTCGATGACGTCATCGACGTGATCAAGGACGAGGCGACTGAGGACATCTATCGCCTTGCCGGTGTGGCCGGGGACGAACGAGCCTTCACGCCGGCGACCGAGTCGCTGCGCAAGCGTCTGCCATGGCTCGCGATCAATCTGCTCACGGCGTTTTTTGCGGCGGCCGTGGTGGGGCTGTTCGAAGGCACCATCGATCTGTTTCCTGTGCTGGCCGTTTTCATGCCCATCGTCGCGGGCATGGGGGGCAACGCCGGCACACAGACATTAACCGTGATCGTTCGCGGCATTGCTCTGGGCGAGCTGTCGTGGAGCAATTCGCGGAAGGCGCTGCTGAAAGAGGTGCTCGTTGGCCTCGGAAACGGCGTCGTCCTCGGCGCAACGGCAGCAGCAGTGGTCTGGATCGTGCGCGGCAGCCCGACGCTCGGGCTCGTGCTCGGAATGGCGATGGTCATCAACATGTTTGTCGCGGCCGCTGCCGGAACATTGGTGCCGCTCGGGCTGCGCGCCGCGAATGTCGACCCCGCGCTGGCCTCGTCGGTGTTCATCACGACGATGACCGATATGTTCGGCTTCTTCTCGTTTCTGGGGCTGGCGACGGTCTTCGCGCGTTATCTGGTGTGAGACAGCATAAAATAGGGCCTGTTCGTGCCGCTCTACACCGCCGAGGCGCTGGTTCTCCGCACTTACAAGCTCGGTGAAGCCGACAAGATTGTCGTCTTCCTGACACGGGACCGGGGCAAGAAACGCGGTGTGGCGAAGGGCGCCCGCCGGCCGCGTTCGTCGTTTACGGGGGCGCTCGAGCCCATGACCGAGGTCAGGGTTGCGTACTTCGAGAAAGAGCGGCGGGAGCTGGTGGGCCTGAATTACGCAGAAACGTATCGGTCGCCTCTGACGCTGGGGAATCCGGACGCGCTCGGGTATATCGGCTATTTTGCCGAGCTGCTGGATGAGTGGGCGCAGGAGTCTGATGCCGACGACCGGCTCTACAGGCTGGGGGCGTCGATGCTGGATGCGCTCTCAACCGGAGCACCAGTTGAACCGCTGGCCCGCTATTTTGAGTACTGGCTCCTGAGACTGCAGGGCGTGTATCCCGAATCGCAGGCTGGTCTGTCGGCTGGAGCGGTGGCATTTCTGGCCGAATCGCGAACCGTGCCGCCTCAGCAGGTGGGTTCGGTGCGTGTGGAGGCCCGGGCGTTGAGAGAGCTGGAGAACGTGCATCGGACGCTGATCTCGATGCATCTGGAGAAAACGTTGAAGTCGGACCGCGTGCTTCGCGACCTTCGTCGTCACGCCTGAACGGGTTGAGCGTGACGCTTCAAGATCTCATACTCAAGCTGTCTGCGTTCTGGGCGTCTCACGGATGCCTGTTGCAGCAACCGCTCGATCTCGAAGTCGGTGCGGGGACCTCGCATCCCGAGACGCTCTTCCGTGTGCTTGGGCCAAAGCCGTGGAGCGTGGCCTACGTCCAGCCATCACGTCGTCCTGATGATGGACGGTTTGGACAGAATCCGAATCGCCTGTTCAAGCATCATCAATATCAGGTGATTCTGAAGCCATCACCCGACGAAGTGCAGCAGTTGTACCTCGATAGCCTGGAGGCGTGCGGCATCAACCCGCGGCAACACGACATCCGCTTCGAAGAGGACAACTGGGAATCGCCAACGCTGGGCGCATGGGGGATAGGGTGGCAAGTGCTGCTCGACGGGCTTGAAATCACGCAATTCACCTACTTCCAGCAGGTCGGCGGAATGGACCTCGCCCCGATCTCCTGTGAGATCACTTACGGGCTCGAACGCATCGCGATGTTTCTTCAGCGGGTCGACAACGTCTTCGATCTGGAGTGGGGCGGTGGCGTCAAGTACTCGGAGGTTCGCCTCCAGGAGGAAATCGAGCAGTCGAAGTACGCCTTTGGCCAGGTGGATATGCCGCTCGAGGAGTTTGCCGCCGTCCATCGGGATCTCTTCGACAGGAACTTCGCGTTTGCCGAGAAGCTGCTCGCCTCCGGTCTGGTGTGGCCGTCACTGGAGCACTGCTTGAAGTGCTCGCACCTGTTCAACATCCTGGACTCGAGCGGAAGCATTGGCGTGACGGAACGAACCGCGTACATCCTTCGCGTCCGTCAGCTTGCGATTCGTATCGCCAAGGCATACGCCGGGCCTGAAGAGATGAAAGCGTCGGAGGGTCTGTGACGGGACTCGATCGCGAGCTTCTCATCGAGATCGGCTGCGAGGAGATTCCCGCGAGCTGGTTGCCCGGTCTGACGGCGCAGCTCGGGCGTCACCTCGATGCGCGCCTCAAGGAATTCAGGTTGACCGGTGGAGGAGCTGCGGAAACCTACAGCACGCCGAGGCGCCTGACCGCGCGAGTGGCGAAGCTTTCGGAACGGCAGACGGACTTCGAGGAGCTGGTGACCGGTCCTCCTGTGTCTGCGGCGTTCAAGCCGGACGGGCAACCCACACCAGCCGCAATCGGGTTTGCGAAGAAGTACGGCGTGGAAGTGGACGCGCTCGAACGACAAGAGACGCCAAAAGGCACGTATCTGGCCTACCGCGTACGCCAGCGTGGCAAGGCGACGGTCGATGTCCTCGCGGATCTCATGACGGGTCTGCTCCGCGACATGACGTTTCCGAAGCAGATGCGTTGGGATGCGTATCTGGAGGACGGAAAGGGCGATCTGCCGTTCGCGCGTCCGATCCGATGGCTCGTGCTCCTGTATGGCGGCCGTGTCGTGCCGTTCGTGATTCGGCGGACCGAGCTCGCCCAGGGGCCGACGGTCCAGGACATCCGTTCGGGGCCCAATACATACGGCCACCGTTTTCTGACGACGAGTGGCCGTGCCGGACGCGCGATCAAGGTCAAGACGTTCGACGATTACCAGGCCCGGCTCCTCGAGAACTTCGTCATCCTCGATCGCGCCGAGCGCGAGCAGCGGATCCGTCGCGAGCTCGAGACGCACGCGCGCAAGCTTGGCGCGCGTGTCAGTGGCCTGGTGGCATCGCAATCGTCGCTGCTGCAGGAAGTCCCCGACCTCGTCGAGTACCCATCGGTCGTCGCAGGACACATCCCTGTCGAGTTCCTCAAGCTGCCCGAAGAAGTGCTGACGACGACGATGATTCATCACCAGCATTACTTCCCGGTAGTGGACGAGGAAGGACGACTGAAGCCCGCGTTTCTCGCCGTAACCAACATGCAGGCCGAGCGTCCGGAAATCATCGCCCGCAATTCCGAGCGCGTCCTGACGGCCCGGCTTCGAGACGCGCGGTTTTTCTGGGATGAAGATCGCAAAGCCACCCTGGAGTCGCGAATCGATCGCCTCTCAACGATCCTGTTTCACAAGAAGCTGGGCAGCTATCGTGAGAAGGTGGATCGAATCAGGGCACTCACCGGGTGGATCGCGGAGGAGGCGTTCGGCCGTCCCGATGCTGTCGCCCAGGGGGAACGAGCCGCTCGACTCTGTAAGGCGGATTTGGCGACCGACATGGTGCGGGAGCTCACGGAGCTCCAGGGAACGATGGGCGGGATCTACGCGCGCGAAGAGGGTCTGCCCGAGGAAGTCTGGAAGGCAATCTATTACCACTATCTTCCGGCCGGTGTTGAAGCCGATGCGCCGCCCTCGCGGCCGCAACTGGGGGCCGCGGCCGTGATATGGGCCGCCCTGTCTCTCGCCGACAAGCTCGACTCGGTCGTGGGGATGTTCTGGGCGGGTGAACGGCCAACCGGCTCCCGCGATCCCCTGGGCCTTCGGCGTCAGACACAGGGAGCCGTGAAGATCCTGGTGGACTTGCCTGATCTTGCGGGAATCGAAAACCGTCTGCCGCTTGGACGTTTGCTGGAACAGGCGGCGTTGCCGTTCGGCGGCTTCGGCGACTCGGAAGCAGCGCTGCTGTCTTTCATGGGCGACCGTTTGTCGTACCTCCTCGAACAGCGAGGGTTCGACATCCGCAGTGTGCGCGCCGTCACGCATGGCGGGCCGGCGGTTGTCAGCCCGCGCGAGGCGCTCCGCAAGCTCGAGGCGCTGGCGCAGATGTCGGGATCAGAATCGTTGCTCGGTGTTGCTACGCTTTTGAAGCGAGTGAAGAACATCTCGAAAGGCGTCCCGGCACCGACAGCACTGGACACCGCGCTACTCACCGAGCCGGCGGAGCGGACGCTCGTCTCCGCGCTTCAGACTGGCGCCAACGATATCCGCGCCGCAGCCTCGCGCGGCGACTATCGCGATGCCTTCACCGGAATCGCGGCGTTGCAACCGCCGGTCGCGAAGTTCTTCGACGATGTGCTGGTGATGGCCGAAGATGAACGACTGCGTGCGGCCAGGCTGGGGCTGATCGCGACACTGCGCGGGTTGATTCTGGACATTGCGGATATTTCCGAGATCGTGACCGAGTAGGTTCGCGCAGGCTTCCGCCTCCGCTGAAGCTACGGCGGACAAGGAAAGCGCGCTGGGTTCGTAGAGCGGGGCCTTCAGGCCCCGCGTGTGGAGACCGAATTCGAAATGGCGAAGAAGAAGACAGTGAAAGCAGCGAAGATTCCGACGACGAAGAAGACCACGGCAAAAGGGACGCCTGCAAAAGCGACGGGCACGAAGCCGGCCGGCAAGCACGTTTACCTGTTCGGAACGAAGACCGACGGCAATGGCACGATGAAGCCGTTGCTCGGCGGCAAGGGCGCTAACCTCGCCGAGATGTGCCGTATCGGGCTGCCGGTGCCTCCCGGCTTCACCATCACGACCGAGGTGTGCACGTATTACTACGCGCACAAGCGCACCTATCCCTCGGCGCTGCAAGCTCAGATGAAGGCTGGTATCGCCGCCATCGAGAAGCAGACGAAGAAGAAGTTCGGCGATCTGAAGAACCCGCTGCTGGTGTCGGTGCGCTCGGGCGCCCGGGACTCGATGCCCGGCATGATGGACACGATCCTCAACCTCGGGCTCAACGATCAGACGGTGGAGGCGCTGGCGAAGAAGACCAACAATCCTCGCTTCGCGTGGGACTGCTATCGCCGCTTCGTGCAGATGTATGGCGATGTCGTCCTCGGGGTACAAAAGCGACCTAGCGAAGATCACGAGCCGTTCGAGACCGTCATCGAAGGCCTCAAGCACGAGCGCTATCACCAGGACATCGAAGACACGAAGTTGACGGTCGACGATCTGAAGGAGCTCGTCGCGCGCTTCAAGGCGCTCGTCAAGGAGCGTGCCGGGAAGGCGTTTCCGACCTCGCCCTGGGAACAGTTGATGGGCGCCGTCGGGGCAGTATTCGGGTCGTGGATGAACGATCGCGCCATCGTGTATCGCCGCAAGTACAACATCCCGAGCGAGTGGGGCACAGCGGTGAACGTGCAGGCGATGGTCTACGGCAACACCGGCGATAGCTCCGGGTCAGGCGTGGCCTTCACGCGCAATCCCGCCAACGGCGCGAAGGAGTTCTACGGTGAGTTCCTGATCAACGCGCAAGGTGAAGACGTGGTCGCCGGAGTCCGCACGCCGGAACCGGTTGCCGATCTGAAAAAGCACCTGCCGAAGGCGTATCAGGAGCTCGAGCGAATCCGACAGACGCTCGAGAAGCACTTCAAGGACGTGCAGGACTTCGAATTCACCATCGAGGACGGCGTCGTCTACATGCTGCAGACGCGCAACGGCAAGCGCACCGCCATGGCCGCGCTCAAGTTCTCGATGGACATGCAGAAGGAGAAGCTGATCGACTGGAAGACGGCGATTATGCGCAACCCTGCCGATCAACTCGAGCAGCTGCTCGCTCCTGTGTTCGACGCAAGCGAGGTTGCAAAGGCAAAGGCGATTGCGACCGGTCTGCCCGCCGGGCCGGGCGCGGCGTCCGGGAAGATCTATCTGAACGCCGAGCGCGCCGTGACTGCGGCTGAAAAAGGGGAGCAGGTGCTCCTCGTGCGAGTCGAGACATCTCCGGAAGATCTCCGCGGCATGATCGCGGCCGAAGGCATTCTCACCGCGCGTGGTGGCGTGTCGTCGCACGCCGCGCTGGTGGCGAGGCAGATGGGGAAGGTCTGCGTCTGCGGCGCCGCCGCCGTCGAGGTCGATTATCAGGGGCGCAGCGTGAGCGTCGACGGTCAGACGTACAAAGAGGGCGACTGGATGTCGATCGACGGGACGGCCGGCAAGGTGTACGCCGGCAAGGTCAAGACGGCGCCATCGGAGATCGTCGCCGGCCTCATCAACGGAGACGAGACAGCCAAGAGGACCGAAAAGTTCAAGAGCTTCCAGCAGCTCATGAAGTGGTGTGACGAAGCTTCGCGCATGGATGTCCGGACCAACGCCGACACACCCGAACAAACCGAGAACGCAATCGCGTTCGGTGCCGTCGGCATCGGACTCTGCCGGACCGAGCACATGTTCTTCGAGGGCGATCGCATCGATGCGATGCGCGAGATGATCCTCGCCGAATCACTCGAAGAACGGAAGGCAGCGCTCGCCAAGCTCCTGCCGTACCAGCGTGAGGACTTCGCCGGCATCTTTCGCGCGTTGAAAGGCTACCCCGCGACTATTCGTTTCCTGGATCCACCGTTGCACGAGTTCCTCCCGCACACCCCGCAGCAGCAGACGGATCTGGCGAAGAAGCTTGGTGTGCCGGTTGAGAGAATCCACTCGCGGGTGGAGCAGCTCCACGAGTTCAACCCGATGCTCGGGTTCCGTGGCTGCCGGCTGGGGATCGGCTATCCGGAGATCTCGGCGATGCAGGCGCGCGCCGTGTTCGAGGCGGCGGCCATCGTCCAGAAGGAGGGTATCAAGGTACAGCCCGAGATCATGATTCCCCTCGTGGCATTCAAGAAGGAACTCGATCTGCAAATCGACGTCGTCCATCAGGCGGCGCGAGAAGTAGAGGCGGAGCAGAAGGTCAAGCTCAAGTACCTCGTCGGAACGATGATCGAGATCCCGCGCGGGGCTCTGACGGCCGACGAGATCGCGCAGTCGGCGGATTTCTTCAGCTTCGGGACCAACGACCTCACGCAGACCGGCCTCGGCATGTCCCGCGACGACTCTGGCTCGTTTTTGCCGGCCTACACCGAGCTCGAGATCATGAAGAAGAACCCGTTCGCCACCATCGACCAGACCGGGGTTGGCCAGTTGGTCGACATCGCGGTAACGAAGGGCCGCAAGACCCGGCCGGATATCAAGCTGGGCATCTGCGGCGAGCACGGCGGTGATCCGTCGTCGATCCACTTCTTCGAGAAAGTGGGGCTCAACTACGTGAGCTGCTCGCCGTATCGCGTCCCGGTCGCGCGGCTCGCGGCGGCGCAAGCCGCGCTCTCGATGAAAGCGGGGAATTGATATCCGTCTATCTTCACGAGGGGGGTACGACGAGACAGGCGGATCGAGTCGAGCCCGCCTGGCTCGACCCGTCCTCGACAACGAAGCTCTGGGTGGATCTGGCTGCCCCCACCGACGATGAGTACCTGCTGCTGAATGACGTGTTCCACTTCCACCCTCTCTCGGTAGAGGACGCGCGGAGCGCGCTGCAGTTTCCGAAAGTCGAGCCGTATCCCAACTACCTCTATCTGGTTCTCCACGGAATCGACAGCCAGGCCAACTCGGAGCGCGGGTTCTCGACGCGTGACGTCGACTTCTTCCTCGGACGCAATTTCCTCGTGACTGTGCACGACGGAACGTCGCGCAGCATCGAGCGCCTCCGGCAGGCCTGCGGCCAGTACGAGCACCTGCTCAACGAAGGCCCGGTAGCGCTGACGCACCGGATCGTAGACTCGATGGTCGACAATTATCGCCCCATCGCCGAGGCGGTCGAAGAGCGCATCGAGACGCTCGAGGAACGGGCGCTTGCCGGCCGCTCTCAGCTGGTGGCGCAGGTCATGAAGATCAAGCGTGAGCTGGCGCACATGCGACGGGTGCTCATCCCGCAGCGCGATGCAATCGGCCGGCTGGCGCGCCGCGAGTTTCCGATGATCTCCGACGAGATGGCCTTTCGCTTTCGCGACGTCTACGATCACGTCGTGCGCCTGACCGAGGAAGTGATCCTGTTCCAGGATCGGATGACGAGCATCCTCGAGGTGAACCTGGCGAGCGTCTCGAATCGGCTGAATCAGGTCATGAAGGTGCTGACGGTGATGTCGACAATCTTCCTGCCGCTCACCGTCCTCACCGGCATGTGGGGGATGAACATCGACCTTCCCCATATGCCGGGCGGGGCCGGGGCGCAATTCTGGTGGATCAGCGGGATCATGTTCGCCATCAGCTTGACCATGCTGGTGGTCTTTCGTCTGAACAAGTGGATCTGATTGCCACGAAGGACACGAAACTCTTCGCCACGAAGGACACGAAAAGATGCGCCACGAAGGACACGAAGTACACGAAGTCACGTTGACGCGAAGCGGAGGCCATACCATCGTGACCTTCGTGTTCTTCGTGGCAAATTACGTCGTGTTCTTCGTGGCGGCATAGCCGATGGGAAAGATTCACCGTCTACCAGACGATCTCGCAAACCAGATCGCCGCCGGCGAAGTCGTCGAGCGGCCCGCATCCGTCATCAAGGAGTTGGTCGAGAACTCGCTCGACGCCGGCGCACGCCGCATCGTCATCACGGTCGAGTACGGCGGTAAGAAGCTGATTCGTGTCGAGGACGATGGCGAAGGGATGGAGCCGGAGGACGCGCGCCTAGCCATCGAGCGCCATGCGACGAGCAAGATTCACCGATCCGACGACCTGGCGCGTATCGCGACGCTTGGATTTCGTGGCGAAGCGCTGCCGAGCATCGCGTCGGTATCGCATTTCGTCTTGCGGTCGCGCGCACGGGGAGCTCAATCAGGAACGGACGTTCGCGTCAACGGCGGGACGATCGCGTCCGTCATGGAAGTGGGCATGCCGGAAGGCACCTCGATCGAGGTCGCCGATGTCTTCTACAACCTGCCGGCTCGGCGCAAATTTCTGAAGTCGGACGGCGCCGAGTCTGCGCAGGTCTCCCGCATCGTCACGCAACTGGCGTTGTGCTATCCCGAAGTCGGCTTCACGCTGACGAGCGCGGGCCGAAAAGTCCTGCAGGTGCCACCTGTCGCGACGCTTCGAGATCGCTTGTACCAGCTGTATGGAGATCGGAGCGACCTCGTTGATGTGCGTCGCGATGGCGGGGGCGTCACGCTCGTGGGTTATATCGCCGCGCTTGCAGAACAGGGGCCGACGCGTGGGCCACAGAACGTCTTTATCAACCGGCGCATTGTGCGCGATCGCACCATCGCTCACGCGATCATTGACGCGTACAGCGTGGCATCGATCAAGGAGCGAAGCCCCGAGGTCCATCTGTTCATCGAGATGCCTCCTGACGCCGTGGACGTGAACGTGCACCCGACAAAGGCGGAAGTCCGGTTT